>CAYLIV010000033.1:0-42686 GCA_964384055.1 uncultured Fibrobacteraceae bacterium
TGGCGTCCCCTACGGGGATCGAACCCGTGTTGCCGCCGTGAAAGGGCGGTGTCCTAACCACTAGACGAAGGGGACGCTCGTTTGCAGGACATACATGCCCATACGCAGGTAGCATGTGCCGTACGTAAACCGAGGGCAAAAAGCTAGGTCCTCGGCACCCGGTTGTCAATCGCGAATACCGTGTCTTGTCGCGCCCTGCGGGACGGAGCCGGACACGAGCTACCGAAGCCACGGCTACTTCGCTGCTTCCTCCATCAGCACCGCCGAGGTCCGCGCACCCCGCCAGAAATTCTCGAGGTGGAATTTCTCGTTGGGGGAGTGGATGTTGTCGGTCGACAGGCCGTAGCCGAGCAGCAGGACCGGTACCTTCAGATAATCCTGGAAAGTGCCCACGATGGGTATGCTACCGCCCTCGCGGATGAACACCGGCCTGGCCGAGAAACCCTGCTCGAGGGAGCGCATGCCCGCCTGCATCATCTCGGAGTCGCGCGGCACCAGCACCGGCGCGGCGTTGTGCAGGTTCTCCACCTCGATCCGCACACCCGCGGGCGCGATGCTCTCGGCGTACTCCTTGAAGGCCGCGGCGATCTTCTCGGGCTGCTGGTTCGGCACCAGGCGCATGCTGACCTTGGCCGTGGCCGTGGCCGGAATGATGGTCTTGGCGCCCTCGCCGCCGTAGCCGCTGACCAGGCCGTTCACGTCGCAGGTCGGTCGGGCCCACATGCGTTCGAGGGTCGTGTAGCCCTTCTCCCCGAAAGCGGCCGGCGAGCCGGTTTCTTCCTTGAGTATCTCGTCGGTGTAACCCAGCGAGGCAAAGGCGTCCTTTTCCGCCGTGTCCACATCCAGCACATCGTCGTAGAAGCCCGGAACGAGGCAGCGGCCGTCGGCGTCCTTGAGCTTGGCGACCAGCTCACAGATGGCATTTCCCGGATTCTGGACCGTACCGCCATAACTGCCGGAATGCAGATCGGCGCCCGGCCCGGAAAGGCGAATCTCGAAAAAGGCCAGCCCCTTCAGACTGTAACAGATCGCCGGCGTTTCCTCGTTGTAGAGGGCCGTATCCGAAACCACGACCGCATCGCAGGCCAGTTTTTCGGCGTGTTGCTCGGTGAAGGCGCCGATGCTCTCGCCACCCGCTTCTTCCTCGCCCTCGAGGATGAACTTGACGTTCACCGGCAGTTCGATGCCCTGCTTGATATAGGCTTCCAGGGCCTTGATATGGGTGTAGAGCTGGCCCTTGTCGTCGCACGCGCCGCGAGCCCAGACGATTCCGTCCTCCACGCGCGGTTCGAAGGGGGGAGAGGTCCACAATTCGAGCGGATCGACGGGCTGAACGTCGTAATGGCCGTAAAACAATAAAGTTCTACGATCGGGCTTGATTTCCGTTTCCGCGTAGACAAGCGGGTGGCCGCCCATGTCGATCTGTTCGACGGACAGGCCGAGCTCCCGCAACTCGTCGGCTGCGAAGCAGGCGGCCCGCAGCACGTCCTCCTTGTGCTCGCTCTGGGAGCTGATACTCGGGATCTTCAGAAACTCGCAGAGCTGCTCCAGGTGCTGCTGCCGGTGTTCGTCGAGATAGGCGAGGACCCTGTCGGTGGTCATATCAAGCTCCTTTTGGTAGATTCTCTCGTGTATTAGCCTGCGCCGGATTCGGCGCCCGGTAACTTTGTCGGGAAAAATCTACTCTTGACAGAGTCTGCTGTCGAGGCGATTGTGTCGCAGCTCGCTCAAAAACGCCGTTACCGGCCGCTGAAGCCGGATTCGGCGCTTAGCAGAGCGGACATCACGGGAGCAGGTGAAGTCCTCCGCAGCCGACAACGTGCCAGAACACCCGCGGACAGATTTCCACCAGCCAGCAAAGGAACCAATAACGTTAAGGAGAACTCATGGCCGATTTGATCATCAGCAAAAGCAAGACCAAGGAAGCCGTCAAGGAGTGCAACGTTTCCGGGGAATTCTACGCTGCCCTGGATACGAAAGTACGTGAGCTCATCAAGGTTGCCGAGGGTCGGGCTGTGGCCAATGGTCGCAAGACCGTTCGTCCTCAGGATCTGTAGAACCGTACTGACGACGGAGTAGATGTCGGTGGCGTGACCGGTGCGGGTTGCGGCCTTCGACGTAGTACAACACATCTGGCGGAGGTCCTTCACGGGACCTCCGCTCTTTTTTCCCCGTCATTGTCGTTTGCCTCGCGGCGCGTCATGCGCCGTTGACGCCCCGGTGGCGGCAAGCCCCGGCCGGCGGCGGCAGGCTGGGTTTACGGCCGGTTCGCTCCTTGCATCGGCCGTGCTGTCGATGGCCGCCCGCCCTCGCGCGGCGATGTGCGGTCGTGGCGGAAGGAGCATGTTGGCTACCAGAATCAGAACCGGGGCGATCCTCGGTATCAACGGTTATGAAGTTACCGTGGAAGTCGATCTGTGCCGCGGCCTGCCCGGGTTCTTCATCGTCGGCTTGCCCAATACGGCGGTCAAGGAGAGCCGCGAGCGTGTGTTGTCGGCGATCCGCAACAGCGGCTTCCGCTTTCCACCGGGCAAGGTCACGGTGAACCTGGCCCCGGCCGATATTCGCAAGGAAGGCGCATCGTACGATCTGGCCATCGCACTGGGGGTGCTCGCCGCACGGGAAGGACGGGGTGGGGACGCGCCGCCGGTACCCGACGGACTCTACCTGGGCGAGTTGTCGTTGTTCGGCGAGTTGCGTCTCGTCCGGGGTCTATTGCCCATGGTTCTGGATGCGGTGGACCGAGGACAGCGGCGGGTCATCGTGCCGGCGTGCCAGACCTGGGAGGCGAAGCTCGTACAGGGTACCGAGGTGATCGGTGCCGCGACGCTGGCCGAGGTGGCGGACTGGTGGCTACATGGCCGGCTGCCCGTGCAGCCGCAGCGGCCGCGCGCCCACCACACGCGCCGGACAGATCAGGCGCTTGCTGCGCATCACGTACGGCCACCACGAGCAAAGGCCGGGGTCCGCGAACAGCACCGCCGTAGCGACCATTCCAGTGTACGTGCCGGTCTGGTGTGCCTCGAGGGGCAGGAACGCGCGCGGCGCGCGGCGGCGCTGGCCGCTGCCGGCGCACACAATCTCCTGCTCGTCGGACCTCCCGGCACGGGCAAGACCCGGCTGGCCCGCCTGCTCGGCGACCTGCAACCCGAGCTCGATGAAGCTGCGGGGCTCGAGGTCACGCGCATTCACAGCGCCGCGGGGCTGCTTCGGCGCGTCGGCTTGATCCGGCAGCGTCCATTCCGGGCACCGCATCACACGGTTACCCGCGCCGGATTGCTGGGTGGCGGCACGCGTATCCGGCCCGGTGAAGTGACCCTCGCGCACCGGGGGGTCCTCTTCCTCGACGAACTGGCCGAATTCTCGGCCGCGGTCCTCGACGGGCTCCGGGAACCCCTGGAGGAAGGTGTGATCACCATCGCTCGCAACACCGGATTCTGTACCTATCCGGCCGACTTTCAGCTGGTGGCCGCCATGAACCCGTGTCGTTGTGGATATCTAGGCAGCCGGCGCCGCCGGTGCACCTGTTCGCCGGCGCTGCTGAAGCGGTACCGCAGCCGTATCTCGGGACCGTTGCTCGATCGCTTCGATCTGGTCGTCGAGATGACCGAGTGTTCCACCGATCTGGTCGGCAACCCCCAGTCGCGGCGCAGCGCAGCAGGTCGCGACACGAGAGAAGGGGCGGCCGAACCGCCGCTGGACTGGCGACGGCATACTTCGGTCGACTGCCTCGACCGGGCCAGGCGACGGCTGCTACGGCGGTCGGCACGCGTGCCCGATGCAGGCGCCGATCCGGCCACGATCGTGCGCGGCTGGGGATTGGACGAGCCGGCACGCGCCTTTCTCGGCCGGGCAGCGGAATCGCTGGCGCTGTCGGTGCGCGGGATTCTACGCTGCGCGCGCGTCGCCCGCACCGTGGCCGCACTGGACGGCCAGAACCGAGTTTCCGTTCGCCAGCTGACCGAAGCGCTCGAATTCCGTCTGGAGTCCCTGCCGGGATTCGTCGTCGGTGCGGACTAGCGACCGATCAGACCTGAGAGCGACCGGAAAGGCGACGGACCGCGCCGCTCGCCTGACAGCACGCCTGCCGGTGTCGAAAACGTGAACAGCATGAGGATGCCGGATCAGAAGGTCGTCATCACGCCGATGGACCAGCCCACGGCGTCGATGGTATGCGAGGCAAACGACTCGACCGCTTGTTGTCCGCCGACCTCAGGGAACTCATTGAGGGGAATCTGCAAGATGCCTTCGTTGAGCACGTCGAAGTACTGGCTGGGCTCGATATCCAGCACGTGGTGGTTGTAGTTTATTTCCATGCGTATGCTCAGGTGCTTGTCGGTGATGATGCGCAGCCCGGCGCTGCCGTAGTAGTTACGGCTGCTGGTGACCGATTCGGTGTAATTGGAGTCGAAGCCATACCAGATCTGCCCGAGACCTCCGGCCAGGAAGGGGTGGAAGCGGCCTTCGGAATTGCCGGCGATATGATCGAACACGTAATAGAGGAGGTTCAATCCGGCACTGCCCGAGACGACGGAACGGGTTTCCGCATCGAACTCGCCGACTTCGGGAGGATTCACATCGGGGCTGGCACGCGGCTCGTTGATGCGCCGGCCGGGATTCTCGATCGCACCGTAATACTTGGAGAAGGTTATGCCGAGCTGCGACTCCAGGGCCAGCCAATCGGTCACGTTGTAGGCCGTGCGCAAGATGGGATTGAAGGCCGACTCGCCGGTCAGGGTGACATCGCCCCAGAAGGTCGCCTCTTCGGTATACTTGTAGATGATCTGTTCGTGCTGGAACAACACGGTGCCGAGATCGCTGAAACCCAACGTAATGCTCGCTTCGACGTTGCCGCCGTCGATCTGCGGAACGAGTGCCGCTTCTTCTTCTTCCTCCAGGAGCAACAACTGGCCCGAGCCTTCGCGCTGGAGATTGAAGGTATTTTCTTCCGATTCGCTCTGGGCGTAGAGCATACCGCTGGACAAAACCAGGATGGTCAAGACGAGGGCAAATCGCTGGGACATGAATCGGCTCCTGTCGGCTCGAACAAACCGCACCCGGGACTATGAGTTCTATTAATTTCAGGCGCTGGCGCGGCACTGTCAATAATTAATGGCGAAGCCTTTGTCCCACGAACGAATCTTGGTATATTGAAATGAGCATCCACCTGTGTCAGGAAAGGCACCCAATGCCCCTGAGAATACGCCGGACCGCGATCGCGACCGCAGCCGCCGGCTGGACCGGTCGTCTCCGTCTATCGCCCGAGGCTGTTGCCCCCCGCCCGCACGCGACGCGGGCCTGTTCCGTCGTGCTCGCCGGCATGCTGTTCGCACTGCTGACCGTGCCGGTCTGGTGCACCGCGCCGGCCGACGCAGCCGAACCGCTGAATTTCCCTCGTGAGGTCGGTATCGATATCGCCAACGTATCGTCGTCGGTCGTCTGCCTCGACATCGACGGAGATGGCGATCTGGAGATAGCAGCCGGTACCGCCGGCGGTTCGGTGGCCTTCTACCTGTTGAGCGCCTCGAATCGGTTCATCCACTCTGGCGTGCAGGTGGTGGACGGTGAGGTCGTCGATCTCGTCCTGATGCCCAGGGAGGAACCGCTCACGCCGGTGCTCGTGGTGGCGACGGCCAACCCGGATCAGATCGTACTGCTGAGCTACCAGAATCCGTATCCGTTCGTGCAGGAACTGACGCGGATCCCGTTGGAGGAAGATCCCGGCCTGCTGGCGGTTGGACCGGTCGGCGCCGACGGCGCGACCGGTCTGGCGGTGCCGTATCCGGGCAGCGACCAGCTGGTATTGATCAACGGTGAAGGCGACCAGTGGCAACAGACCCAGTGCCTGGCTACCGGCGACCAGCCACTCCAGGCGGTGCTGATCGATCTGGAGGACAACGGCGTACCCGAGATCGTGACGGCCGATGCCGGCGCGCTGTCCGCGGCCCTGTCGGTGTTCCGCCAGGATGGGCTGAACCAGTATTACCTCGATGATCAGCTGAGCTTCGCGGGTGTGCCGCGGGCGCTGTACGTGTACGATCAGGACGGCGACACCATTGATGAACTCTTCCTGAGTTATGCCGATCAGTCGTTCGTGACCGTGATTGACGCGGCGGGCGGTACGCTGGTGCCCGGCGAGCAGGTGACCACGCCCATGGCGATCGACGGCCTGCGGATCGTGCAGATGGTCAGTGGCGAGTTGACGATGCTGTGCTGGAGCAGACCCTACGAGGTCGCCAACTACTTCTTGCGCGTGGACGACGTCTGGGAACTGAAGGCGAGCCTCTACACCGGCGGTGAGGCCGCCGATCTGTATACGGGAGATCTCGACGGCGACACCTACCTCGACCTGATCGTGGCCAATGGCATCGCCGAGCGGGTGGCGGCGCTGTTCGGGAACGATGTCCCGAGCTTCTGGGGCTATCTGGCTGCCTTCCTTCCCGGCGAACCCCTGACGGCGGAGGTCGTCGATCTGGACGGCGATACCAATCTCGATGTCGTGGTGTCCGTGCTCGCTCCGCCGACCCTCGAGATCCTTCATGGCGACGGACACGGCAATCTCAGTCGTGATCTATCCGTCCCGGTACCGGAATACGTTTCCGCCCTGGCCGTGGCCCATCTGGACGCCGACGAGTGGCTCGACCTGGCGATTCTCCAGACGCCGTCGAATCAGGTGCTGGTCCTGCTGGGCCAGCCGGACGGCGGTTTCACGCAATCGGTGGCGCTGGCGACCGGCGATCTGCCCTATCAGGTATTCGCGGCGGATGTCGACGCTGACGGCAACCTCGATCTGACCATCGCCAACAAGACCTCGGACGATATCGTCATCTGGTTCGGTGCCGGGGACGGCAGCTTTCCCGACCTGCTGACCGTGCCGTTGCCGATCAATCTGCATTCGGCGAGTCTGCTCGATCTCAACAACGACAACCGACTCGATCTGGCGGTGAGCGGCGTGCTGCCGTACGTGAAGACGGCGATCAACGTGGACGGCAGGAGTTTTGCCGCGTTCAACAATCGCGCGGCCGGTGTGTTCGCGGGGATGCTCGCGGCTGCCGACATCGACGGGGATCTCGATGATGACCTGGTTGTTGTCAATCAAGTCGACCCGCTCACGACCGCGATTTCTTTGCTGGAAAACACCGGTCAGAACATGCTCATCGCTCGGCTTCTGGAGTGGGAGCTCTCGGCTCAGCCGGTTTACATGTGTGCGCACGATATCGACGTCGACAATCGACAGGATCTGCTGGTGACCTACCAGCAAACCGGAGCGGCCGGCGCCGTCATCAATGCCGACGACTGGGTGTTCACGACATCGGTCGATTTCCCGGCCACGCCACAACCCATACAGTCCCATCCCGGCGATTTCAACGGCGACGATGTTCCCGACTTCGTGGTCCTGGACGCAGCTTTACAGATCGCGCTGGTGATGTTGAACGTGGAGCCCAACGCCGTGGCGGTCACGCCGCCCGTCCTGGCGGTAGAGTGTGTGGAGCGTGCGCTCGACGTTCGGTTCCGTCCCGGCGAACCCGACGGCTGGCTGCTCGAAGCATGGACGGACACCGGTTGGCGGGGACTGGCTTCGCCCGCGATGGCGCTGTACGGCGACCTCAACCGTTCCGGCGATACCTGGGTGTTGCGGCTCAACGGCGCCGACGCCGCGGCGATCGCTCTGTCCGCCGGCGCCGAAGACGACCTGCTGTTTCGTCTCGACAGCGGTGCGGGCGACCGCCATCTGGTCGCAGCTCCCGCCGACTGTTTCGACGCGGCGCTCGAACCGCTATCGGTACCGCTGGCCGTGTCCCGGCCGCAGCCGAATCCCTTCAACCCCAGGGTGACGGTGGACTTCGAACTGGCGCTGCCCGCAAGCGTACGGGTGACGGTCGTCGACCTGGCGGGCAAGCAAGTCGCCCTGCTCAGCGCCGGCGAACGCGCCCAGGGGCGGCACACCGTCGCCTGGGACGGCCGCGGCGCGCGGGGGCCGGCCGGTGCCGGCACCTATTTCCTGCTGGTGGCCACCGAGGATCGTGTGATCTCGCGCAAGATAACGTTGCTCCGCTGACGACACACCCCGCCGCGACCCTTCGCGTCGTCGCGAAGGGCAGCCGGCACAGCGAACAGTGTGGTCCGGGCTAGAGCAAGAGACCTGCCGACAGGTACCGTACTTCCTCGACCAGCTCGACACCGAAACGCTCGCGCACGGCCGCCTTCATCTGCTCGGCGAGTTGCAGCACGTCACGGCTGCGCGCGGCGCCGGCGTTGATGATGATGTTGGCATGGTGCGCGAAGACGGCCGCGTCGCCCACGCGCATGGACCGGGCGCCGGCGGCGTCGAGCAATTCTCCGGCGGCGCGGCGGCGCCCACCGGGTCGGTCCGGCGGCAGGTTCTGGAAGTAACTGCCCGCGCAGCCTTCGGGGGGCGGGTGTTTTTCTCGACGCAGCGCCAGCTTCGCTTCCCGGTCGGCCAGCGCCGCCACCGTATCGCCGTCACGCAGGTCGAGAACCGCCTCGAGCAACAGGCTACCCGAGTCCTTCATCGCGCTGTGCCGGTAACCGAATGCGAAGGCCTCGGGACCTACGATCTCCAGCGAGCCGTCGGGCCGCAACACGGTCGCCTCGGTGAGGAATTCACCGATTTCGTGTCCGAAACAGCCGGCGTTGCCCACGATGGCGCCGCCGAGGGATCCCGGAATGCCGGAGGCGAACTCCAGGCCCACCAGCCCGTCGGCCAGCGTTCGTGCGATCACGGTGTCGAAATCCAGCCCGGCTCCGACCCGCAGACGGTTTTCCCGCGGCTCGTAGGTGGCGATCTCCACTTTCAGGATCAGGCCCGAAAAGCCGGCGTCGTCGGCGAGAACGTTGCTGCCGCCGCCGAGATAGTAGATGGGGACACCGTTACTTCGCGCAAAAGCCTGGAACCGGCTGGCCTGCTCGGAATTAACGATGCGGCACAACCCCGCGGCGGGGCCGCCGATACGCAAGGTCGTCAAATCGCGCAGGGAAACCCCGAGTTCGAGCGTTTGGGGATTGGCGTCGGCCAGCACGCGCAGCAGCGCCGCGACTTGCCGTCGGTCGCACCGGGGTCCAGTGCTCGCCGGGGAGCCGTTGCCGTTCGGTGGCTCGGGGATCGTCATGGTAATCCTCTCCTGGTCGGCCGTTGGCTGGCGCCGCCCAGAGAATCGATCGTCGGCACGGTTGCGTCAAGTTAGCGGTTGCGGCCGACGAGGTCGACAACTTTGCCTTTCCAGCCGGGAAAGGGTACATTGCTCATGAAACGAAGTACCGTGACCGCACGCAGATGCCCATTCGTAAACAAGCCGGATCTACTTTCCCCGCGCGAGAGCTGCAGACGAGGGCGCCGATCGTGACCGAACGGAAACTGATGACCATTGCCGCTGCCGTGTCTGTTCTGGCGCACGCGCTGGTTGTCGTTCTGACCTGGAATCTTCCCCTGCAGGCCGAACCCGAGCCGTGGCACGATCCTGCCGACGAGTCGGAAATCGAAGTCACACTGTTGCCGGACGAGGCCGTGGAGACGCGGGCCGAGCAGCCGTCGACCTACGTGGCCATCCCCGAACGCCTGGCGGTGCCGACGGCCCCCGAGGATCCGGCGTTTCTCGCCCTGCACAACGCTCGCGCCGCCGACCTGCTGGCGGGCGGCGACGCATCGCGGAATCCGGCCGTGGACGAGCTGGCGGAAGTGGACCAGGTGGCGATCAGGAAAGAGGAACTCAGCGGTTCGGAGGGTGTCGAATTCGCCCCGGCGATGACGTTGCAGGAGGCGTCCCCGGAGCAACCGTCGCGTCGCGGTGCCGAGCAGCAAACGGCGACGCCGACGCCGGAAGCCGAGGCCACGGGACAGCAAGCCGATCCGCGCGGACAGTGGACGCTGGACGAGGGTGGTCCGCAGGTCGATCGCGACGAACAGACCGGTACCGAAAAGGCGGAGCGACCCGACGGGCAACAGTCGCCCGACTGGATCGCGGGTCAGCCGCCGTCGATCCTCAAACCCGGCCGGCAGGGACAGGTCGGCGACCGGGGCTTCGATTTCCAGCACCGGGCGACCAGTACCGTGGCGGGTAACGTCGCCGTCACCGGAGCGTTCAGTCTCAGCAGTTACGAGTGGAATTACGCCCCGTGGATGCATCGTTTCGAGAAGGACCTGCGCCGGCACTGGATGGCGCCCTACGCCTACATGATCGGCGTGATCAGCGGCATGACCAAGATCCGGATCGTGGTTGCCCGCAGCGGGCAGCTCACCTCCCTGGAAGTGCTCGAAGGCGAGGGCCACGAATCGTTACACAAGGCCAGTGAGGCCGCTTTGCAGGCTTTTGCGCCCTACGCGCCACTGCCGCCCGGTTACCCGGACGAGAATCTTGTGATCACCTATTCGCTGTACTATCCTGCCTGGAAGAGATGACCGGGCGGACAGCCAACGGCGCCGTCGCCACGGCGGACCGCGACCGTTCGAAGCCGGGTCCACGGCGGGCTCGCTGGAGGAAAGAACAACCATGTGGGAAATGATTCTCGCCGGCCGTTACATGATGATCCCCATCGGTCTGTGTTCGTTGCTCGGCCTGACGGTGATCATCATGCGGATTTACACGCTGCGGCACCAGCGGATCGTGGTGCCGGAGATCGCCGAGGCCGTGGAGACGCTCAGCGCCAGCGACGACTTCGCCGTCGCCCAGGCGATCTGCGACCGCTGGCCGGGACCGTTCGCGAACATCGTCCGGGCCGGGCTCGAACATGCCGACGACGACTGGGAGATCACCCGCGACGTGTTGCAGGAGGTGGGGCACCAGGAGGCGACCCGGCTGACGCGTCACCTGGGCATCCTGGAGACGGTGGCGGCCGTGGCGCCGCTGCTCGGCCTACTGGGTACGGTGCTGGGCATGATTCGCGTCTTCACGACCATCTCGACCACCGGGCTGGGAAATCCCGAGTCCCTGTCCAGCGGTATCAGCGAGGCGATGGTCACCACGGCGGCCGGGCTTTTCATCGGTATTCCGGCGCTGGTCGGCTACAACTGGTTGAGTGGACGCGCCGGTGGGATCATATTCGAACTCGAGGTGTATGCAACCAAGGTGCTCGAGACCCTGCGCCGTCGGCAAAAGCAACGAACGGGCCAGAGCGCGGGCCTGCACAGCGCTCCCGAAGGAAGCTAGCTCGTGGAGTTCCAGCCCAAGAAAAAGGGCAAGAGCCTGATCATCAACATCACGTCGCTGATCGACGTGATGTTTTTGCTGCTGATTTTTTTCATGGTCAGTTCCACCTTCAAGAGCCAGCCGGCGATCAACCTGGTGCTGCCGCGTTCGGCCACCGCGGAACAGACGCCCACTTCACCTTCGGTGTTGTATCTGACCGACGACGGCACTATCTATCTCGATGACCGGCAGTTGACCGAGGATGAACTGCAGGTGGCGCTGCAACAGCTGCAGGCCGCCACGGCCGAGGACCGGATCGTGTTGCGGGCCGATATGCAGGCGACCCACGGCCGGGTCGTCGGCCTGATCGATCTGGTGAAGAAAAGCGGCTTCACGCGTATTTCCCTGTCGGCGCGTCAGGTCGCCGACACGCCGCGGTGACGGCTTGACGGGCGCCGCGTGTAATGCGTAAAGAAAGGACTCGAACGTGACTTTGCTGGTTGGCGTGCGTGGGGCGCTCCGGATGGCGTGCCCGGTCTATCCGCTGATCCTGCTGGTGATGGTGTTGACCACGTCGTTTCTGGGTTGCTCGAGCGATCCGGCGAACCCCGTGGGCGGCGACCTGGTCGACACCAGTATCGATTCGCTGCTGCAGACGGTGGAACTGGTCGCCGTGACGCAGCACGCGCATCTGGACATCGACAACGAATCGACGCGTCCGGATACGGCCGAGGTTTTGTATTTCGGGGAGAGCGAGGGGGAGAGTTCGGCGATTCTCGCCAACTACGATTTCTCGGCGCTATCCGACACCCTGCTGATCGATGCGCTGGTTCATCCCGACAGCATCGACGCGGTGTACATCCGCCTCTACGTTCTGCTCGCATACGACACCCTGCGCAACGAAGACTCCGAGGTGGTTAAGAAATCCTTCGCGGTACACCAGCTGTCGAGTCCCTTCGATACCCTCGCCGTTCCTGGAACCCTGCCCCCGTACGATGAGGAACTGCTCAACGAGAATTCGCTCTCGGCGACCGATTTCGTCAAATCGGCAATCAAGATCGACATCAAGGAAAACGCCTTCATCGACTGGTACAATGCGCGCCAGGAGGTGGGTGTGGTCTTCAGGGAAGATCTCAGCGCCGACATCGACTCGTGCTTCATCGGCATCGCTTCGCGCGAGATGAAGCATGCGGCGAGCAGTATCGACAGCCTCAGGGAAGGTACCCTGCTGGGCCCGGTACTGACCGTCGATCTGACCCGGGACCGGGTGGTCCGGATCCAGCCGGTTGCCGATGCCTCGACGCTGGAACTCGAAACACCACCGCTGGATCCCGCGGACGGCTGGCTCCTGCGCACCCTGGATCGGGTGGCGCCGGTTCTGTCCTTCGATCTGTCGTTGTTGCCGGCAAACATACTGATCAACCGAGCGGAGTTGACCATCGTCAACGATCGCGAACGGAGTTACGGCACGCCGGGCTCGATCGTGCTCTCGGAGATCGACACCACGCTGATACCCGATCCCGTCAGCGCCGTCAGCCTGGCCGCGCTCGAGGCTGCCCTCGAACAGAGTACGGTGTATCAGATCACCGGTCGCTCGAGCGTCGACGTACGCAGCGAGGATTTCAATCCCACCATGGAGTTCAACGTCACCGCATCGGTGCAGCGCTTCGTGAACGGGGTTTACGAAGCGCAACGCGGCTTTCTGCTGAGCGCCGGCGAGAGCTTTTTCACGGAATACACCGAGGGAACGCTCGGGCCTGATTTCTACCTGCGTAAATTCCGCTTCCACGGTACCGATGCGGCCGACCCCGAACTGTGGCCTCGGCTGCGCATTACCTACACGCGGGTGGATGATATCACCGGAGGTGGGAAATGACGGCGCTGCGCATCAAGAAACCCGTGGCGACGATGCCGATCTACCGGATCGTGGCGCCGCTGCTGGCGGGCTGGTTGCTCGCTGGTGTCCTGGCCGGATCCGAGTGCGGTCCCGGCGTCGGTGCCTGCCAGGCGCAGACTCCGCTGGCCCTGCAGAACATCGGACAGAACATCGGCACCAGCGACGCCCGCGCCTCCGGGCGCGGCGGCTGGGGCATGACCGTGCAGGACACCCTGGCGCCGGGCTTCAAGAACCTGGCCGGCCTGGCCGGGATCAGCAACGTGGTGTTGCAGTTCACCGCTTACGGCGAACGCGTGTCGAGCACGTCGGCCGACGGCGATCGTATGACCTTCCGCACCTACGCGCCCAATCTCCGCGCCGCCGTGCCCATGGCGGGCGACCGTCTGGCCGCCACGGCAGGTTTTCAGGCGCGTCGTTCCTCGGAGTACCGGAGTCAGGTGCAGGATTCCCTCGTGGTCTGGGACGAGCGCATCGATTATTTCGAGCTGTTCGTCCGCGAAGGTACCCAGTTCCAGACGCCCCTCGGCCTGTCCGCCCGCTTGCGCGACGGACTTTCCGTCGGTTTCAGCGTCAATCTGATCCGCGGTGTACAGACCGAGACCCTCGACGAGACCTTCTGGCAGACGACCATCACCGACGAGGGCGAAGAGACCGAGAACGTGACGACCAGCTTTCCCTACGTCCGCTCCCGTCAGGAACAGAAGGACATCTTCTCCGGAACCTCGACGAGTTACTCGCTGCTGTGGCACGCCGGCAAGGTCAAGCTCGGTGCGCGCTTCACGCCGACCCACGATGTCGAGGTGCAGCGCACCGTGTCGCTGAGCAGCGTAGCCGCGCGCAACGAATCCGGCTTTACCATGCGCATGCCTGCCGAGTGGTCGGTGGGCGGCCAGCTACGCGTGAAGGACCGCTGGCGGCTGGGCGCCGATTTCGATTTCACCCAGTTCTCGCACCTGTCGGGCCGCTGGGAATGGGAACAGGACATGCAGGACGAGTGGACCTTCTCGGCCGGGCTGGAACGACAGCGCGCGAATATCCGTCACGGCGGCGCGACCAACTGGCCGTTGCGCGCGGGTTTTTCGATGCGACGCTGGGGCTACCTGGTACACGGTCATCAGATCACCGAACGGGCCATTTCCATCGGTACGGGCGTGCCGCTGCGGCGGGGCGAAGGACATGTGGATGTGGCGGCGACGTATGGTATAATCGGCAAGGAAAGCGAAACCGGCAGCCAGAGCTCGTTTGTCCGTCTGATGGTCACGGTTACCGGTCTGGAACGATGGTGGTAGGTGCGGTCTCGACTATTACGAGCCGCGTTTTCTCTGTAACACATGACATAGGGGCAGGAGAGGATCAGACATGAAACGCTATATTCCCCTGATACTGGCTGGCTTGTTGACGGGCCTCATTTTTACGGGTTGCCGGGACCAGGTTCCGCTCAGCGCCATCGATCGCTTTCAGCTCCGTTGTGAAAAGATGGGCGCCGACGTACGCGCAGATTCATTGCGGATTCTGGCCGCGGGAGATCCGCCGACAGCCGTGTTCGCCAACTATGAGCTGGGGAATTCGTTCTACCGGACCGCCGGCGATTCGGCGATCGCGATCGGCTGGGACAACGATCTGGTCGAGGGCCTGCTCGACTCCGCGGAGTTCTATTTCAATCGGGCCGTGGCGCTGGACAGCACCTTCATCGAAGCGCTGGTGAATCTCGGCTCGCTCTGGGACGACCGCGCCGACCAGGTAGCCGACCAACGAGAGAAGCACGAACGCCTCGTGAAAGCCCGCGAACTGTACCACCGGGCGCTCGAGATCGATCCCACCGACGAGAAGGCGGGCTGCAACCTGGGATCGCTTCACCTGCGGCAGCGGCACACCGCCGAGGCCCTGGCCCAGTTCCAGAGAGTCATCGAGCAACACCCCAAGAGTGCCCTGGCCCGCTACAACCTGGCCATCATGTTCGCCGAGTCCAAGATCTACCGGGAAGCCATCCGGGAATGGGAGCTGGCGGCCAAATACGATCCCAAGGGTGACATCGGCGCCCGCTCGCGCGAGAACGTGAAGATCGTCAAGGAACTGCTCGAGGCCAAACCGCCCGAGGAAGTGGTGACCGACAAGAAGCCCGAGCAGAAGGGGGCGGCTGACGCCCACGAGGGTCACGACCATTCCCGATAGCGCGACGAGGAGCGCCATGGGATTCCCGCTGCCGATTCCCCAGGCTCTGCGCGATGTGGCGAAACCCGGTGACCGGATCTTGATCGCCCTCAGTGGCGGCGTCGACAGCGGCGTCGCCCTGGCGTTGCTGTCGCATCTGGGTTGCGAGCTGAGCGCGGTCACCTTCAAGAACTTCTGTTACAGCGACACCACGGACGAATCCGGCGCCTCGTGCTGCTCGCTCAGCGCCATCGACGACGCGCGTGAACTCGCTTTTCGCTTCGGTGCCCAGCACTGGGTCGCGGACGTCAGCGATCGGTTCCAGCAGGACGTCATCGATCCCTTCGTGGCCTCCTACAGCGCCGGTTCGACGCCCAATCCGTGTCTGGAATGCAACTCGGCCGTACGTTTTCCCGAACTGATACGCCTGGCCGACCGGCAGGGATGTTCGCACGTGGCGACCGGCCATTACGCCCGCGTCGATCACGCGAATCGGCAGCTGTTGCGTGGGGTCGACGTGCAGAAGGACCAGGCCTATTTTCTGTACCGCGTGGCGCGCCGAATCTGGCCGCGGATCGTATTCCCGCTGGGCTGGTACACCAAAGAGGAAGTGCGGCGGGCGGCACAGGCGCTCGATCTGCCGGTGGCGACCAAGCCCGAGAGCCAGGAGATCTGCTTCGTACCCGACGGGGACCGCTCGTTCCTGTTCCCGGAGGCGCAGGCCAACCGGCCCGGATCCATCGTGGATCGACAGGGACGCGTGCTGGGACGCCATCGGGGCCTGGTTCACTATACGGTAGGGCAACGGCGCGGCCTGGGCATCGCTGGTCCGAAGCCGCTGTACGTGCTGCGCGTGGAGGTGGCGGGAAACCGGTTGGTCGTCGGCGGGAAAGCCGAACTCGGTGTCACGACCATAGTCTGCGACGGTTTTTTTGCTGGTACGGACGAGTTCCCCGGCGCCGGCCCGCCGCGGACGGACAACCCCGCGACGTCCCGCGTCGTGGCGCGGATACGGCATCGGCACACGGGCGCGCCGGTGCGGTCGTGGCGGCTGGCCGGGGATCGCCTGACGGTGGATCTGGGACGTCCGGTGCACGGTGCGGCGCCCGGTCAAGCGCTGGTTCTGTATGACGACGATGTCGTCCTGGGTGGCGGGCACATCGTGACGACCGCCTGAAACGGGCTGTTGAGCCGTTCCGGGGAGAGGTAGCAATGGTTTCCAGACATGTACGCCGCGGCTCGTTGATCCTGCTGTGCTCGGGACTGTTGCTGGTGGTGCTGGTCCTGCTGGCGCCTCGCTTGTTGCCGGCGGAAAAAATACGCGCGCTGATCGTGTCGCGGGTCGAACAGGCAACGGGCGCGCAGGTGAGTCTGGGCGAGGCCGAGGTGCGGCTCTGGCCCCGCCTGCGGGTGACGGTGGCCGACGGCAGCATCGCCGGCACGGGAGCGCAGCTCGCCCAGGCGACGGGCAGTCCCAACAACCTCGATCGCTATCGCGTCGACGTCGGCAGCCTGGATATCGATCTGGCGCTCCGACCGCTGCTGCACAGGCGCATCGAGACCGGGACCATACGTCTGCACGAACCGCGGGCCGAGGTGGTCACGCGTCCGCCCGCGGACGCGAGCCGGGAGACGGCGGCGAGCGACACCGGGACCGGCGGGGATCTGTCGTGGGGCCTGGCCGTGGCCGGGCTCGAGGTCCGTGACGGCCACCTGGAGTGGCGCGAGAGCGGCACCACGAAGCAGGTCGTCGTCGCGGGTTGGCGGCAGGACGTGACGCTGGACGATCTGGACTCTTTCGTCCGCTTGCTGGACCGATTCTCCCGCGGCGTGGTGGTGCCGGCCGGTACCGCCGCCGTGGCCGGGGAGGCGGCGTCCGGCGTGCTGGGTGAGCACGCAGCGGCGGGCCTGGCCGCCACCGTCGATCGGCTGTCGCTGATCGGGATGGGGCCGGGACCCGACCGGGTCTTCGCCGACCTGGCGCTGCGTGGTCGGCTGGTCGTGCCGGCGATCGCCGATCGGCTCGTGGTGGAGCTCGAGGAACTGCGCTGGGCCGATACGGCGCTGCGTGGCGCGGGCACCTGCACCCTGCCGGCGCCGGGAGCCGCCGTACCGCTGCGTCTGGAACTGAACGGATCGCTGGACCTCGCCGCCCTGTCCGACCAGATCGAACCCTGGCGAGCAACTGCCGGGGTCGGTGCAGCGCCGGCGCAGCCGCACTACGAAGGAACGGTCACCTGGAACGCCCGGGCGCGTATCGAGTCACCGCCGCCAACGTCCGACCTGCCGGCCTGGTGGCGCGCGCTGGCCGGCGGTGAACTGCCGGGAATCGCCGTCGGTGCGTCGGTGGCGCCGTTGCTGATCACGGGCGACCTGCCCGGAGCCCCGTGGCGCATCGAAGCGGTCGAATTACAGAGCGACCTGGACACCGCGACGATTCAGGCACGCGGACTCGATCACGAGATCGCAAGCGGCGCGGCGACGCTACACATCGACGACCTGCTGCGTGAGGCGGAAATGACGCTCGATCTCGACCTCGCCCTGCTGGACCTGGATCGTCTGGTGACCGCATTCGGCCGACCGGTGCAGACCGCGCGCGGCGAGACGAGGGCCTCGTGGCGGCGACGCTGTCTGGACCTGCTGGCGACGACAGCGTGGGCCGAGCCGGCGGCGCGGCGCGCACCGGGCGACCTGATCCCCACGGACCTGAAGCTGCGTTTCGGCGGCACGGCGACGCGGCTAGTGCTGCAGCGAGCGCCCTATGACGAGGTTCGGATCGCGGGACGGCTTGCCGACCGGGTGGTAGAGGTCGATTCGTTGCAGGCGCGACGGTCGACGGGGCGGATCGACGGTCGGGGCACCATCGACTACCGGACCGATCCCTTCGGCGCACTCGACTTTACCGCCGAAGCTTTCGCCGTGCCCACGTCGGCTCTGCTGGCGCCCTACCTGCCGGCACTGGCGCCGCAGTGGGAGGGGGTCATGTCGGCCCGGGTACGGGGAGGCTGTCGTCTGGAAAATTCCCAGCTCGCCAAGCAGACGCTGCGCCTGACCGGCGAGGCGTCGAGTTCGGACGGCATCTTCCACGCCCAGCAGCTGCTGGCCGAGGTGCGTCCTTACCTGGGCACGCGGCAGGATCTGCAGGATATTCGCTTCACTGCCCTCTCGCACACCTTCGAGGTCCTCGAAGGTCGCTATCTGGTCCGGGATCTGCGAGCCGACGGTCCGGACACCGACTGGCAGGGCAATGGCTGGGTCAGCTTCGCCGGCGCGATCGACCTGGCGCTGTCGGTCAAGTTACCGGCCGGTTTCACGCCGGAACTGGGGCAGCTGGTTTTCCTGGCTGACGGCTTTCGCGAGCCGGACGGGCGTCTGAAACTCGATTTTCGGTTCACCGGTGAGGCGGCTAAACCGAGCGTCAACCTCGACTTGGAGCAGGCGAAGCAGCGGATCCAGTCCCAGCTGGAAGACGACGTGAACGAAGGTGTACGGGGCCTCCTTGACAAATTGAAGGGAAGATAGTACTTATCTGGTCGCTGCCCGCACAGGATACTCCTGGAGGGCTAGTCCTAATTGGTAAGGCAGCGGTCTTGAAAACCGCCGGGTGAAAGCCCTTGGGGGTTCGAGTCCCCCGCCCTCCGCCAAGAAAACAGGTCGTGGAGAGGTGGCCGAGTGGCTGAAGGCGTACGCCTGCTAAGCGTATGAGGGGGAAACTCCTCCGAGGGTTCGAATCCCTCCCTCTCCGCCAGCGTTACGATAGATACTCGTTCGGATAAAGGTGCGCCCATAGCTCAACTGGATAGAGCGTCTGGCTACGGACCAGGAGGTTGGGGGTTCGAATCCTCCTGGGCGTACCATCTCAGCAAAGAAAATCAGGAAGTCCGTGCGGATGCCGACTTCCTGTTTTTTTTTGTCCCGCAACTGCCCGATCGCGGGGTGATGAGCCACGTGGGGACCAGAAACAACCAGGTGTCCGATTCCGGCGCAACCGGACCACTTCTTGCCAATTCGTCGAGTGTCGCTATATCGTCAATGTTGAAGGTATTGCTCATGTGGCTAGCGAAAGCGCGCCCTGAGCGTGTATTCCCGATCCAGCCAGTCCGGTACCGGCATGCGCGCCCGGACGTCACGAGGGAGCATTCGTGAAGATTCTGCCTGTCGTGCGGTTTTTACCGCCTCCTGGGACGTGCATCGTCGGTGTGGTGCTGGTCGGGTGCTTGCTGATCACCGTTGCGAGCGGCGCCGCCGCCGCGGCTGCCTGGTTGCCCGTCGCCGACGTCGAGCCGGGCATGGTCGGATACGGGCTATCGGTATTTCAGGGCACGCGTATCGACACCTTCGGTGTGCAGGTCATCGGTGTGCAGCGCGGCGTTCGGGCCGGCGGCGATCTGATCCTTGTCGAGGTATCGGGCCACGATCTGGAACGTTCGGCCGTAGCCCAGGGCATGAGTGGCAGTCCGGTTTTTATCGACGGCAGATTCATTGGCGCGGTGGCGTTCGGCTGGGCGGGTTCGCTGCGTCCCCTGGCCGGTCTCACACCAGCCGCCGAGATGCTGGCGTTGCCGGTGCAGCCCGAACCGGTGGCCGCGCGTCTGGCGAGCGCCGGTCCTCCACTGCCCGATCCGGGTGATCAGGGCGCAGCACTTCGACACCTCGTTGTCGATGCCGGGTACGCCGGCCTGGCAGCCGAACTGTGGCCGGGCGACGAGACCCGGCAGCGACCAGGACCACGAAACGGATTGCCGGCGTCCTGGCCGCCGCCGCGGCAGCTGCTCGAATCACTACTCGTCTCCGTGAACGCCTTGACGGCGGAGCCCGCAGCCGGTACGCAGTCGCCGGGTCTGCAGCCTCTGCGGGTGAACTGGCTTTGCCGGCCGCTGGCCGGCTCCGGCGCGGCGACCACAAGCGCCGCCCGCAGCCCTAGCGACCCGGATTCCGGCACAAGGCGCACCGACGACGTCGGCGCCGATCGGCACGTCGGCGACGGCCTGGTGCCGGGCGCCGCCTGCGCCATTCCCATGATCCTGGGCGATGCTTCCCTAGGCGCCGTGGGCACGGTCAGCTGGGTCGACGACCAACACGTGTTCATGATGGGCCATCCCTTTCTGCAGCGCGGTCCGATCGCGTTACCGCTGGCGACGGCCGACATCGTTACCGTCCTGCCCAGTCGCCAGATGTCGTTCAAGATCGGATCGATCGGGCCGGTGGTCGGTTCGGTGCATCACGATCAGCGCGCGGGGCTAACCGGCATCCTGGGGCCGGGGCCGGATCTGGTGCCGGTCACGGTAGCGCTGGAGGGCCGTCCTGGGGGAGCGGAGCGCTACGAGTTCTCCGTGGTTCGCGATGCCCAGCTCACGCCAACCCTCGTATTCTGGTGCCTGTACAACTCGCTGCTGGTCCGGGGCGACGATCAGAGCCGTCAGACCGTCCGTTACGATATCCGCAGTCGCTGGCGCGACGACGACGGACAGCCCATCGCACCGATCGATATGACCGGACTGATTGTCGGTCCGAACGGGGCGGCGACGCTCGGTCCCGAGTGGATGGTGCCGCTGCAGATCCTGATGAACAACCCGCACGCCGAATTGCATCTCGAGAGTATCGAGGCCCGGCTGGCGCTGAGCCGCCCGCTCGCGGCGGCGCGGATCGCGACGGTGACCACGCCGCCCTCGGTTCACGCCGGCCGGTTGCTGCCGGTGACCGTGACCCTGGCGCCGATCCGCGGCCCCGAACAGCAGACCACGCTGGACCTGACGATTCCGGAATACCTGCCGCCGGGGCGATACCGGCTCCTGGTGGCCAATGCCCGCGATCTGTTCGGCCTAGAGGTGGAACGGGCGGCGGCACGATTCAGCGGGCGGAACCTGGGCGCGACCCTCGATCTGGTCCGCAGTTCCCGTTCGGCGTCGCAGCTCGTGGTCGCCTTGATCGCGCCCTCGCGCGGTGTGGTGGTCGACGGGCGTGAACTGTCTGGCTTGCCGGGCAGCGTGAACAAGATCCTGCGCGCCGACGGTTCCGGCGACGTCGCGCCGACCAAGGCCGGCTACGTCAGTCGGCAGCATGAGGAGACCGGATTGTTCCTGGTCGGTCATCTCATCAAAGAGATCCAACTCCTGCGTCCGGCCGCGCCGGCGAGAGAGGAAAGCAGACCATGAGGATTGGCGTCTTCGACCACGACCCGCAACCGATCCCGACCGGCAGCTGCTCCCGGCGTGCGCGTGATCCACAAACGCAGCGGAGCGGGTTGGTACGCCGGCTCGTGGTGGTGCTAATACCGTTGCTGCTCGGAATGGCCGGCGGTGCGCCGGTGCTGGCGGCCGGCCCCGTGTACTGGGACTATCCCGACCAGTTTCCTTTCGAGGGTCTGGAACTGTCCGGTGTCGCGCTCGACGGTTTCGGGCGCCTGGTGCCGGGGTTGCAGGCCACCGAACTGCTCGGTGGCGGCCCGGAGGTGTTCTGGCGGGCGGTATCCGACGGTGACGGGGGCATCTTCGTGGGCAGCGGACACGCGGGCGAGATCTGGCGGATACCGGCCAGCGGCGAGCCGCACGTCCACGCCACGGTCCCGCAGCCGGAGATCTTCAGCCTGCTGCGTGTGGGTGAGGACCTGTATGTGGGGTGCGGCCCGGACGGTCACCTGTACCGGATCGATCGCCACGGCGAGCTCGAACTCCGAACCCAGATCGCGGACAGCTACATCTGGGCGCTGGCCGCCGACCAGCGGGGGCGACTTTTTCTGGCCACCGGCGCGCCGGCCTCGGTTTACCAGCTGGCTCCCGACCAGGATCCGGTCCGCCTGCGGGAACTGCCCGCGCTCAATGCACTGGCTCTGGCCGTGACCGCTGGCGGCGAATTGCTTGTCGGCACCCAGGGGCCGGGTCTGATCTACCGGATGCATCCCGAACGGCCCGCCGCCGGCCGGCTGCTCCACGAAACAGCGCAGGACGAGGTGCGCCAGCTGCTGACCGGCGCCGAAGGGCAGTGGTACGCGCTGGCCGTCGCGCCGGCGGAAGCGGCGCCGGGGCCGAACGGCAACCACAACCAGCCTCCCGTGACACCCGACAATGGCCTGGCCTTCCTGAATCTCGGCGAACCGGCCAAACCGGAAATCCGGTCGGCACTGTACCGGCTGGGCGGCGACGACGTGGTGGTGCCGTTCTGGGAATCGAGTAGGGATCTGCTCGTCGCGGCGTATTGCCCCCCCTGGGGCTGGCTCGGCGGCGGCAAGCCGGACGCCGAACGGGGACAGGCGGTGCTGCAGACACTTAACGAGCCCGGTTCGTCGCGCCCCATCGCCACCTGGGAGGGCGGAGATCTGGTCGATCTGCTGGTCCTGCCGACAGACGAAGGCCTGGTCGCCTGTCTGGCCAATCCGGGGCAGGTCGTTCGGCTGGAGAATACGCCTGCCACCCTCGGCTCTGCCGTCGCCAGTCCGCTGGACGGCGGTCTGCCCATCCACTGGGGACGCCTGACCTGGCGCGGTCACAGTGGAGGTAGCAAGCTCCGCTGGTCGGTGCGTGGCGGCGATCGCTCGACGCCGGACGATACCTGGTCCGAGTGGTCCGACAGCTGGAGCGATGAAGATCACACCATCGAGCTGCCGCCGTCGCGATACCTGCAATGGCGGGTGGAGTTCGCGGGGGGCAGTCGTGAGGGAACGGTCGCGGCGGTCACCGTCAGCGGCTACGAGGACAATCGCCGGCCGCGCATTCTCGACCTGGTGGTTCAGGACCACGGGACCGTCGTCATGGGCGGGCTGCTGGCTCGCTCCGAGAACGTTACCGAGAATTTCCGCAGCGGCTTGCGCGCTGAGTACAATCTCGCGAGCCAGACCGATCGTCGGGCCGATCTGACCCGCACCGCTACGGTCAGGCCCTTGCGCGCGCTGACCTGGCGCGCGGACGATCCCAATGGTGACCGTCTAGTGTACCAGCTCGAATATCAGCGCGTGGGCGAGCAGAGCTGGCGCCCCATAGGCGAGGAGCGCCGCGACGTGATCGGGAGCTGGGATACCGCCACCGTACCCGACGGCATGTACCTGGTTCGCCTGCGAGCCAGCGACCGGCTGGACAATCCCGCCGCGGAGGCTCTGGATACGCACCGGTCCTCGCTACCATTCCAGGTCGACAACACACCGCCGGAAATCTCGCGGTTGAAACTGAAACACGCCGACAGCGGCATCCACGTCACGTTCCGCGCCGAGGATGACTTGAGCTACCTCGGCGGCGCGCAGATCGAGTTGCCCGATGGCACCAGCGAGCGCCTGGATCCGGAGGATCGGATCTGCGACAGCAGACGCGAGACCTTCGCAGCGTCGGTGGTTTTCCCCCGGCCCGACGGGATGCCGGTAGCGCGGCCGTGGCGTCTACGGGTACTGGTGGTCGATCGGCACGGCAACGTGGCGGTCGAGGAGGGCGAACTGCCGTGAGCGACCAGTCGCTGTTCGAGTCGTTTCGTAGTCACGAGCGCTGGCTGGCCGAGGCGCTCCGGGAAGCCGAGGCGGCAGGGCGGCAGGGAGAGGTGCCGGTCGGCGCGGTCGTGGTCCGCGACGGCCGCGTCATCGGCCGCGGGCACAACCAGGTCGAACAGCTCGGCGATCCGACGGCGCACGCGGAGATCCTGGCCATCGGCGCGGCGGCCGCGGCCGGCGACGGCTGGCGGCTCGACGGCACCGCCTTGTACGTCACCCTCGAGCCCTGCACCATGTGCTGTGGCGCGATCCTGCTCAGCCGGATAGCCACCGTGGTGTATGGCGCCACCGATCCGCGAGCCGGCGCGGTCGTCTCGACGGCGCGTCTGCTCGAGGGCAATCCCTACCATCAGCGTGTAGAGGTTGTCGGCGGCATTTCCGCCGCGACCTGCAGCGGGCTGCTCTCCGATTTTTTTCGCCAGCGACGGTAGCGATTGGTTGCAGCCGCGTGACGGACGCCGTGGCCGGTTGCGCTCGGCTCCGTTCCTCGAAACAATACCTCCGAAGACTCGTCCGGGGTAATAGGCCCGGCACCGCAGGTTCTTCGCACGGAGGGTGTCACCGCGGACCCGGCGAAGTGGTATGTCGTGAGATTGCCGAGATTGTTGATTTTCGAAATAACGAATGCTATATTGCTCGCCCTGTGCGGTGGAGAGGTGCGAGAGTGGCTTAATCGGCACGATTGGAAATCGTGTGTGCCTCCGGGTACCGAGGGTTCGAATCCCTCCCTCTCCGCCAGGTGCGGCCGCCTCCCGCTGGGCGCGCCGCGCGACCGAGCGATGTGGAGAGGTGCCGGAGTGGTTGAACGGGGCGGTCTCGAAAACCGTTGAACCCTTAGGGGTTCCCAGGGTTCGAATCCCTGCCTCTCCGCCAGTTGACAACGGCCGCGCGATGTGGTCTCGACGCCGGTTCGCATCGGCGATATACTGAAATTACCGTGGGGATGTAGCTCAGTTCGGGAGAGCGCCTCGTTCGCAACGAGGAGGTCGGCGGTTCGAGCCCGCTCATCTCCACCATGATTCGCAACGGATCCCGTCCCGATCGGGATCCGCACGAAGTGATGGGCCAGGCCCGGTGTGACGCCGGAGCACTAACCCCGTCAGGACTGGAAAGTAGCAGCGGTACGTTCCCTTCGACGTGTGCACCGCCAGCCTGGCCCGCCTTTTCCGAAACCGGTTCGACCCGGTTCTCGTTGCAGCGACCTGCCGGTCCGTCATATCCGCTGACGCGGCTGCTGGGAACCCGCGACGTCGTGCGGCGGACCACTGCCCCCGAGCGGAAAAACCTATGTCCTACCAGGCCATCGCCCGCAAGTACCGTCCCGAGACGTTCGCCGACGTGGTCGGCCAGGAGCACGTGACCGGAACGCTGCGCGCCGCGTTTCGCAAGGGCAAGCTCAGCCATGCCTACGTATTCGCCGGCCCGCGCGGCTGCGGCAAGACTACGGTGGCCCGTCTGCTGGCCAAGCTGATCAATTGCAGCGAATGCCGGGACAACGATCCGTGCGGTGAGTGCGAGTCGTGCCGGAGCATTGCGCGGGGCAGTTTTCTCGACGTCCTCGAAATCGACGCGGCCAGCAATACCGGTGTCGACAACATCCGCGAGCTGCGCGACATGGCGCAGTACAGCCCCAGCAAAGGCGGCAGCCGGGTGTTCATCATCGATGAAGTGCACATGCTCTCCAAGGGAGCCTTCAACGCGCTGCTGAAGATTCTCGAGGAACCGCCGGCGCGGGTCTTCTTCTTCTTCGCCACCACCGAGCCCAACAAGATTCCGCGGACCATTCTCTCACGCTGCCAGCGGTTCGATTTTCGGCTGTTGACGCGCGAGGAGCTGAGCGGGCGGATCGAAACGATCGCTGCGGCGGAAGCGGTGACCCTCGAAACATCGGCGGTGCGCTTGCTGGTCTCGCTGGCCGAAGGCAGCCTGCGCGACGGCCTGAGTCTGCTCGACCAGGTGATCGCCGGCTGCGAGGAGCCCATCGATGAGGTGAAGGTGATCAAGCTCTTCGGGCTGGTACGCTCGGATCTGTATCTCGAACTCAACGAGGCGATCCTGGACCGCGACGCCCGGCGGGTGCTGAAGCTGGTCGACGACCTGGTCGCCGCCGGCCAGAACCTCGACGAATTCGCGCGCGGGGTCGTCGGTAACTTTCGTAACCTGCTGGTGCTGCGGATCGATCCCGAACTGGCCTCGGCGGTGGACCTGCCGCCCGAGCAGATGGAGGTACTGAGCCGACAGGCGGCCAGCTTCGTGACGGAAGATCTGCTGGCGCTGATGGACCGGGCCGTATTGCACTTCGAACGGATCCACCGAAGCAACCAGCCGCGCATCCTGCTTGAGGCCGCGCTGGTCGAATACACCCGTTTCGAATCGCGCGTGCTTCTGGCCGATCTGGCGCGCCGGCTCGACGACCTGGCTGCCGATGCCACCGCCGGCCGGACCGGCGGCCGGACAGGAGGACGATCCGGAGAACGAACCGGCGGGCAAGCCGGCGGGCAAACCGGCAGACGATCCGGCGGACAGTCTGCCCGGCAAGCCAAACAGACGTCCGACGGCGGTGGAGAGGTTTCACCAAGCGCGGCAGCCCGCGTGGCGGCCGCCAGCGATCGCAACAAGACCGCGGTCACCGGCACCGGTATGGCCGGCAAGGACGGCGCCGCTGAAACCGTACCCGGCTGGACGGCCTTGATCCAGGCGCTGATGGAGGCTCATCCGCGGGTAGCATCCTGTCTCATGGAAGGTCTGCCTTCCCTGGATGAAAACCGCGGGCGGCTGGTCGTGGCCTACGCTGCCGACAAGGACTTCCAGATGCGTAGTCTCGAACGGGATCGTAAACTGGTGGAACAACGCCTGGCCGAGACGTGGGGACGACCGTTGTCGCTGGTGCTCGAAACCGGCACTACCGGTACCCAGGCCAGCGAACTGAAGGAGTCGGTACGCCGGCAGGTGGCGCCCACGGAACAGGAAGCGCTGCGCGAGGCGTGCGCCACCGACAAGCCCCTGTCCGACCTGGTCGAGTTGATGGGCGCCGAACCGGTGGCCGAGACCGAGCTGGAAGACGGGCGGGACGGAGACGAATAGCCGGGCGCGGCGCGCGCGGCCGAGGGCGTTTCGAGCAGGACGGAGCAGGACGCGCCGGCACATCGGCAGGGCGCGACCACGTAGCCGAAGAATCCGGAGGAGTCATGGATATACGAATGCTCATGAAGCAGGCCCAGCAGATGCAGGCCAAGATGGCCAAGGCCCAGGAGGCGCTGGCCGAGAAGGAAGTGTCCGCCGAGGTCGGCGGGGGCCAGGTGAAACTGGTCATGAACGGCAAGCACCAGATCATCAGTCTGGAGATCAAGCCCGAGTGTGTCGATGCCGACGACGTCGAGTTTCTGCAGGATCTGATCACGTCGGCAGTGAACGACGCAGCGCGCAAGGTCGACGAGCTGGTCGAACAGGAGATGGGTTCGGTGACCGGTGGCATGAACGTTCCGGGATTGAACCTGCCGGGAATGGGTTGACGCCCATGAACGATTTGCCGCCAGCTGCCGCCAAGGGTCAAGGCGGCTCCCGGGCCGAGGACGGGGGAGAGTTTCAGTCGCCGGCCCTGGAGACACTCGTGCGGAGCCTGAGCCGGCTGCCCGGACTCGGTCGCAAGTCGGCCACGCGACTGGCGCTGCACATGATCCAGCATCCCGACACCGGAACCGACCTGACCGCTGCGGTGCAGGGTGCGTTGCAGCAGGTCCGCAACTGCAGCCGCTGCGGCGCCATCACCGAAGCGGACCCGTGCCGCGTCTGTGTTTCCGAAAGTCGCAATGCGGCGCTGATCTGTGTCGTGGCCACCGCCGTCGATGTGTTGCCGTTCGAGAAGGGCGGCTTTTACCGCGGGCGTTATTTCGTGCTCGGCGGCCTGCTCTCGCCGCTCGACGGCGTGCGCGCCGAAGATCTGCCCTTCACACGCCTGGCGGAGCGAGTCGAAGAGGACGGCGTCACGGAGGTGATCCTGGCCCTGGACGCCAGTGTCGAGGGGGAGACGACCGCACTGTACATCCAGCGTCTACTGGCCGATCGCCAGCTCGCGCTGACCCGGCTGGCCACCGGTATCCCGGTCGGCGGCGCGCTGGCCTATACGGACGAAGCCACCCTGCAACGCGCCTTCCAGTTTCGTCGCACCTTCTGATTCGCTGCCGCACCCGGCGCCCGGGCCCCGTTTTAGCGACCGTTCCGGGTGACCGCATCCGTAAATCCGTCCTCAAGGAATTCGGCAACACGTCGATATGTCAATCAGATAGAGGGGAGATTCACTTCCGGTTCCAGGACATAGCTGCCGGCGGAGTCGATAATGGTACGTGCCGAGTGGGCCATCTTCGAAGATGAATACTGGGCGATCAACAACGAGCTCGATCAGCTGCTCGGCAGCAGTCGCGCGCAGAATATCCTGCTGATCGACCGGACCGGGCAGCTCATCGCCCATGGTGGCGGCGAGGTCGGTTTCGACATCACCAGCTTCGCATCGCTCTGTGCCGCCGACTTCGAGGCCAACTATCAGCTGGCCAAGCTGATCGGCGAATCCGACTTCAATACCCTCTTTCACCAGGGAGCCCGGGAGAGCATGTACCTGGGCAAGATCGCCCACGGCGTGGTTCTGGTGGTGCTTTTCGACAAACAAACCACCCTGGGTGTGGTGCGTCTGCGGGTCAAACAGTCGGTGGAGAAACTGAATGTGATCATCGACAGCCTGTTCGAGAAGCTCGAATACCGGCATGAGGAATACGATACCTTCGACGACTCGTTCACCGAGCAGGCGGAAGCCGAAATAGACAATCTGTTCGTTGATTGACCTCGACGCTGATCGTCGGGTCGGGATCAGAAAAAAGAGGTAGCCACAGTGTCGCTGATAAACTACTCATCGCGGGAAATCAACTGCAAGATCGTGTACTACGGTCCCGGGTTGGGGGGCAAGACCACGAACATCCAGTATGTCTACGACAAGCTGGCGCCCGATACCAAGGGCAAGCTCGTGACCCTGGCCACCGAAATGGACCGGACATTGTTCTTCGATTTCCTGCCGCTGGAACTGGGTGAAGTGAAGGGATTCAAGACCCGCTTCCACCTCTACACCGTGCCTGGCCAGGTTTACTACAACGCCAGTCGCAAGTTGATCCTGCGCGGCGTCGACGGCGTTGTGTTCGTGGGCGACAGCCAGGATTCGCGCTTCGAGGCCAACATCGAATCGCTGTACAACCTGCACGAGAATCTGACCGAGTACGACCTCGAACTGGAGAAGCTGCCCTTCGTCGTCCAGTGGAACAAGCGCGATGTGCCCGGCGCCGTGCCGGTGGCCGAGTTGAACGAAGAACTCAATCCCGAAGGCTACGATCACTTCGAGGCGGTCGCCACCGTGGGGACCGGTGTTTTCGATACGCTCAAGTGCGTGGCCAAGAAAGTGTTGCGCGAACTGCAGTCCACCTGATACTCGCTGCGGCGCGCCGGCGATCGTCGTCTGCGCTCCGGCCGGCCCCGTAGAACGGCCCCCCCTGTGCTACAGACGAGACCGCGTGTGCCGATTGACCGGTCGACAGATCTGGTCTATCTTCGCTGCCTGTTCACGGCTTGATATTCATCGCCACGCTCACGGAAGGAACGTTCGGATGCCCCGCTGGCTGCTGTATGTGCTCGGCTCCTTTTTCGGGACCGGTTTTGCGCCCATCGCACCGGCAACGGTGGCGAGTTTCGCCTTTGCCCTGCTCTGGTGGTGGGCCAGCCCGGTGCCGCTGTGGTTGCAACCGGTGCTGCTGGTGGCGGTCACGGTGATCGGGATCCCGGTGGCCAGCCGGCTCGAAGAGATACATGGCGAGGATCCCAGCCTGGTCGTCATCGACGAGGTGGCGGGGATGATCGTGACCTATCTCGGCGTAGCGACGGGACCGCTCGGCTGGCTGGCCGGATTTTTCTGGTTTCGGTTCTTCGACATCTTCAAACCGCTGGGTGTACGCAAACTGGAACGTCTCGGCGGCGGCGTGGGTATCATGGCCGACGATCTCGCCGCGGGCGCGCTGGCCTGCGGCGCGACCCATCTGACACTGCTGCTGACGGGCTGGTAAACCGTTGTCCGAATCCGATATGCACAACTGCACACGCGCCGACGATCTGCCCATTCGGCTGATCGCCGTGGGCGACGAACTGCTCGAAGGTCGACAGCAGGATACCAACAGCCGCGACGTGCAAGGTGCGCTCGGCAGGCGCGGCCTGGCGGCCAGCGGCGTCCAGGTGGTGCCGGACCGGCTCGAAGCGATCGGCGCCGCACTGCGCGCCACCGACGCGCCGGGATTGGTGCTGGTCTACGGCGGTCTTGGTTCGACGGATGACGATCTGACGCGTGAGGCTGTCGCCGCGTGGGCCGGCGTGGCGTTGACGACCGACCGGGCATTGCAGTCGCGCCTCGAAGAACGCTGGCGCGCTCGCGGGCTCAGCGATGTCTCGGGGGCGCTGCGGCAAGCGCAAAAACCCGCCGGCATGACGGCGCTGCCCAACCCGGTGGGCTCGGCACCGGGGCTGGTGGGATATCTCGCCGGCCGGACCGTGGTCCTTTTACCCGGCGTGCCCTCCGAACTGCGCGCATTGCTGCCGGCGGTTTTGGACTGGCTGGAAGCCATTGGCGTTCTGCCGCGGCGGCGCGGCTCGCTGCTGCTGCGGACCGCACAGATCCCTGAGCTGGCTCTTCAGCGGAAGTGCGAGCCCGTGCGACAGGCGTATCCGGAGTTGCTGTGGTCCTGGTGGCAGACCCCCTGGGGTGTCGACGTTCGCCTTGCGCTGCCGCCCGGCTGCACCGAAACGGAAAGTGCGTCGGCCGCTGAACGACCTGCGGCAACCCGCGAACGGTCGGCGGCCGCCGGCGACCGGCTCGCCGTTGCCGGGGACGAGCTTGCCGCTGTGCTCGGGCCGCTCGTCTACACCCGTGAGACCAAGGATCTGAACCTGATCGTCCAGGAACTGATGCTCGAGCGCGCCGCGACCCTGAGCGTGGCCGAGTCGTGCACGGCGGGCTTGCTGGCTGCGCGGCTGACCGATCATGACGGGTCCTCGGGCTACTTTCGCGGCGGGGTCGTGGCCTACGCCGACGCGGTGAAACAGAAGCAGCTCGGCGTACCGGCCTCGCTGCTCGAAGCAGCGGGCGCCGTCAGCAAGCCGGTAGCCGAAGCCATGGCCAGCGGTTGCCGGGACCGGCTCGGCACCGACTTCGCTGTGGCCATCACCGGTATTTCCGGACCCGGCGGCGGCACGGAGGAGAAGCCGGTCGGCACGACCTGGATCGCCGTCGCGACACCGGCGGCGGTATTCTGCGATTGCTTCCGATTCCCGGGGACGCGACGACGCAACCGCCGCCTGACCGTCGCCATAGCTCTCGATATCCTGCGCCGGATCCTCCAGGGCGGGGACGAAACAACCCCCTGGTTGCCGGACGACAGCTGGCGGAGGCGACCATGAGACTCTTCATCGCCGCCAACTGCGGGGAACAGTTCAATCACGCGCTGGCAACCCAGCTGGACGCCTGGCGACACCAGATTCGCGTGACCTGGTCCCGGCCGCAGAACTGGCATCTGACCCTGGCCTTTCTCGGCGAATGGCCGGCCGATCGCGCGGCGGGCTTGCAGCGGTCCCTGCCCGACGTTGCCGCCGCCCACGAAGAATTCGCCGCTCAGCCCGGCGATTTTGGCGGATTTCCCAACCTGAAGTCGCCCCGGGTGCTGTTCTTGCATTTCGCCAGCGATGGTCGACTCGAAGCGCTGACCGCGGACATTCGTCGCTGCGTGGACGAGGTCTGGCCCGACGGTCCGCAAGACCGGAAGGCCTTCCGGGCTCATCTGACCGTGGCGCGGATCAAGAAACCCTTGCCGGCATCGCAGCGGGGTCTGCTCTCCCAGATCCAGTTCGCGCCCTGGAATGCCGTACCGATTCTCGATTTCCGTCTCGTGAAGAGTGAACTCAGGCCTCAGGGACCGAAATACACCGATCTGGCGGTGTTCCCACTCGCGGCGTCCGCGGATGCCACGCCCTGAAACGGGACACCGCCGCGGCGCGACAACGCCGGCACAGCGGTAGATAGCCGTTGCCAGCAACCGAGTCGGCATGTTATTGTGTGGCTTCGAAATCAAGCGCCTCCCAGAATGTGGAACCGGACCTGGTACGAGCACCGGCGTCGTATGATGCTATGTTGTTTGCGAGCGCCCAGGCTGGCGGCGTGGTCTCGCGCGGCCGCGACAGCTCACCCGGCGAAGTTCTGCAACTCACTTCATCCCAACCAGCTCGAACAGGAGTAGACGACATGGCGCTGAATAGGAAGGAAGACAAGGCCAAGGCCCTCGAATTGACGCGAGCCCAGATCGAAAAACAGTTCGGCAAGGGTTCGTTGATGCTGCTTGGCGAAAATCAGATCTTCGACGAGATCGAGGCCATCTCCACGGGCAGTCTGGCCCTGGATATCGCCCTGGGCATCGGCGGCCTGCCCACCGGCCGCGTGGTCGAGGTGTACGGCCCTGAAGGCAGCGGCAAAACGACGGTCGGCCTGTCGGTCATCGCCAACTGCCAGAAGGGCGGCGGCGTGGCCGCGTTCATCGACGCCGAGCACGCTCTCGACCCGGTGTACGCGCGCAAGCTCGGCGTGGATATCGACAATCTGCTGATCTCGCAACCGGATACCGGCGAACAGGCGCTGGAGATAACCGAGATGCTCGTGCGATCGGGCGCGGTGGATATCCTCGTCGTGGATTCGGTGGCGGCTCTGGTACCGCGCGCCGAGATCGAGGGCGAGATGGGCGACGCCCACGTGGGCCTGCAGGCCCGCCTGATGTCGCAAGCCCTGCGTAAGCTGACCGGCGCCATTTCCAAGACAAACACGCTGGTGATCTTCACCAACCAGATTCGCATGAAGATCGGCGTCATGTTCGGCAATCCCGAGACGACCTCCGGCGGCAACGCGCTGAAATTCTACAGCTCGGTCAGGCTCGACATCCGCCGCATCGGTGCCATCACCCAGGGCGAAGAGGTGATCGGCAACCAGGTGCGCGTCAAGGTGGTCAAGAACAAGGTCGCCCCCCCGTTCAAGAAGGCGGAGTTCGATATCCTCTACGGCGAGGGGATCAGCAAGGAAGGCGACCTGATCGATCTGGGGGTCGCGGCGGGCGTGATCAACAAGTCCGGCGCCTGGTACAGTTACGGTGACGAACGTCTGGGGCAAGGGCGCGAAAACGTGCGCGTGTTCCTCAAGGAGAACGTCGACCTGTACCAGACGATCAAGGATCTCGTGTTCCAGCATTACGGTATTGGCAACGGCCCGGGCCAGGCGGACCGGCAGTCGAGCGGTAAAACGGAAAAACCGGCGAAACCTTCGGCCAATCCGAGTACGGCCAAGGTGGCCGCGGCGGCTTCCGGCGGCGGCAAGCTGGCGGCGCCGGCTAAGACCACCGCCGAAAAACGGGCGGCGGCGGGTCCGGGGACTGGCAAGGCGAAGCGTCCGGGCGGCACAACCTAGGCGGGATCCAGCACCGTGAACGACGAGCCGATTCTGCTCGATATCAGTCACGTGGGCGAGACGGTTGTCGTGAGCCTCAGCAACGGCGAACGATACGAGCTGGCGACGGCATCGTTGCCCGCGGCAATGCCCCGAGTGGGGGGGAGGTTGACCTCCCCCCTGCTCGCTGAAATCGAGTCCGCCGCTCAGCGGAAACTGGCCGCCCGGGCGGTGTTCCGCATGCTCGACCGGCGGCTCCACGCCATGGCGACCCTGCGCGAGAAACTGCTGGCGAAGGGATTCGGGAGCGAAATCGTCGAAGCGGTGTTGACTCAGCTCACCGCCAAGGGCATTCACTCCGATCGGCGTTTCGCCGAGGCTTTCTGTCGCGATACACTGCGGCGCGGGCCGCGTGGTCGTCAGTATCTGCTGGCGAAACTGTGGGAGAAGGGCGTACGCGGCGACGATGCCGACGCGGTGTTGGAGCAGGAGTTGCCCCGGTCGCGCGAAGCGGCTCTGGCGCGTCGTGCCGCGCGCACGCGGTGGGAGCGGCACCGCGGCGATGTCGACGAGCGGGCGATCAGTCGCGTGATCCGATTTCTGGCCGGGCGTGGTTTCCCGGCAGGCCTCGCCAGCTCGGTCGCCCGGCAGACGGCGCCGGACCGCGAATCCGCAGACGAAGAGGATACGACGTGAGAATCTTGGTTACAGGTGCAGCCGGTATGCTCGGCCGGGCGGTTGTCGCGCGCCTTGCTCCCGATCATGAGCTGGTCGCGGTGGACCTGCCCGATGGTGACCTTACCGAGGCCGCCGCGGTCGAGCGATTGTTCATGCGGCATGACCCGACCTGGGTCGTGCACACGGCCGCCTTCACCGCGGTCGACGACGCCGAAACCCGGCGCGACGAGGCAATGGCGGGCAATGCCCTGGCCACCGAGAACGTGGCGGCGGCCTGTGCCCGTCACGGGGCCGGGTTGACCTACCTCAGCACCGACTATGTATTCCCGGGCACCGGCGAAGGCTACGACGAGGATGACGCGCGCGATCCGGTCAACTACTACGGCCTGACCAAGGCGCGAGGCGAGGAAGTGGTTGAGAAACTCCACGTGCCCTGGCAGATTGTGCGCACGAGCTGGTTGTTTGGCGACGGGCCGGCGAATTTCGTGCTGACCATCCGGCGGTTACTGTCGCAGCGGGATACCCTGCAGGTGGTCGACGACCAGCAAGGTTGTCCGACCTTCGCGCCGGATCTGGCCGCGGTTCTCCACTGTCTGGTCGGACGGCGAGCCACCGGGTATTACCACGGCACCAACACCGGTGACTGCAACTGGTGCGAGTTCGCGCGGGAAATCGCCCGGCTCAGCGGTGCCGATCCGCAGCGCGTCCACCCGTGCGCCACGGCAGCCTACCCGACGCCGGCCAAGCGACCGGCGTGTTCGATTCTGCGCAGCCGGAACCTGGAGGCCGTCGGTTGCGAAGCGGCGCCGCACTGGCGTGATGCCCTGGCGCGATACGTCGCAACGCTGTCGACCGAACCGCGGGCTGGAAAGGACACGTGATGACTTCTTCCCCGAAAAACCGCGGGCGGGATCAGGACGCGGCGACGATCTTCGCGAACTGCGTGGCCGACCTGCGCGAGGCGTTGGCGGCGCTCGGTCCGGGGCATCTGGCCGCCGTGACCGAACTGGCCGACGCGGTGCTGCGCAGCTGGATCCAGGGCGGCAAGATGCTCGTCTGCGGCAACGGCGGCAGTGCCGCGGACAGCCAGCACATCGTCGCCGAAATGGTCGGACGCTTTCAGGCGGACCGTCCCGGATACGCCGCGCTGGCGCTGACGACCAACACTTCCATCCTGACCGCCGTGAGCAACGACTACGGCTACGGCCAGGTGTTTGCGCGACAGGTCGAGGGGCTCGGTCGCCCCGAGGACGTGCTGCTGGTGCTGTCGACCTCCGGCAACTCGGACAACTGTATCGAGGCCGTCGCGGCCGCCCGTCGGGTGGGCATGGCCGTTTTCGGGTTTCTGGGTGGTGACGGCGGCCGCCTGCTGCCGCTGGTGGACCGGGCGCTCGTGGCGCCGGGCAACACGACGGCCCGGATCCAGGAAGTGCATATCACCATGGGGCACGTGCTGTGCCAGCTCGTGGAACAGTGGCGCACCGCCCAGTCGGACGGCAACGGTGGCGGCGATGGATGATACCGCCGGCAGCGGCGTGTCGGCGCCGATTCTCCCGGCGACCGTTCGCGTGGCGCTGGTGCACGACTGGTTGACCGGCATGCGCGGCGGCGAGAAATGCCTCGAGGTGTTCTGCGAGCTTTTTCCCGATGCCGACATCTTCACCCTGCTGCGGATTCCCGGCGCGACGAGCGAGACGATCGAGTCCCATCGGATCCACACGTCGTTCATCCAGCAACTCCCCGGTGCCGCGAGCAAATACCGGTGGGCGTTGCCGCTGTTTCCCAGGGCGATCGAGTCCTTCGATCTAGACAGCTACGATCTGGTACTGACCAGCAGCCACAGTGTCGCCAAGTCCGTCCGGGCTGCACCGGCCGCGCTATCGGTTTGTTACTGTTACACGCCGATGCGCTATATCTGGGACCGTTTCGACGACTATTTCGGCGACAAGCCGACGCTGTATCGCTGGGCGGTGGACCGGGTGGCTGCCCGCTTACGTCGCTGGGATCGGCGCACCGCCGGCCGGACCGATCTCTGGCTGGCCATCAGCACGATCGTCAAGCAGCGTATCCACGATTTCTACGGCGTGGACCGGGAGCGTATCGAAATCGTATTCCCGCCGGTGGACACGGCGGTTTTTCGACCCGGCGCTGCGGATCCACCGGCCGGTTTGACTACGGGCGGCTACGATCTCGTGGTCTCGGCCCTGGTGCCGTACAAGCGGATCGATCTCGCCGTCGCCGCCGCGATCGCCGCGGGCCGGCAGCTGGTCGTGATCGGTGACGGTCCGGAGCGGGCGCGGCTGCAACGCCTGGCCGCGGCGACACGGGGAGCCGGCTCGGTACGCTTCGTGGGCGCCCGGCCGACACACGAGTTGCCCGCTTTTTACACGCACGCGCGCTGTTTCGTCTTTCCTGGCCTGGAAGATTTTGGTATCACACCTCTGGAGTCGACGGCGTGCGGACGCCCGGTCGTGGCCTACGCCGCCGGTGGTGCTCTCGACACGATCCGTGAAGACCTCAACGGTATCTTCTTCACGGAACAAACGGTGGCCGGTCTCGGCGACGCGTTGTGCGACTCGCGACTGGCAGGTCCCTGGGACAGCGCTGCCATGGCTGCGCACGCGTCGGCCTTCAGCCGCGACGTTTTTCGCGGGCGGATCGCGCGGCGAGTCGCGTCTGCCTGGCGTGGTCACGAGCGAGGAGAGGCCCATGTCTGAAAACGGGCGGCGTCGCGACAACATCATCGAAGCGACCCTGCTGATCGTCTTCGATCTGCTGATGCTCGAGGCGGCGTTCCTGATCACGTACTGGTTCCGCTTTCACACCGGGATCTGGCTGGTGCCCCTCGGTATTCCGGCCTTCTCGCTGTATCTGTGGACGAGCTTTCTGGTCTTGCTCGTGTTCTTCAGCATCTTCTACACCCAGGGCCTGTACTCCAGGCGCGGTTGGCGTCGACTCGAAGAAGACCTGTTCGCCCTGGGCAAGGGTGTGGCGCTGGGCAGCTTGCTGCTGCTGGCACTGGCGTTCTTTCTCAAACGCGAAACCTACAGCCGATCGTTTTTCGGGCTCTTCGTGCTCTCGAGCGGTTTTTTCCTCAGCTTCGGTCGGCTGCTCGTGCGCTGGTTGCTGCGCCTGGTGTTGCAGCGAGGCCGAGGACGGATGAGACTGCTGCTGGTCGGCATGAGCCCCATGCGGGAACGTATTCTACGGCTGGCCAGGGAACTGCCCGGCCTGGCCTTCGAGCCCGTTGGCTGGCTCGCCTGCGCGGCGGACACGGCGTCGGTGAGCGAGATCGATACGTTGCCGACGGCGGGCGCAAGCGCTGCCCGGCCGGCCGCGGCCGACGCCACACCGGACGGATCGGACGCCTTGCCCTGTCTGGGTGATCTGGCCGAGGTCCGGCGGGTCGTTCGGCAGCACCGGATCGACCGGGTGATCCTGACGCTGCCCTTCGCCCAGTTGCCGCTGGTCTCGGCGACCGCCGAGCAACTGGCGAACCTGACGGTCGATCTGCAGTTCGTGCCCGATCTGATGGCCCTGCACACGAGTAAGATGCGCTTGCAGGAGATCGCGGGCATACCTTTCATATCGGTTCGGGAAACGGCGATCAGCGGGGCGGACCGGATCGTCAAGCGCACCTTCGACCTGTTCCTGGCAGCGGCGGGTCTGTTGCTGCTGTCGCCCTTGCTGGCGGTGCTGGGGTTGCTGGTCAAGCTCAGCTCGCCCGGGCCGATGCTCTATCGTCAGGTTAGAATGGGGCGCGACGGCCGCGAGTTCACGATGTTCAAGTTCCGCTCGATGCGCGTCGACGCTGAGGCGGTAACCGGGCCCGTCCGAACCGTGGCGGGCGATTCGCGGGTCACCGCGATCGGCGGTTTTCTACGTCGTTTCAGTCTCGACGAACTTCCGCAGCTCTGGAATGTTGTTCAGGGCGACATGAGCCTCGTGGGTCCCCGGCCCGAGCGCAAGGTGTTCGTGGATCGGTTCCGCGAGCAGATGCCGCGGTATTTCGAGCGGCACCAGGTCAAGTCGGGCATCACCGGCTGGGCGCAGGTGCACGGTTTACGCGGCAACACGAGCGTCGAGGAACGCACGTTGTACGACCTGCACTACGTGGAAAACTGGTCGCTCGGACTGGACATCCGGATCCTGCTGATGACCGTCCACCACGTCCTGCGCGGCGTGAACGCGTACTGATCCGGCCCGGCTCGACCCGTACCGATAGGTGGGATGATGACGTACTTCAAGGCGTTTCTGGAGAACCTGAGACCCAGGCAGTGGAGCAAGAACCTCATCTTGTTCGCAGGCGTGATCTTCGCGCAGAAGTTTGGCGAAACCACCTGTCTGATCCGGGCGACCATCGGGGCGTTGATCTTCTGTCTGGCCTCCGGGGCGGTCTACGTCTACAACGATATCGCCGACCGGGACCTCGACCGGCGGCACCCGTACAAGTGCCTGCGCCCCATCGCCTCGGGACGGCTGCCGGTGCCGGTAGCGACGCGGCTGTTGCTGGGGCTGCTGACGGTATGTCTGGTAGCCGCCGGATTCGTGGGCCTGCGCTTCCTGGCCGCAGTCGCGCTCTTCTTCGTCTGGAACTGGCTCTACACGCGGGTGCTCAAGCAGGTGATGGTGCTCGATGTGTTCGGGATCGCTCTGAGCTTCGTGATCCGGGCGGTGGCGAGCGTTTATGTGCTGCATCCGCACGCCACGGTGGAGATCTCGACCTGGCTGCTGCTGTGCACGACCTTCCTGTCGCTGTTTCTCGGTTTCTGTAAACGGCGAGACGAGTTCGTCAAGCTGACCGGCGCCGAGACCCGCCCCGCCCTGCGCGGCTATTCCGAAGCCGGATTGACCGCGTTGATCGGCGGTTCGTTCGGCCTGACCTTGATGGCGTATTCGCTGTACACCATCTGGCCGAGCACGGTGGACCGCTTCGGCTCCCGGGACCTGATCTACACACTTCCTTTTGTGTTTTTGGGCCTGGGGCGTTATCTCTATCTGGTTTTCCGTGAGGGCAGAGGGGGACGCCCGCACGAGATTCTGCTCAACGACACATTTCTGCAGGTGATCGTGATCGGCTGGATCGTCGCGTCGGTATGGATCATCGGCATGGGCCAATGAACGGGGTTGTGGTATGCGAGCCAAGGTCGCCCTGATCAGCACGCGACCGGAGACGGTGCTGGACGACTACCGCCGGGTCATGGAACTTGCTGACTACCGCGAGTCGCTGTCTCCGGAACGCGATCTGATCCTGAAGCTGAATCTGTCCTGGACCAAGTATTTCCCCGCCTGCAGTAGCCAGCCGTGGCAGGTCGAAGGCGTGGCCCGGACCCTGCGCGAAGACGGCTTCCAGCCCGAGCGCCTGCTGCCGCTGGAAAACAAGACCGTGGTGACCGACCCGCGCAAGGGCTGCCGTAACAATTGCTGGGAGCCGGTGCTCGACGCCTACGATCTGACGTTTCGCGCGCTGCCGGAAGAGAAGTGGGTCGTCCATCGCTTCCAGAAACCGCTGCTGCGTCTGAACCAGATCTTCCCCGACGGCATCGAGATCCCCGAACTCTACATCGGACGCGACATCCTGCATCTGCCGACAGTCAAGACGCACGGACATTCCACGACCACCGGCGCCATCAAGAATTCCTTCGGCGGTCTGTTGAAGGAAGTACGCCACTATGCCCACAAGTACATGCACGAGGTGCTGGTCGATCTGCTGATGATGCAGCAGGAACTGCACCCCAACGTGTTCGCCGTCATGGACGGCACCGTGTGCGGCAACGGCGCCGGGCCGCGCACCATGCAGCCGGTGGTCAAGAACATCCTGCTGGCCAGCGCCGATTCGGTGGCCATCGACGCGACCGCCGCCCGGCTCATGGGTTTCGATCCCCTGCAGATTCCCTATCTGCGCATGTGCCAGGAAATGGGCTTGGGAACCGCCAAGCCGGCGGAGATCGAGCTGATGGGCGAGGAGGATCTGTTCGATCTCGATTTTGGATTCGAGGTCAAGCGGAGTTTCGTCATCTGGGGCGACCAGATGCTCAGGCGCGGCCCGCTGCGATTCCTGGAGAAGATCGCGCTGCACACGCCGCTGGTGGCCTGGGCGCCCTTCGCCTCGAACGTCTATCATGATCTGCTCTGGTACCCAACGGTCGGCAAATCGATCATCAGGCGCTACGACGATACGGCCTGGGGACGGCTTTTCCAGGAATACCGCAAGCATGGCAGTCTGGCCGGAGCACAGTCATGACCGGTCGCGTTTTCGGGACCGGCACACCGTCTCGCTCGGTCACCGTGCGGGCTCCGGCCAAGGTCAATCTGCACCTGGAGGTGCTGCGTCAGCGGCACGACGGCTATCACGATATCGAGACGGTTTTTCAGGCCGTATCGCTGTTCGACCAGGTCGAGGTGTCGCTGCTGGAAGTGCTGCCCGGCGGAAAACCACGTATCGAAATGCAGGTCTCGCCACGCGGCGCCGCGCCGCGGGACGCGAGCAATCTCTGCTGGCAAGCCGTGGAAACCTTTTGCCGCCATGCCCGTTGCAGCGGCGCCTTCCGGATCGAATTACGCAAGACGATTCCCATGGCCGCCGGTCTGGGCGGGGGCAGCAGCGACGCCGCGGCCGTGCTGGTGGCCTGCGATCACCTGTTCAAAACAGGTCTCGAAATCCCCGAATTGGAGCGACTTGGCGCACGCCTGGGCTCCGATGTTCCCTTTTTCATCCGGGGTGGGACGGCGCTCGGTCGGGGGCGCGGCACCGAGCTCAGCCCTTTGCCGACCATTCGATCGGGGCAGTTCCTTATAGTAAAGCCTGAAATAAACCTCTTATCTGCGAATGTATATAGAAATCTAAGAATGGGATTGACAGTTCGCAGCCCCAAAGCTAACATCCAAGGCATGAAACCGTTAACGGCCAGATTTCCATCGAAATCATGGTTTGGTTTCAACAGGTTAGAGGAGGTGGTACTTCCTTCCCAGCCAACACTGCAGCGCTTGGTACTGCATTTACGGGAGTCGGCTCCGGTAGTGATGCTGTGTGGAAGTGGATCGGCCGTGGTGGCGGTGTATACCGATAGGGACGTTATACCACCGATCCCGGACGAACTCCAGGACAGTGAGTGCGCGATATATCTCGTCGGGCCTCATGCAACGGGCGTGCAGATAGCAGAGGGTTGAAATTCCGTTGTGATCGTTGTTAATACGTGGTAGATCGCTGCTGAGAGGTACTATCTTGGACATTTCCGAAATCAGGATTACCTTACGCGATGACAATAAGTTGAAGGGCTTCGCCAGCATCACCCTCGACAACTGCTTTGTTATCCGAGGACTCAAAATCATTGAGGGCGCATCCGGACTCTTCATTGCTATGCCGAGCCGCAAACGGAAAGACGGCACCTTCCAGGACATTGCCCACCCCATCAACATGGCGACTCGTGAATGGATGGAAAGCCAGGTTATATCGGCCTACAAGCAGGAGCTTCAGAAGGTGGAAAACGGGGAGATTCCGCCACCGATGGGTCGGGGACCCGGCGATGGATTGTCCGGATCGGCGATGGAAGAGAGATTTTAACCCTGCGTCACTCCGACTACGACCTGGCCATGATCGGGAGCGGACCGGAAGTGGTGCGACCGCGAATTCACACAAAGAATTGCTGGGGCGTCGTCAAGTGGTAAGACACAAGGTTTTGGTCCTTGCATTCGCGGGTTCGAATCCTGCCGCCCCAGCCAACTTCAGCCTATTTCCTCCGGCAGTTCGTCACGTTTCGGGTAAAATTTCCGGCCATCACGACCACAAGCGGCGCTCGGGCTTCCGATGCACGAAGGGCGATGACTCATGTACAACGAGTTGGTGGTAATCAGCGGCAGCGCCCATCTCGATCTGGGCAAACGGATCACCGAAAACCTCAACGTACCCTTGCTCGATGTCGAGCTCAGCCGTTTCTCCGACGGCGAGATCCAGGTCAAGATCAAGGAGAACATCCGCGGCACCGATGTGTTCATCATCCAGCCCACCTTACCGCCGGCCGAAAACATGATGGAACTGCTGTTGTTGCTGGACGCGGTGCGCCGGGCGTCGTGCCGCCGGGTCACGGCCGTGATACCCTATTTCGGCTATGCACGGCAGGATCGCAAGGATCAACCGCGGGTACCTATCGGCGCCCGCCTCATGGCCAACCTGATCACCAAGGCGGGAGCCCAGCGAGTGCTGACGATCGATCTGCACGCGCCCCAGATCCAGGGTTTCTTCGACATTCCCCTCGATCATATCTACTCCGCGCCCGTGCTGCTCTCCCATTTCGAGGACTGGCCGCGGGAGAACCTGGCCATCGTGGCGCCGGACGTCGGCAGCATCAAGATGGCCCGCGCCTTTGCCAAGCGTCTCGACGCCAGTCTGGCGATCATCGACAAACGCCGTCCGCGACCCAATGAAGCTGTGGTTATGAATTTCATCGGCGACGTCAAGGGCCGGGATGTGGTCATATTCGATGATATGATCGATACCGCGGGGACCTTGACCGACGCGGCACGGGTTTGTTTCGAGGAACAGCAGGCCAAATCGGTCACGGCGTGTTGCACCCATCCGATCCTGTCCGGGCAGGCGCTCGAGCGGATCAACGAGGCGCCGATCAAGGAGGTGGCGGTCAGCAACACCATCCCCTTCGACCGTTTCGACCAGTGTCCGAAGATCAAGGTGCTGGACATCGCCCCGCTACTGGCCGAGGCCATGGAACGGATTCACCTGGAGAAGACGGTAAGCGCCCTGTTTGTCTAGGTCAGAGCCTCGTCGCGGGGTGGCGCGGTCGAGGGGCCGCCGCGCGGACTCAATGGGTGGAGCACGGCGGCCCC
>CAYLIV010000034.1:0-41652 GCA_964384055.1 uncultured Fibrobacteraceae bacterium
ACACGCCGACGATCAACTACTACAGCCACGGCACGTATCTGATCATGCCTCACGGCCACGTGGCCCTGCTGGGCGCCTTCGGGTATATCTCGCTGGCTTTCATGTATCTGGTCACGCGCTCGAACGCCATGGCCAAGAATCTGGAGTGGAACGAGACACCCAGCCGGATCGGTTTCTGGTTGCTGACCTCGGGTGTGGTTCTGTTTTCCATCCCGACGCTGATCATCGGCTTCGAGCAGGCGTCGACCGCCCATGACCTGGGCTACTGGTTCACACGTCAGCGCGCGGCCATCGAACCGATGAAAGGCTGGATGTGGTCGCGGTTGCTGCCCGACGGTCTGATGATCGTCGGTGCGCTGGTGATCTTCGTGGACCTGGTGAAGAAGAGCTTGCTGTCGCGCAAGGCCGTTTAGCCGCGACGAGTCTGTCGGTGAAGGGCGGGGACGGTGCTGTCCCCGCTCTTCGTCTGGTATTCTGCGCACTACTGCGTCGGGTCGACAACCCTGCCGAGAAACAGCATGCTACCGCTCGTATTGTCCTTGATCAGGAACACGAATGGGTGGTTCACGCTGATGTGGTGGGTCTCTTCGACCGACGTTCGCTTCATCACCACGGCAGTGGCGGCGGCGGCTTCGGTTCCTTCCTCGTTGACCTCGACGAAGGCCTTGTGGACAACGTTGCTGATGAAGAGGTCCCGGTCGCCGTTCATGCCGGAAAAGTCGGCGCTGCCCCGCCGAAACGCGCTCGGCATACCCAACGCCGCCAGAATCTGGTTGAGTTCGAACTCGCAGGTGGTCGTGAACTTCGGTAGCTGGACGACCGTCTTCCGCGGGTGCATTCCGGCCAGTTCGCGCAAGGTCGTGGTGATCATGTCTGCGGTCAACGACGCTTCCAGGTCGTCGATCCCGTCGACGGCGCTCGGCAGCAAAACGACCAGGGAACAGTCGCCGCCTTCGTAACCGAGTTCGAGGGCCGTGAGGGTGGGGTATTGCTTCCACACGAAATCGGCTTTCTGCGTCATCATCGGTACCGGGACCGCGACGTGCGGGGTGACGAAGAACTCGGCGTTGCTGGTCAGCTGTTCGTCGAATCGACTGATCCACTCTCCCTTGAAGTAGATGGCGTTGCTCAGCACCAGCGCGGTTGCCGGATCGAGTACGCCCGGCCTGATCAGCTCCTTGATCTTCTGCCGCGTGCGATCCTCGACCCAGGTATTGATGGTCTGCCGCGCCTGTTCTGTCTGGCGCTGGAAATCGACGAAACGCACGCCGGCGCCATAGTACTGCCGCGTCAGGTCCAGGAACGAATCCAGAAACCGGTCGCCCTGCTGGCACCACAAGGCGTTGGCGATGTCGATGCGGCAATGATCGGTCTGCCCGGTTTCGTCCAGGTGCGTCTGCAAGGTCTGAAACGCAGCGTGCAGCTCGGCCTGCTCGGACGGGAATTGCAGCACCGCCGCCATTTCCCGCGCGGTCTGACCGGCCGCGCCGGCGTAGGTCATCGCCAGCGCCGTCGAGATACTGTAGGGCGAGAAAAAAAGATTGCCGTCGGTGTTCTTCAGCGCCTGATAGAGATCGATGCCGAATGCGGTGTTCCGCTGGGCCGTCACTTGCAGATCCTCCGTCGTTTGCAGTTCCCGTGTCGTTTGCCTGTCACCTGACCCAAGAGCGATCCAAGTGCCGGCGATCGGCAACAGCGCGAGCATAGTACACAAAACGAACAGGCGTCTATTCCGCTGCATGGGTCTTCCTCCTCGATGAGCCAGGAAAAGCAAACTGGAGACCGTCGCCTACCGGTTCTCAGGACCTCGTTAAGAACAGTGGGGCGCGGCGCCCGATTCGTTTACAGCGTGAAACCTGCTAGATCCCGGGCTTGCGGTTCGCCGCGACCCGCGCCACGATCTCGCCGATCCGCTTCTCGCGAGTGGCCGGTCGTTTAGCGCTCTGGAGCCAGGCCAGGTACTGTCTGAGGTGCGAAGGCGCCAGTTTCTCGAAGTTCCGGCGCGCCGTGTCGTTTTCCGCCAGCGCGGCATGCAGTTCCTCCGGCACGGTATCGTCCCGGTACAGTTCATCGAGCGAGTTCCACGAGCCGTCGCGCTTGGCGGCCTCGATCTTCGCCTGCCCTGCCGGGGTCATCAGCCCGCCGTCAACCAGCAACGCCACCCGTTTCTTGTTGGCCGGCGACCAGGTACTCTTCGCGCGACGCGGCGTGTATTTCTGTTTGTACCGCCGGTCGTCGATGCGTTTGACCAGCGAATCGATCCAGCCGAAACACAAGGCCTCCTGCACCGCCTCTTCGTAGACGACCGTTGGTTTGCCGGTGTGTTTCTTGAAATAGACCAACCAGATCCCGGACTCGCTCGCGTGGTGTTTCTCGAGCCACGCCCGCCACTGTGCTCGATTCTTGAAGCCGCGTTCTTTCACTCTTCGCTCCCAACTCGGTTGACCGCAGCGGATATTCGTGATAGGGTGGTCGTGAACGCTGGTCGGAGAAATGTCCGCTGATTGACGGCCTGAACAACGCTCCAGCCGCCACGTTTGAGCCCCGATTCGCGAATCTATGCCGCTCCGTCCTTGAATTTTTTGTTGCCGCATCGCTCGGCCGCAGGCGTTTGTCGAGTCGTCCCGGTGTCGGTTGTACCACATCCGCTATCCGATACGGCGTACTGGCTGCACTCTTCTGGCGCGCTCCCGGCACGAGCGATATGTATACGTCCACGCGAGATTGGAGGAAGCCATGAAACGCATCGTCACCGCACTGCTGATCACCGTCCCCCTGCTCGCAATCCCGACTCTTTCCATGGGGCAGTCCTACGAATGGTACATCAACGACGGTCAGGGCACCGTCTACTGGTGGGAGGACATCACCATCGGCGTCGACTGGGAGTGGATGGCACCCGACGCCATCGAGCCCGGTGACGTGGAGTGCACCACAGCCGACCTGCCCAGCGGCGGTTCGTACTATGCCGCCACCCAGCCCACCGACTGGGACTGCACCGAGTGCGAGTTCTACGCCATCGTCTATTTCGACAACAACTGGCCTGATTTCGTCGAGGTGGTCACCGCAACCCTGGGCATCGGCGATGCCGGGCTGCCGGGCACCTTCTCCCCCATCGCCCCACCGGCCACGGCCAACGTGGCTACCTCGGGGAACATCGATTGCGGCGTGGCCGTCCAGTTCGATTTCGGTCTCAGTCCCGATTGTCTGCTGGTCAACAACTCGCTCATCCTGAGGATAAGCTACGTGGATCTGGGAGGCAACACGCACGTTTTCTGGGACGGCGAGTGCTGCCCGAGCGCGCTGTACGCCAACTGCGATACGCCGGTGGAGAACGAGACATGGGGTGCGATCAAGACGATATTCTGGTAGCGCCGGCTACGATCTGCAGTGGCTGACACAAACTCCGCCCGGTCGCCTTACCGGGCGGAGTTTTTTGATGTGCGGTCGAATCTAATCGTCCGTGTCTTTTTCGGGCGGCGGTGGTGCGTTCCGCGGCTTGCGGATCGCCGCACGCGTGTTGTGCCAGGCCAGGATCGCCCAGAAGACGACCATGTAGAACGCCAGGCCGATGTCCTCGTCGGCGACATTCATTCTCCTACTGTCGATGAGACGGCGATCGAGGAGCCAGGCGATGGCCAGTACGGCGCCGAAGCCGTAAATCGCTCGCCGCGCCCACCGTCGCCACCCACGCGGATTCCAGGCGAGGACGGGCCAGACCGGCAAGGTGAACAGGATGGTCAGCCCACCCATGCCACGGCGGGCGATCAGGGAACCGACGCCCGGAGATCCTCCGAGCACGAAGGTCCCCCCGAGCCACAAGAGCGGTAGAAAGACGAGCCAGCCGAGCACCGTGAAGACCAGGGCGCCCAAGATATACCGGAGAAAGTTCTCCGGCATGCGCTCGCTGATCCACCAGACGATCCGGGCCGCCAGCCACTGGACCGCCAGACCGCACAGCGCGCCCATCACGGCGCCCGAAGATCCCTCCAGGTCGTAGCCGAACATGGCGCCGATACCGGCGGCAAGAACGACGAGACCGCCGGTCCACGTCTTGCGGCCCCGACGGCACAGCGGCCAGATCAGCAGCACGCCGAGCACGAGCAGTCCTGCGGGTATCGCGCTCATCAATGGCGAATCCGGGGTTCCCTGCGGGACATCACCGGCCCAGAGCACGAGTCGCCGCGGTTGCAACGTGTAGCCGGCCTGAGCGGCAAGCAGAATCCAGATCAGCCCGAGATAGAAACCGCGAAAGATCGCGCGCAGCCGTGCTGCTTCCAGCCCGAGTATCCGCTCGGCAAGGGTTGGTGTGGCTGACCCGGGCACGATGTCTACCTCGTCTGCTTCAGCATCCGGTCCTCTGTCGGTCGTCCGACCGGGCTTACGCCCGTTGCAGGGCATCCGGCATAACCGTCGTCGCCCGAGAACACATGCTTTACTTCGACACAGGCCGGTGATACAAGGACAAAGGCCGCCGCCATCGACCGCGGTCGACGCCACTCACCTCGGAAACCGGGCACGGATACCCCATGCGCATGCGCTCGTCGAAGAAAATCTACCTCTGGTCCGCCTCGCTACTGGGCACGCTGGTGGTTGTCGCGTTGGTCGCCGGTCTCTGGCTGCGAGCGCAAATCCGTGGCAGCTTGCCCCGACTCGACGGTCAAACCGTCGTCGAAGGCCTGCGGTCCGCGGTCAAGATCGAACGCGACGCCGAGGGTGTCCCGACCATCCGCGCCGGCAACCGGCAGGACCTGGCCCGGGCCCTCGGTTATCTGCACGCACAGGACCGTTTCTTCCAGATGGACCTGATGCGACGCCAGGCGGCCGGCGAACTCGCGGCGCTGTTCGGACCGCCGGCGGTGCCGCTGGACCGCGAATCGCGCCTGCACCGGTTTCGCTCGCGCGCCGAGCTGGCCCTCGAAAACCTGGACCACGCGCACCGCGATATCCTCGCAGCCTATACCGGCGGCGTCAACGCCGGTCTTCGCGATCTGGCTGCCCGTCCGGTGGAATACCTCCTGTTGCGCAATGATCCCGCGCCCTGGCGCGACACCGATTCCATACTCGTTCTCTACGCCATGTTTCTGCTGCTGAACATGGACTACGGTAGCGGTGAATCGACACCGGCGACCCTGTACCACACGTTGCCCCGGCCGGTGGCCGACTGGCTGTTCCAGGCCGGCTGCGAGTGGGACGCGCCGGTCGTGGGCGAGCCGTACGCCTCGTTGCCGATCCCGGGGCCGGAGATTTTCGATCTACGCCGCAGCGCGGAAGGCGATGTTTCCCCGGGGGGCAGAGTCCCCGCGGAACAGAGGTCGCCGCGACCGGTTGATGCCGACGACGCGGCGAACACCGACGATGCCACCGACGCCGCCGATGACGCCGGCAGCAACAACTGGGCGGTCGCCGGCTCGCGAAGCGGGCACGGACGGGCCCTGCTGGCCAACGACATGCACCTGGGCCTGCGCGTGCCGAACACCTGGTACCGGGTCGTGATGATCTGGCCCGACGAGTCGACCGGAGACGGGCAACGGCACAAGCTCGTCGGCATGACGCTGCCCGGCGGACCGAGTCTCGTCGCCGGCAGCAACGGCCGCGTGGCCTGGGGATTCACCAACAGCTACGGGGACTGGATCGATCTCGTCGTCGTCGAGCGCGATCAGTCTCCCGGCTCGACCGCCGCCGAGCCGGCCCGGCCACCGTTTGACTACCGCTACCGCACACCGGACGGTCCGCGCGAATTCGGCCGGGAAACCGAGATCATCACGGTCAAGGGCGCGCCGCCCGACACGCTGACGATCGTCACGACCATCTGGGGACCGATCGTCGGCGCTGATCCGACCGGCCGACCCTACGCCATGCGCTGGATCGCCCACGAACCCGACGGCGCCAACCTGAACCTGTTGCGCCTCGAGATGGCGCGGAACCTGGACGAGGCCCTCGCGGTCGCCAGTCGCTGCGGCGTGCCGCCGCAGAATTTCGTGTGCGCCGACAGCGCCGGGCGCATCGGCTGGACGATCATCGGCCTGATTCCCCAGCGAACCGGATTCTCGGGCCGGCTTCCCACCTCGTGGGCCGATGGCGGCCGCTGCTGGGACGGCTGGCTCGCGACGGAGCGCTACCCGCGCATCGTCGATCCGGATAGCGGCCTGATCTGGACCGCGAACGCGCGCGTTGTCGATGGCGAGATGTTGCGGCGGATGGGTGACGGCGGATTCGCCCTGGGCGCCCGGGCCAAACAGATCCGCGACGATCTGCTGGCGCTGCCGGCACCCACCGAGCTGGACCTGCTGGCGGTGCAGCTCGACGACCGAGCACTGTTTCTCGAACGGTGGCGCGAGCTGTTGTTCGAGCTGGCGGCAGTGAACGCCGAACCGGCCGGCGCGACCGGAGTCAGGCAATCCGACACGGCAAACGCCGTCAGCCGATCCGATTCGGCAACGGTCGCGAACCGGACCGAGTTCTTCCGCCTCGTTCGCTCGAGCTGGGATGGTCACGCGTCGATCGGCTCGGTGGGCTACCGGCTGGTCCGTGCCTTCCGACGCGATATCAGCAAGCGGATCTACACCTGGTTGACCGCGGCGTGCACACGACAGGACACCCTGTTCGATTTCACCGATCTGCCCCAGCGCGAGGGTGTGGTCTGGCAGCTCGTGACCCGGCGGCCCGCCCATCTGCTCGGACCGCGTTTCGCTACCTGGGACGAGGCCTTGCTGGCGAGCGTCGACAGCACCACCGCGCTGTTCACACGAGCGGGACGGTCTCCGGCCAGCCGGACCTGGGGAGAACGCAACACGACCCGGATTCAGCATCCGCTCAGCCTGGCCGTGCCACCGCTCGGGCGCTGGCTCGACATGGAACCGCGGCAGTTGCCCGGCGGTTCGCACATGCCGCGGGTTGTCCATCCGACGTCCGGCGCCTCGCATCGGCTGGTGGTTTCGCCGGGCTACGAACAGGACGGCATCTTCCACATGCCCACCGGCCAGTGCGGGCACCCGTTCTCGCCCTTCTACCGGGCGGGCCATCGGGCCTGGGAAGAGGGACGCCCCACGCCCTTGTTGCCCGGACCGGGCAGGCACCTGCTGGTGTTGCGTCCGGGCTCCGTCAGCGGCGAGTAGTCCCGCCGGGTCAGCCGGTCATCACGCCGTCCAGCGCTGCTTCCAGCGCACCAGTCCCGACACGCCGATCAAGGTCGCCATGATCAGCACGCCGATGTAGACCCAGTCCGGCACTCTGGCCACGTCACCCGAGGCGTAGGAGTGCAGCCCGGTCAGGAAGTAGTTCACGCCGAAGTAGGTCATGACGATGGACGCGATGGCGGCGAAGCTGCCCGCGGCTTGCGGCCAGGGCCCGCGCAGCGCCGGTATCCAGCGGAAATGCAGGACCACGGAATACACGAGGATGGTCACCAGACTCCAGGTCTCCTTGGAATCCCAACCCCAGTAGCGTCCCCACGACTCGTTGGCCCAGACGCCGCCGAGCAGGGTGCCGATGGCGAGCAGGCCGATACCCACCTTCAACAGCCGTTGGTTCAGCGTGTACAGCCGGTTGATGGCTTCGCGCACGTGCTCGCGTTTCGGCCCCTTGGCCAGGTAGAGCAGCAGCATCAACATGCCCAGCAGCATCGACAGACCGAGGAAGCCGTAGCTGCCCGTGATCACCGTCACGTGAATGTTCAGCCAGAACGAAGCCAGCACCGGCACCAGCGGGCCGATGGCCGGATCGAAGGTGGCCATCAGCGAGATGCCCAGCACACCCGCGGTGAGGAACGAGGCCAGACCGCCAGCCGAGCCGCGGCGGTCGATCAGTTCGAAGACCAGACCCGCCAGCGCGATGGTCAACGCGATGAACAGCAGCGACTCGTGGCCGTTGCTCAGCGGCGCGCGGCCGGACGCTATCCAGCGCATCACGTACCCGCCCAGATGGCCGACGAAGGCGATCGCGAAGACCAGGAAACCCAGCGCGTACACAGGCTGGCGGAAGCTGCACTTCTCTCCCCGCCGCTTGAAAACCGACCAGGCATAGGCGATCAGGAACAGGACCGCAGCCAGGAAGTACGGCATGATGACCCGCAGGAACGGCCGCCAGCTGTTCAGCAACAACTCTGCTCGCAGCGCGGCGTCGCCGGGCAAGACCGCCGAACCATACTTCGTCTGCAGCGCCTTGATGGCCTGTGCGCCGTGGCGCGCCCCCTCCGCGTTACCCCGTTGCAGGCTGTCGAAGAGCGCCATGAAAGCCTGCTGGTACTCGCCGAACTGCTCCTCGGTGAGCGTGGCGCCGATATCGTGGATGTCGACCCAGCTGTTGTTCTCGTCGCCGGGCACCGGATACAGGCGCAGGATCTGCCCTTGCAGGGTGAGGTAGAAGAGATTGAAACGCTCGTCGAACAGGATCAGCTTGCGTTGCAGCTGTGTTCGCTCGCGATCGGGTGTCCGGTGCGCTCGTTCCACGGCCTGTTCCAGGACGTAGTTACCCTCCTCGTCGTAGAGACTCGTCGCGGCGACGTGCCGTACCTCCCTGCTTATGCCGAGCAGGTCGTGCAGCCCGCGGAACTTCACCGAGAGCAGCGGATACTCCCACCAGCGGGCCGGATTGACCACCCAGTCGAGATAGGTGTCCACTGCCTCGCGTCCCTCGAAGCGACTTTTCTTGGTGATCTTGATCACCATCTCGCGACACAGCGTGTCGAGGGGTTTCATGCGGCCGCGGTAATCCTGCACGATCATGGTCGCGACTTCCTGCCGCGCCGTATCGGACAGGACGAGATTCGTGGGCTGGGCGTGGGCGTGGTCGTGCGAAGTTTCGTCCGGAGTCTGGGCATGTTGCGCGTCGTCCGGCGCCGCTGTCGGCGCCGCTTCGGCCACCGTCGCCTCGTCCTGTGCCGCCTCACCGTGCGCCGCGTCCTCCTGCGCCAGACCCGGCGATGCCAGCAGCAGGGCCAGCCCGCAAACAAGCAACGATGCGATCTTGACCTTGGGACTCTCGTACTTCGGCCGCATCGCACTGCGCTTCTTGGGCCAGATCAGGTCTTTGAAGATGATCAACAGGAAACCGATGCACAGCAGCGTGTACCCGATGTAGGTCGGCCACTTCCCCGGATCGTGGTTGACCGACAGCACGGTGCCGTGTCGGTCCGGGTCGTAGGACGACTGGAAATGCTTGCTGCCGCGATGACTCAGCGGATGGTTCATGTAGATGCGAACCGGGTGTCCGTCGATGCCGCGCTCCTCATCGAACAGGCGCACGTGGCTCTCGTAGCTCGCAGGATTGTCGCTGCCCGGATAGGTCTCCAGTACAAAATCGTCCAGGTGCAGGCTGTACGGCAGATCGAGTACGATCGGGCCGTAACTCAGCCGGATCTCCCGCTCGTCCAGGGTGACCACCGTGCCCGGACCGTCCTTGATGACGACGGCGCTGGCGCTCTGTCCCTGTTCGTCGGTGATGACGAGTTGCGCGGCGGGCCGATCGTCGGGGTCATCGCTCAGGGCGGGACCGCGCACGGCCGACTGCAGGATCCGGATGGGCGCGAACGAGAAGTCCATCGCTTCGCTTCGGTACAGCACCTGGGTAGCGATGGCGAAGGTCTCGCCGGCGGGGATCTCATCGACCGTCTCGCGGTCGGACATGCGCATCACCTGCAAGGGAAACGGAGCGCGGGCGACGAGGCCGAAGCTGTCGGTCTCGGCGGTCGCAAACACGACTTCCTGCTCGACGTCGTAAAACAGATCGAGGTCGGCGAAGGCGTCCGCCTCGCCGCCGTGGACGGAATCGAATTCGGGATAGAAGGCGAAGAGCACCCGTTCGTCCTGTTGGCCGTCGGCGCCGGTGATCTCCAGGCGAATCATGGGGTTGAGCAACGGACCATCGGGATCGGACTGCTGGCCGACCTTGAAGTCGGACTGGAATTCCGTGATCTCGAGGCGGTAGTTGCCACATTCGTGGGCCACCGGTTGCCCTTCCAGGGGCGGTACGACCTGGAAACGACAGCTTTCGCCGCCGACCCGCACACGCAGATCGCCGTGACGGCCGATGGCGTCAAGGGCGGGCATGGCGCCTGCGACGAAGTGTAGACCGACGCCGCGGGCTCGTTCTCGCCTGCCGGCAAGCAGGACCTCGCGGACGATGCCCTGTTCACCGCTGTAACCGAGTTCTATGGCCGGGACTCCCCCCTCGCCCTCGTCGTAGGTCTCGGTATAGCGCGGCCAGTAGTCGGCGACGCCCAGCTGGTAGCGCTGTCCGCCGAGGTCGACCTTCTTGCCCCGCAAACTCGTTCCCGCCTTGTACAGGCGGACGGGAAAGGCTGCTTCGTCGGCGTCGTCTCGCCCGGCTATGGCCGCCTCGGCGACAACATCGCCGGCCGCACCTTCGCCGGCCGCACCTTCGCCGGCGTCTGCGTGGTGCGGCGAGTCCGTCTGCGCGACCAGGCTCGCCTGGACGTAGTCTCGCGCCGAGTACGCGTAGTTCACTCGCTCGCCCTCGCGTATGGGCATGATGCCCTCGTAGCCGAAATAGCGAGTGACACCGGCCGAGATCAGGATCACGATGAACGAGATATGCGCGATCACGAAGCCGGTCTTGCGCGGCCGGTAAGGAAAGCGTTTGAGGAGCGCCAGGATCAGGTTCACCACCAGCAAGGCGATCACGGCCTCGAACCAGCGGGCGTTGTAGACCAGCGCCTGCGCGCCGACGCGCCCGTGGTCGACCTCGATGAAGGTTGCCACAGCGCTCGCGGTGGCGAAAACGATCAGCAGGACAACCGCCAGCTGTAGCGACGACAGAACGCGCACGATCGGGTGCGACAGGAAGCTTTTCATGACCACCATCCGCGTTTACTGAAAGAGGAAACAGTCTTCTCTGCTCGACACCGGCCACGTGACGGGTAATGTCAACCTCGAGTGCCAGTAAAGAAGACTGTTATCATCGAAATTTATCGGCATTCAATAATGTAGCACCGAGGGGTGGCTTGCCAACCCAAAAACGGAAATATCGGGCGAGTTTGAGGAGAAGCTAACCGGTCGCACCACGCTTGGTGAGCTTGGGCTTGTCGAGCCAGGCCTTGGCCTCGCCGACATCGACGAATTTGCCGATCCGGCGTCCCTGCAGCCTGGAAATGGCGATCGCCATCTGGTTGATACTTGTGTTGACCTCTTCCGAGACCACCAACCCCATACGATTACCAAAGATACGGGTGTCGCTCAGCAGCTTGGCAAAGGCCCTGGCTTCGCTGATGGTCGGAATGGCATCCACGTTGCGTAGATCAACGAGCACGGAGTAGTCCGGCCGGAATTCCGTATCGTCGGCAAGCGTCCGGATAGCCTCGACACTGGGGAAGAAGCTGGTCTCGCCGGTTGCTTTGACATAGGCAATTCGGCAGCAGGTATCGATCTGGTATTCAATAGCCATGATCTCACCTCCTGATGACAAACCAAGACTATTTCGCTCATTGTCTCACAGATCCGTGACGATTTCAAGGGGTAGATCCGAGATCGCGATCGGCTAATTGTTTGTTCGACAATACGTTTTCGATTATTGGCTTACGATTGCGCCATGGCCGGGCCGTCCTGTGGATGCACTGTCGCTGCGGCAACTGGCGTAACGAAGACGAAATTAAGACGAAAATACCGAGGGCCCGGACACAGCGGAATCGTCAACGGTCAGGCAGGCAAATGTGTACTCCACCATTTTTGCGCTCGTTGTTCGGTCCAGTGCGATTCCACCGCGACCGCGGCGAGCGCGGACCTGAGCTGCTCGGCGGTCTGGGGACGCCGGTCCGGATCTTTTTCGAGGCAGGACAGGATCACCGCGTCGAGCTGGGAAGGTACGCGGAGTTCGGTTCGTTGCGACGGCGCCACCGGAGTATCCTGCAGGTGCGATGCCAGCACCTGCATCGTCGTCTCGCCCTCGAAGACCGGCTGGCCGGTCAGCAACCAGTAACCGACGCAGCCGAGGGCGTAGAGATCGGCGCGCCCATCGACGTCCCGCCGACCGAGCGTCATCTCCGGCGCCATGAAGGCCGGCGTACCGGTCACTGTATGGCTCATGGTCAACTGGGAAAGCTCCGACGCCGCCGTACCGGTCGGTTTGACCAGTCCGAAGTCCAGGACCTTGACGAAGTCGACTTCATGCCCGTAGCGACAGACGTAAATATTGGCCGGCTTGATATCGCGATGAATCAGGTTGCTCCGGTGTGCGTCCCACAGCGAATCGCAGACCTGGCATAGCAGGTAAATCACTCGTTCAGGAGCTACCGGGCCGAATCGATCCACGAACGACCGCAGGTCCAGACCATCGAGCAGTTCCATGACATAAAAGAACGTACCGTCGTCCTTGGTCCCGAAATCGTAGAGCTGGATCGTGTGGTGTGAATGTAGATTGGCGGTGGCCTGGGCTTCGCGCTCGAAGCGCCGCTGGGCCGTGGCGGCGCGAGCGGCCGATGCGCCGGCTTCTCGGTCGCCGTTGGCAGCGCCGGCTCCGGCGGCTGCCGCGGCACGCCCCGCGGTGTTACTCGCGGCTTGCCCCGACGAACCGTCGTCGGCCATGAAGCTCTCGGGGCGCACGATCTTCACCGCCGCTTCCCGCGCCAGCAACTGATGGCTCGCGCGCCAGACTTCACCCATGCCCCCCTCGCCGAGCAACTCGTGCAGACGATAACTGCCCAGTTCGCGCGCCTGGTCGACCTGCTGGCCCAGGCGATGGAGGATCAGTGAAGGAATCAACGCGAGGAACGCACACACATAGTTGGTCCAGTATGCCGCGAACAGACGGGTCGGCGAGGGTACCGGGTTTCCTGTCAGACCCGCCAGCCAGGCGCCGAGCGGATCCAGACTGGCAATGATCAGCGACACGGTGAAGATCTTGCGCGGCGTGTTGGACACGATCAGGGGAAAGATCAGGATCAAAATGCACATCTCTGACACACCGTATTGATCCGGCACACGCATCGCACCCGGCGGCAACTTGATCCCCACGCCGATCAAGACACCCAGCGCCAGTTCGTACCACAGGCCGATGTCGAGTACCTGGCGTGCTGCGAATCGTCGGGAACGGACCAGCAGTATGACCGCGCAGGAGATGATCCAGGCGACGATGGTCAGCACGTCCAGGTAACCGAAGTCCTCCCCCAGTTGCGGACCACCCAGCGCCGGTAGAATGGAATAGAGGAAGAGGTAGACCAGTGTCAGGACGGACATGATCTTGGCGAGAATCGTCAGCCGATTGGCGGCGTCCTGGTGCGGATCGGACAGATCCGCCTCCATGGTGCAGCGGAACCAGTGGCTGCGGTGGGTGCCGCAGCTCGTACGCTTGGCCTGGTTCGTGGCCGCGGGTGTTTCATTCGACGCGTTTCGCAAAAGCTAATCCTCAATAGAAGAAGCGAACAACCGTTCAGGAATACGGATCTCAGGCCAGCAACGCACCGCGAACCACGGTCACGGCCAGTCCTCGCAACGCGACCCGTTCACCGAGACAGTCGATCTCGACCACTCCCCCACGGCGCGACGCCTGATAGGCCAGGAGCTTCTCCTTGCCGAGCCGTTCCGCCCACAGCGGACCGAAACCACAATGGGCCGATCCGGTTACCGGATCCTCGTCGACACCCACTGCGGGTCCGAAACAGCGCGAAACGAAGTCGAATTCGCCGTCGCTCGATCTGGCGGTGACGCTCACCAGCCGCCGCTCGTACCGGCTCAGGGCGGCGATATCGGGCTCGAGTTTGCGGACGGCTTCGTCGTCGCGAAGCACGGCGACCAGATCATCGCCGCAGGCGCCGACAAAGGTCGGCTCCGCGCCCAGGGCGCGAGCCAGACCCTCCGGCTCGTCGATCCGTTCGGTCGCGATTGCCGGGAAGTCCATCTCTATGAGCTGGCCCTTACGCCTGGCAAGCAGCATGCCGCTGCGCGTGTGAAAGCGCGCTTCCTGGTCGTCGGCCAGCCGCCCGTCGGTCCAGAGCGCATGGGCGCTCGCAAGGGTGGCGTGTCCGCACAGATCGACCTCCACGCGGGGCGTGAACCAGCGCAGGCGGAAACCATCGTCTTCCTGTTCGACAAAGGCGGTCTCCGAGAGGTTCATCTCGGCGGCCACATCCTGCATCCATTTGGCAGGGCGCGGTTCTTCGAGCAGACACACCGCGGCCGGGTTACCGGTAAAGGCGGTACTGGCGAATGCATCTATCTGGAAAAAGGGGATGCTCATGAAGTGTTCCTTTCCGAGACTCTCGCCGAAGCGCACCTGTAGATCATAGTCTCGTTCGAAGAATGTAGCTTCGCTCGGAGAATCTCGCCGCCGTGGTCGGTATCGTGTCCGCGAGTCGGTCGCTTCTTACGCGGCGGGCGGCGATTCGTTGCGCCGCCCGCCACGTCGCGCTCAGGCCAGGGTCAGCAAGCGGTGCGCCCCGATCATCTTGGCCTGGATGTTCACACCGTGCGGACAGGCGCCGCTGCACGGTGCGTCGCAGGTCAGACACGGCGAGCCGCCCGGCTGCTGGGTCCGGGCGTACTTGTGCATGGCCAGTTTCTGCTTGCCCTGCAGGGTGAAATAGGTCGCGTAGCGCATGATCGTGGACACCGGCACCCGCTGCGGACACGCCGCCAGGCAGCTGCTGCAGCCGTGGCGGCAATACGACTCGTTATAAGTCTGCCGGTAGTCGCGCAGCACGCGGCTGTCGGCCTGGGTGAGCTGCATCCCCGAACGCGACACGAAATTATCCACTCTGTCGAAATCGGTCAGCGAGATACACACCGTGTGGACATCCGGGCTGGACAGCGCCCACTGCATGGCGAGCTGACGCAGTTGCAGGTCCGAGGTGATCGCGTGTTTCTCCACGAAGGGTTTGACCTTCTCGGCTTCTTCGAGCTGCTGGTCGTTCCACATCTTCATCCGCTCGATGGCGGCTTCGTGGGACATCCCGTGCTCGATCATGGCGTCGTACCATTCCTGGTAGTCATCGTCGAGCTTCGCCGGATCGAGCGGCTGGACGGCGACCCCGCCGGGCGAGGTCTTCATCAACGACGTACCGATATTCCGCGCCTTGCAGGCGGCGAGAACCCGTTCACCCGGCTCGCGGGTCATGTGATTGTGCACCAGCAGCATCAGATCGAAGCGTCCATCCTCGGCCGCCGCGACCAGGATATCGTCCATGGGTTCACCGTCGCCGCCCATCGGACCGTGGGCCGAAATGCCGGCGTGCTTGAGCTTGCCCTCGGCCTTGAGCTGCGCGACCGCCGCGTGGAAGCCCTCGTGGGCGATCCCGGCAACGGTGTTGGCGTTGTGGATGTAGAGAGCGTCCGCGTAGTCGGTCTGCATTCGTTCCAGGCACTTGTTGAAGCGGTCGACGAGCTGTTCCTGCGTCGTCTCCGGGGGAAAGTGGACCTTGGTCGTGACGAAGATCTTCTGGCGATCCATGTGCTGCATCGCTTCGCCGATACGGCTTTCCGATTCGCCGTTGCCGTAGGACTCGGCTGTATCGAAGTAGTTGATGCCCTTGTCGTAGCAGTAACGGATCACATTTGCCGTCTGGGGCACACCACCGAACGATACATCCGAGGTTTTGAAACCGGTTCGGCCGAGCGTGCGGAGGTTACGGATTTTCGAATCCTTGGGCACCTGGGCAACGAGCGGTTTGGTGCCGGCGCAACCGGCCGCCAGCGGCAGCGCACTCGTGGCGATAGCCGCGCTGCCGGCCTTGAGGAAATCACGTCTGCTGAAACTGCTCTTCGTTCTTCCCGACTTCGGACTCCCGTTCATGTTCTACTCCCATCGTGGCTGGACCAGACGCCGGACCGGCTGGCAATTCCCGAAACACCTGCTAGATCAGTGGGAGCATACCACGTGAAGCCACGGCTGCAAACCGTGGCCTGTGGGAGATCACGTGGTCGGGGTACGCGCCTGGCGGCGCGGATCTGGAGTCCGCGTCGAGTAGCCCGGTGGAACCGACCGTGGCGGTTCGGCTCAGTTGAAGTCCACCGTGAACCGGTAGCCGATGGTCTGGCCGGGACCGACCGACGCCGTGGCCTGATCGACCATCAGATCTGCACCGATGTCGAAGGTGGAGATCTGGGCGGCCAGGACGATCCCCGGGAAGATGTCGGATCCCGCTTCATCGGCGCCGCCATCGATACTCAGACGAAAGATGTCGAGGGCCAGGCCGACCACCGGTACGTTCTCGACGAGCGTGATGTCGTAGGTTGCCCCGGCAGTCGCCGTTACCGTGAATATGCCAGCTGAAACGTTGGTGGCATCGAAGGATATGAAATCGGGATCACTGACGTTGCCGTCGGTTGGCACGGTGACCGTGCCGTCGGCCAGCGCCACTTCGCCGAAGTTAATGGCCGTGTCTTCGACGAGAACAATGCCCTCCACGATTTCGACGTGTGCAACGACATCGAGATCGACCGCCGCCGCGGTTTGCGCCAGCAGAATCACAATCAGGCAAAACGATATGGTGAGGCGCCCGTTGTTTACCATGTTGAACTTCCTTTGCGCGGTAGCTGATATATCCACTTTTCATTCTGGAACAGTAATAAGCCGGGCCTTTGAAACAATCGTGCCTCGTTTCGTCACGGGGGCCAACGGGGAGTGGTCGCGAACCACGGGAAACAACCCGGCATCAGAAGTAACGAGCGCCCGAAGCTGGAATGGCGGAGAACGTTCGAGGTAGCTTGCATTGTCCAAGGGGACTGTAGATATACCAGACCTTCCCGGACAGTTGGTGCTATGCTCCAAAGTCTACTTTGGGGAGGTTCCAAATGTCCAAAGAAGAACGAGAACTCAATCGCCGGCTGCGAACAGATCATGGACACGATCACTGCGCATATCGGCCAACCGTATGCGGAAAACTGGAGCTACGTGCCCGAGCTGGCAGACGAGCAGCGCGAGGTCTGGGCAGATGCGCTGGGTTTCGGTCTGCTCAAGATCGAAACGGGCTGGAAACTCGACGGAACGGAGGTCGCGCTTCGCCTGTCAGGCGGCAATCTGTCAGCACATGTGCTGGTCGCCTACATCAGTCAGCCGGATCTGGAAAGCGGACGACAGACCTACCTCGCATACTTCGAGAAACAGATGGGATTGCCGAATCCCTACTTCATCCAGTAGTCCGCGTTACCTGAGCACCGTCATCCGCTGACAGGCCTCGAATTCCCCCACGCGCAGGCGGCAGAAGTACACGCCCGAGCCGACGGTCCGGCCCCGGTTGTCGGTGCCGTTCCAGGCGATCTGGTGCCGGCCCGCCGCCAGTTCACCGCTGTGCAGGGTTCGCACCAGCCGCCCCGCGAGGTCGTACACGCAGAGCTGGGCGTCAGCCGTCTCGCGCAGGCGTAACGCCATGGTTGTCACGCCGCTGGCCGGGCGGAACGGATTCGGCTGGCCGGGCAGCAGATAGGCGACCTGTGTCGAGGCCGGAACGAAGTCGTCGCCGGGCACCGCCACGACGGGATCGCCCACGGTCTCGATGGCGAAATCGTCGATCGCCGCCTCGAGGGCGGTATTCTGATTGAAGTCGCAGGCCACGAAGCGGAAGACGATCTGGCCGCTCAGCTCGATCACGTCGGTCAGCAGTACCGAGGTCTCCTCCCAGTACGGCTTGTTGCTGTACACGCGGTCGAAGGGGATCCAGGTTTCGCCGCCGTCGTTGGACACGTCCACATCGAAGTTGTCAGCCACCGATATCCCGTACTCGGCATACCAGCGCCAGTAGTGGACGTATGCCAGCTGCGCCTGGCTCAGATCGAAGGTCGGACTCACCAGGGTCGTGCAGCCATCGTCGACGTCGGCCTCGTAAGCGTCGCCGCCGACAGTACCGTTGGCGGTGACAAAGCACTTGACGCCAGGATCGGGCGTAACATCGTCCTCCGGTTGCAGCGGCGCGCCGAAGTAGTCGGTGCCGATGGGATCATCGCGGATCCAGACACCGCCGGTGGCCGTGTCCTCGGGCACGCCGAGCGTCCAGTCCGGGTCGGCGGGATCCTCCGCGTCGTAGCTGTACACCACCTGCGTGACGAAGAAGGTGAAGTAGCTCGCTGGCGCGTCGTTCGGCGCGGCGCTCGCGAAACCGAGGCCGTCCTCGGCGGTGAGGTAGAAATCGATACGGCTGCTGGCCTCGGCGCCGGGAATCTCGCCCATGAAGAAGTCCCGGCCGCGGTGCATCGGGACTTCCTGCCAGGCGCCTTCGTCGACGCGGTGCAGCAGTGCCACTCCGCTCACGCTGCTGAAATCGTGGACGGAAGCGAACACCAGATACGGCCCGGCAGTGTCCGCCGTGTAGGCGGGATAGTCGGTGACCGTTATCTCGGGGCCGGCGTTGTCGGTCAGATAGAAGTCCTGGGTGGTAGTCGTCGCGGCCACGACACTGACGACGACCTGTTCGGCGGCGAAACCGGCACGGTTCGCCTCGGCGGTGTAGGTGTCGGCGACGGCGCCGCCGCCGTAGGCGCCGCCTGCATCGGTCGGGTAGCGGTAGTTGGTACCGGCCAGCGTTACCGCCGCGTCGAAGATGGGCAGGTTGCCGTAGCTGGCGTTGTACACGTGTCCCTCGAGCCGGCCGAGATCGTCCGTCACCGCGAGCACGGCGGCGTAGGCGTCGACGAAGCCCCAGCCGAATGTGTTGTCCTCGCCGGCGATGCCCTCGTCGACCGTGTGGTCCATGATGATCTGCTTGATGGTGTCAACGTCCAGATTCTGGTCGGCCTCGCGCATCAGAGCCACGATGCCGGCGACGTGCGGACCGGCCATGGAAGTACCGTCGAAGTTGAGATAGTCGCCACCCGGAACGGACGAATACACCGCTACGCCCGGCGCCACCACCTCCGGCTTGATCCGGTTGGGAGCGGCGACGGCGCAGCCGGTCGGACCGCGGCTCGAGAAGTTAGCGATCGGATAGGGCCATTCGTGATTGGTCGCGTCGACGGCACCGACGGAGAAGGCGTTGTAGAGCGTCGTGGCACGATCGGCCGGCGAGCGGACCGTGCGCGGATTGGGTCCGTCATTGCCGGCGGACCAGCACAGGAACACACCGGCGGCCTCGCAGTTGTCGATGACGACCCACCAGCGGGAATCGCAATCGACGTAGTCGCCGCCGAAGTTCTCGCTGATGCCCCACGAGTTCTGTACCACATCCGGCACGTCGTCGACCGTGGTCGGATCGCCGTCCGGATCGGTGAACCACTCGATGGCGTTCAGGATGTCGTTGTCGAAACCGGGATTGACGACCTGGTCGATGGCGTTGCAGGCGATCCATTCCGCGCGCCAGGCCACACCGATCGTGTCGTCCTCAGCCACACCGGCCATGGTGCCCGTCGTGTGGGTGCCGTGATCGTTGAAGTCGATGGGGAAGTCCGTGTCTTCGTTGATCACATCGAGCCAGCACTCGCCGGCCGGCGCGTGATTGCCGCGGTAACGGTCCGCCAGGGCGGGATGCGTGCCGTCGACGCCAGTATCGAGCGAGCCGACCAGCCGGCCGGCGCCCGTGTACCCCAGTTCGTACCAGACCCGATCGGCATTGATGGCCCGCAGCCCGGGCGTCACGCCGATCTGGCGCCCTCCGTGCCTGCTCCCGCCACGCGAGACCGGCTCGATCAACTCGACGCTGAAGTTGGACTCGATGAAAGCGACGTCGGGCCGCGCCAGCAACTGCAGGATCTCATCCTTGGTCGCCTGTACAACGATCAGGTTGGTGATCCAGTGCGGCGTGTAGCCGAGCACGCCGCCGGCGAGTCGTCGCTGGTCGAGATGGGCCTTCAACGCCGTCTGCGAGGCAGCCGCCTCGCGCAGCGCGGTGACGATCTGCCGGTGGCGCTCGAGACGTGTCGCGCGCTGGTCGTGCAAGCTGGCCGAGAGCGAGGCGACGGGCGCCTGTTCGGTCAGATGCACCAGCACGCTGACCGGCTCGTCACCGCCGAGAGCCGACAGTCTCGCTTCCAGCCCCGGATGCATGGTGCCGGCGCTAGCCGTCGCCACCGCAAACAACATCGCCGTGAGAATCAGTGTCCGTGTCGCCTTCATCGGTACGCCCTCCGCTTCCCCGAATCGTGGAATTTTCGAGCTGACTTTACGTCATCAGGATACCACATTTTTTGATATCGTGGAAGCGGTGTCGACTCAGCCGAAATCGGGCAATCGGTAGCAGACGATCTCGATGGTCTCGGTGTCGTCCTCGCCCAGGGTGGCCACGCCGGAGCCGAGGCAGGCCAGACGTGCGACCACGAAGCCCTTGATCAGCAGGACGCGCCCATCGCCCAGAAAACGGATCCCGTCGCTCACGGGATTGCCCTCGCAGACCAGCCGCACTTCCTGCTGCCAGTGCCCGTCGCGGTCGTAGAGATCCAGATTCAGGAAAACGTTCCCGGGCAGGTTGCGGTTGCTGCGGCTGTGCTGGACCCAGAGCCGGCCCTGGCCGTCGATGTTCAGCGCCGTGATGGCTCGCTCGGTCTGCTCGAGATCGAATTCGGGCCAGGTTTCAGGATTCGGGCTCGCCCAGGCCTGGAACAGGGTCAGGATGCGGCGCTTGTCGAGCTCGTCACGGCGCCAGGTGATGAACCCGGGGCGCTCGATGACGTACGCGATCCGGCCGTCCGGTTCGAAAACGACGATCTCGTATCGGTCGCGCTGACGCGGCGCGCACACGCGGCCGTCGTCGCCCAGGGCGTTGGCCAGGGGAAAGCAGGGGAGAAAATCGTTCTCGTGCACCACGCTGTGCGGTCGCTCGATGTGGGATGTCTGCTCCAGATAACGCACGGTCTGTCGGCCCTCTCCATCCACCGCCGCCAGGAAATGGATGCGTTCGAGGACCTTCTCCTTTGGCACCGAGCGCGAGCCGGCCACCAGCAGGTGGTCACCGCTGGCCTCGGCCATCGTCTGGATGGTGAAGCCGCCGGCGACACCCCCGCTCACGTCGATGGTGATCTCGCCCGCCGGCAAATCGTCCGCGCTGACCTTCACCAGCTTGCCGGGGAAGATCTCGGCGATGCCGAAGGTGCCGTCGGGTAGCCGCACGAGGTCCACGGGCGCGCTGACCTCGCCCGGCCCCTCCCCCTGGCGGCTCAGGGTGCCCGCCGGCGTACCGTCGGATTCGAAAACGAAGACCTGACAGAGTTGCTGGTCGGCCAGATACACCCGTCCGTCGGCGTCGGCAATGGCCTCTACCGGCAGCCCGAACATCACGTCCTCGTCCTCACCGCCGGCGCGCCACAGTTCTTCGAGTTCCAGCGTCACCGGTGGCAACGCAGGTGTCGTGTTCCGGATGCGCGGCTCGTCGTCGACCGTGACGCGCTCACCCGCGTACGCGGCGACCGCAGCGATGATGACCAAGGTAATTGCGAACGAATAGCCGAGCGGACCGGCACGGCGGACGGGAGAAGGCGCGAGGGCGGACATGCGATACCTCCAGCTTGAAAACGGAAACTGCCGAGCCGACGCCAGCAGGACGATAACAGGATCAGCAAAAGCTGGAAACGTAATACACGACGAGCCGTATGGTTGTTGTTCCCGATCATCGACTCTGCGTTCGTCAGATCCCGCTCGAGGAGGCGCTTCGTCATGATGTCCAAGGTTCGTTTTCCCGTACGCCAGGTCGGCTCGCGACACGAGATCCCCAGGCGAATACTCACCACCGCTTGCTGGATGTTGCTCCTGTTCTCGGCCGGCGCGTCTGTCGCCCAGTTCAGCATCGCCCGCCCCGGTGAGTTGCCGGCCATCGACGGCGCCACTCGCGCCGCCATCGTCGACAGCGTCACCGCGGTCATCGACTCGGTCTACGTACTCGAGGAGCCGGCCAAGCGGATCGTGGCAGGGCTTCGTCAGCGTCTGGCCGACGGCGATTATGACGACCTGGCGGATCCCGCAGTCTTCGCCCGGCGATTATTCGAGGATGCCCAGGCCATCAACCACGATGGACACTTCGGCATCGCGGCCATGCCGCCCCTCGATCCGACGGTGGTCGAGGCGCAGCAGGATGAGGATCCGGCCGACGTGGAGCGGCGGCAACGAATGCGGCGCACCCGCAACTACGGTTTCCAGAAAGCCGAGGTCCTGTCCGGCGGGATCGGTTACCTGCGCTTCAACCAGTTCGCCCACGGCGACGACGCCTTCGCCGCCGCGGCTGCGGCCATGAACTTCCTGGCCAGCTGCGAAGCCCTGATTCTCGACCTGCGGACCAACGGCGGCGGCTCGGCATCCATGATTCGCTTTCTGTGCGGTTACCTCTTCGCCGAGGAGACGCACCTGATCAACTGGGATATCCGCGCCGAGGGCAAGACCGTGCAGTCCTACAGCGCCGACTTCGTGCCCGGCAGGCGCCTGATCGAGCAGCCGGTCTACATCCTGACCAGCGGCAATACCTTCTCCGCCGCCGAGGAGTTCACCTTCGACCTGAAAAACCACGAGCGCGCCATCATCGTGGGCGACACCACCGGCGGCGGCGGCCACACGGTGGCCGGATTCGCCTTCGACTTCGCCGATTTCCGGATCGGGATGCGGGTTCCCCTCGGCCGGGCGTACAATCCCGAGAACAACGAGGGCTGGGAAGGCGTGGGCGTGACGCCCCACATCGCCGTGCCTGCCGACCAGGCCCTCGAGGCGGCCCACGCCGACGCTCTGCGCAAGCTCATCGAGGCCGAACAGGACGAGCAGTACAAGGCCTCCCTGCAGTGGGGGCTGATCGACCTGGAGAGCCGACTCGCGCCGCCGGAACTGTCGGCCGGGGAAATGGAGGCGTTCGTCGGGCAGTACGGTCCCCGCCGCATCTACGTCGAAGAGGGCGTGCTCTACTACCAGCGAGAGGACCGACCCCGCTACGCACTGGCGCCGATGGGTGAGGATCTGTTCCGCGTGGGTGACCTGGACTACTTTCGACTGACCTTCGAGCGGGACGATCAGGACAAGGTCGTCCGTATCGTGGGCCTGTACGACGACGGACATACGGACGCGAACGAACGGGATTGAAGCCAAACCGCGGCGGCCGCTGTTGGACGCCGCGCCGGTTGCCGGGTCACGGATCGCGTCGTCGGCGTCGAGCTGGTCAGAAGCCCTTCAGCTGTAGAAACAGCACCACGGCGATGACCACACCCACGAGCGCCCAGTAGATGACCGAGATGAACATCAGCCGCAGCAGGGTCGTGATGACACGGCCGCCGTAGACGCGACGCAGCGCCACGAAGAAATAGACCGGGATAACCAGGTTCAGAAGGAGCACCCCGATTTCGAGTGCGCCGACGTCCGTCGCCCCCAGCCCGACGCAACAGGTCTGCACGAAGTAATAGAACGCGTGCAGATGCAGGGCGAACACCAGATGCAACAGAAACGGCAGATGCCTTCGCCAGTAACTCACGTGCAGCAACAAGGCGAAGGCCGGCAGCAACGGGAACATCGCCTTGGGGACCTTGGAGGCGAAACCCGACTTGAACGCGTCCGGGTTGTCGGCGAGCCGTTCCAGCTCGTCGTCACTGGGCAACAGCGATTGCCAGAACCCGGCGGTCGAATCGCCCGCGTCGGCGTGCAAGCTGTCCGGCGGCGAACCGTCGTCGCCTGCTTCGCTCTCCTCGCTCTCTTCTTCGACTTGCAGGCTATCCGCCGGTGAACCGTCGTCGAAAATCACGATACCGGATCGATCGCTGTTGTCGCTGTTTTCGTTGTTGAATCGGATTGCGTTGCCGGACAAGCTCAGGGCCGTAAAAAACACCACGCTGAGAATCAGGTAGAGGCGCGCCGGCGAGAAATACCGGGCACGATGGCCGACCGCGTACTCGAGGGTCAGGAAGCCCGGCTTCAGGAGCAGCAGGCGAAATGTTCGCCAGACGCGGGCGTCCAGCGAAAAACCGTGCCGGACGAAGTCGCCGAGCATGTTTCCGACCGACTGATCGACATCCGTCACCGGCTGGCCGCAGTGCGCGCAATAATTACCGACGAGCATTTCGCCACAGTTCAAGCACGGGGTCTCGACGAAGCGGTCCAGATCATTGGCCATGGCTGGGAGTACCTCTGCTGCTGGGTGGCGAGCGGGATCACGCGGCGACGATGCAATAACACTGCGGCCGTAACCTAACACGACCGGGCTTATTTGACGATGGCAATCCCCAGCTGCCGTGGTACATGTTACCTTGTCTTGGGAGCGAATTCGTGGTCGATGGCGCGCGGCGACAGGTGCCGGTGCGCAGGCGGCAAACACGGCCTCCGACCGCGTGACACGCAGGGACATGAACCGGGTAACGGAACCGACACGCCATGAAAGTAGCCATACCAGGCGGCACGGGCCTCATCGGCAGGCATCTGGCGGATACACTTGCCGGCAGCGGCCACGAACCGATTATCCTGACCCGAAAATTAGACCGGGCGGCGGTAACACACACGCAACGCCGGTGGCAACCTGAACAGCTCGACCTGTGCGTCGAGGCGCTGGCCGGTGTCGATGCCGTGGTGAATCTCGCCGGCGCACCCATCGATGCCGGGCGCTGGACACGGACGCGGAAGCAGCGGATACGGGACTCCCGGGTCCTGGGAACGCGCCGTCTGGTCGAGGCGCTCGCCCTCGCCAGCGACCGGCCGCGCGTACTGATCGCCGGCTCGGCTGTCGGCTACTACGGTTCGCGCGGCGACGACATCCTCGATGAGCACAGTACCGCCGGACGAGATTTCCTGGCACAGGTGTGCGTGGACCTGGAGGCGGAAGCGGATCGGGCCACGGCGCTCGATATCCGGGTGGTTGCAATCCGCACCGGTGTTGTTCTGGCCGCCGACGGCGGGGCGCTGCGCAGGATGTTACCGCCGTTTCGACTCGGACTCGGCGGTAGACTGGGCCATGGGCATCAGTGGCTGCCCTGGATCCACGTCGACGATCTGGTGGCGATCATCGTGGCGTGCCTGGAGAACGAGACGCTCGCGGGGGCCGTCAACGGTACGTCGCCGGCAGCCGCGACCAACCGGCAGTTCACCGTCGCGCTGGGTGCGGCTCTTGGCCGGCCGACCCCGTTTCCCCTGCCCGGCGCCGCGTTGCGGCTGCTCTTCGGCGAGATGTCCAGCATCCTGACGGCCAGCCAGCGCGTGATGCCGCGCCGACTACTCGCCTCCGGTTTCACGTTTAGATACGAGGCGCTCGCGGACGCGCTGCAGGCGTGCCTGCACGCGTGAGTTTGGAAGACGACCGTGGAGACCTTCATAGCACCGCGAGAATTCGTCGACAATCCCGAGTATTCCCGCCAGCGGCAGCGGCAACTCGCCACGCTGGACCTGGCAACCGTCGACGCTCCGTTGCGGTACCTGATCGCCGGGTTCGCGACCTTGCCGTACTGCTTCACGCTGCAGTGTTGCTACGGCCATTTTCTGACCGCGAGTTCCGACGATCGCCACAACCTGAAGCCGCTGCCTCGCTCGTCGAGCCCTGCGCGCGTCGAAAACCGTATCGCCTACGTCGCGCTGTGTATCGAACGCAGCTTAGCCGGCAAACGACTGCGCGACGAGTTCGCGGCGGCCCCCGCGATCGATCCCGAGTACGTCCAGTTCGGCAGCGCCACCTGGTTCTGGGACCGGCAGGTGAACTCGTATGCGCTGCAGGTGGAGCCACGTCGATTCAGGACTCGGGACGTGGTCCAGGTCGACGCCACGGAAGCGTTGCGCCTCCAGGACACCAGAGACCGGTTCTTCAATAATCTCAACAGGTTATTATCAGGCCTTGTCGCAGGAGACGAATCCGGCTAGCGGGCGGCAACGGCGGCGTGTTATGGTACGCTGCGGCTCGGAAACGCCCGCGATATGCGGAACATGAGCGATATCGGCGACGTTGACTACCGTGCCGTTCGCCGTGAACAACGAACAGGAAACGCCGTGACCATTTCACTGTCGGCCGAACAGCAGACCCAGGCGATCGCATCCATCAAGCGTTATTTTACCGAGAACCTGGACGAGGAAGCGGGTGATCTGCAGGCGCTGCTGTTGCTCGAGTATTTTCTCACGGAAATCGGGCCGGTGGTCTACAACCAGGCGATCGCGGCGGCGCAGACCTATTTTCAGGAAAAGACCATGGACCTCGACGGTTCGTGTTACGAAGAGGAGTTCGGTTTCTGGCGACAGAAGGGTGATTGATGGCGCGCTTTCCCGCGCGCCGGCGTTCGCCGGAACCTACCGCTGCCACAACCCGAGGAGTTGCGACGATGAAACCTGTGTCCATGCCTATCCTGGCATTAGTCCTCCTGGCGCTCGGTCTGACGATCCTGGCCGGCGCCGCCGATCCCTTCGCGCGAGGCGGCCAGCGTGTCCTTTGCCGGACCGAAGATGGCCTGTTCGTCACCGCCGAAGTATTCGCGCCGTTCGCGGACAAGGCCACGCCGCTGATCGTGCTGTTCCACCAGGCGCGCTGGAGCCGCGGGGAATACCTGGAAATCGTGCCGCGCCTGAACGCCTTGGGCTTCAACTGCATGACGGTCGATCAGCGATCGGGCCAGGCCATCCACGGCGTGTTCAATGAAACCTACCGGCGGGCGCAGGCGGCGGGCAAGAGCACGCGATACGCCGACGCGCTACCGGATCTTCCCGCGGCGCTGAACCGAGCGCACAAGGACTTCGCGGAGGGGCCGGTCATCGCCTGGGGCAGTTCGTATTCGGCTGCGCTGGCGTTGAAGGTCGCCGGCGACCGGCCGGAACTGGTGGACGGTGTCGTGGCCTTCTCGCCGGGCGAGTACTTCGTCAATCAGGACAAACCGGAAACCTGGATCCAGGATTCGGCGCGCAAGATCGCGGTGCCGGCCTTCGTCACTTCGGCCCGCGATGAACAGGAGCAATGGGCGGATATCTTCGCCGCCATTCCCGGCGAGCAGAAGGTTTCGTACGTGCCCGAAACCGAAGGCACCCATGGTTCGCGAGCCCTGTACGCGAAGTTCCCGGACAGCGAAGGCTACTGGCAAGCGGTGGAAGCGTTTCTGGCGCGGTTTCTGGTCGAGGATTCACAGGACCCGGGTGATGGCTGATTTCCGCAAGCCTGACCGCTACAAGGCCAGCAGCTACCGGGCGTACAACGACAAATTTCCCGGGAAATACGATTCGTCGATCTGGATGCGCTTCTGCCAGGTGGCGCGCTGGGACCGGGCCATCGTCGACGAACTCGGCTCCGGGATCGGAACGGCGGCGATCCTCGATGTGGGGTGCGCGACCGGGCGGCTGCTGCTGGCGCTGGCGAACGCCGGCGCCAGGCAACTGTGCGGTGTCGATCTGGCGCCCAACATCGTGGCCGTGGCGCGGGAAAAGCTCGCTCGGCAGTCGGTACCGGTCGAGCTGCGCGTCGCCGACACGGAGGACGAGTTGCCCTGGCCGGCGGGCTCGTTCGACGTGGTCGTGCTGACCGGCGTGCTGCACCATCTGTTTCGTCCGGCCGATGCATTGCGGGAGATACACCGTGTGCTGCGTCCGCAGGGACGTCTCGTCGTGCTGGATCCGGAGTTCGTACCGGTGATGCGACAGGTGATCAATGCCTGTCTGCGTATCGGTCCCCACGACGGCGATTGTTGTTTCTACAGCGCGCGCCAGAGCGCGGCGCTGCTGGAGCGGGCGGGTTTCCAATGCACGGGGACCAGCCGTGTCGGACTCTGGGCGTATCTGGTCCGGGGAATCAAGCAAGCCGAACGGGCCGGCGATTTCGAGACCGGGGTAAGTGCGACATGATCGGCTTCGTGCTATTCGGCATCAAGGAAATGGAACGGCAGGTAGGCGCCGGTTCGTTCTACTGCCCCGACTGCCGGTGCGATAACAACTATACCCGGTATGCAATCGCCCGCTATTTTTCCATCTACCTGATCCCGGTGATCCCGCTCGGCAAGAGCGGCGAGTTCGTTCGCTGCAATCGCTGCAGCTCGAACTATGCCGCCGACATCGTTGACTTGGATCGCCGGGAGGTCCAGGACGCCTTCGCCACCTGGAAATGCGAGCGCTGCGGCAACTGGAATCCGGCGGAGTACGGCAACTGCGTGTCCTGCAATGGGGCCAGGCCGGTGCGCAGCTGATCAGAACCCGACAACCGGGGGAGTTCACAGCATGGACATGTTCACACCAGGTACGTTTGGTTCGCTGCGGCTGCCGAACCGGCTCATCCGCTCGGCCGTCTGGGAAGCCATGGCCGACGACGACGGCTGCGTCACCGACCGGCTCGTTGACTGCTGCCGCGCGCTGGCCGAGGGCGGTGTGGGACTGATCATTCTCGGGTACAGCTACGTGGCGCCCGACGGTAAACAGAGTCCGGGCCAGACGGCGATCCACGACGACGCGCACGTGGCCGGCCTGCGACGCGTGACCGATGCGGTGCACGAGGCCGGCGGCCGGATCAGCTGCCAGCTCGTCCACTGCGGGCCCCAGACCAAGGCCGAGATGATCGGCGGCGCCACACCCGTCGGTCCCAGCGCCGTCGAGCGCCTGCTTTTCGGCACGCCGCGCGCCTTGAGCACCGGCGAGGCGTGGCAGGTCATCGACGCTTTCGGCCAGGCCGCCCGGCGATCGGTCGCGGCGGGTTTCGACGCCATCCAGATCCACGGCGCCCACGGCTACCTCGTCAGCCAGTTCCTCTCGCCCCTGTGGAACCGGCGTGACGACGAATTCGGCGGCTCGCAGGAGAACCGGCAACGCTTCGCCGTCGAGGTGTACCGGGCAGTGCGCAAACACGCGGCGGAGGTGCCCGTCTTCATCAAGCTCAATCTGGACGATTTCGTGCCCGGCTCGACGACTCCCGACGACGCCCTGCCCCTGGCGACCCGGTTGTCCGAGGAGGGCATCGACGCCATCGAGGTAAGTGCCGGCGGGCCGCTTGCGCGCGGCAAGGGACCAGCGCGCGCGAGTATCAAGAAACCCGAGGACGAAGCCTACCTGATGGCGCTGGCGCGCCGGACCCGTGCGGTCATCAGGCGCATCCCCACAGAAAACCAGTGCGCCGTCATCGGTATGGGCGGTTTCCGTTCGCCGGCGGTCATCGAAGGAGCGCTGGCCAGCGGAGACGTGGACTTCGTCTCGGTGGCCCGGCCGCTGATCCGCGAACCGGGGCTGGTGCGACGCTGGCTATCGGGAGACCGGACGAAAGCCCTGTGCGTGTCGTGCAACGGTTGCTACAAGACCGTGCAGTTCGGCGAGGGGATCCAGTGCTGGGTAGAGTATAAAGAACGGACAAAACGAGGAGCGAACGAATCATGATCAAACACATCGTATTGTGGAATCTGAAGCACCCGAGCCGGCCGCTGAGCGAGTGCGCCGATGCACTGGAGATCAAGACGGCCCTGGAGAACATGCGCGGCAAGATACCGGGGCTGCTGTCGGTCGAGGTGGGTTTCGACTTCAGCGGCAAGGAGACCGCCGCCGACATCGCGCTCATCACCGAATTCGAATCCCGCGAGGCGCTGGACAGTTACCTCGAGCATCCGGCGCACGTTGCGGTCGGCACGGTGGTCAGGCCGCGTGTCGGCGCCCGCCGCATGATCGACTTCGAGGTCGAGTGATGGACCGCTACATCAAGGCGAATCTCGAGAACTGGAACGACCGGGTGGTGATCCATCTCGAGGACAGCGGCGAAATCTACGACGTCGACGAGTTCCTGGCCGGGGCCTCGACGCTGCAAAGCATCGAGCTCGACGGCGTCGGCGACGTGACGGGCAAGTCCCTGCTGCACCTGATGTGCCACTTCGGCCTCGACACGTTGTCCTGGGCGCGGCGGGGTGCTGCCGTCACCGGTGTCGACATCTCGGACCAGGCCATCGCCGTGGCGCGGAAGCTGGCCAGACAGGCGGCCATCGACGCCACCTTCGTGTGCAGCGACGTCCACGAGGTGCCGCGGGTGATCACGCAACAGTTCGACGTCGTCTTCGCGTCCTACGGCGTTCTGTGCTGGCTGCCGTCGGTGGACGCACTGCTGGCGGTAGCCGCGCGCATGTTGAAGCCCGGCGGCCAGTTTTTCCTGGCCGACGTGCACCCCTTCGTCGACATCCTGGAATACGAGGCGACCAGCGGCCAACTCGAGATCCAGGAGCAATATTTCCACCGGAGCGAGCCCTTGAAGGTGATCGAGAAACACTCGTACACAGGCAGCGAGCGGATCATCGGCCATCCGGTGAGCTACCAGTGGTTTCATCCGCTGAGCAACATAGTCAATGCGTGTATCACCAGCGGCATCCAGATCCGTTCCTTGCGGGAATTTCCATACCTGGTGTTCAACCGCTATCCCGAGCTGATGGAAAAACGCGGCGACCGCTGGGTGTTCAGGGACGAGAGCATCGAGATACCGATGTTGTTTGCAATCGAGGGGATCAAAGAAGTCGAAGCAGACAACGATACGGGAGACGCCGGCCTTGAGCAGACCACGGCGAGCGGCTCCTGATCATGCTCCCTCGCCTGTACGCGCTGCTGGCCGTGCTCCTGTGGGGCGTTTCCTTTGTGGCAACCAAGGCGATCCTGCGCGAGCTGGCACCACTGACACTCATCACGAGCCGTTTCGCCCTGGGCGCGGCGACCCTGCTGGTTATCCTCCTGATCCGACGCCGGCCGCTCGTACCGCCACGCGACACCTGGCGCATGCTCGTGGTGCTGGCCCTCATCGGCGTGGTGGTACACCAGTTGATTCAGGCGTACGGATTGACCCTCACCACGGCCGTACGCACGGGCTGGCTGATCGGCACGATACCCATCTGGTCGGCACTGCTGGCGGCGTGGATCCTGCGGGAGCGATTCACCGGCAGCAAGGTGGCCGGCCTGATCCTTGGTTTTGTCGGCGTCGTCCTGGTGGTCACACGAGGCCGGACATCCGCCGAATTCCTGGCGCTGCCGGCAACACGCGGGGATTTCCTGATCCTGGCCAGCGCCATCAACTGGGCGGTCTACACGGTGGTGAGTCGCGGGACGATCCGGCGGATCGGCGGCACGCGAACCGTCGCGGCGGTCATGTTCTGCGGCTGGTTGATGTTGACACCGGTGCTGCTGATTGACGGCCAGTGGCGCCAGCTCGCCACGCTGTCGGGCGTCGGCTGGGTTGCGCTGCTGTTTCTGGGTATCGGCTGTTCCGGCCTGGCGTACCTGCTGTGGCATCTCGCGCTGGAGCGGATCACCGCCACGCAGGTGGCGGCATTTCTGTACGTCGAGCCGCTGTCGACACTGATTGCGGCGATGTACCTGCTCGGCGAGACGGTTCAGGTGTCCACCATCGCCGGCGGGCTGCTGGTGCTGGGCGGGGTGTTTCTGGTGCAAAGGGCGCCAGCCCGGCAAACAGGATCGTCGCGAGGAAGTGATCCATGAGCTACTACGACAAGAAACTGGCCGGTGCGCGATTGCGCGAGTGCTACGAGGTGGCGTCGCCGCGCGTGCGGCAGTATCTGCGGGCGGAGGTCGAGCACGTGCTCCGGCGGATCGATCCGGGCGATACGGTGCTCGAGCTCGGTTGCGGTTATGGTCGCGTGGTGTTCGAGCTGGCCACCGTCGCGGCACGTGTGGTCGGGATCGATTCGGCGGCTGAGAGCATCGAACTGGCGCGGCAACTGGCTCGGCAGCCGACCGGGCAATCCGCAGGAGATCACCAGCGCTACGAATTCTTTGAGATGAATGCGATCGACCTGAAATTCCCGGACGGGGAGTTCGATGTTGTCGTCTGCATCCAGAACGGGATCTGTGCGTTCCGGGTCGATCAACTGCGTCTACTGCGCGAAACGCTTCGTGTCACCAGACCCGGCGGACGCGTCTTGCTTTCGAGTTACGCCAAACGCTTCTGGCCACATCGCCTGGAGTGGTTCCAGCGGCAAGCAGCGCGCGGCTTGGTAGGCGAGATCGATCTCGAGGCCACACGGGACAACGTGATCGTATGCAAGGACGGCTTTCGCAGCGGTGCATTGAACGAGGCGCAGTTCGCGGCGCTGTGCACGCGGGTTGGTGACGACGCGCAGGCTGGTATCGCCGTGCAGGTCGTGGAGATCCGGGAAATCGATGCTTCGAGTCTGTTTTGTGAGTGTACCCGGGTACAGTGAATCACGTCTCCTGCCCCCCGGGGATTTTACGTTTGGCGGCCGCATATCGAGTGTTGCCCCGGCTCATCGAGCTGTCCGGCGGCGTGGGTAATGCCTTCCTCGATCAATGCTGCAGCCCGGGCCGCTACGCGATCCCGTTCGCCCGGCGGGGTTACCCGGTAACGGCGATCGACTACACCACTTTCTTACTCGATAAGGCACGCGAGTACGCCGAGCGGGAGCAGGTCGCGATGGAATTCGTCAAGGCGGACATGCGGCGGTTCACACGGCCAGCCACCTTCGATCTAGCACTCAATCTGTTCACGTCTTTCGGCTACTTCGCCGCTCCGGACGACAACCGCCTCGTACTGGAAACGTGTTCAACAGCCTGATATCGGGCGCGTCTTCGTGATCGACCTAATGGGCAAGGAGATCATAGCCCGCCGCTTCGAGCTGACCGAGTCGACGGCCCTGCCCACCGGCGAAATGCTCATCGAACGCCGGACGGTGACCGATGGTTGGAGTCGGATGGCCGGCGAATTGATCGTCGTTGAGAACGGTGTGACCAGAACGTTTCATCTCGAACACTGGCTGTACTCGGGGCTGGAACTGAAGCGGTTACCCAAGAGCGTGGGATTTCCTGAAATCGACCTGTACAGGAGTCTCGACGGCGCCGCATACGGGCCGGAAGCGAAGCGATTGATTGCGGTGGGGAGGAAAAGGTGTTTCCTGGCGTTGTTCTACGATCCGGAGCAGGAATTGCATCACAACCCAGATAACACCATCAATCCAGCTCGGAACGAAATACTGCGCAGGAAAGTAATGCGCTTGCTATCCCCCGAGGGGCTTGGTTCTGTCCGCGCCGGTGATCCCGAAATGAATACAGCGCGAAAAGTCCGGTGATGCGGACGGTCGATGCCAGTAGATGGCGAATTGCGAACATCGTAGCCGAACGCGGAGGATAGCTTGGTATGATACGATAGTGCAATCTGGGCGAAAATGGACGTTGAAATATCTAAAACTCGGCAGTATGCTGCTGGTTGAGCAGGTTGTGAGTGCGCTCGGCTGGAGGGTGCCATTTCATGAAAGCATCGTAGCATGACCGCTCAAGAGAAATCAAGCCGTCGAATCCCTGCCTGGCTGCCCGCGATCGGCCTCCTGGTTATCTTGGCGAACGTCGATCTTGTCACCGGCAATCCTGTCCAACTCAACGACCTGGACATCTTGCCAGCTACACTTCCTTACCGGCCCGTCTTCACACCGGAATTCGTCTGGATTCGAACTGTTCCCACGATCACTCCCGTTCTGCGAGCCGACATCGACCGCGACGGCTGGAACGAGGCGATCACAAACGGTCCAGTAGGACTCGTCGCCTATGATCTCGAGGATGCCAATCCGGTTATCATCTGGCAATTCAACCATCCTCCGGAGTATCTCGGCGAAGCCGCTTTGATCCGGCCGACGGCCGCCGGAGATATCGACGGTGACGGCTGGTTGGAGATCCTGATCACCGCTCGCCGAAATGACGGACAACAGTGGCGCCTGTGGGGCCTGGATCCGCGGGAACAGCACCTTTCACTGGACCTCGAGTTGTCGACCGGTCCCGACCGCAAGCCGGATGGCCGCTGGGACGGCCAACACTTTGCCATCGGTGTTCTACAACCGGAAGAGACCGGAAGCAAACGTGCGGTCCTGATGGCCACTACCGTCGGCTTCGATCTGGAACCACGCGAGATCAGCGCCCGTGCGTTACCTGACGGCGAGGTACTCTGGCGGTATCCGATGGGATCAAATCCGCAGTGGTACAATGTTCAGCTGATCGATCTCGACGGCGACGCGCGCCGCGAGATCGTCATGATCGGAGGCACCTCGAACAACATGCCGGACGGAATGCGCGTCAACGGCACGCGGGACGATGAGTGCTGGCTGTTCGTGCTCAGCGCGGACGGCGAACTACGCTGGCGCCGGAAGCTGAGCGAAGGTTTCGTTGTTGAGCATCTCGGAGTTGCTGATCTGGATGCGGACAGCGTACTGGAAATCGTGACCGCGACCAAAAACCTCAGCCCCGAAGGGGTCAGCCGCCTAGCGGTCTGGCACCCGATGACCGGCGGTCTGCAGGCGGTCAAGGTTTCCGCTTCGCCCGTGTCAGGACTCACCCTTGCTCCCGGTTCTCTTAACAAGCGCGGTAGCATCTATACGAGCACCGGCCAGGGCGTGCTGAACAGATTCCGCTACGAGAACGGGGCATTATCGCTCGCGGCCAGAGCTGTCTCCAGCAACGGCTTACGCGTTTTCGCCTGCACCGACGTGTTAGCTGAATCGTCTGGGCTGGAGGTCTGCGTCAAATCAACCGGCGGTCAGGTCTACGTACTGGATGCCGACCTCGCTCCTCTTGCTGTCCACGATGATCTCGGTCCAGCACTCGATTTCAGCGTCGGGCAGGTTTGGTCAGCCGGCCCCGAACGTAACTTCATGTTCATCCAAATCGCCCCGGATAATCTGGCTCAGTTCTCCTTCGCTGCCAATCCACAGTGGATCGCGAGGAACAACAACTTCTGGCTCGCCGGCGCTGCTCTGGCGGGAGTCGCAGCTATTTTGACCTGGTGGCTGCTTCGACGTCGGCGCAGATTGGCAGTACCGCCCGCCCCCGAACCGGTCGATCGCGAGCTGCTCGCACGGCTGTTACGCTCGCTCGAGCAGTCGAACCACGGAACCATCGGCGCGACCCGCGGCTTACGCCGTGTGGTCTGGCTGCTGTCGACGCGCCTCGGCGAGACCGGCGTAACGGCCGAGTTGATCCCACGCATCACCACCAACTTTGTCGATTTCCAGGAAAGCGCCGCCGCCGATCTGGCGGCTATTCTCGGACGTGCCCGGCAGATGGGTTTCGAACCGAATCTGGTGGCCCGCATCGAGACCACGCTCGAGCAGACGACCCGAACTATCGCCGAGGTTATCGAGACCAACCTGGACCGCGACGTGGTAGCGCGAAGCTACGATGATCTCGCACGGGATGTGGATCAGATCGAGCGTGATCTGCAGAAGCTCCGCCGAACACTCATCGATTTCTTCACAGCGGACCTCGGCAAGCTGCTTGACCGGGTACTCCTGCTCCACGAGGACGAGCTGCAGCGCGCGCGCGTGGCTGTCGATCGGGACGGCATCGGCAGCGATTCGATCCGCGTGATGATCGATCCTGCGGACCTACGATTCATCCTCGATAATCTGGTCGACAACGCGATCCGAGCCCTGCAAAGCGCCGAGGAACGCCGGCTTCGCCTGCAATTGGTTCGCAGCGATGGGCGTGTGCGTTTCGAGATCGGAGATACCGGCCACGGCATACCAGCGAGCGAGCAGGCGGACCTTTTCGCCACCAAACGGATACGTCCCGGTGTGTCAGGCCTCGGGTTGCCGCGCTCGGCCGAGATCCTTCGGCGCTGGGGCGGTGAACTCACCCTGGTCGAGAGCACATCCGACGGCACGACCTTCGCCCTCCTGCTCTCCGCGACGGCGGGAGAGTTCCGGTCAGCGACGGCAGCCGCCGGCTCTGATCGAGACCCGGAGCAACACCATGACGACTGACTCGCAACACCCCCGCCTGCTGCTGATCGACGACGACGACGGCTTTCGCGCCGATCTCCGGCTGCTGCTCGGCGACAGGTACAACATCCGGGAAGCCGCGACCGGTCACGCAGGCCTCGAGGCAGTGGAAATGTACGAACCGCAAGTTGTCCTGCTGGATCTCGAGATCGAGAGCGAGCGGGACGGAATCGAGATCCTGCGCAAGCTTTCCGCCCTGGACAACCACCCGGCCGTGATCATGCTGACACAGACCGAAAGCGTCGCGACGGTGGTCGAGGCGATCAAGGCCGGAGCCACCAACTACGTCTGCAAGCCGCCCAATGTCGACCATCTCGTCAACGTGATCAACCTTGCTCTGGCCGACGCCGACCAGCGCCGCCGCATTGCCGCCCTCGAGGCGGATGTGGACCGCCTGCACGGGGAGTTGGTCGCCGTCGATCCTGAGTCGCGCCGACTCCTGGAGGAGATCGACCTGGTTGCACCCACCGAGGCTACCGTGCTGATTACCGGTGAGTGCGGGACCGGCAAGGAGATGGTGGCCAGGCGGATTCACGCCCGCAGCAAGCGAGGTAAGGGTCCATTCGTGGCCGTCAACTGTGGAGCTGTACCAGCCGAGCTCATCGAGTCGGAGCTGTTTGGCCACGAGAAGGGCGCCTTCACGGGAGCAGACCGCCGCCGCCGCGGCCGCTTTGAATTGGCGCATGGTGGCACGCTGTTCCTCGACGAGATCGGCGACAGCCCGGACGCGTTACAGGTCAAGCTGTTGCGGGTCCTGGAAACTCGAGAGTACACACGCGTCGGCAGCGAGCGGCCGCTTATCAGCAATGCCCGCGTGGTTGCCGCCACCAGCCGCGATCTCGACCAGGCCCTCGCCGATGGCGATCTCCGCTCGGAGTTGTTCTACCGCCTGAACGTCTTCCGCGTCCACTTGTTGCCCTTACGGCGCCGGGCGGGGGACGTCGTCGCCTTGGCCGAGCACTTCCTCGCCGTCAGCAGCCATCAACTGGGCAAGCGAATCGCCGGCTTCGAGCCCGCGGCCCTCGCGAACCTCCGCGAGCGCGAATGGCCGGGCAACGTCAGAGAGCTGCGCAACGCGGTCGAGCGCGCCGCGATCCACTGCCGTGGCGAGCGGATCGACCTGCCGGATTTGCTCCACGACACCGCCGGAGAAACCTACACGCTCACCTACGAAGAAGCGAAGAGCCGCCTCCTACGGGATTTCAAGCAACGTTACCTTGCGCGTCAGCTCGATCTCGCGGGTGGCAACGTGGCTCTCGCCGCCGAACGCTGCGGCCTCAAGCGCCAGAGCCTGCACCGCATGCTTGGCGATTGTGACCTCGACGCCGACCGGTTCCGTAAACGCTGAGCCGGGATCCGGGCGTCAACATCATGGTGACACGGCTTTCTCGTTTCTTCCCAATCTATTGCGCATACTGCACCCAACCTGCGATACCGTGATGTTGCACGCAGCCCGGGTATCCGGCGCGGTGTTCGCGCATCAAAAACTCCCCCAACTCATTACTGGATCGGGACTTGAACCGGATTATGATCTGCTGGTTCGATCCGACGTGACCCGGAATACATCGTGCAATTGTTCAACCGCGATCCATTGGCGCGCCTCGCGGCCACATAGCGGTCCGCGGAATCTAGACCGCATTATTGGGAGGAACGAAGATGAAACCGACATTGATCACGACTCGAAACCTCGTCCGTTTGCTGACAAACATCCTGGCTATCGCCTTGGCGATCTCGGCACAGGCAACTCCTTGCGAGATCATCAACAGCGATTTCAGCGCCGGTCTTGCCGGCTGGACCGACGAGAGCGAAGGCCCCGGTCTCCCCCACGGCATCGTCGAGATCGTCGACTTCCAGGGCCGTGACGCGATGCTCCACCTCGAGTCCCGCGCCGGCAGCAACTACTACCTGTTCCTCACCCAGACCGTCGACCTGGACGGCTGTGACCTGACCGACATGGTCCTCAGCTGGGATTGGCTAGGTCTCGAGGTGGAGCGCAACTACGGGCTCGCCGCCGTGAACGTGGAGTTCTATGACAACGACGGTGAGCGCCGCGGTGTTTATTTCGTCCGGCGCCACACGGGCGATTTCCAGCCTTACGAATGCGACCAGGTGATCGACGACTTCCTTCAAGACAATCCGGGAGTCGCTGTAGGCTGTCAGCAGGAGATCGGGACGACCTTCTTTGAACGCAAGTTTCTCGTACTGAGCGAGGAACTCTTCGCCGGCCTGGACGGACCCGCACTACATCCCAGCCAGGTGGCTGCAGTAAAGATCGTGCTCGAGTCCTACAACAACGCGGGCGCCGGTGCGAATGTCTACTTCGACCGCGTAGTGCTCGAATCCGGGCCGTTGGCGGCATGTGCCGTGGCCAACGGGGACTTCTCGCAGGGTGAGACTTTCTGGATGAACGAGGACAATGGTCCCGGACTCGACAGCCGAGATCGGAAGTACGCCAGTAAATCCGTGGTCCTCAACCTCGACTCGCGTACCAGCGGCAACTACTACCTACTGCGATCCCAGGTCGTTGACCTGCGCGGGTGCGACGTCTCGCAACAGACACTGGCCTGGCGGTGGAAGCTGGCCGAGATCGAGAGTCCTTACGGTCTGGCGGCAGTCTTCGTCCGCTTTTTCGACCAGTCCAGCCAGCGTCTCGGCGACTTTCATGTCCGTCGCCATACGGGAGATTTTCCGCTTTACGATTGCGACCAGGTGATCACCGACTTCCAGCAGGACAATCCGGGTATGGCGGTTGGTTGTAGCGAGGCAACCGGTACCTTCTTTGACTGGCAGACCGACGAGATCACGTTTGACAATAACTTCTTCAGCGACCTCGAGGGTGCCGTAGTCGATCCTACCGACGTCGCCTTCCTGAAGATCTACCTCGAGTCCTACAACAATGCGGGCACCGGAGTCGACGCATACTTCGACGACTTCGCAATCTACGGCGACATTTTCACCCCCGTCGGCGAATACGACGCGCCGGTAGCCGCACCTGACGGTCTCGCGCTGGGCCAGAACTACCCGAATCCGTTCAATCCGCAGACGACGATCCCGTACTACCTGTCGCAAACCGCCGCTGTTCGGCTGGAGGTTTATAACGTACGCGGCCAGCGTGTGACGGTTCTCTTGGACGAGACGCAGGATGCCGGCCGTCACAGCGTGACCTGGCGCGGCATCGATGACCAAGGACGCGATGTGCCTTCCGGCATCTATCACGCACGACTGGCCACGGAGCAGGGGATCCGGATCCAGCAGATGATCCTAATCAAGTGAAAGGCGAAACGTCATGCTCGGGAGTGTCCGAACGATCGATTCGCAGCTGCCTGAGGCGATCCCTCACCTGCGCAGGCGTGATCATTGGTATGGCGGTCCTGCTGCTCGGAGCTTTGGTACTGCTCTTACATTGCTCGCGCGACTGCCCGGAACCGGAATGGTTCACTGCGGCTGGCGACGATCCCCATGCCGTCGCCTGGGCCTTCTGCTGCTGCCTGACACACGGCCGTGCGCAGGCGGCGCATCGTCTGATCGGGCCCGCGGCGGCAGACGATCTGGATGCCTGGTTCGCCGTCCATCCGCCGCTGCCCGACGACTGCTGCCACGACGAGGACAATCTCGGCATCTCGCTCGATCTGGAACCGGGCGCCGCGCCCGATCGGCTGATAGCGAAAGCTTCGCTCCGTTACCTGTGCGACGACCGTTATGTGAGCATCGACATCAGCGGTGTCGAACTGGTCCGGCGCGACGCGCGCTGGTGGGTCGTTGACTGGCCGCGGCGAATCGAAGACTGGCCCGAGCCCTTAGGAAGGTGACCACAAAAGCACCCTACGAAACACGTATACTACCCGATGTGAAATCTTGGGAGGTTCTAACGATGCAGATGCCATCCATCAACACGTTCATAGAAATGACGATCGCACTGCCTTCCAGCGGTGCCTTGTTACGGCGAAGTGGAATAACTGGAGTATGTCTCGCAGTACTCGCCTGGGGAATGTTGAGCCTGTGTGGCCCCAGATCGGTCGCAGCTCAATGTGTCGACTACGGCGATCACCTGCACTGGGTAGGGGGCGTCGACACACTCGGTACAGCCTGGGATGTCGCCGTCCAGGGAAACTACGCATACGTCACGGACGGCTTTTCGGGAGATCTTCAAGTCGTGGACGTTACGGTTCCAGAAGAGCCTGTGATAGTGGCCGGTAGCTCGTTGGGCTATGCGTTTGGTATCACGGTTCGGGGAGATTATCTCTACATCACCACCGGGCCCTCCCAACTTGATTTCAAGGTGATAGACATCTCAACTCCGGATGCGCCCTATACCGTAGGGAGTGTCTATACACCAGGCTGGGCGTGGGATGTCGCTGTTCAGGGTAACTACGCCTACATCGCGAACGAGGAATGGGATCTTCATGTGGTTGACATCGCGACACCGAATTCGCCGGTGGTCGTGGGGCACGTCAGCACGCCAGGCACCGCGCTTGGCGTTGCCGTTCAGGGAGATTACGCCTACATCGCCGCCGGAGCCGCAGGTCTTCAAGTGATTGATATCACAGCGCCAGACGCACCGACGATCGCGGGGAGCGTCGCGACACCGGGCCACGCACGGGGTGTTGCGGTCCAGGGAGATTATGTCTGCGTCGCCGACGGCGAGTCGGGTCTTCAGATGGTAGACATCTCGATGCCAGGTGAGCCGATGGTCGTGGGGAGCGTTGACCTGCCGGATTATGCCTTGAGTGTTGGGGTTCATGGCGATTACGCCTACGTCGCGGCCTCGAACTCGGGCCTACAGGTCGCGGATATCACGATGCCGAGTGAGCCTGTGATCATAGGAAGTGTCGACAAACCTGGCAATGCCCGTGGCGTCGCGATTCAGGGAGACTACATCTACATTGCGGACGAGCTCGGCCTTCAAGTGGTAGATATCACAACGTCGACTTTACCCGGATTTTTCGGAAGTACCAACTTACCCGGCGATGCCCGTGGTATCGCAGTTCAGGGACACTACTCCTACATCGCGGATGGGCTAAGCGTTCAGGTGGTGGACCTCACGATGCCGGAAACACTCGCGATCGTGGGTAGCGTCGACACACCGGGCTCTGCCTCTGAAATCGCGATTCAAGGAGATTACGCCTACTGCGCCGACGGCGAGTCCGGGATTCAGGTGTTGGGTATCACGACGCCCGAGATGCCCGAAATCGTGAACTGCATCCCCACACCCGACGAGGCCCGGGACAATGTACTTCAGGGTAACTACGCATATGTCGCGACCGGCGGTCTTCTCGTGGTCGATATCACTGAACCAGATTCACCTTCGATCGCGGGGAGTATCGACATGCCAGGCCCTGCGTACGGTGTCGCGGTTCAGGGAGGTTATGCATACGTCGCAAGTCTAACCTTTGGCCTTCAGGTAGTGGACATCACCACGCCGAGTACGCCAGCGATCGTGGGGAGCATCGAAGCCCCGGGAGGATGGGTCGGTCTTTCGGATGTCGTGGATCAGGGAGAATTCGCTTACGTGGCGTACAGGGATCTCCTGGAAGCTCACATAGGAGGTCTTCAGGTAGTGGATATCACGATACCGGAAGCACCAGTTAGTGTGGGGCGCATCGATATGCCGTCCGGAGCCCGGTGCGTCGCGATTCGAGGTGATTATGTCTACATCGCCGACGGCGAATCGGGTCTTCAGGTGGTAAACGTCAAGATGCCGGCCTCGCCTGTGATCGTTGGGGGCATAGATACTCCGGGCGAGGCCCGTAACGTTGCGGTCACTGATACGGGCGTTTACGTAGCAGATGGGGAAGGCGGCCTGCAGATCGCTCCTCTTCAGTGCGGCGATGTCGTTGCAGTATTCATGTCATTTTTCGACCTGCAGCCCGGCACGGATACGGTCACGGCCCGCTGGCAGGTTACTCAGGAAAGCAACCAGGTTGACTTCCGTCTTCTAGGGCGCAACTGCGATTCGGATTGGGAGGTTCCTTATTCGCAAAGTGGCCCTGGCAATTATATCGCGGTGGATCGGTCAACCCACCTGGGCCGCGACGGCGCGTTTTATTACCGGCTGTTCATGAACAGTGGTGATGGTCAATGGAACCTGCTTGCCGAATCATCGGTGGTACTGGAACAACCT
>CAYLIV010000035.1:0-41217 GCA_964384055.1 uncultured Fibrobacteraceae bacterium
TTAGGTAGCGTTGGTGGGGGTGGATGTGCCCACAATCATACCAGGAGAGCCCGATATGAAACCCAAGGCGAGTAACCTCAAATAACACCTCCGGAAGTGTTGTCCGGTCGTGTCGGAGTGACGAATCCCGACCGGTTCCGTTGGTCGGGAAATCGCATTTCGTCGTTCTCCCTACTGCCATACTCGCCAGTTCGTGTCTTCAAAGGGGAAGATCATGCGTCGATTCCTTCACGCTGGCGAGCCGCTGTCCCGTTCCGGAATGGTGCTCGGCCTGATTTGCGCCGCGATGTGCTCGCTGCCAGCCGCGGTCTCGGGCCAGGGGTGCGAACCGCCGCTGTTCGTCATCCAGTCGAACTCGGGCGCCAATGTGATGATCCTGATGGATAACTCGGGCTCGATGAACGAGGCGATCTATCACGAGGCCTACGACCCGACCTACGATTATTCCGGTCGTTTCAGCACGGACCGGATGTATTACATCTCTCGCTCGAAGCTGTACTCCCAGCGCAGTTTCCGGCGCGGCTGGCCACGAAATCCGAAGGCGTACCTCGTGCGCTCGGACAACGGCAGGTCGGGCCGTTACATCGGCAACTACCTGAACTGGATCTTCTCTCACGCCACGGAAGAGCAGCGTGAGAACATACCCCGCACCACGCGTATTCAGGTGGGCAAGCAGGTGATGATCGACCTGGTGAATCGCATCGATCCGGGGATCCGCCTCGGGCTCACCGTATTCCAGCCCAACAATACCGGCGGCAACGTCATCGGCAACTGTGGTTCGAATCCCAATTCCCTGATTGCGCAGATCAACGGAATCTCGGCGAACACCTGGACACCGCTCGGAGAAGCCCTGGAGACGCTGGTCGACTACTTCTCCAACGACCTGCCGAGCGCACCGATCCAGAATGCGTGTCAGATGAACTTCATCATCGTCTGTACCGATGGTTTCCCCACCATGGACGTCGGAGTGAGCCAATACCTGCATGATGCCGACGGCGATGGCAACGATCCCGGCAACTGCCAGAGTATCGGCGCGCCGGACCATTACGGCGACTGGGACTGTTCCGACCACATGGACGATGTCGCTTACTTCCTGCGCACCACCGATCTGCGGCCGGATCTCGGCGATCCGGACGAAGTCGGCGAGGAAGGCCAGAACTGTTACACCTACACGATCGGATTCATGATCGACGCTCCGTTGCTGCTGGAAACCGCCGTAAACGGTGGCGGCCTCTACTACTCGGCCAACGACGCCGCCGAACTCGCCGACGCCTTCGACATGGCGATGCAGGATATCCTGATGCGCATGTCCGCCGGTTCCTCGGTGGCCGTGGTTTCGACCGAGCGTGGCGACGAAAACACCCTCTACCGGGGCAAGTTCATGCCCGGCAGCTGGGACGGCTACATGGAAGCCTTCTCGCTGCCGTACGACGACGGCGACGACCCCTACTGGGAAGGCGGCCTGCTGCTTCGAGAGCGTGTCGCCTACAACGACGATCGCGATATCTTCACTGCCATGGGCAGCGATCGCTACGACTTCGACCCGGACGAAGCCGGCGACCTGCGCGAGGCCATGGACGTCGACGACGTCAACGAAGCCGCCGACCTGATCGAGTGGGCGCGTGGGCACGATGTCCTCGGCTACCGCGATCGCGACGGCTGGGTCCTGGGCGATATCGTGCATTCCGCACCAATCGTCGTCGGCGCGCCGAGCCACTTCAGTACCGACGAGGACTACCAGGAATTCATGGAGTCACATGCGAATCGCCAGAAGGTGGTCTACGTCGGCGCGAACGACGGCATGCTGCACGCCTTCCATGCCGACAGCGGGCAGGAGATCTGGGCGTTCGTTCCGGAGTTCGCCCTGCCCAAGTTCCAGGTCATGGCGGATTCGAGTTATTGCCACACCTACACCTGCGATCTGACGCCTTCGGTCGACGACGTCAGGCTGAACTCGCTCTGGCGCACGGTGCTGGTCGGCGGTGGACGCATGGGCGGCGCCTCGTATTTCTGTCTGGACATCACCGATCCGTATTCGCCGACGGTGCTATGGCAGGAAGAAACACCGGACGGTTACCCCTTCCCGTCGGAAGTCACCATGACGAGCATCGACGGTGAGGCGGTCGTGCTGGCCGGGTCAGGGTTCGATACGGACAGCGAAGAAGCCTGGATCCACGTCTACAGCCTGGAGGATGGCGATCGATACGGTTCCAGGCAACTCAGCAACCTGAACTCCGGTCGCAACAAGGCGACGAAACCGGCGGTGGTCGATCGCGACCTGGACGGCGAGGCCGACGTGGTCTTTGTCGCCGACCTGGACGGTTCGGTCTGGCGGGGTGAGGTCAATGGTCTGCGGAACCCGTCGAGCTGGACCTGGACCGAGTTCTTCTCGTGTAACCAGGTCATCACTGCCGCGCCCACGGTGGCCTACGGCGATGGTGACAAGTATCACGTCTACTTCGGCACCGGCGTCTATCTCGAAGAAGACGACTTCGACAACGCCGACGTCAACTCGTTCTACTGCGTCTACGACCGGGGCGAAGGCGCTACCCTCGATCCCGGCGACCTCGCCGACCAGACGGGCAGTCCCGGGGACATCGGCGAGGCGGACGGCTGGTACGTCAACCTCATCGAACACGGCGAGTTCGAACGGGTGACCGAGACCGCGGTGGTCGTGGCCGGTATAGTCTACTTCACGGCCTTCACGACCAACGGCGACGAGTGTTCGGCCGGCGGACGTTCCTGGCTGTACGGCCTGGCCTATGAAGACGGCGGGAATCTCGAGGACGAGGACGGTGAAGAAATCCCGTCGTGCATCGAACTGCCCGGCGGCATCGCCTCGCAACCGGTGGCGGATATCGTGGAAGGAACCGTGGTCATCCAGGCGACGGACGCCAGCATCACCGTCGAGGAAATCAGCCAGCAGTACTTCCATCTGACGGTCAGATCCTGGCAAGAGACCTTCGACGTCGAGAACATACAGTAGAACCGCGGGCGGATCGACGATCCGTACCGAGCGAGAGGAATCACGAGATGCACAAGATAGTTCGAGCGCTCTTCATCGTACCCGTGGCGCTGTGTCTCATACTGGCAGGCAACGTGCTGGCGGGCAAGAAGACGGAGCCCAAGAAACACGAGGCCGTACGACTGCACCGCGTGCCGACAATGCGTTTCTTGCAGGGCGAAATGCGTCAGAATTTCGACGGCACCTGGCGAGCGGGCAAACACCAGCTGCGGTTCATGGCCGAGATTCAGTGGACGGTCGAAGGCAGGACGGGAAACATCGACGGCCCGCAAGCCGAACGGGACGCCTTGCTCATGGGCTACTGGCGTGGCGATGTCTTTCTGGTCTACAGCGGCCGCATGCTCCTGGAAGACTACCAGCTGCCGTCGGACGACGGCCTGGACCGCGTGATCTGGAGCGATGTCGATCCGCACGTGGGCGAGGGCACCGGACCGAGCTGATCTCCAGGACGCGTGATCACAGCTGGCGGCCGGTCCGATCCGGCCGCCGGCCCGGTCTCGCTGTCGCTCCAGCCCCGTTGCCTCCCCCGCACGGTGGCCGCCCCGGACCCGCTTTACCCGGCGCTCGGATCGAGCACCCTGCCGAAGAAGAGCACCACCCCGGTCACCCGATCGCGAATCAGCGTCAGGAACGGACGGTTCGCCGTGAACACGAAGTCTTCGGGTATCGAGGTCTCGTTCATCACGATGGCCGTGGCCGCGGCGGCTTCGGCGCCCTTCTCGTTCACGTCGATGAAGGTCTTGTGGTAGACCTCGTCGATATACAGCGACCGGTCTCCGATGCCCGAAAAATCGGCGGCGGCCGAAAACGGCACGACCATGCCCATCGCCTGCAGCGTCTCGGACAACGGAAACGACGACTCGAAAGAGAACTTCGGCAACTGCACCTGGCCCGCCTGAGTCGTCAATGCCGCCAGCATCGCGACCAGCGACTCGCTCGTGAGACTCGCCTCGAAGGTCGTGAACTGGCCCGCCGCCGGCAGCAGAAACACCATCGCCAGCTCCTGACGGTCCTCGCGGAAAGGCAATTCCAGGGCTTGCCAGCCATCGCCGACCGCGTAGTTGAATGCCCCTGCCTGTTGCATGAAGGGCACGGTCCGGGTGCTCGCATCGAGCAGGGTGAAGGCGTCGTCCGCCGTGGCGTCCGGGTTGAAGGGCGACGCCCACGGACCCTTGAAATACACCGCGTTGGTGATCACGACGGCCGTGCTGGGCTTGATGGCGTTCGGCGGCAGCAGATCCTTGATTCGATCGTGGGTCTGCTCCTCGACCCAGCCGTTGATCACCTGGCGCGACGCTTCGGGCGCGCCGGCGAAATCGAGCGACTGCAGGCCGGATCCGTAATTGATCGCCAGCAGATCCAGGTACGTGTCGTGGAAGGGGAAATCGAGCTTGCCCCAGATCGCGTTGGCCAGGTGGAGTTCGAGCGGATCCTCCTGCTCGCTGGCCGGTGCATTCCGTGCGTCCAGTTCCAGATCCAGCGCGTTGAACGCCGGATGCAGCTGTTCCTGATCCAGCTCGTAGTGCAAGGTCCGGGCGATTTCCGTGGCGGTCTGCTCCCGGGCGCCGCCGTAGGCCATGGCAAAGGCAGTCCGGATGCTCAGCGGCGAGATGAGCAGGTTGGCGTCGGCAGCCTCGTCCTTGCCGGACAGCAGTGCCGCGTACAGATCCAGTGTGAACCGTACATTCCCTGCCGCGAGGGAATCGAGGTTTGCGCCGGATACTGCCGGATTCAGATCGCGATCCAGATCCGACCGCAGGGTCTGCCACTGCGCGGTTTCTGCCGGTGAGGTCGTCGAATCGCAACCGGAACAGAACAACCCGCTCGCCCCGATGAACCCGACAACGAAGATGAGGATGGTGATCGGGATCTCGCGGGCGACGTTACCGTCGCGCCGGGACCGAGCAGCAGTGAATCCGAACATGACGTGCTCCTCTCGCCTCAGCGACTGAAAAGCGGGCTCGACGCGAGACCCAGCCTGTGCAGAGTCCAACGCAGCAAGGTCGCTACCGTTCCCAATCCGTACTGCACGCTGCGCTGGAAGTTGATGCTCGAGGCTTCCTTCATGTAGCGCACCGGCACCGGGATATCGCCCAGTCGGAAACCGAAATGCACCGCCTGCACGAGAAACTGGCTGTCGAAGACGAAATCGTCGCTGTTACGCTGCCAGGGAATGGTCTCCAGCACTTCTCGCCGGTAGGCGCGCATACCCGAGTGGAACTCGCCCAGATTCTGACCCAGCCACAGGTTTTCCACGATGGTCAGGCCACGGTTGGCCAGGTACTTGTACACGGGCATGCCGCCGGCCAGTGCCTCGCGCCGGCTGCGTATACGATTGCCCATCAACAGGTCGCAGTGCCGCCGCCGCAACAGCTCGATGAGCACGGGTACGAGACTGGAATCATACTGGTAGTCGGGATGGATCATGACCACCACGTCGGCGCCTCGTTCGAGCGCCGTGCGGTAGCAGGTCTTCTGGTTGGCGCCGTAACCCTGGTTTTTATCATGCGCGATTACCGTCAAGCCGAGATCGTGCGCGAGTTCCACGGTGCGATCGCTGCTGCAATCGTCGACGAGTATGATCTCGTCGACCACCCCGTCGGGTATATCGGCCAGCGTCTGCTCGAGGGTCGTCTCGGCATTATAAGCGGGCATGACGACGATGGCCTTGCGCGCTGTTGCGGCCGCCGCGTCGCTATCGTCGCGCGACCCGTGTCCGTCTATTCGACCATTGCCGGCGGTCATGCCGCGTCCCTTCTGCTGTATTTACCACGTCGTATAAGAAAATATATGCCGCCGGCCACCAGGATAAACCAGTAATTGATCGTCCGGTCGAGGATCGTCGCGCTCGCCGCGGCGCTGGTCGTGATGCCGACATGGGGCAAGAACTGCTGGTAGAGCGCTTCCACGGTGCCCAGCCCGCCGGGCGTTACAGGCAAGGTGGTCAATACCGCGGCGGCCAGAGCCAGAAAGATGACCTGCGCCAGCGGACGTGGCGCGCCGATGGCGCCCAGCACACACCAGAAGCGGAAGGCTTCGAGAAACCACAGCGCCAGGGTCACCAGCAAGAGCACCGGCACTCGTTTGACCGAGCCGAAGGTGGCGTCGGCGAAGCGCCCGTACGCCACGACGAAACGCTGGGGCAGCAAACGGTCGCCGAGACGGCGAAACCTGCTCAGCAGCAACACGCCCACCACCACGGCGACGCCCAGACCCAGCGCCAGATACACCAGCGTGCCGAAGATCGGCGGCAGCTCCTGCTGGAAGCGCAGGTGAAACACGCCGGCCACCAGGACGATCAAGGTCAGTAAATCCAGCACCCGGGCGCTGAAAATGGTGCCCAGGGTTTCGGCCACGTCCTGCCCGCGTTCGGTGCGCAGCACATAAGCGCTGTAGAGATCGCCGGCCCGTCCGGGCAACGCGCAGTTCACGGTCCAGGCACGGAAGATGGCGCTCATCAGCACGCTGAGCGGCACCTGCTGACCGAGATTGGCGTACAGCATCTGCCAGCGCCAGGCCCGCAGCGGCAACGACAGATAAAACGAACCGAAACCGATCAGGAACCAGGACAGGTGCGACCGCGACAGGTACTGCCAGGTTTCGCGCAGATCGATGCGCGTGCACACCCAGTACAGCGCCACCACCGCCACGACGATGCTCAGCGCAGTGTGCAGCCGCTTGTTCCGGAACTCGTATGTACTGGGTTCGGCGATGAAAACACGCTCCGCGCTGGTTGCGCCGCCGGCGAATTACGGCTTGTTCTCGTCGCGCTGTAGCAGGGCCAGCGCCTGTTCCAGATTCCGGCGCGCCTGAGGAAAATCGGGCTGGAGCGCCAGGGCACGACGGAAGTGATCGATCGCTGGGTCGAAATGGCCGGTCATGGCCAGCAAGCCGCCGAGATTGTTGTGGTTCTCGGCGTTGTCCGGTTCCAGTCGCGCCACCGCGCGCCGGGCCTCGATGGCATCGTCCAGGCGATTCACCGCCGCCAGGACCGCGCTCAGGTTGACGTAGGCAAGCGCGAACTCCGGGTCGATGTGGATGGCGCGCCGGCAGCTCGCGATCGCTTCCTCATGCCGGCCGAGCTGAAAGAGATTCTTGCCGAGATTGTTGTGTGCCTTGGCGTGATCGGGTTTGAGGCGCAGCGCGTCGCGGTAGTGCGGTACCGCCTCGTCGTAGCGTCCTGCCTGTGAGAGGGCGAGACCGAGATTGTAGTGGATCTTGGGACTGGTCGGCCCGGCCGCCACGGCGTGAAAGCCCAGGGTCAAGGAATCACGCCAGACCCGGGTCTGCTGTCTGGTGACGCCGGCGTACACCACCAGCGCCAGGACGGCGACCGCCGCGAGCACCTTGCCGAGCAAGGGCGTACGACCAGGTGGTTTCTTGCGCGGTTTCTGGCGACGCCCGCCCGTATCGACTCGCGGCACCATGGCCGCACCGCCCCAGGCAATCGCCACGAAGATACCGATCAACGGCAAATAGGTGTAGCGATCCGCCATGGCCTGGGTTCCCACCTGCACGATACCGATCATGGGCACGAGCGTGCCCAGGTACAGCAACCAGCCCACGGTCAAGAAACGGTGTTGCCGGTATCGCCACACCAGCCAGGAAACGGCCACGAGCAGCAGCGCGGCGCCAATCACCTGCCACGCCGCCCACGGCGTGCCGCCGGGCATGTTGGGATGGGCGTAGAGGATGGAAAGGTCCTGCGGCCAGAACATCTTGCCGAGATACCGAACGTAGGAGACCACCGCGTTGGCCAGACGGAGGGCAAACGACACGACTGCGTCCTCGGCAACTGCTCCCTGCCGACTCTGCGCCAGATAGGTTGCGACGCTCGAGGCGACCACGAGCAGAAAGAACGGCACTTTCTCCAGCAGCAGCGCGGTGGCTCGTTGGCGTGCAACACGGTCCAGCGGCCAGTAGTCGAGCAGCAGAAACACGAAGGGCAGGGTGATCAGCAGCGGTTTGGCCATCAAACCGATGGCCAGACAGACCGCCGCCAGCACGTAGCGGCTGCGCCTACCCGACCCGCAGTAGGCGACGTACGCCCAGACCGAGAGCAATCCCCAGAACAGGCTCAGCACATCCTTGCGTTCGGTCACCCAGGCCACCGATTCCACATGCAGCGGATGCAGAGCGAACAAGGCCGCTACCAGTGCGCTGGGCCACATCGCCGCGGTCATCCGGCGCAACACCCAGAAAAGCAGGACGGTGTTGAGCACGTGCAGCAGGAGATTGGTGGCGTGATAGCCGGCGGGATTCAGCCCGAAGAGCTGCGCATCGAGCATCAACGACAACCAGGTCGCCGGATGCCAGTTCGCCTGGTAGCCGGAGGTGAACGCCCAGCCGATGTTCTCGGCCGAAACACCGCCGGTCACCTGCGGATTGTCGATCACGTAGCCCGGATCGTCGAAGTTGACGAACTCGAAGCCGACAACCTGTCCGTACACCAGTGCCGTGACCACGACAAGGGCAAGGCAGAGTAGGTGTTCGCGTCGCATTTGACGGGCCTATCCAGGTAGTAAAAAAGAAGTTACCACGTCGGCAACTCCAGTAGAAACGCCGGAGGAAGCACCGTCCGGCGAGCTCATTGCAGTGGCGAAAAAGTCTGACACATCTACCGGCCGTTTGCAACCGGTAGCTCGGACAGGTCGTTTGTCGGTCGCGTTTCGGGCCAGCGCACAACACGGCGCCGCGGCGGTGGACCATGTCGACACTCGGAAGATGACGCTCCTCCAGTGAACCGGTACACTGGCGAAGACCGCGACCCGACGGGCCAGCGCTCCACGTTGGCCCGTCACACCTTCACGAACCGAGGCCGGACCGCCCATGCAGTTCCCCCACCCCCTGACCGAAGGCAGACTCGTCCGGCGCGAGAAACGATTCCTCGTCCACGTGGATCTGCTCGACGGCACGCGGGTCATCGCCCACACCAACAACACCGGCACCATGCTCTCGTGCAACACGCCCGGCAGCCGCTGCTGGCTGTCGCCCGCTGACAATCCCCGGCGCAAGCTGGCCTGGACCTACGAGATCGTCGAGAGTGACGGCTGTCTGGTCGGGATCAACACCGCCGTGGCCAACACCCTGGCGGCGGAAGGTATCGAGAACGGTGTCATCGAGCCGCTCCAGGGCTACGCGAGCCTGCGGCGCGAGGTTCGTTACGGCGAGAGCTCACGCATCGATCTGCTGCTCGAGAATCCCGGTCGGCGACGGTGCTGGGTCGAGGTGAAGAACGTCACTCTGAGCGACGGCCGCGGCACGGCGCTTTTTCCCGATGCGGTCACCGCCCGTGGGCTCAAGCATCTGCGCGAACTGCAAACGATGGTTCGTGAAGGCGATCGCGCCGTCATGCTGTTCGTCGTCCAGCGCGGCGACGTCGATCGTTTCGAACCGGCCGACGAAATCGATGTCGCCTACGCCCGGGAACTGCGCGAGGCGGCGGCCGGCGGTGTGGAAGTGTTGTGCTGCCAGGCTGACGTGACGGTGGACGGCATCGAGCCGGCGCGGGCGTTGCCGGTCACCGGGTAGCCTCGCCGTGGACCCCGACCCCGGCCCCGACGGAGATTCAATCAATATTCAAAGATACCGGCGGCGAAGCACGTCCTCATGATGCTGTTCGTGGCCGGCCGCGAGGTAGATCAGCGACCGCACCGAGATCGACTTGCCGTCACAGATTCCCGAGCGCACGGTCGCCTCGTCGGTGAAGGAGCCGAAGAGCAGCAGGCTGGCTTCGCGCACCGCCAGGTACTCTTGCCGGATGGCCGTGACCGACCGCGCGGCGTAATTGGCGGCCGCGGCCCAATCGTCCTGTTCCATACCGGGCAAGGGCGAGCTGTCGCCGCGGGCGAACCACACCGCGCGCAGGCCAAACACTCGCTCGGCGTCGATCACATGGCCCACGACCTCCTTGAGGGACCACTTGCCGGGCTCGTAGCGATGGTTGCCCTTGTCTTCGTCCGCTGCCGCAAGGATCGCCGACATCCGGTCTCGCTGATCGGCGAGGATGGCCAGGATGTCCCCGTCCGGGACCAGCTTGAGATAGCGGTGATAATAGGCGTCGTATTCGGACTGCTGCGGTCGTTGAATCGTGGTCATCGGTTTATCACCCCTCCGGATCCGTCGCGGGATCCGATCCGGGATTCGAGCCGGGATCCGCCTCCGGACCCGCCGGCGGCTCCACATCCGGCACGACCGCGGCGACCGGCAGATCGAACTCGGTGGCGCTGTAGCGGCTGCCGATCATCAGCGTGACGAGATCGAGCCAGAGATTGTGCGTGTAGTGCAAAGCCTGATGGCCGGCCGGCAACCGCGCGGCCAGCGTCTTGGCGAAGCCTCGCTGATCGTTGGCCTGGGCGAAACTCAGCAAGGTATTGAAGAACGAACTGTCCTGATCGTCCAGGTCGTAGTTGCGGCCGATGGCCCTGAAGGCCGCGGCGATCTCGTCGCGGCTGCGATCGGGCAGCGCCACGCCCGTCTCGGCGTCTATGAGGGTCGTCTTGGCCACCACCTGCAGTGTGGGCGACACGCCTTCGGGCACCATCAGGAGCACCGTGACGTTGTGGTTGCGGGGTGTCATGGCGTAATTGGCGCCTCCCTGCTGCATGGCGCCCAGCCGTACGAGCAGCGTGTTGTCGGTCACCCGGGCGACGGTCAGCAGGCTGTTCAGATCGTAGCCCAGCACGGTCTCGATATCCTGCACGAAGCGGTTGACATCGGTCGAGCCGCCGAACCGTCCGTTGAGGAAGAAGGCCACACCAGCGAGCTGACGAATGTTCTGCACCGTACGCGAGTGGAGCGTGGCTTCCATGTTGTCGGTCACCATCAGGGGGACGATCTGGGGCGTGTTGTCGCCGGCCGGGCTGCCGGCCAGGGTTACGCGGCGCGGTGTGGAGGTCTCGAGAATCTTGGTGGCGGTTCCGTGGCCGATGCTCACGCGATCGCCGGCTGCGCCGCCGGCGTCGGAGGCGAAAAACGACAGTGCGCAGTAGGCATCGTAGGGTTCGTTGCGGGCCTTGGGCATCAGGCTGATCTGCAGGCGCACCACGTAGGGACGGTAACCGTCACGCAATGCGGCATCCTCGATGTAGCGATTCAGCAGCTGCACTTCCTGGTAGAGCGCCGTGGCCGCCCAGTAGAGCAGCATGGGATCCAGCCCGGGGGCCTGGTCCTGGAACATCGGCTCTTCCGGTACGACGATCTGGGAGATGGTCAGGTCGTTGCCGCCGCCCATGCTTTGCGGATCCGGCTGCGCTGCGTCCTCGGTAACGCGCGTCTCGGTCTGGGTCTGCGAACTGGTGCCGGCTTCGTAGTCCTCGGTTGTCGTGGACTCGGACGTCACCTGCTCGGAGCTGCGCGTCTGCTGTGGCCGCAGTGCTCGGCCGCCCGCCGACACCTGCAGTGCATCGAGCACCGAAGCCTCGAGCTGCCGCGTTGTGGGCACGACCGCGTTGATGGCTTCCGCCTCGGTCAATTCGAAGTTCGGCTGCAGCGAATCGATGTACTCTTCCCATGGCGCCACCGAGACGACCGCGAAGTGCGCCGACGCCGCCAGGTGCTGTTTCTCCACCCGGTGCGCTTTGTAGAGCTTGGTGCCGCTGCAACCGGGGAACACGACGGCAAGCAGGATCAACGCCACCGTACAGGCAAGCAGGCCCCGGAACGAAACGAGCGTTTGGGCTAGGAGAGACATCGCCATCCGCCTTTCCTCTGTTTGCGGGATTCCACGGCAGGAATCGTGTTGGCTCCCGGTCGGCGCGAGGTACACCCGTCGGTGAACGTCGCCGCCATCCCGCGCATCTTAGCCAACCTTGGGAACCGTATCAAGAATGGACATGGGTCAGGCATGGATCGTTGAACATATTGTGGGCGAGCGGGTTCCGGAATGAGCCGGGGCGAAGCTCGCGCGTGACCGCTCTGTCCAATGCTCCGTTGTCAAATAACGACATTTTTGGTATGATATAGGCTTACATATTTCCGCGTACGACTACCAGGCTCGCAAACGGGGGGAAACCATGAAACGCGTCCGTTACCTTACGTTGACCGTCCTGTGCCTCTTCGCCGTTTCCAGCGCCCACGCCGACACCATCATCTCCACTCCCCTGGGCGGTTTCTGGAACGACCCACTCACCTGGATAGGTCCCGTCCCGGGTGCTACCGACGACGTGATCGTCGTCGGGCCTGTCCTGATCGGCAGTCCCGCCAGCTGCCAGAGCCTGCACGTGGAAGCGGCCGGCTCGGTGATTGCAGGCGAAGTGGTGGGAACCCGAAAGCTCACGGTCTACGGTCCGGTCCAGAACGACGGCACCATCGCCAACAACGGTCTCTACTGGTGGCTCGACCTCGAGCTGTACGGCGACATCCACCAGGCCGGCACCTGGACAACACGCCTGACAGCGCTTTTGGGCAGCTACGACCGCTCACTCAGCGACACTTCTGCCAACGGCATAGACAGTGACATCGCCACGGCGCCCGACGTATCGGGCGACATCACGGTGACCACCCCGGCCACGCTGACCGGCTTCGTCGACTTCACCGGCTACCGCGTCGTCCTGGAGCCCGGCTCCCATCTCGGCCTGCCCGCGACACAGTTGAGTGGCGAGATCGTGGCCCAGGGCAACGAGCTCCGCTTCGAGAACTGGTCGTATCTGCAGAACTGCACCGTCGACGACGGCGTACTCGTGGGCCTCGCCGAGGCCACCTTCAATGTGGGTTTCACCACACGCCTCACGGTGTTGGGACAGCTGCAAAACGGTTCCGGCGGCGGTGCGGCCACGGTCTATGGTGACCTGGTCAACCACGGCGTGATCCGCAACGACCATTACAGCTTCTTCTTCCGCGTCCACGGCGACGTCGAGAACTACGGCACCATCGACACGCCGCAGCTCTCGCTGGAGGGCGTCGATGTGACCCACCACTTCGCCATGGGGCCCGACGCGATCCTCGAACCCACGGTCTTCCTGCCCGAGTTCCAGGCCGCCACGCTCGTCGTCACCACGCCGGCCACCTTCGGCGGCGGCCTCGGCATCGGTGTCGGCACCTTGGTGCTCGAGCCCGGTGCCGCACTGCATTTTCCGAACCACGGCGGTTTGACCGGATTTGAAGGCACCGTCGAGGCCAACGGCAATACCATCACCACCGAGGGCACCAACTCCGCCATCAGCGAGCTGACCATCGATCAGGCCGTGCTCGGCGACGCGACGCTGCTCGGCGACCTGAGCTTCACCGGCGGGCTCACGGTGGCCGGCGCGGTACGGGGCTTTACCTGGATGGATGCCAACGTCAGCGTCGAGGGCCTGCTGCGCGTGGAGGGCAGTGTCGAGGACAACAGCAATCCCCTGTACATCACCGTGCTGAGCGACCTGGAGAACCTGGGCAGCATGACCAACTCGCGCGTCACCATGGCGGGCACCATCGACCAGTACGTGGGCGCCGGGGCAGGCATCGGGGTGCCCGAGTTCGTGATCGAGTCGGGCCTGGATGCGGCGAGCTATCAGTGGTATCGCGACAACGTGCCGCTGGCCGGCGAGACCGGTATTGACCTCGTCCTGAACACGGTGGGTGCCGCCGAATACGGCCGCTACCGCTGTCTGGGCGACGGTCTGGCCTCACGCGACGTGTACATCGCCGAGATTCTCGACACCACGGACGTGCCCGATCTGGCTCTCGCGGTGCTGGGGCAGAATCACCCAAATCCCTTCAACCCGCGCACCGACATCGCATTCAACCTGGAGCGTAGCGGCCCGGTCTCGTTGGTCGTATATGACCTCTCCGGCCGCGTGGTGGAACGGCTGGTGGCTGGCGAACTGAGCGCCGGCCGGCACACGATCGCCTGGCAACCGCAGGGGCTGGCCTCTGGGACGTACGTCTACCGGTTACGCGCGGCTGGTGTCGATCAGACGCGGAAGTGCAGTTTGCTCAAGTAGCTGGGAACGGTTGGTCGAATAGCAGCCGGTATTTTAATTGACCCCGGATGCGTGCATCCGGGGTCGTGTTCTGGTGCTCGTTCTCCAGTTCAACCGGGCGAAGATCAGCGAATAAGCACCATCCGTCTCGTATCCACGAGCCCGCTCGCTTCGAGTTTGTAGAAATAGGTTCCCGACGGCATCGCGCGGCCGTGCGAGTCAGTGCCCGTCCAGGTCGCGCTGTGGGTGCCGGCAGACACGTCTACTTCATCAAACAGTACGGCGACCATTCGGCCAACAAGGTCGTATACGGCGAGGCGCACTGTCGACCGCAGGGGAAGATCAAAGAGTATCGTCGTTCTGGGATTGAACGGATTCGGGTGGTTCTGGAACAGGCTGGTGATCCGCGGTGTCCGCCCCGCTTCGATCACGGCGGTCGTCTCGCATTCGTCCGGAATGCCGTTCAGATTCACATCGGCGCTCGTGCCGTCCGCGATGTCGCACTCGTCGAGAACACCGTTTTCGTTACAGTCCGTGTATGCCGCACAGGCAGCAAGAACCAGCTCGACGATCGCGTAGGCGATCTCGTCGGTAGCGTCCGACGAACTGAAATGCGATCCGCCCGTCGCGTCGGCGATCTGTTCTGCCTGGGCGACGACGGCGCTACTCGAACCGGATCCGGTGATCGGCGAGACTATGACCATGTTCTCCTGCGCGATCGTGATCGCGTGCGTGATCGCGTCGTGGTCGAGGTCGTTCACGGGGTCACCACACCACGCGCCCTCATCGCTCAGCGGAACGATCAGACGGATCGATGTGGAGTCGGGCATCCAGGTATACATGCCCGCCACCACCGCCGTGGCGAGGCCCCAGTCTTCCTTGCACACCTGATTGCCGCCCGGGCAGTCGCCGAGCGTTTCCAGTCCCGGCGGCGGCGTACCGGGTACCTCGGTACCAAGTAGATTGGTTACGTTGTCGGTCAGACATCCGTAAGCGCCGCCGGGAGTGTCGCAGATACCGAGCAACGTCGCCTCGGCGTCGACGTCGACGGCCAGCAGAAAGTCGACGATGTGCTCCATGCTGCTGCAGAGCGACGCAGCCTCACTGTCCATCGAACTCGACGTGTCCATGATGAACACCACCTCGACGGGCGGACAGATCGGGCAATCGTCAGGCCTGCCGTCCTCGTTGCAGTCGTCACTGGATCCCGAGTCCAGATCACATTGGTCGGGCACGCCATTGTGGTTACAGTCTTCATAGGTCTGAGCCACGATGTCACACAGATCGTACACGCCATTGCCATCGCAATCGATATCCGGCTGCCCTATCGCATCACAGCGAGCAAAGACATGGATCTCGTCGGCCGCGTAGTCCGAGATTATGATTTGCCGACCATCCGCCGTGACATCCACGCCGGCCCACATCGGACCAGCCAGATTCGTCACGATATCGCTTACCTGGCCCGTGAGCGGATCGACGCGAACCAGGCGACCAGGTTCGCTGTCCAGTACGAGCAGATCACCGGTGGACGGATCGGTGACAATTCCCAGCGGGTTGGCGATCAGCTCGGACGTAGTCAGTTGCGTGAGCGTGCTGTCCGGGTGCAGGACGTAAATGGCGCCATCGGCTGACAGACCGCTGTCGACCACGTAGACCTCGTCCTGGTCGATGGTCACATCCACGGCGTCGACCAATGTCCCGTCGTCGGGATGCACCAGATATTCACCTTCAGGCGCCAGCGGCGACCACCAGAACACGTCGTCGTAACCACCGTTTCCGCGATCGACCACCAGTGCCTCACCGGGCTGAAGGACGCTACCGGCGTAGTCGCCTGGCGCGAATGCCATGCCGACCGGGTCGTCATCGCCGCTTCTGAATCCCGAGACCCACGTTTCGCGGCCACTGCCGCCGAACTCGATGCGATAGATGCGTCCGCCGTAGTCCTCCGAGAAGAAGACGTGACCGGAATCGGGCTGGACCGCGACAGCCGCCACATCGCTCGCGCTGGTGAGCATGACCGAGAATCCGTAGAAGTCGATGCGGTACAGACCGTCCGAACTGGTAACGCGCCGGCCGACATACAGTCGCTCGTCGAGTGCATTGTGGCTCGCTGCCACCGGATTGTCGAACTCGATCGAACGGATCAACGTCCAGCCCGGTTCGACGATCAACGGCTGAGCGGATGCAGGATGAACATGAGTTTGGACGACAAGGAGCAGAAAGCAACAGCAGGCGAGTGATTTGAAGTTCATGATATCCTCCCGCGCAGGAGAAATAATAACGAAATCTGCATGGAGTGCGGCAGGAGATGTATTGCCAGCAGTAAGGATGTTGTATTCTACCACATTCAGTATCGTCCATACGCGGAAACGTCCCGGTTACCGATCTCGGAGAAACGTCCTCGGCAACGGTCGCCGGTTCTTCCCCGGCCGCCCGCTACCTTGACGAGCCGCCGCGGCAACACCATTATTGCCGACTGGACACTAGCCTGCTCACAGGACTCTACCGGCCCGTTTCGGGACGCCGGTCACAGCCGTCTTCAAGCCGAGGGATTACCATGTCATCTGCCAAGATCATCTGGACGAAAATCGACGAAGCGCCCGCGCTGGCGACCTACTCCCTGCTGCCCATCGTGCAGGCCTACGCCAAGGGAACCGGTGTGGACGTCGAGACACGAGACATCTCCCTCGCGGGGCGGATCATCGCCAACTTCCCCGAGCGGCTGACCGACGATCAGAAGATCGACGACCATTTGACGTGGCTGGGCAAACTCGCCACGACGCCCGAGGCCGCCATCATCAAGCTGCCCAACATCAGCGCCACCATCCCCCAGCTGCAGGACGCCATCAAGGAACTGCAGGAAAAGGGTTTCGACATCCCCGACTATCCCGAGGAGCCGCAGAACAACGCCGAGCGCGAGCTGAAGGAGCGCTTCGCCGTGGTGCTCGGCAGCGCGGTCAACCCGGTGCTGCGTGAGGGCAACTCGGACCGCCGCCCCGCCGTTTCGGTGAAGAAATTCGCCCAGAAGAATCCCCACAAGATGATGAAGGACTGGCCCGGGTCGGGATCGATCGCGCGGGTCGCCCACATGAGCGAGAAGGATTTCTACGGCAGCGAGAAGTCGGTCACCATGGACGAGGCCACCGGCGTGCGGATCGAGTTCGTGGCCGCCGACGGCGAGACCACCGTTCTGAAGGACGGCCTGGCGCTGCTGCCGGACGAGGTCATCGACACGAGCGTGATGAATGTCGCCGCGCTGCGCGAGTTCTTCGCCGTGACCATCGACGAGGCCAAGGAAAAGGGCGCCCTGCTGTCGCTGCACCTGAAGGCCACCATGATGAAGGTGTCCGATCCGATCATGTTCGGCCATTGCGTGTCGGTGTTCTACCAGGACGCCCTCGAGAAGCACGCTGACGTGTTGAAGGAAATCGGCGCCAACGTGAACAACGGCCTGGTTGGCGTGCTCGAGAAGCTGGACAAGCTGCCGGCGGACAAGAAAGCCGAGATCGAGGCCGACATCGAAGCCGTCTACGCCAAGCGGCCCGACCTGGCCATGGTCGATTCGCGCAAGGGCATCACCAACCTGCACGTGCCCAACAACGTGATCATCGACGCCTCGATGCCCAACATCGTGCGCGACGGCGGCCGCATGTGGAACAAGGACGACCAGCTGCAGGACACCATCGCCATGGTGCCCGACCGCAGCTATTCGACCATGTACCAGGCCATCATCGAGGATGCCCAGCAGCACGGACAGTTCGACCCCTCGACCATGGGCAGCGTGTCCAACGTGGGCTTGATGGCCAAGAAGGCCGAGGAGTACGGCTCGCACGACAAGACCTTCACTGCTGCGGATGCGGGCACGATCCGCGTCGTCGACGCGACCGGCGCCACGCTGCTGGAACAAGCCGTGGAGAAGGGCGACATTTTCCGCATGTGCCAGGCCAAGGACGAGGCCGTCCGGGACTGGGTGAAGCTGGCGGTGACCCGCGCCCGCGCCACCGGCGCGCCGGCTGTCTTCTGGCTCGACGAGAACCGCGGCCACGACAGCGAGATCATCAGGAAGGTCAACGCCTACCTGCCCGACCACGACACCACTGGTCTGGACATCCACATCATGAAGCCCGTCGACGCCATGAGGTTCGCCCTCGAGCGGATCCGCCGCGGTCAGGACACCATCGCCGTGACGGGCAACGTGCTGCGTGATTACCTGACCGACCTGTTCCCCATTCTCGAGCTGGGCACCAGCGCCCGGATGCTGTCCATCGTGCCGCTGTTGAACGGCGGCGGCCTGTTCGAGACCGGCGCCGGCGGCTCGGCGCCCAAGCACGTGCAGCAGTTCCTGCAGGAAGGGCACCTGCGCTGGGATTCGCTCGGCGAGTACTGCGCCCTGGTGCCGGCGCTGGAGCTGGTGGCGAGCAACACCGGCAACGACCGGGCGGCGCTGCTGGCCGAAACCCTCGACGAGGCCATCGGTCAGTATCTCGAGAACGCCCGCTACCCGTCCCGCAAGGTCAACGAAATCGACAACCGGGGCAGCACCTACTACCTGGCCCTCTACTGGGCGCAGGCACTGGCGGCGCAGGGCAAGGACCTGGAGCTGAAGGCGCGCTTCAGCGAAGTGGCGCCGGCGCTGGCAGAGCAGGAAGCCGTGATTACCGAGGAACTGCTGGCCGCTCAGGGCGCGGCGATGGATATCGGCGGCTACTACCTGCCGGATTCCGCCAGGTGCGAGCGGGCGATGCGGCCGAGTACCGTGTTCAACGCGGTCATCGACGGCATGTAGCTCGGGGAGCTGCGCCGACCTGACGAGGACTCGCAAACGTCATGACCGCGATCGGGCTTGCCCGCAAGTCCGCTCCGATTTGAGCTAACAAAGAAACCCCGAGGGCATTCGCTCTCGGGGTTCTTCGTGATCAGAAAGGCCACCGGAGTACATCGACCCCGTCCTGGATCCTCACCTGAGCAGGATCAGCTTCTCGGTGCGGCTCTCCGTGTCGGTTTCCAGCCGGATCAGGTAGGTGCCCGCGGCCAGGTTGCGGCCCGCATCGTCGGCACCGTCCCAGACGAGCGCGTGCGGACCGGTCGGCAGATCTCCGCTCCAGACGGTGCGCAGAAGCCGTCCACTCAGATCGTACACTGCCAGCCGGGCCGGCGTGGCGCGGCCAAGCCGGAAACTCATCACGCTGCCGCCGGAACTGGGATTGGGCGAACAGGAGAGCGAGAGCGGCTGAAAGGCGCCCGCCGCCACCGATGTGGGATTGCCGTTGGCGGTGGTTACCTGCATGGTCGCCACGGCCGCGTTTCCGGCGGCGTCCCGGGCCTCGACCCGGACCACGTAGTCGGTGTCCGGCAGCTCGGTGGTGTCCCACGCCTGCCAGCGGTCGGCCTCCTCGTAGACCTCGTCGCCGTTGGAGTTGGTCACGATGTGATAGAACTCCCTGTCTTCGTAGTCGCCCTCGGTCCGACAGGTGGAATCCTGCTTGTACAGCAGGTCGACCAGGAAAGGATCGATCGGCCCACCAATGTAGGTGTCCAGCATCATGTCGAAGTTGACCGCGAGCAGGTTATCGACGATCAGGTGGTCCGGGTTGGCGGCCGAGTAGATCGACAGGCGAATCTCCTGCACAGTGCAGACCCAGTCATGATTGAGCCGGTCGCCCACGTGAGCGACGATGTCGACCATCCCCTGCAGGGCATCGGGATCCTGGTAGTTGGAGGTCTCGTTGCTGCAGAAGGCGAACATGTCGCTGCCGACGGCAGGCTCGAAGATCGGCCACTGGTTCTCGGTCAGATTCGGAAAATCGAGGTGCGGGTTGTCGGTGCAGAGCCAGCTGCCGGACCAGGTGGTGCCGGTGTCCTGGATCCTGGCGAAGTGAATGTGCGTGAAATCGGCGACCGGCCAGTCCACCAGGTCGCCGAGGTACTGACCCTGCGTCACCAGATCGCCCACCTCGACCGCGATCGAATTCTCCTCCAGGTGGGCGTAGAGGTAACCCTCGCTCGTGCCAGAGCCCTCTTCGCCGATCGCCACCCGCCAGTGGTATTCTCCCGATGTCGTCAGGACCGCCTTGACCTGCCCTGCTTTTACCGCGACCACCGTCTGGCCGGGGTTCCCCATCAGGTCGACACCCGGATGCAAGTAGGAGCTGCCGTAGTTCTGATACTCGCCGTAGGTGTTGCCGATCGGGTGCTGGGAGTTGGGCTCGAGCGGCCACGAAATGGGCTCGTGGGTTCGTTGCGGGGACGGATCTGCGCGTAACGATTCCGGTGCGACCGGAACCGGCCGCGAGGGGCCGGGCAGCCTCCCGATGACAAGACCCTCGTGGTCCAGGTCCAGTCTTTCACCGCTGAAGCGGCCGGCCTCGATCCTCCGCAGGCCGATTGCCAGACGGTCAGGGTGAACCTGCAGGTCCCGGAGCTCGGTCCCGCGCGGGGCGGTAAACAGGTTGACGGGGTCCGCAAGAGGATCGTCCGTCGCGAAACGCAGCAGCCTGTCCTCCAGCAGGACGAAAAGATGGTTGCCGTCCGGGTCGAAGCCGAGCCGGCGGGGAAAGGAGGTCACCGCAAGTCGGGCAACGACCGTTCCGCCCCGGTAGATCAGGACCTCGTACGGATGTTCGGGCCTCACTCCGGCCAGCAGACTGCCGGGACCGGGAACGAAGCGGGAAAGCTGCGGATGATTCTGTCGCGAGAAAGTGGCCAGGTCGAGCAGGCTCACCCCCTCGGCGTGCCGGAAGGCGAGCGCGGAACTGTCCCGGGCCAGCACCGGGTCGGTAAGAACGTCGATGCTCCAGGATCCGACGGTGCGACCGTCCAGATCCAGAATCCGCAGCCCGCTCGGAGACGAGTGGTCGGCATCGATCACGACGATCCGGCCGGTATCGGTCATCATGAAACCGTTACCCTCGACTCCCGCGATCCGGCGGGATCCTCCATCGGGCCCGGTCAACAGCAGGTCGGCGACGATGTGGTGGAAATCCCCCCGGACCGGCTGCACCTGCAAGCGGTACAAACCGGAGGGCGAGAGAACCTCGCCGGGTGCGGACGCCTGCCGGAACAGACCCTGGCAGCTCACCTGCAGTTCCGGGAGAGATCGATCGGCCAGGGCCGGGGTGACGAGACCGAGACAGAGAAGTACAACCGGGATCCAGCGGGCCTTTGGTATCATACCGTTACTCCTTCGAGCGGTTCGGGGGTGTCGATTGTACCACGAACGATGGCCGAGTTTCAATTCCGGCGGCTGCGGATCGGGACCCGCCCGTCGAGGACCTGGTTCTTCGGCGTTTTGCAACGGACGAGGTATTTAGATGGGACAGTCCCTTGCTAACGTGGATCGAGCTGGTAGACTGTCGCTGGATCCGCGCGACAGATCCACGCCTCGACTTGTACACCGGTTTCTCGGAAGGACCGTCTGGCCATGCGTTACCAGTACTATCTATGCGATATCTTCACGAGCACACGCTTCGGCGGTAATCAGCTGGCGATCCTGCCCCACGCCGAGGGCCTGACCGATGTGCAGATGCAGCAGATCGCACGGGAATTCAATCTGACCGAGACCACCTTCGTGTTCCCGCCGGAAGCCGGGCACACCCGCAAGGTCCGTATCTTCACGCCGACCACCGAGGTGCCCTTCGCCGGCCACCCCAACATCGGTACCGCCTTCGCCCTGGCGACGATCGGCGAGTTCGGCGAGATCAAATCGACTGCCCAGGTCTATTTCGAGGAACAGGCGGGCGTGGTTCCGGTGTCGATCCTGAAGCCGCCCGGCCGCCCCCTCGCCTGCCTGCTGGCGGCGCCCGAGCGGCTGTCTCTCGGCGAGGTCGCTCCACTACCGCTGCTGGCGGCGGCCGTGTCGCTCGACCCGAACGATATCGTCACCGAAACTCATCCTCCCCGCGTGGCCTCGGTCGGTCTGCCCTTCCTGTTCGCGGAGTTGACGCACCGCGAGGCACTGCGGCGCGCCGAGATCGACAGGAAGCAACTACGGGCACTGGCCGCAGCAGGTCTGGCGCCGGACATCCAGCTGTACGTGCGCAGCGACGACGACTACGACATCCGGGCGCGCGTCTTCGCGCCGGCGGCCGGCGTGCCGGAAGATCCCGCAACCGGCAGCGCGAACTGCGCGCTGGCCGGCATACTCGCCCACTACGACGAGAAGCCGAGCGGCCGCTATGAGTGGTGCATCGCCCAGGGCGTGGAGATGGGGCGTCCGAGCGTGCTGAATGCCGAGGCGGAAAAGAAGGATGGGGTCGTCATCAAGACTACCATCGGCGGCGCCTGCGTGATGGTCGCCGAGGGAAACATCGAGGTGGATTGACACCGGTGCGTCCGCAAGCTCAACGCACGAAATAGCGCCCTTATAAAAACAGTACTATATTAGTCGTGTTTATGATACAATGCGCGCACGTCGTACCCTCGACCTATCGCATCCCAATCAAGGAGAACCCATCATGCGAACAAGATACAGCAGTATGCTGATGATCATCACCGTCGCCGCCGTCGCCTTGCTGGCCGGAAACGCCGCAGCCGACGTGATCAACGGCGACTTCGAAGACGGCGGCACCGGCTGGACCGTGGTCGATCCCGGCGAGTGGTCGGGTTTCTTTCCGCCCGCCGGCGGTAATCCCGACGGTTACGCCACCATGCGCTCTCCCAGCGAAGACTCGGCGGGCATCGGTTGCTTCTGGCAGACCTTCATGTGCGGTGAATTCGCCGACGACACCGAGTGCACCATAACCTTCGACTTTCGCCTGGAAGATTTTGGCGCCGATCCGGGTACGGGCCGGATCCTGCTGGTCTTCGACGGCGTGACCACCGTGCTCACCGACGTCCCCACGGACTGGCAGTCGTACACTCTCACCGTGCCGTGCGGCGAGCACACCATCGAGTTCTGTCTCGAGGTTGACGAGGGCAGCCACTTCTGGGTTGCCAGCTTCGACAACGTGGTGGCCATCTGTTCCGATGAAGTGGCCGCCGAGCAGCATTCCTGGGGCGCCATGAAGGGATTGTTCCGCTAGCTGGCGGTTGTTCTCTACCGTACTCCATTCGGCGGCCCGCAAGGGCCGCCGTTCTTCTGCGCATCACCGCGGCGACATGGTATACTTACGCGACGTGCCAGTGTCCTTGTCCCCAGGTCCCGGTCCCGGCGGTGAATACCGGTCATGAAGCGCAACGCGAAGCATACATCCACGCTCGCGAAACGAAGAGCCGGGTGTCGCCCTGCCGGCGTCACGGCATGCGGCACCACCCTGCACGCCGTCCCGGCCGCCGTTCTGCTCACCGTGCTGCTCGCCTCCCTCGCCTCTCTCGGCGCCGCGACCGTCGCCCGGGCGGTGCCGGTCACCTTCCAGGTGCGCATGGCCCATCAGATCGAGCTGGGCAACTTCGATCCCGACGAGGACTTCGTGGATCTCGCCGGCACCTTCAACGGCTGGGGCACCGATCCGCTCACGCCGCTGGCCGACGCCGACGGCGACACCATCTACGAGATCACCCTCGGCGGTTTCGTCCCGTCGGAACATATCGAGTTCAAATTCCGCATCAACGGCCAGTGGGACGGCAGCGAGGAGTTTCCCGGCGGCGGGCCCAACCGCGTGTACATCGTTCAGCCGAGCGACAACGAGATCCTCGTCTGGTACAACGACCACGCGCCGGGTCCGGAAGTGGGCGAGATTCACTGGTGGAACGACACGGTCTTCTACGAGATCTTCGTGCGCAGCTTTTACGACAGCGACGGCGACGGCATCGGCGATCTGCCGGGATTGACCCAGAAACTCGACTACCTCAACGACGGCGACCCGGCCACCACCGACGACCTAGGCATCGCGGGCATCTGGCTCATGCCCATCAACGCGTCGCCGAGCTACCACGGTTACGACGCCACCGATTACCGCGCCATAAATCCCGATTACGGCACCACGGCCGACTTTCTCGCCTTTCTCGACGCCGCTCATGGCCGCGGTATCAAGGTCATCGTCGACTACGTCATGAACCATTGCTCCAACGAGCACCCCTGGTTCGAAGCGTCCGCCGAGAACGATCCAGCCTACCGCGACTACTTCCGCTGGTCGCCGAGCCATCCGGGCTATTCCGGCCCCTGGGGCCAGGACGTGTGGCACTGGCACGCGTCAGGCTGGTACTACGGTCTGTTCTGGAGCGGCATGCCGGATCTCAACTACGAGACCCAGGCCGTGAAGGACCGGATGTTCGACACGGCGACCTACTGGCTCGACACCATCGGCGTCGACGGCTTCCGTCTCGATGCCGTGCTCTACATCGTTGAAGAGGGTGCGCAGCTGCAGAACACGGCGTCCACCTTGCAGTTCTGGCAGGATTACACGGCGCACGTCAAGGCGGTCCGGCCCGACGCGCTCTCGGTGGGCGAGGCCTGGACCACCAGCAGCATCGTGCTGCAGTACGTTGTCGAGGACCGTCTCGACTTCTGTTTCGAGTTCGACCTGGCCTACGCCACCGTCGACGCGGCCAACTGGGGCGACGCCTGGTACCTGGGCACCAAGGCCGATCAGGTCTACGGCCTCTACCCCTACCTCCAGTTCGGCACCTTCCTGAGCAACCACGACCAGAACCGGGTGTTCGACAGCCTCGGCCAGGACGAGGACAAGGCCAAGGTTGCCGCGGGCATCTACCTGACCTTGCCGGGCATACCCTTCGTCTATTACGGCGAGGAGATCGGCATGGTCGGCAGCGGCGACCACCGGAACGTCCGCTCGCCCATGCAGTGGACCGACGGGCCCAACGCCGGCTTCACCACCGGCGTGCCCTGGCAACAGCTCAACGGCAACTATCCGCAGTACAATGTGCTGGTGGAGCAGCAGGACCCGGGATCGTTGCTCAGCTGGTACAGGCAGCTGATCGACGTGCGCAACCAGACACCGGCGCTGCGACGCGGCACCCATGATCCGCTGTTCAGCTCCAACTCGGCGGTCCTGGCCTTCGTGCGGCGCCACGAGACACAGACCGTGCTCTGCCTGGTCAACACCTCGCCGTACGCGCTGGGCGGCTTCACCCTGACCGGTTCCGCACAGAGCCTCACGCCGGGTGAGCACGCGCTCGTCAACCTGCTCGACCTCGACGACACCTTCGACATCACGGTCTGTCCGGACTACACGATCGACGGCCTGAGTCTGGCGGGGCACGAGGTGGCGATATACGAGTTCGAGAGTGATACCGACGTGCAGCCCGGCGACAGTGGTCTACCGGGAGCCAGCCTGCGGATCGAGCGGAATTTCCCCAATCCCTTCAACCCCGTGGTGACCATCCGTTACACCATGCCGATGCGATCCCACGTACGGCTCGGCATCTACGACATTGCCGGGCACGCGGTAGCCGTGATCCGGGACGACGTGCAGGCCGCAGGAACGCACGAAGCGCGCTGGCACGGCGTCGATCGCCGCGGGCTGCCACTGAGCGCGGGTGTGTACTTCGTACGTCTGGACGCCGGCGGTGAATCCAGGATGTCCAAGGTGACGCTCGCGAAGTAAGCCGGTCGTGGCGATCGACGACGTGGAACCTGACGCGTTGAATTGACTGCTGACAACTTGGGCTGGTAGTATTGGGCGGCCATTCGCCTACCGGAAGGTAGAATCGGAGTTGGGCCGGCGTTTCCCGAAATGGGGGCAGAAACGTGGTTGATCTCTCAGGTGGAGTGGGACGGTTACTGCTGAATCTACGTAGCGCCGGACCGGCGCGCAACACGGCGATCGTCGTCGCTATCTTCTTTTACGTAGCAAGCTTCTGCTTGGCGTATATTACCGAGCTGGGTCATTACTTTTCCGTCAGTCTGGTGGCGATCTGCATCCTGTCCTGGGTCGGGGGATTGCGGCTGGGAATACTACTCGGCGTGATCGTGCCGATCTCCTCGATTCCCATCTCCATCGGCGCGGAGTTGCCGATGCTCTTTGTCGCCCGCGACACCTTCGTATTCGCCTTCATCGCCCTGCTCTGCGGCGGCTCGATCGGCGTGTTGACCATGTTGTTCGAATATGTGGCGCGGACGCAGCGCGAACTCCGGTTCCTGTACGACATCCTGCCGATCTGCGGCTATTGCCACAAGATTCGCCATGACGACGGCCAGTGGTCCACCCTCGAGAGCTTTTTCCACCACCACTCGGAAACGCGACTGTCCCATGGTATATGCCCGGAATGTCTGCGGACGCAAATCGATTCCTTTGCCGGGAATGAGGATAGCTGAGATTCGAGCGAACGGTCTGCGGCGTTCGTGTTTGATGGCGCTTCGGCCGGGAAGAATACAACAGAACATCAAGTATCAACCCACCTCGCGATTCTGCTATACTACCACGATCAACAATGCGCACGGATATCATACGCGGAATAAATGGGGGGCATCATGACAGATCATCAACTGATGCGGATATCGCGGGCGCGACCACCGGGGCGTCGGCTTTTCTGCTGTCTGTTGCTGTTGCCGCTGCTGACCGCGGCGGCCTCGGCCCAGGAAATGGTCCTCGATTATTTGTATCGTTTCGACCACCCGCCCGTCGGGCCTTTCCACATCATGAACGCCATCGAGGTCAGCGACAATCGAGCGATTGTGAGCAGTAACCAGGGGCTTACCCTGATCGATCTCGCCGCGCTGCCGCCGGAGGGAACGACCGATACCCTTTCCCATCTACCCGGCCTCAACGCCCGCGATATCCGGCGGGGCGACGGCGGCGTCTTCTACGTCAACGTGCATCGCTCGGGCGCCGTCCTGGGGAACGGACTGGCGACGGTTCGCCTGAACGGCGGCACACTCGAGCTCTCGCACCTGATCGTCGACGAAGGCCTCATGCTCGAAAAGATGCATGTCGATGGGGATTGGCTGTATGTTGCGTCCCATGCACACGGACTGCGTGTCTATTCTCTGGCCAATCCGCTGGTCCCGGCATTCGTCGTCGGCCTCGAAACCGGGTTCGTCGATGCGTACGCGGTCACGGTCGTCGGTACGACGGCTTATGTGGCCGACGGCGCCGGCGGTCTGAAGGTGGTCGACGTCGGCACGCCGAGCGCCCCGGAACTGCTGGTCGGTGAGACCCTCGAAACGGCCGTGGGTACTGCCGAGGACATCACCCAGCGCGGCGGCAACGTGTATGTGGCGCTGGGCGGCGCCGGTCTCGGTTTCTATCCGGGCGGCGACCCCGCGCACCGGCAGCTCGTCACGTTCGAGGGCTGTGCGGAATCCATGTGCTGGATCGGCGATCACCTGGTTGTCGGCACCATCGACGGCGTCGTGGTCTTCGATGTGAGCGGCGCCGTGCCCGAGATCGTCGGCGGCGAGGTCGCGGCGAGGCGCGGCCCTTCCGCCAGTCTACGCATCACCTCCGGCGTGAACGAAGCCTCGGGCAACCGGCTGCTCTGCAGCAACTGGGACTATCTCGATGTCTATCAGCTCAAGGACTTCGCCGAGGGGAATCAACCCGACATCAGCCCCAGCCGGCAACGGATACGTTTCGCACCCGCAGGCGGCACCCAGCACGTGACCCTCAGCAACAACGGCGCCCAGCCGTTGACCATCTACGGCGTCAGCTGCACCAACGGCGCATTCACCTGCGACTACGCCGGCGGCGCGATCTTGCCCGGCGAGAGTGTCAGCTGTCGGATCGACTACACGGATCACAACGCCAACGCATCAGGTCTCGTTCGATTCTCCTCGAACGACCCCGACGAGAGCCCGCTGCCGATCCAGGTATTCGGCCGCACCAACTACCTCGACCCCGGCGAAATCGCGAACGATTTCACATTACCCGTCATCAGCCGCAACCACGAGACCGGCGAGTTCAACGAGGAGATGTTCACCCTGTCCGATCAACAGGGGAAGGTGGTGTGGTTTCAGGTCTTCGGCACCTGGTGACCGGCCTGCGGGCCCGCGGTCGCGGACATGCAGAACACGATCATCAAGGAATTCGCCGACAACCCCGATGTTTTCGTCGCCGCCTTCGACCAGGGCGGATCACACGGCGAAACACGCGAGTGGCTGGAACTCTACTGGAGCAGCCACTATCTGCGCGGGAATCTCATCTGGGATGAATCCGGCTCGGTCGGGGGCATGCTCTACGGCCAGCCCCAAACGAATCTACCGTTCGGACGCGGCTTCATCATCGACCCGCAGCGAAACGTCCATATCCCGTACTTCGGGCACCAGCCGCAAATGGCCATTGCCGCCATCTACGCCATGCTCGAGACCATCGCCGTCGCCGAGCCGGAAAACGGCCCGCCGCCAGGTCGGCTACGTGTCGACTGCTACCCGAATCCGTTCAATCCCGGCGGTACGATCGAATACACCGTCGAGACGCCCGGTCCGGTCACCGTGCAGATCTTCGATGTACAGGGACGGCAGGTCCGCACCCTGGTTCGCCAGGTGTACATGGTGGCAGGTCGTCATACCGTTCGCTGGGCCGGCAAGGATGACACCGGTCTGGCATTGGCCTCGGGCACCTACCTGGTCCGCGTCGATGACGGCGGCGACAGAGGTGTACGGCGAATGACGTTGATCCGGTGATCCGGCTCGCCACGGCAAGATGAAGGGCGGCGTATACGCTACGCCGCCCATTACGAAGTGAAACGCTCGCCGCCTACTCCACCAGCATTCCCCGCACGTTCTCGATCCTGCCACCGGCACGCACCTGCAGCAGGTAGGTGCCGCTGGGCACCGAGCCGCCGGTCTGGTAGCGGCCGTCCCAGGACAGTTCGTGCCAGCCGGCTTTGTCGGCCTGGTCACGGACGCTGTACACGAGCTTGCCGGCCACGTCGTACACGTCCAGAGCGACCGGACCCGCGGCGTCGGTGTAGAAGCGGGCGGTCGTCCGCGGATTGAAGGGGTTCGGGTACAGGTTCAGGTCCAGACCCGCGCGCGGCGACTGACCGTTCTCGACGGCGAGGCCGCTGTCGTGCTCGACATCGATGGTGAGGTCGAAGCGTTGCACGTCGGGTGAGCCGGCGGCGCGATAGACGTACACCCAGTAGTCGCCCGCGGTGGGGACCACGAAGTCGACGATCGTCTCGTTCTCACCGGCGCTGGTTTCGTCGACCTGGACGAGGATGTCGGTGCCGTTCACGCCACCGAGTATGCGGAAGGCGAGGTCCATGATCGCGTCGGTGTGCACCGTGACACCTTCGAGATTGTAGGTGAAGCCGACCGGATCGATGGTCACGTCGACTTCGGCGGCGCCCGTGGTGGTGAACATGAAGTAGTCGAAGTCGACCGAGGTGGTCAACGACACGGGCCACTCGGTGCTGAACCGACCCTCGAGCACGCCCAGATCGGTGGGAGCGCTCGCGCTGTTGTTGTATTCGAGCGTGTCGCCGTAGTAGCGCATGGCGCCGCGGATGTCATCGTCCTGCGGGCCGTCGAAGTTGGTGCAGAGATTCGCTTCCATCAGCTTCTGGCAATTCTCGGGATTGACGTGCAGCAGTCCGAGGCCGTGACCGTGTTCGTGACGGCAGGTGTTGCGGAAGAAGCGGTAGTCGTTGCTCGGTGCGCCCCAGTTCTCGGAGGTGTCGAGGACCATGTCGCTGACGTTGGGGAAGTAGTTGTAGGCGAGGATTCCCCAGCCACCGTCGATGTTGTGGGCGCCGATGCGGACGTCACCGCGCGAACCCAGTACGCCCGGAGAGCCGGGAAACACCGCGCCGTCGTCGGACACCTCGGTGTAGGTGGCGCCGATGTGCTTGCCCCAGTCGTTGAACATCTCCTCGAACATGGGTTTCCAGACCGACGGGGAACCGAAGTGACTGTTCAATTCCTGGTAGAGCCGGTTGTTCGAGCCCGCCTCGCCCGCGCCGCCGGGGATGTACACTCCGTCAGGTAAAAAGCTGTAGGTGAGATTGATGGGATCCCGGCCGCTTACATCGCCGTCGGTGGCCGTCAGGGTCCAGCGCTGCTGCAACTGGTACCTGTCGCCTTCCCAGGTGGGCAGCCGGCGCAGAAGCTCCTCGACGCGCTCGGGCGGCGTATCGGGATGGATGCAGAGGGAGAGCGTTTCAGTGATGATGCAGTGCTGGGGCGAATCGGGCCCGAAAACCTCGGCAGCGTTGCTGGCGACGGTCTGGCCCACGGCACGCATCAGCGATGTATAGGCGAATTCGTTCGCCTGGAGGTCGCCGGCACCGGTCAGCATAGGGATCGCAACCAGCGCCGTGAGTGCTAGCATACGGATACGGGTGAGGGAACGCGTGGGATTCCGGGTCATGTTTTTTTCTCCTGGTTTACGCAAGGCTCGTTGAACGGGTAAGACTACTATTATCTCATATATTGAGCGATTCGGGAAGTGTGTACAATTTTATACGGCTGTGGCACCCCGTCCCGAACCCGCAGATTGGACCGTAGCTAAAAAAAATGTCCGGTAACCAAGTCTCCCTGGACTTGATTACCGGACTGATCAACGGAAGCGGCGACAACCCGTTACTTCAGCAGCAGCATCTTGTTGGTTACCGTCTGCTCGCGTCCGGTCAGACGGTAGAAATACATACCGGACGCCACCGGCCTCCCGCTGTCGTCGGTACCCCGCCAGGCCAGGCTATGCCGACCGGCCGGATACTCGCCGTCCGCCAGCGTACGGATCAGCCGGCCGTTCACATCGAAGATCTTCAACGAGATCTTCTGGGTAGCCGGCAGGCCGAAGGCGATCTCGGTCGCCGGATTGAAGGGATTCGGCTGGTTCTGCGCCAGGAACATGGCCACCGGCAACACCCCGCCGGCAACGCCGGTGTCGGCTTCGATGCTGAAGTCGGCATCGGATTCATCGCTGGTCGCGTTCACGACGGCATCGTAGCAAACCACCCGGATCCGACAGGATGCGCTCGCATCGGCGGTTACCTGCCAGTTCCAGGATCCGTTGAAAGGCCCACTGGCCAGGGTGTCCGGCCAGCTCACGCCGCCGTCGCGCGAGAGCAGGATTTCCGTATGGATGATTCCGACATCGTCGGCGGCGTTCCAGGTGATCTCGTATTGTTGACCGTCCTCGAGTACTTCGCCGCCGTTGGGCGTCAGCAGCGTCACGGTGGGCGGAGCCTGATCAACGACGTCGGCGTAACCGGTCACGCTGAAGTCGTCGATGCCAGCTTCGACGATCGAGCTCGGCTCGTAATCGCTGGCGATGAACTGGAAGCGGACCGCATCGTCCAGGTCGAGATAGTCGCTCAGCAGGAAACTGCGCTCGAACCATATGCGATAACTGCCCGTGGTGTTTTCCAGATCGAACCAGTTGGTACCGTCACCGGTGACCTGAACCACCCAGCTGTCCTGATTCGGCGCGCCACCGCTGTTGTTCGTGTACCACCGGAAATAGGTGCAGGTCACGCCGGTGTGACCAGCCAGATCGATCCAGGGGCTGAGCAAGGTGGTCTTCCCGTCGTCGACGTCATCGGTACCCTGAGGCGAGCCTGGCGGGTCGTTGCCGGTTATCCAGCAATACAGGCCCGGCTCCGGCGTGTGGTCGTCCTCGGGTTGGATCTCGAAGATGCTTTCCCAGACTCCGTTGGGATCGGCACGCTCCCAGATACCGCCGGTCGCGTCGTCATCGGCCGCACCGACGGTCCAGCCGCTGTCGCTTTCCATGTCGTCGCCGAACAGCAGAATATCCAGGCCTTCGACCACGACGAACGCATAGTGATCCCAGGGAGCATTGGCCGGTGCCGCGGACACGTTGTCGATCACATCGACTGCCGTCAACCAGTACTGGACTCGTGTTCCCACGGGCTGACCGGGGATCTCGGCGCGTAGCAGTCCCGTCCGCGGGTCGACCACGGTCAGCGGCGCCTCGAACGGTCCTCCCTGCGCCGAAGATGTGTAGTACATATGCCGCTCGTCGACACCGGTCAGGTCGGTGACCGTGGTCTCGACGATGTACGGTCCGACATCGTCTTCGGTATTGCCCAGGATGGTGGTGCCGATGAAAGAGGGACCGACGATGTCGTCGAGGGAGAAATCGACATCGCTGGTGACTTCGTTCAGGATGATCTCAACGCCAAACAACGTGTCCTGGTTGCAGCTTTCGTGGTAGACCGCCAGGTCCCAGACGCCGGGCCGGATCTCGCCCTCGTAGCTGCCGTCGGTCCCGGTGAGCATCGTCCAGTCACTGTCAAGCACCGAGATCAGAGCGCCGGGTATCGGAGCGTCGCCGGCCGAGGCGTTGGTCACGTGGCCCTGCACCGTCCCCAGCAATTCCGGGTACGGGAAGTTGTGGTGCTCGGCAGCGGCCGCGTAGATCTCGTAGTGCGGTGTACCGTTGTCGAGATCGCCGTCGTCGTCGTCCGCGAAGAAGGTGGCATACACCTGATCGGGCTGGGTCGTCGGTTGCAGCAACACACGACCGTAGTGCCAGGCGTCGGCCATCGTATCCCGGCCGCCTTCCAGACCGTAAAGCCCCTGCAGAGCGATCATGGCGCGCCAGTGGAAACCGAGTATGACCTGACCGGCGTAGTGAACGCCGTGACCGATAACGTCGTCAGGATAGATCAGATAGTTGTCGGCATTGCGAATACCGTTTATGCAGTCGCCGGCGTAGAAACCGCGACCGACGATGGGGTCCTGGGTGAAGATCGCGGCGAGAATATCGGAATTGCCTTCGCCGAGCCCCTCGTCTCCCTGCCAGCCGAGGATCGCATCCTGAACGCCGTGGCCGAATTCGTGGTACACCACACCCTGGATCTCGCCGGTATTCGCGTAGTTGCCGCCGGCGGCGCAGAAGTTGATCGTGCCGTTCCACCAGGCATTGCCGGGACAGTAGCCGTCGGTTCGGTTGACGAAGGCCTGGATCTGCGCATTCGGATAGGCGAATTCTGGCGCCAGCATCTCGAAGTACTCGTGGATGTCGTTGATCCCGTCGAACACATCACGTTCGTCCTGACGCGAATTGCCTTCCTCCCAGATAACGTCCAGCGGCGTCCCTTCGTACACCGTGTCGGAGAAGTAGGCATCGGGGCCGTTCTGGTTTATCACATTGACATACGGGCTGGTCATGGTCGATGTAATCGCCGCCGAGCCTGAGCCGGGCGCGTTCCAGTTGCCGTCGACATCGACGTTCACGATGTTGCCGGCCACATCCAGTCGCAGATAACGCGCCGGTTCCCAGCTGCGACCGTCGCAATAGGTGTTCGGCTGGACATCGGCGGAGGCGGTGCCGGCGAAGTCGAAATGGACATCGTTGTAGCGCCAGATGATCTCGCCGTCGTGGGCGTCGACGTGGCTGACCCAGATACCGTACGGGTCACCGGTATGCACGCGCACCCTGTACACGAGATGGTAATCGACGCTGGTTTCGCTGCCGAGCACAGGCAGGATCAGCAGTTCGGTTTCCTCCTCGACGCGGTCGGTCGCGAAGTCGAACGGCAGGTCGGCCTGGGCAATCGCCTTGGCACCGGCCGGCGACAGGGTCGGCTGCACGTCGAGTTCGATATCCGCGTAGAAATCAGAGCCGAGCAGCAACAGGCGGCCATCGTCCGCGACCGATACCAGAACTCGGCCCTGCCAGACATCGACGCCGCGGTACTGCTGCTGGAAATGGGCGACCCAGCGTTCCTTGGCATGTGGTGTCGCTGACAGCACCAGCTCGTCCTGTTGCGCCCGGAAAACCGTGAAATTGTCGGCGATCACCTGTCGCGCGAGCTGCTCCAGCTGCGCGGCGCCGGTAACCTGGCTCGCCAGACGTGAACCGCTGCCATGGACGTAGTGTGGGCTGCCGGCCATGGTGTTCCAGGAGTGCACACGCCATTTTCCCCCGTACTGTGCCGCGATGGCATCGGTGATGTTCCGGCTGGCCTGGGTGTCGCGCGCCGTCTCGGGCGCCCTGGTGGCCAGGGGTATTTCCAGCATCTCGTTCTGGACCGCCGGCTCGTAGGACCAGACCAGGCTGCCGCCTGCGAGCAAGATTCCGAACAAAACGAACAGGGGGGTAATTCGAACTACTTTCATGACGTGCTCCCGCTGCAAAAAAAGGACATGGACTCGCTGTCTCGTCGCTGGAGAAAGAAATCCCAGGCGCTCGAGTCGATTTCTACGTGAAGACTGAGGAGAAGAAATGCCGGATCACCCGTACGGTTCTCCCCTCGGACCGGACGGTGGTCGTTCTCGGCGACACCTATATATCAAACGAATCGATCGCCGTCGGTCAAACAAGTTTAACAGTAATCGATGGAGAGATGGGGGTTTACTTTCGTCACCCTGCCGACGATTTCGTCAGTGGGGCCGGTGTTCTTCCGCGTGAACTCGCGGTTCAAACGCCTGCGGGACCATTCGTCTCGACACGTTCCGGCTACGTCTCCGTAGTACATTCGAGGTGTCGAAACAAGACGGGCAATTCCATAATGGATTTGCTGTGAAATCGTGGCGATATTCGTCTGATGACATTACACTGAGGTCCACGGACGAACATCAGTACATGATCTCGGCCTTGAGCGCGGGCTGACCGGCACTGCACGTCGCGCCCACTCAGCATCAACTCTCTGGAGGGAAGAATGAAAACCATCAGTATCCTTGCGCTTGTCGCGCTGGTTTTCTCGGCGGTCACCTTCGATGTATCTCGGGCGACGGATCACCCCTCGAAATCGGAGCATCCGAAAAAGACGGAACACCCGGCGTGTGCCGAGCATCCCACAACAGCCGAGCACCCGACCGCTGCGGGCGATATCGTCGTGGTCGCGGGCGGCGCCGGCTGCTTCAAGACCTTTCTCGCCGCCATCGAGGCCGCCGACCTGGTTGAGAAATTCCAGGGCAAGGGGCCGGTCACGGTTTTTGCACCCACCGACGAGGCTTTCGCGAAGCTGCCCAAGGGTACGGTGGACGAGCTGCTCAAGCCGGCGAACAAGGCGAAGCTGGCCGGCATCCTCGCCTGTCATGTGGTGCCCGGTACCATCATGGCGGCGGACGTGAAAACCATGAAGGCCACCAACGTCAGTGGCCAGGATCTTCAGATCGCGGTCAAGGACGGCAGCGTGAAGGTGGACGACGCCATGGTTGTCAAGGCCGACATCGCCGCGACCAACGGCGTGATCCACGGCATCGATACGGTGATCATGCCACGCGAGCCGGGTGAACATCCGACTTCCGACAAGCCCAAGGACCATCCGGCGCACTGAGGCGGCCGTACAGTGCCCAGCCCGGAATCCGGAGCGGCAATCACGGATTGTCGCTCCGTTCATCACCCGACCGCATAGGCAGGCGGAGGAGTTACAGATGCAGCACCTACTGGCCCGGACCCGTACCCATATGGCAACGGCAACGCTTCTCACCGCACTCTTGATGAGCCTGACATTGCCGGCGTCCGCCGACCCGGACGTGTCTGAATCCTGCGATACGACCGATGTCGACACCTCGCCAATCGTGACCGGCGATATCAAGGCCGGCATCGAGAAGCACATCGCCGAGCGGGTCGCGCAGGGCGGCGGTTTCTTCCAGGTGACCTTCGAAGGCCGGGAATTGAAGCTCAAGCTGGTACGTGTCCACATGGAGTATCTCGCCACGCTGGCTCCGGAGCGCCACTTCGCCTGCGTGGACATGGCCAGCGACGACGGCCAGTTCTACGATGTAGATTTCTTCCTCGCCGGCAAGGCCGGTGAGATGACCGTGACCGAAACCACGGTCCACAAGCTCAACGGCAGGCCGTACTACCTCTGGGAACAGAACGAGGACGAACACTGGGTACGCGCGCCGGTGGACGACGCCTCGAACGCGTTGCTTGGCGTCGTGGAAGACAAGGACGCCTTCGAGTTCCGTTACCGGGCGACCTTGCCCGAATTGTCGACCAATGCGCGCTGCTGGATTCCCCTCGCCGATTCCGACGACTTCCAGACCGTGACCGTGAAATCGACCAGCGCACCGGGCGTCCAGAAGGTCCTGACCGACCGTGACCACGGCAACCGGGTGCTGTTGCTGGAACTGACTCCCGATGACAGCGGACGGGAAATCGAGATCGTCTACGACGTGGTTCGCCTGGAGAAGAGCGCCTACGCCGGTGATCCCGAAGCAGCGGCGTGGCACTTGCAGCCCGAGCGGATGGTCCCGTCGGACGCCACCATCAAGGCGACCGCGGAGGCGGCCGTTGCTGACCGACAGGGTGACCTGATGAAGGCACGTGCCCTCTACGATCACGTGATGGATCAGATGAGCTACAAGAAGTTCGGTGAGGGCTGGGGCCAGGGTGACGCCCTGTTCGCCTGCGACTCCCTCTACGGCAACTGCACCGACTACCACGCCTACTTCATCGGCCTGGCGCGCTCGATCGGCATCCCGGCCCGCTTCGCCATCGGCGCCTCGATTCCCTCCGAACGACACGAGGGCGGCACGGACGGCTATCATTGCTGGGCCGAATTCTTCGCCGAGGGGAAGTGGTGGCCCGTGGACATCAGCGAGGCCGACAAGTTCAGTGCCCTGAGCATGTACTTTTTTGGCCACCACCCGGCCAACCGGTTCGAGTTCTCCAGCGGCCGCGACCTGGTTCTCGATCCGGGTCCGGTGTCGGGGCCGATCAACTTCCTGGCGTATCCGTTGCTGGAAGTCGACGGCCAGGCGCAGCGGGTGCAGACCATGTTCCTGTTCCGGCGTGCGGTGCCTGACGGGCAGAGCTAGCGTACGGGTGGGTGGCCTGTGGTCAACGAGCCGAGGTCGCGCCAGATCGGGTCTCGAAACGAGTTCTCGTCGGTCAGCAACCAAGGTTAGGGGCGGAGCCCCTGTCCTCGGGGAATCATTCTTGACTTCGCCCTGTCAGTTCGTATAGCATGCCGCGACCAGTTCGCCGGAGTGAGGGTTGCGGCGTCTGGTATCTATATACACCCACTGAACAACCCGCAACACTCGAGGAGGCTTCATGGTACGCTCTGTAGTATCGATGCTGTCGCTTGCGTTGTTCATGGCACTGGCCGTCGGTTGCGCCACGGTGGAGGTCAACTACGACCAGTCCAATCAAGTGATGCTGGAGAAGACGGTGAAGGCCGTCGACATCAAGACCGCGTTGAAGGGCGTGGTGCCTCCCAAGAGCAGAATCGCCCTGGTCTCGATCGAGTCCGCCATCACCACAGACCACCCGGTGGTCGCCCTGATCGAGGACGGTTTGATCGTGAACATCCTCCAGGCCGGCTACACGCCGGTCGAGCGGGACCACCACCTGCTGAACCGGCTCTTCCATGAACAGGCAAACGGCAAGTACGGCGTACCCACGCTGCCCGATTCCGTCATCGTGAAGGACCCGCAAGTGCTGACGCGGTTGGGTACGGACGTAGTGTCGACCGAATACCTGGTCTCCTATCGCATTCTGGAAGCCGGGATCGTCTACAAGAAAGGCGACGGCATGGGCAAGACCAAGCGCGAGGGCCGCGTGCGGCTGAACGCCCGCATAGCGAAGGTCCCTGGCGGCGAAGTGGTCTGGGCCGGCGACCTGGACGGGCTGTACACCGACGAGGTGTCCAGCAAGCAGTTGCCGGTCATGGAGAACTACCACTACTCGTTCTTCGAGCACGGGCTGCCGCTACAGGAGCCGGAGATCGATCCGTCCAGGTTCTTCTTCTTCGCGACGCAGCAAAGCACCGTGAACAAGATCTCGACGGTCCGCGAATTCGCCGGGGGAGGAAAGCCATGAAGCGGATATTGGTCCTTCTCGTCGCCTTGCCTATGCTCGTGCTGACCGGTTGCGCCACGATCGAGCCCGACTACATGGACTCGCATCAGGTCTTGCTGGAGAAGACGGTCGAGACGATCGACGTGCAGCAGGCGCTGCGCATAAAGGTGCCGAAGGGCGCCCCGGTCGCCGTCGTTTCCATGGAAACGATGACGACGACCGATCATCCGGTGATCGCGATGGTCGAGGACGGACTCGTGGAACTGGTCCTGAAGGCCGGATACGTACCGCTTGAACGAGACGCGCACTTGCTGACGCGGTTGTTCCATGAGCAGGCCGATGGCATGTACGGCATCCCGGTCGTACTGGACTCGCTCGTCGTACACGATCCAGAGCAGTTGCTGTGTCTCGACACCGACCTGTCCGCGGCCGACTACCTGGTCTCCTATCGGGTCCTCGAAGCCGGCATCCGTTACCGCAAGGCCGACTCGATGGGTAAGGTCAAGCGCGAGGCCTTGGTCCGCCTGAACGTCCGCATCGAGCGCGCTCCCGACGGGGACATTCTCTGGGCGGGCGAGATGAATGGCGAGTTCACGGATGTGATCGACAAGGAACTGGTCGTGCCCTTGTCGGACTACCACTATTCGTTCTTCGGCCACCGTCTGCCCCTGCAGAAAAAGCGGTTGACGTACCGGTCGCTGCAGTCGCTGGGACCGGCGACGAGTGACAAGGGAAAGACGTCGGTCTTGCCAATCAGATCGTTCAGTTTCGGTCTGGCCAAGCCGACTGGCGACTTCGGCGACGGCGTCAACACCGGTCCGTGCGTGGCCTACAACTGGATGCGGCCCACGGGCGGCGACATCTACATCGGGGCGTCGAACATCGTCAGCTTCCACTCGCTCAACGAGGGTTTCTACAGTGACGGACACTGGATGATGGCCGAGGCGCTGTTCACCGGAAGGTACCAGTCGCCGACGGGCGGATACGGCATGCTGGGGTTGGGTGCGAACTATTCCCGCTTCAACTACGACGTAGAAGTCTACGATGCGTATTACGACTACTTCTACACGTACTCCCGGGACGACAACGCCACCAACTTCGCCTGGAGTATCGGCGGCGGATACCTGCTGAACGAGCAATGGGATTTCCAGGCGATGCTGCATTGCATCGAAGGCGACGATAGGGCCGGCGGCTCTCGTTACTTCACGTTCACTGCCGGTGTCGTTTTCTGATCACGACAACGTGTGTTGGCACCAACCAGGATCCGAAAAATACGGAGCCGGCCTCGTAGACAGGCCGGCTCCGAACTCCATTTGATAGCGCCCAACGCGCACCAGGCGCAGATCCTCCTTAAGACCACTTGACCGGATTCATAACCAGATCATCGACTTTCTCCACGTAGACGTGGATCGTGTCGACGATTTTCATGCGCTCGCTACTTGCGGCAGCGTATATCTGCACCCGCTCTTCTTCGGGGGCATTTTCGAGCCGGACCGACTACTGCAGCACCGTCACCTTGCGCACCATCGACCCGTCGAGCCCCGGTCCCTGCACGCGCAGCCGCGCCAGGTACTGGCCGCTGGCGATGCGCCGGCCGGCATCGTCGCAGCCGTCCCACGTGGCGACGTGACTGCCGAGCGGCACCTCGGCCCGCATGACCGTCCGCACGCGCTGTCCGCGCACATCGAAAATCTCCAGGCGCACGGCCGCGCGCAGCGGCACGTCGAAGGCGAAGGTCGCCGAACCCTGGAACGGGTTGGGCGAGGCCAGCGAAAACCCCACGCGTGTGATACCCGATTCGTCATCCACGGCATTGATGTAGTCGTCCGGACAGTCCGAACACCCGGTGCGCCGAGGATCGTGGCCGTACATCGCCCAGGTGCGCGACGCGTCGTCCGGCGCGGTGTTGACGTCGATCACGTACAGCTCCGACAGGCTCAGAACAACGATCTCGTTGTCGCCGTCCAGGTCCAGATCGCCCATGGCCGCCGTGTGGTTCACCATATCCAGGACGCCTTTCGGCCAGCCGTCGATACGATAGCCGATGTTGTCCCAGGCCCAGGCGAACCCGTCGCGGCCGGCTACCATCACGTCGGGTGTCGAGCCCTCGATGCGGCCCATGATCGGGGCGGCGTAGAGCCACGCGCCGGGCGTCGTGTACACGGGATACAACGTCTGTTCGTGGCCGTTCGGCAGCAGCAGGTGCACCGTCTGGTCGCGCGAGGCGACCGCGACCTCCTCGGGCATGTTGTCCAGGCATTGCGCCAGCGCGGCGCTGCTCAACGGCGCGCCGGTGCCGGAGTCGAAAGGCCACTCCTGACCCATCAGACCGTCGGGCCAGTCGAGGGCGTACAGCTTGCCGTTGTCCAGCGGGATGAGGATCTCCGCGCGGCCGTCCAGGTCCAGATCACCGAGGGTCAGGGCGTCGCTGACCTCGGCGGGTGCGGTCCAGCTCGTCCAGCTCGTGCCGGTGCGCGGATCGTGCGCGCGCAGGAAGGCGCCGCAGCTCCCGACGACTTCATTGAGACCGTCGCCGGTGACGTCGCCGATCGCAACGATCTCGTCGATTTCCTCACCGCCCGGCAGGCTCGACGGTATCAGTTCGCTCGCTGCGCGACCGGCGTAATCGAAATACTCGACCGTCTCGCCGGCCCCGGCCACGACCAGGTGCCGGTACGGCCCGCCCAGGTACCCGATCGAGACGAAGACCGGTTCCGACTCGGTCGTGCTGGCCGGCCAGCCGGGCATCAGGTGTCCCTCGTGGTCGTAGCAGAACACCAGGCCGCCGTTGTTGCCGACCACGATCTCCGGATACTCGTCGCCGTTCAGATCGCCGACCGCCACCGGGCTGCGCGAGACCTCGAAGTCCACCTCGACCGGCCAACCGTCTGCTGTCGTGCCGTCGTGATGGTAGATATGGACATAGCCGTTGACGTCCGAGAAGACGATCTCGAGGTCGCCGTCGGCGTCGATGTCGACTACCGCGGGTTCGCTGCGCGGCATGTCGTCGAGCGAGATCGGGAAGCCCGGATCCGTGTCGGGATAGCCGGGCTCGGCGCGCCATTCGGCGTCGAACAGGATCTTCTCGTCGGTCGGCCAATCGGCCCAGCACACCGCGAGCTGGTAGTCGCGGCTCGGGTCGAGTGCGCCATTGTGCGGATTCGTGTTGCCGATGTGGTAGTTGTAGTCGGCGAACATCTGGACCGGCGTCCAGCTCGACGGCGAGGCGACCGGTGCGCTGTGGGTCGCGGTGGCCTCGAAGTTGTCCGGATCGTAGACGTCCTCGCCGACGGCGATCCAGGTGTTGGTCGTCGGTCGCCACAGCAGGTCGTACGGGCGCATGATACCGTCGGTGACGACGGCGTAGACGTCGAAGGTCGCACCTCGGTCGCTCGAGGCGAGAAACGCCGGGTCGATGTGCTGATAGTCTATCCCGCGCCGGAAGTAGATGCCCACGTCGTCCGCAGTCAGCGAGGCGGCAACCAGCGGTCTGTGGTCGTTGAAATCGTCACTGATCGAGGTCAGCACCTGGATCGGATCCCAGCTCGATTCGCCGCCGCCGGCGTAGTTCAACGCCCGCCGGTAGCGGATGGCACCGCTGCTGGCGCCCGCCACCCGCAGATACCAGGCCACATGCACGACGCCGCCGTACCCGTAGGCGATGTCCGGAACCTGGTAGTAGTAATCTTCATGAGACATCGAGGCAATCTCGTATGGC
>CAYLIV010000036.1:0-39901 GCA_964384055.1 uncultured Fibrobacteraceae bacterium
TTGTCCATGTTGAACATCTTGGCCTTGCTCTTGCCGAAGCTGAAGGCCTTGTTGCCGCCGCCCTGCATCTGACGCAGGAAGAAGATCCACAGGCCGAGGATGAGCAGGAAGGGCAGGTAGTAGGTCAAGATATGGGTGAACCAGTTGATCTTCTGCAGTTCGCCCTGCAAGCGGGCGTTCGGGTTGTGCTGGGCGATCCACTCGGCGAAATCTTCGCGATCGGCGAGCAGGACGAGCTTGAAGCGTTCCACCTGCACAACCGTGCCGTTCTCGAGGGTGATGGGTGTGCGCTCGATAAAGTCGCCGCTGACCTCGAGGCCCGTCTTGGTCAGCGAACCGATGTTGCCGTTTTCGACCTGCTCGACGAAGGCGGAGTAGGTGATCTCCTGAATCGATCGTCGATCGATGTACATCATCTGGAAAGCCACGAACACCAGCAGGGCCAGCAGGACCCAGAAGCCGGCGGTCTTGCCCGGGAAGGGAGACTTTTTGCCGGAGCCGGGAGACGGGCGCTTGGGGCCGCGCGGCGGCTGGTTGTTCGGCTTCTGATTCATCGAGTGCAGTTCCTTTCCTGCCGAGCGGCACGCGCGGCAATCACTACTCGTCGCCCACGATGTCATCGATCCCGGCGAACTCGCTCCTTCGAATTACCGAGATAGTAACCGTCGATCCCGTTGTCGGCAATATCCGCGTGCGTTCCGCCTGGGCGATCCCGACCACCCAGAGAATACCGTCGTCGTCCTCGACCACCAGAACGCCGGGCCGGTCCACGCTATCGATGCGGTGCTGTTGCAGAAGGTCGCTCAATTTCTTGTGCCCGCCAAGTCCGAATTGCTCGATCCGGTCGCCGGCCTTCCAGTTACGCAGACGCACCCGCCCCGACAAGGTTCCGGCAGGACAGATCAGTTGCCAGCCGTCGGGCAAGCGCCGCGGGCCGGGCGTTGTACCCGGTGGCGTGCCGAATAATTCCGTCGATCCGGATGCTTGCACCACGATACGGTATTTTTCCACGCTTGCCACCAGAGGAATATCGTTTTCACGCGGTAGCAAGCGCAGGCGATCGAACTGCCGGACCGCGCGCCAGCCGCCGGGCAGGTCCTGGCTGGCGCCCGAGGCGCTGCGGGCGAGCCAATCCAGAAGCGTATCGACGTGAATGAGCTCCAGGTTCTTGTGCAGATCGTACTGCTCGGCCAGAAAGGTCCGGACCACGCGCCGCGCCAGGGCGCGGTCCAGCTCGCCCAGCGGCTCGACCAGCAGGCTGGCCGGTTCGCCGTCTCGTTCTTCTGCAACGACGCGCCGCAACGCCTGCCGGGTCAGCCCGTCGAGGCAGGCGAGGTCGGTGTGCACCAGTTTCGCCAGGCGCGCGGGGTTGCTCGCGCAACCGCTGCCAAAGATGTCCTTGGCCAGTGGCACCAGCTCGCGACGGACGCGCGACCGTACGGCATCGGCGGTCACGTTGGTGCCGTCGATGCGGTAGGGCTGGTCGACCGCTTCGAGAAAGGCGATGATTTCCTTCCGCGTGCGTTCCAGCAGCGGGTGGATGATGCGGCCGGCGCGCGGCCGGATTCCGCGCAGCCCATCCAGGCCGGTTCCCCGGAAGAGCCGCATGATCACCGTTTCGGTCTGATCATCGAGATGATGACCCGTGGCGGCGCAAGCGAATTCGTCCTGCCCGTCGAGCAGGTCGTGGAGAAAACGCCGGCGCAGGGCTCGGCCGGCTTCTTCCAGGCCCATGCCGCGCCGACGGGCGCTGGCGCGTGGATCGCGGCGCTCCACGTGTAGCTCGATGTTCCGATCACGGCACAGGTCGCGGCAGAACTGTTCATCACCGTCGGCATCCGGGCCGCGCAAACGGTGGTTCAGGTGGGCGGCGGCGAGCGGCCGCCCCGCTCGTTGTGCCCAGGCCTGCGCCGCGAACAGCAAGGCCACCGAATCCGGGCCTCCGGACAGCGCGACCAGCAGACCACCGCGCGGTCCGGCCAGTTCCCCGACCAGCTCGTCGATCCGCTGCACGCTTTGCTCCATGAAGGGCAGGTCGTTCACAACGCCTCCCGGCCTCGGCGAGAACTCGGTCGATGTTACAATGTTCGGGAATAATCGGCCGAGTCGCCGGGAAATAGAATGGTAGCGGCTCAGGGACTCGAACCCCGGACACTCGGATTATGATTCCGATGCTCTAACCAGCTGAGCTAAGCCGCCACCAGCGATTCCATGACGGGCACCTGAGCAATGTTGCTCGTGGGCACGCGCCAATGTAGAACGGCAGTGGCTTCTTGTCAAGATGGGCAGCACCATCTAGACTGCGATTCTGGGCGTGTGTGTGGGCACAATCCGGATCAGACAGGGAGGGCGAAAATGGAAGAATTTCCGGACGAGACTCCGTCTTCAGAACCGGCGGCATCGACCGGCGACAACCTGGGCAACCGGTTCCTGGCGGTGTTCCTGAAGCCGTCGGTGGCCATGGCGTGGATCGCGGCGAAACCGCGCTGGCCCCTCGCCAGTCTACTCCTTCCTTTTTGCGGCAATGGTCGTGTTCACGGCGCTGACCACCCACATCTCGGGGCCGGAGGGTCTCGAGATGGTGCGCGAAACCAAGATCGGCCAGATGATGCCGGCTGACCAGTGGCAGCAACAATACGAGGATTCGTTGGCTCCTTCGCCGGTCAAGCGGCTCATCGACGGGGTCAGCGCCGGCGCAGGCATCTGGATCTACAACTTCATCCTAGCGGCGGTATTGGCTCTGTTCGCCAAGCTGGCCGGGGGAGCCGGCACCTTCAAACAGACACTCGGGGTCGTCTTCTGGGCGATGCTCATCCCTTCGGTGCTGGTGTTGGTGCTGCGCCTGCCGCTGATCTTCCTGCAACAGACCGTCATGGGCACCAATCTGGGCCTGGCTGCCCTGGCCATGGACGCAGAACGGACCTCGTTGATCTATCAGGTGCTCGTCTCCTTCGGCGATTTTCTGACCTGGTGGGCGCTCGCCGTCATCGTCATCGGATTCAGGCAAGCGCATGCATTCAGTCGAGTGACGGCCATCACGGTGGCAGTCATGCCCTGGCTGCTGCTGACCGCGGCCGGCGTCGGCATCGGCCGCCTGTTCATGTAGGGAGCATTACGTGAAGAAACTGATAATCGTGATCGTCGGAGTCGTGGTACTTGGCGTTGTGGTGGGCTTGATTCTCCGGGGTGGCAATCGCGCCGACGCCGAGGTGGAGATGGCGACTGTATCCCGGGAAAACCTCACCGCGACGGTGAGCTGCTCGGGGACGATCCAGCCCCAGCGCTCGGTCGATGTCAGCGCCAATGTTATCGGTACCATCACGCGGTTGGCCGCGGTCGAGGGCCAGACCGTACAGACCGGCGATTTCCTGCTGGAGATCGATCCCACCGAATACGAGTCGGCCGTCCGGGCGCTGGCAGCGGCCGTGGAATCCGGGGAGGCAGACCTGCGGCTGGCCGACGCATCCCTGGAAAAAGCCCGGCAGGATCTGGACCGGGCGAGCGAGTTGCATCGACAGGGACTCGCCTCGCAGGAGCAGCTCGACGCGGCGCGAACCAACGCCCGGATCGAGGCGGCGCGGGTCGAGGCGGCGCGCAGCCGCCTGTTGCAGGTGCAGGCCAATCTCGACAAGGCGCAGTACGACTTGACCAAGGTGACCATGACCGCACCCATGTCAGGTGTGATCACCCGCCTCAACGTGGAGCAGGGCGAGAACGCCATCATGGGCACCTTGAACAATCCGGGGACGGTGCTGCTGACCATTGCCGATCTGACGACCATGGAAGCCTGGGTGCGGGTCGACGAGACCGAGGTGGTCAAGATGGCGCTGGGCCAGCCGGTCAAGGTCGAGATCGACGCCTTCCCCGACCGCGAGTACGCCGGCACGGTAACCGAGATCGGCAACAGCCCCTTGTTCAGCAACACCGGCGCCAACCAGCAAGCGGTGGACTTCGAGGTCAAGGTCACCCTCGCCGACATGATCGAAAATATCCGGCCGGGTCTGTCGGCGAAGGCCGACGTCACCGTCGCCGAGCGTCAGGACGCACTCGCTGTGCCTCTGGGGGCAGTCACCGTTCGCCGCTTTCCGCTGACGGGGCTAGACCGGAAGGTCTACTCGGGCCGCCGGGGCAAGCAGCAGCGCGACGCGCTCGGTTGGCGGCACGACAGCGAAGCCGCTGACGCAGGTGATACGACTACCGTCGACAACGGCGACACCACGCTGGCGCGGCATTCCGCTGATCCGGTCACCGATCCGACCGGTAATCCGACTTCCGAGACGGCCGAGGTCGAACGGAAAGAGACCGAGGGCGTCTTCGTGATCGTGGATGGTTTCGCGACCTTCCGCCCGGTGAAGCTCGGCATCGCCGGCGAAGACCACTTCGAGGTCCTCGAAGGTCTCGAAGCAGAGCAGCGGCTGGTCGGCGGACCGTTCCGCGTGTTGCGCGATCTGCGGGAGGGGACGTTCGTCAAGGAGGTCGAGAAGAAGGACCGCGGCGGGGATTCCTGATATGAACCTGCTCGAAGGCATGCTGATAGCCCTGGAGAACCTGCGCTCCCACCGGCTGCGCACCTTCCTTACTTTGCTCGGCAATATCGTCGGCACCATGTCGGTCATCGCCGTGGTGTCGCTCATCTACGGCGCGGACCGCTACGCCCGGCAGGTCGTGCTCGAGGAGGGCACCGACGTTTTCACCATCAGCCGGGTGGACGAGATCCAGTTTCTCACCGATTTCGACGCCTTCCTGGAATCGCTGAACAACCCCGATCTGACCCTTGACGATCGCGACTATCTGGCGGCGCGTCTGACCCGGGCCGACATCGTCGGCGCTACCCTGGACACGCAAGCGAACCTGCGTGCCGCCGGCGCCTCGTACCGTGGCGCACGCGTCATGGGCCGGACCGAGAACTACCCGTTGCTCGAGGACATGCCGCTGGACGCGGGCCGACACCTGACACGCCTCGACGTGCTCGGTAGTGCCCAGGTGGCGGTGATCGGCCACGAGATCGCCCGGGATCTCTTTCCCAAGCACCGGGATGCCATCGGCCGGGAGTTCAAGCTCGGCAGCCGGCATTTCCGGGTCGTGGGGCTGGTCGAGGACCGCGGCACGGTGCTGGGCGCCAACCGCAACCAGTTTCTGGTCGTACCCATCACGGCCTACCAGAAGGTCTTCGGCTCGGGCCAGTCGGTGGATATCAAGGTGGCGGCCAGCGATCTGACCCAGTTTACGGACGCCAAGGAGGAAGCGGCGTTCCTGATGCGCATGCGACACCGGTTGAGGCCCCTCGAGAAGAACGATTTCGCGATCAAGACCGCGGACCAGCTCCTGAACATCTGGGGCGGTATCAGCACGGCGATCTACGGTGCGCTGGTGCCGCTGGTGGGTATCAGTCTGATCGTCGGCGGCATCGTGCTGATGAACATCATGCTCGTTTCGGTGACCGAACGGACGCGCGAGGTGGGCGTGCGCAAAGCGCTCGGGGCGACGCGCCGGGCGATTCTGTGGCAGTTCGTCGTCGAGGCGATCACCCTGTCGGTCGTCGGCGGCTTCCTCGGTATCGCCATCGGGCTGGCCCTGGCGGGTCTGATCTCGCTGCTTTCTCCGCTGCCCTTCGCCATCGCAGGCTGGTCGATCGTGCTTGGTCTGGCGGTGACCTTCGTCATCGGTGCCGTATTCGGTACCTATCCGGCATGGAAAGCGGCCGGTCTCGATCCCGTGGAGGCCCTGCGTCATGAATGAGCGCGCCAGGACTACCGGTGCCGGCAAGCGCTTACCCCGGGTCAAGTACGGCGAGGGCGTCCGCCAGGCCGGGCAGGTCATCGCCGGGCATCGCATGCGCAGTTTCCTGCTGATCGTCGGCGTGGCCATCGGCGTGGCGACCCTGATCGGGATCATCTCCATCGTGGGCGGCCTGAGCAATCGAATCCGGAACGACATCGTATCGGCCAGCCGCCCTTATCTCTATATCGCGCGCTACACCGGGCTCGGCGGCGAGGACATCGAGGAAAAGCTGCGCCGCGAGCAATTCATGCCCGACTGCATCGGCTATCTCGCCGCGGTCGAAGGCGTGGAGTTCGTCGACTACAACGTGCAGAACAACAGCGGCACGGTGCTGCACTACGGCGAGGAACGGACCAATTTCGTGCAGATCGTCGGCACCATGGAAACCTTCCCCTACATGTACTCGCTGCAGTTCGACGAAGGTCACTTCTTCACGGCAGCCGACGTGGTGGGACGCGCGCGGGTATGCGTCCTCGGGTACGGCCCGCGCAAGGATCTGTTTCCGCGCCGCGATCCGATCGGCAAGACCGTTCGTATCTACGGTCAGCCCTACCGGGTGATTGGCACCATGGCCGAACGCAAATCGATCATCGGGCAACTCGGCGATGGCTACGTCGTGGTGCCCTGGACCAGCTTCGAGAAGGATTTTCTGGTCGAGGGCTTCGAGGACCGCGTGCTGTCGGTCACCGTGGCCGAGGGCCACGAGACAGAAGTGGTCATGTCCGACGTGACCGGGGCGCTCCGCCAGGCGCGGCGGCTGCGGCCCAGCGAGCCCAACGATTTCGACATCGTACCCTCGGAGACCTACGGTGAGATGATCGACAAGCTGACCGGCGGCATCGCCGTGATCCTGGTCATCCTCTCGTCGATCGGTTTGATGGTCGGCGGCATCGGTGTGATGAACATCATGTTGATCTCCGTGACCGAGCGCACGCGGGAGATCGGTGTGCGCATGGCTGTCGGCGCGCGGCGCCAGGATGTGCTGTTCCAGGTGCTGATCGAAGCCGGCACCTTGACCGGCATCGGTGGCGTGCTGGGAATCGGCCTGGGATACCTGCTCTCGTGGGGCGCCACCAAGGTCCTGGAGTTCCCCTTTGGCTTCTCGGTACCCATGACCCTCGGCGCAGTCCTCTTCTCTGTGGCCATCGGCGTCTTCTTCGGCATCTATCCGGCGAACCGTGCCGCCCGGCTCGATCCGATCGAGGCATTGCGCCGGGAATAACCGACAAGCCTACCTGGATCGACTTCGGCTCACCGGCATGAAAAACAGACAAGGGCCAACCCGCGGGGCTGGCCCTTGTCCATTATCTCTATTGCCGGTAGCGACTACCGGTAGTTCGCCTTGAGCGAGCTCCAGTCGATCGTCTCGGTGGCGGTCGTGCAATTGAGCATCATGGTAATGCAGCACTGATCGTGCAGCTCGCCATGACCTTCGCTGCCACAGAGCATGCCGGGGTAATCGACCGGCTCGGGCAGGCCCATATCACTGCGCCAGACCAACATGGAATTCGCGATAGCGAACTCGACGACACAGTCGTTGTCCTCGGGACAGGCACTGAACGTACCGTTCCAGGAAATGTTGGCCGTCTGTCCGACGAGGTTGCCCTGAACGTACGACACCGTGGCGGCCACATGGTACATACCCACAGTACCGTAGAGGTCGCTGATGCCGTCGCCCCAGGTGTGGTCTTTGGAGAACCAGAACTCGCCGCCGTCGTAATCGACCACCCAGTGTTCTTCACCGGTGCCGTTCTCGTCGACGTTGCTTTCGACCAGGACCGCTCCGGAGGCGTTGATCGCCATGCCGAAGACCTTCCACTGGTCGCCGAGCGCTCCGCCGTCCCAGGACTGCGTGTTCAGCTCGTTACCGACATCGAACCATGCACCGGCACACCAGGCTTCGCTGGCCCGGCCGGGATCCATCGTGTCGTCGTACGTTGAGAACAGACCTATCTCGTGCGGGCAGGCGCCGAGCGCCGGGGCCGCGACGATGATAGCCAGAAGCACCATCAACATACGTTTCATGGTATTCTCCTCCATTGTGTGTTTTAGGGGAAACCTAATGCTCGCCACAAAATTCAAAGCCATCTCCCAAAGCTAGTATCGTGTGCTGACACTTTGCTCGCGCCGCGGGAAAGCGATCTATCATCCGGTAGATTGATAGGAGAAGCCACGTCTGACGCAGCTGCAACTTTCCTTCTGGTTTGAGCGCCGTGATTGTACCGGAACAGTTATCGAGTTGCAATTTTCTTTTTATCGTTAATCTCTTTTCGGGCGCTATCGTGCTGGATAGTAGGGTAAAACACTCGCCCTGAACTCCGTGAATCGCGTTTCTGAGTGTTGCCGACGGCCGCGTCAGGTATTTTATGTTTCGTGATATCACCAGATTGACCGATTGTGCAGCATTCACCCACCGGCACGTTTCGAACGTCGTGCGCAACCCACGGACGTGAGCGGTCGGCGCGAATTGCCGCCACTCTTCGTGCCATTTCTGATTGTCGACATTCAATTGAGTATTTTTTTTACTCGTATTCGTTAACTTCGGCGCTGGATACAGCAAACCGTTGCAGCCATGCGTTCCGCCGTGAGCGGCGAGCCTCTGCCGGTGCGTTGGCGGCTGCCTGTCGCGTCTGGACGACGCGTAAGTGCGATTTACGTCATGTTTTGCAGTATCAAGAGATATGTACACCGTTTCGATTGTCGTTGAAGTATCGGTTACGTCGAAAAAACGCCGGATCGCCCCTGACCGAACGCCTGGAAAGTTTTTTTTAGTAATTCCGTCGTCAACCGGTCGCGCAAACGGTCCCGGAGAGTTGGCAACTGAATCGCGCACCCGAGATGGAGAACGAAGTGTGCGGTGCGGAGGTCCCGTCGCATCTCGTATCGGGGAACTGGCCGTTCCCGCGGCCGCGTTCGGGACCGAGCGGCACAAGGGGACGATATTGGCGTTGTGCTGGCACCGCGATGGCTGTATAACCCGGAAGTTGTCCGCCACGTCAGGCGACCACCTGGACGCACGCGCACGGGCTCGGAGTTAACCATGCAATTGAACACCCTGGATTGGCTCGTGATCACGGGCAGCCTGGCGATCGCCTTCGTTCCCGCCCTGAGGCTGGCGCGACGCGGCGGGCGGGGTACGGCGGAGTTCTTCGCGTCGGGTCGTGCCGCTCCCTGGTGGCTGATCGGTACCTCGATGGTCGCCACCACCTTCAGCACCGACACGCCGAATCTGGTGACCGATTTCGTGCGCGGGGGCGGAGTAGCGCAGAACTGGTCCTGGTGGGCGTTCCTGCTGACGGGCATGGCGACGGTTTTCTTCTACTCCCGCCTGTGGCGGCGCTCGGGTATCCTGACCGACCTCGAATTCTACGAGTTACGCTACTCGGGACGTCCGGCCGCCTTCGTCCGCGGATTCCGATCCATCTACCTGGGGCTGCTGTACAACGGCTTCATCATGGCGATGGTCACGCTGGCGGCGGTCAAGATCGCCAATGTGATGCTCGGTTGGGACCGGTTGACCACGGTGCTGATCTGCGGCGGCCTGTGTATCGGCTTTTCGGCCCTGTCGGGTCTGTGGGGCGTGCTGGCGGCGGACGTGATCCAGTTCGGCATCGCCATGGTCGGTGTCTTTGCGGCGGCGTATTATTCGCTGCGGGCGCCAGAGGTCGGCGGGCTTTCCGGCCTGCTGGAAAAGATCGATCCGGGAACCCTGAGTCTGTTGCCCGATTTCGGCAACTGGGAGCTGACCGTGACCGTGCTGATCATTCCGCTGACGGTACAGTGGTGGTCCGTCTGGTATCCGGGCGCCGAGCCGGGCGGCGGCAGCTACATCGCCCAGCGGATTCTGGCCGCGCGCAACGAGTCGCACGCCCAGGGCGCGACCCTGTGGTTCAACATCGCGCACTACGCCCTTCGGCCCTGGCCGTGGATCATCGTTGCCCTGTGTTCGATCCTGGTCTTTCCCGACCTTGCCGACATCAAGACCGCCTTGCCGGGCGTCGACGCCCAGCTGCTCGGCAACGACATCGCGTATCCGGCCATGCTGACGCTGCTGCCGCACGGCCTGCTCGGCTTGCTGATGGCCTCGCTGATCTCGGCCTACGTATCGACCATGTCGACGCATCTGAACTGGGGGGCGTCGTACCTGGTACACGATTTCTACCGCCGTTTCATCAACGACGCCGCGACCGAGAAACACTACGTGCTGGTCTCGCGCCTGGCGACCGCCGGCCTGATGTTGGTCGCCGGCGCACTGACCTTCCTGCTCGATACCGCCGGCGAGGCGTTTCACCTGTTGCTTTCGTTCGGGGCGGGGACCGGTCTGATCTACCTGTTGCGCTGGTTCTGGTGGCGCATCAATGCCTGGAGCGAGATCAGCGCCATGGTCAGCGCCTTCCTGGCGACCACCGCGGTGCTGATCGCCAATACCACGCTGGGCGGCGCCACCGAGCTGGGAGCACTTGGCAGCACGTTGCTCGACTGGGGCTGGCTACGCACGGCGGCCGGCGGCGGCTGGCAGATCGCCGGGCACGTCTCGCTGCTGGGAACGGTGGTGCTGACCACGCTGGTCTGGGTGGCGGTCACCGTGATGACCCCGCCGGCGAGCGAGCGGACGCTGTGTGCGTTCTACGCGCTGGTGCGCCCGGCTGGCCCGGGCTGGAACGGCATCCGGCGGCAGACCGGCGTGACCGCATCGCCAGACAGCCTGGCCCAGGCGCTGCTGGGCTGGGTGCTCGGCTGCACGGTCGTGTACAGCGCGCTGTTCGGCGCTGGCGCATTCATCTACGGCAATTCGCTGCAGGGGACTCTTTGCCTGGTCCTGTTCACGGTATCGGGCGCTGCATTGGCGGTACTGATGCGACGGATACTGGCCGGGACCGCCGCCGGCGTCGGCACGGGCGAAAAAAGCCGGTGATCGAGCGTCGGTCAGCGTGATAGAATTGGCTGTCGACGTCACGCTCGTCGACCAAGTCGGCAATGGACTAACCGGAACAGATCACGCGTTCCGGTGTACGCCTGTCCGGAGCTTTCACGGCCACGCGAGAGTGGGCCGGGCGCGCAACCAGGAGGAACAGATGCGGATGACGAAAGGTACGCAATATTCACTCGTGTACGGCACGTTGTTGCTGGTGGTCTTTGGCGCCGGAGCAGCGTTGGCCACCGAACTGATCATCAACGGCGACTTCGAGGCGACCAAGAACGGCAAGCAGCTTCGCGTCGACAACAAGGGACAGGACTGGTACGAGAGCCGCAAGGATGGTGAAGGCAGGAATCTCTTGAAGCTGAGCAAGAAGAAGATCGGTGGGAACGCCACCCAGAAGGCCATGATCAAGGGCAGTCTCGACTTCAACACCTATTTCACCCAGAAGTTCGCCGCGCCGCAGACGGGGAATTTCACGGTCCAGTACGATATCTTCGTCAGAGACGTAATGTTCGAGTACGACCGTTCGGCTTTCTGTTTCATCGGCGGCATCAGGGACAAGAAGGGTGGGCCCAGCTCGACGGGCAAGGAGCGCTTCGCGTTCCTGGGCTTCGAGAACTCAGAGGAAGAGGGCAAGGTCAATCTGTTCGTCCGTGAAGGATCGTCTAAGTGGGCGGACAAGACCTACGTCGCCTTCGACCTGTCGCTCGAGACCTGGCACACGATCACCCTGGCGGTCAACGTACCCGATGCGGTGTACACGGTCTCGGTTGCCGGCGTCGTGGACGCCTACGAGGTCGAAGCCTTCTACTACAAGGGCAAGGCGCTGGATACGCTGACCCATCTGAGCTTCGCTTCATGGAACGATGGCCCGGGAACCTTCTATATCGACAACGTGTCGGCGACGACTCCCTGAGCAGTACGGCCTGAGCCGCGGCCCCGGATCGGGTCGCGGCTCATGACCAGAGCGGTTGCGGGTATTCGCCGCGCGTCGCCAGGTCGGCCAAGGCGTCGACCACGCGGCGACGATCCTGGCGGTGCGTGATGCCGAACCAGCGTCCGGCGCCGGGCAGCACACGGACACGCAGGTCGCCCCGGTCGCAGGCCGTCTGCACGAAGAGCGGCAGGTAGAACTCCTGGTCGTCGGTGGCTTTCGCCCGTTGCAAGAAGGCAACGAACGCCGCTTCGAGCAGGGGAAAGACCTCCGGGGTGAATCCCCAGATGTTCATGGACACGAGTTGCCGGTCGGGGACGGTCCGTTCGCGACCCGTTTCGTCCCGGTACACGCCGTGGCCGGCGCGGGCGGCGATAGCCGGTATCTCCTCGATTGCGGTCAGAAAGCCCGTGTCGTCGCACCGGCAAAGGGCGCGCGAGACCGGACCTGTGGCGGCCAGCGTGTCGCCGAGCCGGTAGCCGATCATGGCGAAGGTCGGTATCGCGCCGGATCCGGTTGCGTCCGGCTGCTCGCGGCAGAAGGCCGCCAGTGACGCAAAGGCTTCGGCGCCGTAGAAATCGTCGGCATTGATCACCGCGAAGGGACAATTGAGCAACTGGCGGGCAGCCAGTACGGCGTGACCGGTTCCCCAGGGCCGAGACCGTGCGCCGGGCGGTACGCAATCCGCCGGCAGATCATCCAGACGCTGGTGAACGTAGCGCACCCGCACCGATGCGGGCAGACGCGAGGCCAGGGCGGCGACAAACGCCGCTTCGGTTTCCGGTCGTATGACGAGGACCACCTCGGCGAATCCTGCGCGCCGGGCGTCGAAGACAGCGTACTCCAGAACCGTTTCACCGTTCGGACCAACCGGATCGAGCTGTTTCAGGCCGCCGTATCGGCTGCCTACGCCGGCCGCCAGGATCAACAAGCTTGGATCCATGGTCTCATTCGCTCCCGGTTTCTGTATCCCGACGCCGGTACCCGACGGTGGTTCGACACGTGCGTCTTGCGCCGTATCGGTCACTGTGGTGCAGTGGAGCTACGGTAGCGCCTGTGCCCCGTACTTGGCAAGACACGGTCGGCGCAGCCTGGACCGTGCCGTGGGTGCTCGCCCGCTGACGGTGTAGCGGGGCCGCGGTGATCCGCGAATCTCGCGACCGGAGCCTCCGGGCGCGGATGTCCTTGAACGGAAGCCGCCAGCGTGGCACAGTTGACACGGGTTCGGCCACGGGGGTGGTGGTGCGATCCCACGCGACTCTACCGCGATCAGGGCCAGTGAACACGATTGTCTCGGATGTCTTGGATATCTCGGATGTCTCGGGCCCCACGCCCGCGGGGAGGATTCCCATGTCGACACGACTGCCTTTTGTCGCCCACCGTGCAGCGGTCGCCCTGTTGCTGTTATTGCTGGTAGTCGCCGTCGATCGAACGTCGGCGAGCGAACAGCCGTCGCTCAGCTTGCCCGAACCGGATGTCCTGGTATCCGAGTTCATGCACTGGGACGCGGATTTCTATCGTGACCACACCAGTGTGCCGGGCATTCTCGGCCTCCATCGTCCGGACGACCAGGCGGCGATCTACGAGCGGGAGATCGCCTTCGACGCCCCCTATACGGCACTCGATCTGGATTCTTTTTTGGCGCTCTCGCCCGATGAGCAGGCAGCGCGGCGTCGCGAGGCGCGACGAGCGGCCGTTCGGGTCAGCCGCTTCGCGCTGCTCATTCGCAACTACCGTCTGGAACAGGCTGAGGGACGAATTCCGCAGCTCGCTACCATCAGCGGCGTCAAGACAGTGCTGGCCTGCTTGCACGCGTTGATCAATGCGACGGGCCTCGATCCCGCCAATCCCTGGAACTGGCATCTGCTCTCGTATTTCGCGGGGCTGCTTGGTGATCAGGATCGATGTCTGGCCGCACTCGATGCAGCGGTCGACGCGCTCTCGCAGTATCCCAACCAGGACTATCGCGAGATCCGACACCGGATCGCGCTCGACTATGCCTGGGTGTACCGGGATCAAGGTCACTGGGACAAGAGCCGCGAGTGGCTCAGGCGCGCGGCGACCTTGTTGCCGGGCCAGCCGGAGACCGTATTGCTCAACGCGCTGACCCTTGCCGGTATGGGCCGGCAATCCGATGCCCACCGGGCCGCCCGCAAGGTGCAGCTTCCGGTCACCCGCCTGCTCTTCGACCCGAGCAACCAGCGCTGGATCTGGCAACAGGTACCTTCCAGCTATGTCGAGAACTGGGTGCAGGCACTGAATTTCGCGCGGTTGGGTGATCACGACAAGGCCCTGTTCGCCTTGCGGCGAATCAACGCCGACCGCTGCTACGCTTTCGGTTCCCGGTTCTGGAACGACGCCGGACGCGTGTTCGAGCTGGCGGGTGATAAGCAACAGGCACGAACGTATTACGCGTATGCGCTGGCCACCCGACCGCTGGTGGAGTACTACGTCTACGAGATCGGCGCCGGCCTGGACTGCACCGTCGGCAATCCCGCCAAGGGGCTGCCGTATTTCCTGGGCTACGGACGATTCTATCTCTGCGGGAGTCGTTTCGCCTACGCGGTGAACAAGGCCGTGGCCATGGATTCGAGCACCGATCTGCCACACCGGCAACAGCTCGGTCGTGAGGCCATTACCCTGCTTGGCGAGTGCCGCCGCACGGCGCAACACGCCGATCGCGCCCTGGCCTTGCGCGGCATCATACACTTCTTGAACGACGACCTGCGGCAAGCGGATCGCGACCTGGGGCAGGTCCTGGCGAAGCTCGATACCGAGGGTGACGCGACGGCGGCGCTCTATCTGATTGCCGGTGTGACGCGCATCCAGCTCGACAATCCGCGCGGTGGTCTCGACTACCTGCGGCGGGCCACCGAGCTCGATCCGCAGCTGGCCCTCGCCTGGCGGACGCGGGCGGTGGCTCAGATCGGCGCTGGCGATCTGGCTGCCGGCCGGACCTCCCTCGACCGGGCGCTCGATATCGATGCGACGGCGCCGGGCGGCTGGCTCAATCGTGGTCTGCTCAACTTCCAGGAAGGCCGGATCGACGACGCGGTCGCCGATCTCGAGCGGGCGGCTGCGCTGGCGCCTCAGAATCTCCAGGTCGCCGCGATGTTGCGACGTGCCGAAGGGGTGCAGCAGCGCCTGGCCGGCGCCGGCGAGGAGCATCTCGCCACGACCGGCGAGACATCGCTGGCATACCTGGTCGATGCGGAGAGCACGGCGTTGTTGCTCGCCCATGCCAGTATGGACCGATCCCGGAGTCTGCCCGACTACCCCTCGGAAGTGCTGGCGCCGGCGACCTTCTCGGTCGCGGAGATCGTCAGGCTGGAGGAGGCGTACCACGCCGATCCGATACCGAAGAACCGCCGCTTGCTGGCGCAGGCGCTGATCCGCTCCGGCAACCACGAGCTGGGTCGGGATATGCTGCTGCCCCACTGGAGCAGCGACGACGCCCTCGTCGACCGCTGCCTGATTCTCGAAGCCGACCGGGCGCTGGGCGAAACGGCGCGTGCGCTGGCTTTGGTCGAGGATCTCGAACAGGGGCGACCGGTGTTGGAGAGTGCCTACCTCTGGTCGCTGGTCGCGTTCATCTGCCTCGAACACGATCACGCCATCGCCGGGCGCCGGGCACTGAGGAAAGCTATCGTCCTCGATCCGGACAACTCGGCCTTGCAGCTTCAGCTACAGCTCATCCGCGGCTGAGCCGACGCGATCGCCGCTCGTTTCCCGGTCGCCGCGCCGCGTCGACCGCCACCCGCCCACCGGCGCGCGGGCGGCCGCGCAGCCGCGGCGATGGGCATTCACGCTTATTCGCGCTCGTAACGATGCGGCCGGAACAGCACCTCGTGCCGGCACAGTTCGGTGATGACGGCGAGCGCTTCCGCTTCCTGCACGCCCTGTTTGCCGAGTCGCCGGACCATGGCCTCGCCACGGAACGATCCGGTCATGTCCCGTAACAGCATCAACGCCGTGCTGATGGGCCCCGGCGCGAGGTGTCGCGGGTCCCGGGTGCGTAGCACGAAGTACAGTTTTTCGGTCCGCTGTCCCGCCGGCGTATTGCGTACTTCGGTGCCGATGCTCACCTCGGGATTGAGCGCGAAACTCGTCCGCGCCGCCTCCGCAGCCTGCAGGGGACGCCGCCCTTCGTTGGCGACGTGACCGGCGATGAGCTCGAACGACGGTCGCTGGAATACCTGTTCGACGAAACGAAAACGCTCCGTCGCGGACAGAGCGGTGAGGCGGTCGCGCAACGCACCGGCGGGTATGAGTTGTTCGACCGACCAGTCGGCGGGTTCGAGCCAGCGGACGAACGACAGATCGCATGCGGCGAGCAGATCCCACAGGTTGTCGATCTGGTAGCTGGTCTCGTTCACGTTCAGGCAACGGTCGACGAACTCGACGTCGTCGACCTCGCAGGTATCCTGCCAGGTGCTGCCGGCCAGAACCTGTTCACGGCCGACCGCCGCGACGGCGCGCGCCAGATCGAGACGCTCATCCAGCGCTGGTTGATCCGAAAAGAGCAGATCGATCGCACGAGCGATACGCAAGAGCGGCGCGCGGCCGTACCGGGCGTAGACCATTAGGTTGATGGCGCCGTGCGGGGACAGAAGTTCGCGCAACCGACCCAGGCCGGCCTGCGGATCGCTCAGGTGATGGATGACCCCCGACGAGAAGATGACATCGAAGCCGCCGGGCGGCGCGTCGAGATCCGACAGCTCCATCAGATCGCACTCGCGGAATTCGATGTTGCGCAGGCCGAGCCGGCGGGCGGTCGCCGTCGCCTCGGCGAGGGCGACGCGGTTGCAGTCGATGCCCAGAAAGTGCACGTCCGGTTGCAGGGCGGCGGCGCCGAGCACGCCGATGCCGCGCCCGCAGCCGGCGTCCAGCACCTGCAGGCACCCGCCTTTTTGCCGACCCTGTTCGAGATAGCTCAGCACCAGCCGGATATCACTGCCGACCCGGTTGACCGGTGTGCCGGAAGGATAGGGGAATCGTTCGTACATCTGGCGTACGGCAGCTGTTACCTGATCCATGTTCTGCCTCCGCTCACTGGTTCCAGCGCGGCATTCTGCCTGGCGTGTACGGCGCGCCGATCTGCTCGAGTCGGTCTTCAAGCCGTCTGATGTCCACCTCGACCAGCGTTTTAAGCTCGGCCAGCAAGGGATCGAACTGTGTCGCGGCCAGCTCGTAGCTTCGGCGCTGGGTTGCCGTCGGTGCCGAGGTGCTGCTGTTGCCGCCCCAGAGCACACGCCCGATGCGCCCTCGTAACGACGGGGTGGTCGGTTCGCTGCGGCTGCTGACCGTGCGGTCGCCGGCGAGGATCACCAGCAGATCACGGAGTCGATTCTCCAGGTCACCGGCCTTCATCATGAGTTCGGTCAGGAGTTCGGGCTCGACAGCCGCCGTGTTCAAAATCGCCTGCTTGATGTTGACGAGACGGTTGGCGGTGTCGTCGGCGATCCGCGACGCTCCCTGCACCGCTCGTTGCAGTTCGGCGGCTTGCCGGCGGAAAGCCACCGTGTCGTCGAAGTCGTCGGTCTGCGTCGTGCACAGCCCGAGCGGTTCGACGGCGAAGGACTGCGCTTCGCCGAGCGTCGTCTCCTCGCCCCGGACGCGCATGGCCATGGACGCTGTATAGGTGCCGGGCGCGACCAGCGGCCCCGACGGCGCCGTGTCCCAGGGTGCGCTCGGGCTGCCCGCTGCGCCGTCCACCGGATCCAGCGAACCGTGCCGTAGATTCCAGGCGATACGGTGCAAACCGCTGCCGGTAGGCCCCGTCACCCGGCGTACGACCCGGCCCTCGTTGTCGGTGATGGTGAAGATCAGGATCGGCGTGTCTTCCCGTTCCTCGGCGCGCAGTTCGTCCCAGGTCGGATAGTAGACCGGTTCCTCGGCGGCGACCTTGTCCTTTTCGGTTTTCTGTCGCATCTGTTCCAGGGTCTGGGGGCTGTCCTTCAGGTAGTAGGTCAGCACGGCGCCGAACGGCGGATTCTTTGCGGTGTAGAAACCGTGGCCCTGCGCTCCCTTCTCGCGGCCGCCGATGGGCCGGGCCTCCACGTAGAGCAAGGCATCCTGGACCGGGAAGAGAATCGCCGGCTGTTCCAGGTCGTCCGCCTGCAGCCCGCGCAGCGGCGTGTAGTCGTCGAGGATGTAGAAGCCACGCCCGAAGGTCGCCACCACCAGATCGTTCTCGCGCCGCTGGATCTCCAGGTCGCGACAGGCGATCACGGGAATGCCAGCGTCGAGCTGTAGCCAGCCTTCGCCGCCGTCGGTGGTGAAGAACACGCCGAACTCGGTGCCGACGAACAGCAGGTCGGGATCGACGTGGTCCTGTGCGAGCGAGTACACGTTGCCGCGTTCGGGCAGGTCCGCGGCAATGCTCCGCCACGACTTGCCGTGATCGGTGCTCTTGAGCACGTAGGGCTGGAAATCATCCTGCTTGTGGTTGTCGAAACAGGCGAAAACCGTGCCCGCGTCGTGGCGCGAAGGGGTGATGCCGGCGACATAGGCGCCCTCGGGCACCTTGTCGAAACTGTCGTATCGCGTCCAGGTCGTGCCCCCGTCGCTGGTGACCTGGATCAGCCCGTCATCGGTGCCCGCGTACAACAGGTCGGCCACGAGCGGCGACTCGGCCAGGGCGACGATGTTGCCGTAGAAACTGGTCGACCGGTTCTTGGCCACCGTGTCGATACCCCAGACGCGGTCCATCACTTCCAGGCGATTGCGATCCAGGCCGCGGGTCAGATCATCGCTGATGCGCGTCCAGCTGTTGCCCATGTCGTCGCTGCGGAAGACCTTCTGGCAGGCGTAGTACAATCGCTGGTGGTTGTGCGGGCTGATCAGCACCGGCGCGTCCCAGTTCCACTTGAGCGTCTCGCCGAGCTCGGGCTGGGGCTGGATATCCAGGATTTCGCCGCTGGCGCGGTCGTAGCGGTTCAGGTTTCCGTACTGCCACTGGCAGTAGATGATGTTGGGATTTACGGGATCGACGGCCGGCTCGAAGCCGTCGCCGCCCAGCAGGAGCCAGGCGTCGCGGTTGGCGATACCGTTGCGGTTGATGGTGCGCGAGGGCACGCCCTGGGTGTTGTTGTCCTGCGTGCCGCCATACACGTTGTAGAACGGTTCATCGTAGTCGACCGCGACGCGGTAGAACTGGGTCACCGGCAGGTTGGCGCTGAAACGCCAGTGGGCGCCGGCGTCGAAAGTCTCGTAGATGCCGCCGTCGCAACCTACCCAGAAGTGCTGGTTGTTGTGCGGGTCGATCCACATGGCGTGATCGTCCACGTGCTTGAACTCGACGCCGACCCGCTCGAAGGTGCGGCCGCCGTCGTTGGTGACCTGCAAGAAAGTGTCGAGGCTGTAGACGCGATCGGGTTCGACGGGATCGGCGATGATCTCCTGGTAATACTGGGGGCTGCCGCTGACGTAGCCGCTCATCTTCTGCCAGGTCGTGCCGGCGTCGGTGGTGCGGAAAAATCCACCCGCGTCGCCCACCGCCTCGATGATCGCGTACACCGTGTCGGGCCGCGGCAGCGAGATCGCCAGGCCGATCCGGCCCATGTCGCCGCCGGGCAGGCCTTTGCTCAGCTGGTCCCAGCTGGCGCCGCCGTCGGTCGATTTATAGATGCCCGAGCCGGGGCCGCCGTCGATCAGTGTCCAGGTGTGGCGCCGTCTCTGGTATGCCGCGGCGTAGAGCACGTCCGGATCCCGCGGATCCATGACCACATCGACCACGCCCGTATTCTCGTCGATCTCGAGACTCAGCTCCCAGCTGGCGCCGCCGTCGGTCGTCTTGTACAGGCCGCGGTCACCGCCCGGCCCCCACAAAGGTCCCATGGCCGCCACGAAGACCACGTTCCCGTCAGCCGGATGCACGACGATCTTGCCCACGTGCAACGAGCGTCGCAGGCCCATGTTCTGCCAGGAGGCGCCGCCGTCGACTGACTTGTAGACGCCGTCACCGTACGCCACGCTCCGCTGGCTGTTGTTCTCGCCCGTACCGACCCAGACGACATTCGGATCGGTGGGGTCGATGGTGACGCAGCCTATGGAGTAGCTGCCCTCGTCGTCGAAGATCGGTTGCCACGAGGTCCCGGCGTCTTTCGTCTCCCACACGCCGCCCGAACAGACGGCGACGTAGAAGTGGTAGGGGTTGCGCGGGTCGACCGCGAAGTCGCCTATGCGCCCCGAGGTCAGACCCGGCCCGATCCCGCGGAAACTCAGGCCCGAGAAGGTACCCGCGCGCCAGGGCTGCGGCTGTTCGGTATCGTCATCAGCGAGGACCGGCGCCGCCAGTGTTGTGAAAAACAGTAAGAGCAGTGCAGAGCAGAGGAAGCGTCGCATGGTAGTTCCCTTCGTGAATGGTATCGCATCGTGTCGTCAAAGGCGACGGCTGCGTCGGGATCGTCGCGCAAGGGGATTCAACCACAGCACGAGACCGCTGACCGACAGGTAGAACAGGCCGATCGCCGTCGCCATCATGAGCCAGTCATGCACCCACCGTGCAAACCAGGAGCCGTCGTGCAGGCTCTCGACAAGATCGGAAATACGCGAATCGTTACTGAGAATGGCACCGGTGACCGCATCGACCTGCAGTTCGGTGTGATGGTGTCTCGAGCGAACCTTGTGCACGCGGTCTCCGGGCCGGAAATCAACTCGGTCGATATCGTCGAGCTTCCGGAAGTCGGGGTGCTGCTGGTCCAGTACGATTGCCAGCAGTTGCTGGATCGTGATGAAATCGGCCGGCTCACCCGGAGCACCTCGCTGGGTCGGCGGCTGCAGGCCGCCGAAGTTCTTCTTCTGCAGCAGGAGCAGACCGGTGACCGCCAACAGCATCAAGATCAGCGCCAGCGCGATGCCGGTCCACTTGTGGCTGACGCGCATCCACTTCAGCAGGGTCAAGGCAAACCTCCACGGCAAACATCGTTCGACGCGACCGGACGCAGCGCCGGGCGAGCGACGAACGGACGACGCTGACAGCCGACGCGAAACGTGCCTACTCTACTCAAGGTAGCGGTGAGGCTTCAAGTATTAGAAGTGCGGGGAGCGCGCTCGGGGTTCGCCGCCTCGCAGGTGAACAGACATCTAGTCTGGTCGATGATCTCGATCATGTGCCGGCGTTTTCTAGAGAGTTATAGATAACGTGCGCTGTGTCGTGTTGGCGAAGAACAACCGGTGGCATCGTATCTTGCACAATAACAAATAATTATCGTCCAAATGGCAGTGTTGGTGCACCGTTTTGCGATAGAGATCAGTGTTTCTATCGAACCATTGTACAAGAATGACGGTGAGCGAAGGCGCAACCACGCCGTACGGTGTTCCGCACTCGACAATTGTGTTCCGTGAGGTACGAAATACGCCGTCGGTCCGTCACTCGCCACGCCGCCCCACGATGTGACCTGTCGTACTATCTTTATAAACGAGAATATGTTGGGAGATATCTACTGGTCGTATCCCTTGCCGGGGCACCTCATCTGCTTCAGCCTGACCATGGCTGCCACGTCATGCCCTGGTAGTAAGGGAGAAGACAATGGGTACTCCGCGAATGAAACCAAACAGTCTGTTGCGCGATCTCCTGCTCGCCGGGGTGGGCTTGCTCGCCCTGTATCTGCTGCTACCCGAACGTGCCGACGCGCGTATCATCGTTCGCACCGTGATGCCGTCGCCGCGGGTCGTGGTCAGCGCGGGGCCGGCCCCGGTGGTGGTTACGAAAATCGTCGCCCGACATACATCGCCTTTCGCTTCGGGACGGATCCGTTCGCTGGTACAGACGGCAGCGCCCTGCCGACCTCTCTTGTGCCAACGCGTACGGTGGGTTCCCGGCCGCTGGATCGAACGCCCAGGCAGGCTCTCCCGGTGGGTGCCCGGGCACTGGCGGTCGGTGCGCTAACCGACCATGGATGGAAAATCAAGGGCGCCGCGTATGCGGCGCCCTTTTCTTTCAAGTTCGCGGGACCCTACCCGATGATCCACGGAGAAATAGCCTTGCCGTCGTCGCCGATGATGTTTACGTGTCGGACAGTGAGGCAACTCCTGCGCCAACCTGAACAATCGGTTCTTGCTGATTCGCGGGTTGTCGCGCTACAGTACCGCTTCTGATAACAGCATTCATATGAGTAGGTTTCACTGGCGCCGGCTGGATCTTGGTGCCAGCGATGAGGTGTTTGGATTTGGGAAGTGATGATATGACGGTACGCACTGAGGATAGATTCGCGGAGCTGTTGCGGGAGCGGATCCTGGTCCTTGACGGCGCCATGGGTTCGCTCATCCAGTCGCATGGCCTGAGCGAGGCGGATTTCCGCGGCGAGTTGTTCGCCGATCATCCTCGGGATCTGCAGGGTAACAACGATATTCTCTGCCTGACCCAGCCGGACATCGTCCAGGCCATCTATCGCGAATACCTCGCGGCCGGCGCCGACATCATCACCACGAACACCTTCAACGGCACGGCGGTCTCCCAGGCCGAATACGGGACGGCGGATCAGGTCTTCGCCATCAACGAAGCCGCCGCTCGGCTCGCTCGTGAGGCGGCGGCGGAGTTCACGCAGCAGACACCCGACCGGCCGCGCTTCGTGGCGGGTTCGCTGGCGCCCACCAACCGGACCTGTTCCATCTCGCCCGATGTGAATGATCCCGGGAAACGCAACGTCACCTTCGACGAGCTGGTGCTCGCCTACGCGGAGGCGACGCGGGGACTGCTCGCCGGCGGCGCGGACATTCTGTTGATCGAAACCATCTTCGACACCCTCAACGCCAAGGCGGCGCTGTTCGCCGTGGGGGAGGTGTTCGGCGAACTGGGACGGGAAGTGCCGATCTGGATCTCCGGCACGATAACCGACGCGAGCGGCCGGACCCTGACCGGCCAGACCACCGAGGCCTTCTGGAATTCGGTGCGCCACGGCGAGCCGGTGTGCGTGGGGCTCAACTGCGCCCTCGGTGCGGAAAGCCTGCGGCCGTTCCTCGAGGAGCTGACGCGGATCGCCCAGGTTCCCGTGGCCGTACATCCGAACGCCGGCCTGCCCAACGAACTGGGCGGCTACGACGAGACGCCCGAGCAGATGTCCGCCCGGCTGCGCGAGTTTGCCGAGAGCGGTCTGGTCAACGTCGTGGGCGGTTGTTGCGGCACCACCCCCGAGTTCATTCGCGCCATCGCGACCGCCGTCCAGGGTTTACCGCCGCGTCCTTTGCCCGAGCTGCCGGCGCGAACCCGTTTGAGCGGGCTCGAACCGCTGACCATCGGGCCGGACTCGCTGTTCGTGAATATCGGCGAACGCACCAACGTTGCCGGCAGCCGGAAGTTCGCCCGCCTGATCAACGAAGGGAAGACCGAGGAGGCGCTGTCCGTCGCCCGCCAGCAGGTCCGCGGCGGCGCCCAGATCATCGACGTCAACATGGACGATCCGTTGCTCGACGCCGAGCAGGCCATCACGAATTTCCTCAACGTCGCGGCTTCGGATCCGGAGATCGCGCGGGTACCGGTCATGGTCGATTCTTCACGCTGGTCGGTGGTCGAGGCCGGTCTGAAGTGCCTGCAGGGCAAGGGTATCGTCAACTCACTCAGTCTCAAGGACGGCGAAGAGGTTTTCAGGGAAAGGGCACGGCTGGTCCGGCGCTTCGGTGCGGCCCTGATCGTGATGGCCTTCGATGAGCAAGGGCAGGCCGACACCCTGGACCGAAGGGTGGCGATCTGCCGGCGCGCCTGGCGCATCCTCACCGAGGAGGTGGGATTCCCGCCCGAGGATATTATCTTCGATCCGAATGTTTTCGCCGTGGCGACGGGGCTGGCGGAGCACAACAACTACGCGGTCGATTTCGTCGCAGCGTGCCGGGTGATCAAGGAGGAGTGTCCTGGCTGTCTGATCAGCGGCGGCATCAGCAATCTCTCCTTCAGCTATCGCGGCAACGATACCGTGCGCGAGGCCATGCACTCGGTGTTCCTGTACCACGCCATCACGGCGGGTCTGGACCTGGGTATCGTCAATGCCGGACAGCTCGCCGTGTACGAACAGATCGACCCGGAGCTGCGCGATGCCGTCGAGGACGTCATCCTCAACCGAGATCCAGAGGCAACGAACCGGCTGACGGAAATCGCGACGCGGACGAAGGGCCAGAAGAAGCAACAACTGGTTGATCTCTCGTGGCGCGAGTTACCGGTAGCCGAACGCCTCGGCCAGGCGCTGGTCAGCGGCGATGCGGAGTATATCGAAGAGGACGCCCTGGCATCGCTGGCGGAACTCGGCGAGGCGATCGCCGTGATCGAGGGGCCGCTCCTGAGCGGTATGAACGTGGTCGGCGACCTGTTCGGCGCCGGCAAGATGTTCCTGCCCCAGGTGATCCGCAGCGCGCGAGTCATGAAAAAGGCGGTCGCCGTTCTCGAACCGCACCTGGCGGCCGGTAGCCAGCAGCGGCGCACGGCCGGCTCCGTGCTGCTGGCCACCGTGAAGGGCGACGTGCACGACATCGGCAAGAACATCGTGGGCGTGGTCCTCGGCTGCAACAACTACGAGGTGATCGATCTCGGCGTGATGGTCCCGGCCGAGCGGATCGTCGAGACCGCGCGCGAGAAGGATGTGGACATCATCGGCTTGAGCGGGCTGATCACACCGTCGCTGGAGGAGATGGCGCACGTGGCCGCGGAGCTGGCGCGCCAGGGTGTGGACAAGCCGCTCCTGATCGGCGGCGCGACGACGTCGCGACTGCACACCGCGCTGGCCATCGATCCCAGGCACGACGGGCCGGTGATCCACGTTCCGGACGCCTCGCGGGCAGCCGGCGTGGTGGGTCGACTGGTCGGTGTCGAAACCCGCAGCGCGGCCATCGCGGCGGCGGATCAACAGAACGAGCGCATCCGCAAGCAGCGCGAGCAGAAACAACCGGCGCGGCGCTCGCTGCCGATCGCGGAAGCGCGCCGGCGCGCGCCGGATCTGGCCTGGAACGAGTACGTCCCGCCGATTCCGGCCAGGCCGGGTATACACGTGTTCGATCGCCTCGACCTGCGCGAGCTGGCCGGCTTCATCGACTGGACGCCTTTTTTCCGGGTCTGGAAAATGTCGGGTGTCTATCCGCGCATCTTCGAGGGCGACGCCGGTGACGAGGCGCGCCGCCTGTTCGACGACGCCCAGCAGTTGCTCGCACGGATTGTCGCCGAGCATTTGTTCACGGTCCGGGCAGTGGTGGGACTGCTGCCTGCGAACAGTCAGGGCGACGACATCGTCGTCTACCGGCAAGACGACCGCGCGGATGTCCGCCTGACGGTGCATGGTCTGCGCCAGCAATCGGACAAGAAGTCCGGCCGTCCCAACCAGTGTCTCTCGGATCTGGTGGCGCCGCGGCAGACCGGTCTCGCCGATTATCTCGGCGCGTTCACCATCGGCGTGACCCCGAATCCCGGTAGCAGCGCCTCGTCGGCGCAGAGCAACCGGCAGGACGACACGGACAGCTACCGTCTCATCATGGAACAGGCGCTGGCCGACCGGTTAGCGGAGGCGGGCGCCGAATGGCTCCACGCACGGGTGCGACGGGACTTGTGGGGTTACGCGGCGGACGAAGACCTTTCTCTCGACGCGATCCTGCAGGAGCAGTACCGTGGTATCCGTCCGGCCCCGGGCTACCCGGCTTGCCCGGACCATTCGGAGAAAAAGCTACTGTTCCAAATGCTCGACGCCGAAGCAAACTCAGGCGTCCGGCTGACCGAGAACTGCGCCATGGACCCGCCGGCCTCGATCTGCGGCTGGTATTTCAGTCACCCCGAGGCGCGGTATTTCGGTCTCGGCAAGATCGATCGCGATCAGGTTGCCGACTACGCGGAGCGCAAGGGCGAAACCGTCGCCGAAACGGAACGCTGGCTCGCGCCGAACCTGGCCTACGATCCGAGCTGAGGACGGACGGGCAGCGTACCGGGACCGGCGCCTGCACGAAGCCGACCAGGGGACCAACGGAAGGGACGCCCCCCATGAAGGTGATCGAACACCTCGACCGAGCCGAGAACACCCTGTGCAGCTACGAGATCATCCCGCCACCGCGGGGCAAGACCGTGCAGGACGTCATCAAGGTGGTCGAACAGCTACTGCCCTTCAAGCCCCCGTTCATCGACGTGACCAGCCACAAGGCGGAGGCGGAATACGAAGAACTGGCCGACGGCACCATCAAGCGCCGCGTCCGGCGCAAGCGTCCCGGCACGATCAGCATCTGCGGCATCATCCAGAATCGCTACAATATCGACACCGTGCCCCATCTGCTGTGTGTCGGATTCTCGCGGGAAGAGACCGAGGATGCGATCATCGAGCTGAACTATCTCGGCATCCAGAATGTGCTGGCCATCCGCGGCGACGAGATCAACTACAACAAGCGGATGGAAATGGGCCGGACCGTGAACATCCACGCCGAGGATCTGGTCGCCCAGCTCGCCGACCTGAAGCGCGCCAACTATCTCGACGACATCGCCAATAGCTCGCCCATCGACATGTGCATCGGTGTCGGCGGGTATCCCGAGAAACACGTCGAGTCGCCCAACGTGAAGTCGGACATCAAGCACCTGAAGCAGAAGGTCGATGCCGGCGCCGACTACATCGTCAGCCAGATGGTCTACGACAATGCCGCCTACTTCGCCTTTGTCGAGCGTTGCCGTGATGCGGGCATCGAGGTGCCGATCATTCCCGGCGTGAAACTGCTCGAAAGCGTTCGCCAGCTCACCGTGCTGCCCAAGCACTTCCACCTGACCATGCCCGACGAGCTTGTCGACGATGTCATGGAGTCCCCCGGACACGTGAAGGAGATCGGCCGGCGCTGGCTGCAGAAACAGTGCGAGGAGCTGATCGAGGCCAAGGTCCCCTGTATCCACTTCTATATCATGAGTGACGCGCTACCCATCCTGCAGGTCCTCGAGCAGATCAGCTGAAGCGTCGACCCAAGCCGCCGCATTTCCCCGTCGTGACTCGCCGGGATGTGGTATCCTAAAGTGGAGTATTTCTGACCTGCCGGCGTGGGAGCGATTGTCTCGCGAACGCGAACGTCGGCTGTTTTTGCGACGCCGGGAGGCTCACCATGTGGTTTGTGAATCATCGCGCGCGGCTATCGGTTCTCGTGGTCTTGCTGGTTCTCGTAGCGGGTGCTTCGGCGCCGGCGCAGTGGTCCTCGGATGCGGCGCTCAACTATGCCTTCGCCGACCGCTCCGGCGAGCAGGTGATCGAAAAGATCGCCGTGACCGATGCCGGCGACATGTACCTCGGCTGGTTCGATCATGCCTCCGGCAACTACGACGTCTACCTCCAGCGTCTCGACGCGTCCGGCAACGAGTTGTGGGCGCACAACGGCATCCTGATCAGCGATCACCCGCAGAACTCCTGGCTCACCGATTGGGATCTGACCGCCGACAGCGAGGGCAACGCGATCCTCGTCTTCAACGATATCCGGTCCGGCGGCGACTGGGACATCTACGCCTACAAGATCGCGCCGGACGGCAGCTTCGTCTGGGGACCCGACGGCATCGCCCTGTCGGACAATGCGGACTTCGAGCCATCGCCCTGCGTGACCGAGGCCGCCGACGGCGACCTGGTCTTCGTCTGGAGCCGTTCGCCGGATGTGGGCCAGGCCGATCTGCGGATGCAGCGAGTCGCGCCCGACGGCACGGTGCTGCTGGCGCCAGGCGGCCAGCCCATCGTCGCGGTGGCCGGCGAGACACCGGGCTTTCCGGATGTCGTTCCTGCCGCCGGCGGCAGCGTCATCGTCTCCTGGGTGCGCGACATCAGCGAGTACCTGAGCCCGCGACATCTGCATGGCGGCAAGTTCTCGCCGACGGGAGCGCCGCAGTGGCTGACCAATGCGGTCGTCTACGACGCTTACAGCCTGCCCCTGGGCTATGCGCCGAAGATCATGTCCAACGGTAGCGGCGGCGCGATCTTCTGGTGGCACCGCAGCGACTACAATCTGTACAATTCCTTCGTCCAGATCCTCCACGGCAATGGCTCCGAGCAATTCGCCCACAACGGCCTGGCGGTCTCGACCCAGGCGTCCCGCCACCACATCAGCCCCGATCTCGACTACAACGCCGACACCGGTGAGCTGTTCGTGTTCTGGAACGAGCGCAACAGCGCCCAGTCGCAGTGGGGCATCTACGGGCAGAAGATCGATCTGTTCGGCACGCGCCTGTGGGGCGACGGCGGCCGACAGCTCTTGCCCGTCAACGGCGAATACAAGGGCTTGCCCCGGTGCGGCTGTCTCGACGACGGCGCGCTGGTGTTTCTGCTCGACCAGCCGTCCGGCGTTTACGGCCAGGATCGAATCGTCGCCATGAACGTCGACCAGGACGGCTATCATCGCTGGGCGGGAGTGCCCCTGGTTTTGGCCTCGACATACAGTACCAAGGGCCGTCTGGTGGCCGAAGTGTACGAGGGGCCCGGGGTCGGCCAGGGCGTGGCGTTCTGGGAAGATGATCGCCAGGGTAGTGTCGATATCTTCGGGCAGAACGTGCTGCCGGACGGCAGCCTGGGTGCCGACGACACGGCGGTCGGCAGCCACCGTTATCCGTTCGGTTGCTCGCTGGGACAGAACAGTCCGAATCCGTTCAGCTTCGTCACGAACATCGGCGTGGCGGCCGAAGGATCGTTGCGCGGCGCATCGCTGCACATCTTCGATCTGACGGGAAGGCTGGTCCGGGAACTGGCCATCGCCGATCTCGAGGGCAGCAGCCGGACACTGGTCTGGGACGGGCGTGCCGGCAGCGGCGAACTGCTGCCCAGCGGCGCTTATTTCTACCAGGTCAGGTATGCCGGCGGCGGCAGCTCGTTGCGCAAGGCCATCCTGGTCAAGTAACGCCGCGCGCAGACGAGTCGTGCAGGTGGGCGCGTACAGGTAGACCGTGAACGGGCGGACGTCTGCCGGACCGGAATCGCCCGTCCGAACGCCGCCGGTCCGGAGACGCTTCAGGCCTCGGCGCCGTCTTCCTCGAGCAACTCGGTCAGCACCTCTCGCGCCCGCGCTTCGTCGGCGCGTCGAACCTGCATCTTCACCGCACCGATCAACGGGTTGAAGCTGATACGCCCCAGACCGAACAGATCCTGCAGACCATCGCCGCGCGCCAGCGACGGGATGTCCGCGTCGTCGAGCAACGACTTGGCCAGCGCCAGCCGGCCGGCGTCGGTCAACTCGACGATCGTGACCAGATCCAGGTCTTCGGTGTCGGCGGCCGGAACGGGAGGCAGCGCATCCTCGTGGACCAGGGGGACGCCGCAGTCGGCGCACTCGGCCACGTCGGGCAGGTATTCGGCGCGGCAGCGGGGACAGAACATGAGAACCTCCCTCCGGCGGTCCACGACACGGTGGCGCGCGAGCGGCCGCCGGACGTGCCCGCGCAGCGCGAGCATAGCAGCTGGCGGCGAAAAGCGGAAGTTCTCGTCTCGAAATCGGTCACCGATCGTTACCGGGGACGCGGAATCCGGAACCGAAAGGCCCCGAAAAAGACCGTTGCCTGTTTTACGACGCTCGGTGTAGTGTCGGCGTACCGGCGCACGGACGCGCCTCGACCTTCGACGCTGAACGGATTCAGAGCCGACACTATGACCATCGATCGAGTTGACCGCCGCCTGCTCCTGATCCACGGGAATCCGGATACCGCCGACCGGATCCGCGCGCTGTTCAATCCCCGGACCGCCCACGCCTACCGCCTGGCCCACGTCACCCATCTACCCGACGCGCTCGCCTATCTGGAGGTCGACAGCGTGCTGGCCGTTCTGGTCGGTACACCCGCCGCCGGCGCGACGATCGAGCACAGCATCGCGCGGCTGCGCCAGACGCTACCGACCGTTCCGGTCATCGCGCTGCTGGACGAGGCGTCGACGGAAGCGGTGACGGCGGTGGCGGAAGCCGGCGCCAACGATTTTATCCGTCTGGACTGCGCGGATCCCGAGATGTGGTTGCGGGTCGTAGAAGCCGCCCACCGCCAGTGTCGTACCCAGCAACGCCTGACCGACGCCCTCGAGGAACTCGACCGTCTGGCCTTTGTGGATCCGCTGACCAACCTGCTCAACCGCCAGGGGATGGAGCGGCGCCTGTTGCAGGCGTTGAAGCGCTGTCGCCGGACCGCCGAGAAGCTGCTCGTCCTGGTCATCGATCTGGATGATTTCTCGCGGATCAACGTGTCGCTCGGACACGGAGTGGGGGACCTGGTCCTGATCAACGCCGCCCGGCGGATTCGCGAGACGGTTGGCCGGGCAGACGAGATCGGCAGGGTGGGCGACGACAAGTTCATGGTGCTGATGCGGCAGCACGACGTGGAGGCGGGACTGGCGCGAGCAGAGAATATCCGGCTGGCCGTCTGCCGCGATCAGATCCTGGTCGGGGACAAGGTACGCACCGTGACGGCCAGCGGCGGCCTGATCGCCGTGCAGGGCGATGCGCTGTCGATCAACGAAGTGTTGACCAAGGCGCACGTCGCCTTGCAGCACAGCAAATCCTCGGGCAAGAACCGGGTCCGGTATCTCGATCTGGACGCGAGGCACGAGACGGTCCGGCCACGCCAGGCGGACGACGAGCTGGTCCGTTCGCTGTTGCGCGAGGACATCTTCCAGGTCGCCCAGCAACCCATCGTCAACCTGGTCGACGGTCGGATCGTTTCCCGGGAAATGCTGGTGCGGGGACCCCGGGGGCCGCTGCGCAGTCCCGTCCAGCTGTTCCGGTTCTGCGAGGAAAAGGACATCCTCACGCCGGTCGACCTGCATTGCCTGAAGCAGGCGACCGCCGCCGCGGTCCGGTTCCGCGACGGGGCCGGCTTTCACGTCAATATCCTGCCCAGCACGCTACTCGAAACGCCGCCCGAGGAACTGGTGCGTGTGCTGCGGCCGGCCCAGCAGCGCGGCCACTGTTGTCTCGAGATCAGCGAGCAACAACTCCTGGGCGATCCCTCGTGCCTGGTTCCGCGCGTCCGCGTACTGCAGCAAGCGGGCATACGCATCGCCATCGACGACGTGGGGTTCGGGAACAGCTGTCTGGAGGGGCTGATCCTGCTGGAACCGCAGGTCATGAAAATCGACAAGCGGCTGATCATGGGGCTGGCCGACGACCTGGAGCTCCGCCGATCGCTCGCGCGCCTGCTGGCGGTCGCGGATGCACTGGCGGTCGAGGTCGTCGCCGAGGGGATCGAGACGCGCGAAGATCATCGTGTTCTGCTCGAGCTCGGGGCACGCTTCGGTCAGGGCTACCTGTTCGGCCGACCGCAAATCTGCGCGGAACTCGCGGAGGCCGCCGCCGACGGAACCGACGGCGGACTGCCGCTTACCGGGGCTGCTCGCTGACGATGAACGACAGCAGGGTCTGGGCGAGCACCGTCGGCCGTTCCAGCATGATGAAGTGACCGGTACCCTCGATCCGCTTGAAGTTCAAGTTCCACACCTTCTCGAAACCGAGAATGCCGAGGTACTGACCGATCGTCTCGTACTCGGGAAACAGCGCCTCGCTGCCGATCACGAGCACGGGGACCGAATGATTGGCCAGCTCGTCGGAATAGTCGAAATCCAGCGATCGGGTAAGCAGGGAAATGAAGGTCGCGCTGTCGGTACGAAGCGCCGAGTCGACGACCTGCTGGACGACGGTCGAGTCTTTGCTGACACCCACGAAACGCGAGGCGACGGTGTAATCGTAGTCGGCCATCAAGCCATCGACGATTGCGGATTTCTGCGCCGTCGTGGCGAGCTGCCGGGCACCGGCGTCGATCATGACCAACCGGTCGATGTCCGCCGGGTGGTCGAGGGTATAGTGCAGCGCGATCAATCCGCCCATGCCGTGGCCGACCAGCGACGGGTAGGCGATGTCGTTTTCCTTCAGGTACGCGTGGAGCGCGCCGGCCATTTTTTCGATGTCGGGACTCTCGATCGGCGGCGTGTTGCCGTGACCCGGCAGTTCGAAGGTCCAGACCGTGTACATGCCCATCAGATACGGGCGCACCTCGTTCCAGATCTCCGCATTGGAGCCGAGACCGTGCAACAGCACGACCTCGTTTTCGCCGCGACCCTGGCGGAACTCCGGTTGCGCGGATTGCGCCGCCGGCGCGGTTTCCGCCGTGGCCTGTCCTGTCTGTCCGGCGACGGGCAATGGCTGGACCGCCGCCAGCAAGACGGCCGTGAGCACGGTGAGCAGCGCCCGCTGCCGGGCGCGGGGCCGGTTCCGCAGCGAGATACGCCGCAGCTCTAGCGATGGTCTGTTCACGGAGAATCCTCCTTGTCGCCGCCGGCGTCCGGGACTACGAATAGCGAGTCGTCGACGGCAGCGGTGACGGTCCCGGAAACATACTGGCTCACGCGCGACGCCGGATCGAGCGATGCCGTGCGGGGATACATATGGGTCAGCACCACCTCGTGAACACCGGCCTCCGCACACAGCGCGCCGACGCGTCGAGGGCTGAGATGGCCGGTGAGTTCCTGATCGTCGGGCGCGGAGCACTCGACCACGAGCAGATCGGCGCCCCTGCTGGCCGCTGTCAACCCCGCGGACGGTCCCGTGTCCCCGGAATAAACCAGTCGCCTGCCCTGACGGTCCCCGAAGCGGTAACAGAGACACACGTCGCTGAACCGGTCCTGGGGATGGTCAGCCGCGAAAACGTGCAACAGCGGTGGGCGACCGTGTTCGTCAGCGACGCCAACTCGCCAGTAACCGTCGCCCTCCCGCACCGGATACAACACCTGTGACGGTTCGATCTCCTCGACCCGTAGCTCTCGCTTGGCCGGTTCTAGCCAGCGCCCGTATAGATCGCCTAGACGCGCGAGATACGTGTGCAGGCCCGGTGGGCCGAACAGATGCAACGGCCGTTCGCTGGCAGGCACCGGCGAGTGCAAAGCGAACAGCAAAGGCGCCAGGTCGGCGACGTGATCGATGTGCAGGTGGCTCAACACCACGGTCTCGATGGCGTCGATCGAATCGGGACCGTGGGCCGATTTCATCAGGCGCACCAACGCTCCCGGACCGGGATCGAGCAGGATCGTACGCTCGTCGACAGTAACCCAGTAGGCTGCCGGACTGCGGGATGGCGTGGGCACCGCGCCGCCGGCGCCCATGACGAGTATGGTGATCATGACACTAAAGCAACGAAACTGCCCCGGAACGTCAAGCCCAATCGCCTGTTTAAACCCAGCGCCCACCGTACGCGCCGGGTCGAGGGTCGCATCGGGCGCGTCGACAGGGCCCGTTGCGGGATGCCGGCGCCGGGCCAGTCCCTTGCTGGACAGGTGTCCGACAGCGCACTATCATGAGGCCGGGCAGCGAGCTGAGGCGGCAGTCTCTTGGCGCCAGGCATACTGAAGGAGAACACATGTGTGAAGTGAGCCGGTGGCGAATACGGATACGCGACAACGGCCGCCGGCCTGCGCCCGGTGTTTTCGGGATGCTGTGCGCGGTCGGGGCGATGGTGTTGCTGGCCACTACGCCCGTCAGTGCGCAGCGCGGTTACGCCAGCGCCGATACGACCGACGACGGCACCATCAACTATAGCTATGGGGAGAGCTCGAGCCTTGATCTGACGGTCGAGGAGAAGATCGCAGGACTGAACGCCCGTATCCTGAAGAACCCGACCGACGGCGATCTGTACAACGATCTGGGAGTCATCTACGCCGAACAGCAGGACTGGCTGCTGGCGCGGGACGCGTTTCTCACCGCCGTCCAGACCAAACCCACGGAAGCCGATTTTCACCGCAATCTCGGCCTGGTCCTCGTGCAACTCGCCGAGTACGACATGGCCGTCGGCGAGTTCGAAGCCTACCGCCAGCTCGACACCTTCGGCGCCCGGGATACCTATCGTTTGATCGGGCAGGCCCGGGCGAAGGCGGGGAATCTGGAGGGTGCGCGGGCGACGTTCCAGGAGGGGCTGGAGGCGTTGTCTCCCGATTGCGGGAGCGAGGGGATGCGGCTGATCCTCGTCTGGACCCAGCTTGAAAATGAGGCCGGCAATTCCCAGGCCGCCCGCGATCTGCTCGAGAAATACTATCCGCTGGCGCGCAACCTGTTGCGCCAGGCGAAACGCGACGACACGGTCGAAGGCGCTGTCCAGGCCGAGGCGGTGGCCAACAATCTGCTCACGGTATATACCGACGACGCACAGGTTCTCGAGGAATCGGGCCTGTTTGCTGCCGCCGCGGAGCTGTACCAGAAAGCGCTGGATATCGCCCCGGACCGCGACGACCTGCTGCCCCGTATCGTTGACGCCTACATGGACGCCGGCGATCAGCTGCATGCCCGGGTCGCCGCACGCCTGGCCCGCGGGGACCTGCCGGACAAACCCGGCACCTGGATTGCGACCGGCAAGGTGTACGAAGCCGAGAACAAGCTGGCTCAGGCGGTCGAGGCCTACCGCAAGGCGTACGACATGGACACGAGCAACCAGGATCTGCAGATGGTCATCGGTCAGCTCTACATGCGGCTGGGCGATACGGAACGAGGCCAGAAGTTTCTTTCGGCGGGTATCAGTTCGGCCGATACGCCGCCCGAGGTCGTTTACAACTATGCGGTGAGCCTGTTGCGCGAGAAGAAGTATGCCGCCGCGATCCGACCGCTGCAGCGCGTGGTCGGCGAGAAACCCGAGATGGCCAAGGCATGGGCGGCCCTGGCATTGAGTCTGCGTATGTCCAAACGCTACGCAGCGGCGATTCGCCCGTACCGGCGCGCACTCGAACTCGATCCCGATCCGAAACTCGCCTACAATCTGGGAATCTGCTGCAAGAAGGCGGGACAGACCGATGCCGCCATCGATGCTTACCAGCAGGCGCTGGCGCTCAGTCCCCGCTCGATCGAGGCGCGTTACAACCTCTCGCTGGCGCTGATGGACGCCAAGCGTTACGAGGAGGCCGCCGCCTCCTTCGACCGGTTGCTGGAACTCGAACCCGATTCGTACCGCTGTTACTACAGCCAGGGTTTGTGTTATTACTACCTCGAGCGCTACGATGAGGCGCTCGAACGCTACGACCTGGCCCTCGAACAGCGGGAGACGGTCAACGTCTACAACAACATCGGTCTGGTCTACGACAAGCTGGGTAAGAAGAAGAAAGCTGCCAAGTATTACCAGGAAGCCAAGCAACTGGAGAGTGGTTCGTGAACAGATTTTCCGTTCTCACCGTGTTATTACTGGGCGTCGGCATGGCCAGCGGCCTGACCGGATGCGCACAGCAGCAGTCAAGTGAAGCGCCGGCCGAGCTGGTCGATCATCCCAGCCTGCTCGAGCGGCACAGCCTCGAAAGCCGGTTCCCCCGCTTCACGACCGAGCAACTCGCCGCGGCGGGTTATCCCGATCATGGACACACTTTCGTCTGGCCCGATTGGCAGGTCATGGTGGACCGGAACGGTGACACGTACGGCCCGGGCAGCCTGTGCCAGGAGCGTGAGGTGGTGCCGCGAACGGGACTGGTTGTCGAACCGGGCAGGATAAGGTACCGGTCCTTCAACCTCGAGTTCGATAGCCGCTATGCCGCCTGCGACATGATGCCGTTCGTGGAAATGCTCGACTGGGCCCGGCACGATCTGCAGACGATGCTCGGGATCGTTCGTGAGGACACCCTGCACATCATCAACACCAACAGTTCGCAGGATTACCAGCAGCGTTCGGGGCTCGGTACCTGGCGCATGTACAAGATGGTTGACGGCAGCGCGCTGATGCAGGCCATCGCAGTGCTCTATGCGCGCGGTCTGCCGGTACACGCCGCCTTCGAACTGGTGGTCGAGTGGACCCTGCGCGGCGTGTGTGGCGATGCGCTGCCGCTGTGGTTCGAGCGCGGTTTGATGGAGTACATGTCGGAAAACGGCTGCCACTTGACCAACTACATGGGGCCGTATCGCTCTTCCGGCCCGGTCCTGCTGGCGCCCGACCGGGTGGACGCCATCCTCGCGGCACCGCCCAACAGCGATCGCGGGATCGATAACCAGGAATTTCGCATGGCGTGCTATTCGGCGTTCATCATGGTCTGGGAGCTGATCGAGAACCGGGGCGGTCTGCAAGCCGTGGAGCGCTTTCTGGCCGACGTCGCGTCGGGAGAATCAGTCGACACGGCGGCCCGCAAGGTCTGGCGCGCAGATCTGACCGCCCTGCGCGGAGAACTCGACGCCACACGCCTGGGCGAGCCGATCGGTGATGCGACGCAACCGCGTGCGCCGCACCGGCCGCCCGAGCCACCTGAACCGCCCGAGTCGGCGGCGACCGCGGAGCCGAATGAAGCAGCGGAATCGACAAATACGCAGCATCCGTCACAATCGCAGTAAGGCGAGCGAACACGGCAACCGACATGGTCGCCAGAGTCGACCCAGCCGCAATACCCGCGCCGGCCACGGCAATCGGCGTGTAGAAGGATGTCGATGAGTAACCAGAACCGGATCAGAGTGCGCTTCGCCCCGAGCCCCACCGGGGTCCTGCACGTGGGTGGCGCCCGCACGGCGCTGTTCAACTGGCTGTACGCCCGCGGACAGGGCGGCGTCTTTCTGTTGCGCATCGAAGATACCGATCGCCAGCGCAGCACCGAGGCGTCGTACGCCGCCATCCTGCGCGGGATGGATTGGCTCGGCCTGGATTGGGACGAAGGTCCGGGGCAGGATGGCGATTTCGGCCCCTACCTGCAATCGGAGCGTCTCGCCATCTACAAGCAGCACCTCGACGCCTTGATCGCCAAGGGTAAGGCCTACAAGTGCTTCTGCACGCCTGAGGATCTGCAGCGGCGGGAGGACGAAGCCAAGACCGCGGGCGGCAACTGGGACGGGTACGACGGCCACTGTCGTTCGCTGACGGCCGAGCAACAGGCCGCACAGGGAGCCGACGGCCGCACCTTCTGCTGGCGCCTGCACACACCCGACGAGGGCAGCACCTTCTGGTACGACATCATCGTTGGCAAACGGGAGTTCCAGAACGAGGTCCTGGTCGATCGCGTCGTCGGCAAGGCCGACGGCTTTCCCACCTACAATTTCGCCGTCGTGGTCGACGATCACACCATGGGCATCACACACGTCTTGCGCGGCGACGATCACGTGAGCAACACGCCGTTCCAGCTGCTGATCTACGACGCCCTGGAATGGGACCGGCCCAAGTTCGGCCACATGCCGATGATTCTCGGTCCCGATCGCAAGCGCCTGAGCAAGCGCCACGGCGCCACCAGCGTGGAGGAGTTCCAGAAGCAGGGCATCCTGCCCGCGGCGATGGTCAATTACCTGGCGTTGCTGGGCTGGTCGCCCGGCGGTAGCGGCGACGAGGTGCTCGACCCGCAGACCCTGGTCAAGAAGTTCAGTCTGAAGAAAGTCAACAGCAGCCCCGCTGCCTTCGACTACGACAAGCTCGGCCACCTCAACGCCCAGCACATCAAACGGTTGTCGGCGAAGCAGCGGCTCGCGCTGGCCGCGCCGATAATCGCCGAGCGAGGATGGCATCTCGATCCTCAGTGGCAAGTCGCCAACGTCCGCGACGACCGCAACTACCTGGACCGGGTCCTCAAGACCCTGGGCAACCGCTTCAGCAGCCTGCTCACCTTGCCCGAACAGATCGGTTTCTTCTATACCGAAGATTTTTATGTCGACGAGTCGGCCCGGGCGGAGATACTCGATACGGAACCGGCCCGCGAGCTGGTGCTGGCTCTGGCCGATGCGCTGGCGGACACCGGGGACGACGAGGCGGGCGATGAAACCGACGTACAACCGCCCATGGCAGCCGAAGGCTTCGAGACCATCACGCGTACCGTGGCCGACGAACGAAAGATCAAGGCCGGACAGCTCATTCATCCCTGCCGGGTTGCCCTGACGGGTCAGGCCCGCAGCGCGGGAATATTCGAGGTCATGGAATTGATCGGCTGCCGCCGCGTCGTGCAGCGTCTGCGCCGCGCCGCTCAGCCGTGAGAATCGGGTCGCTAGTCCGTCGTACCGCAGCGCCGCCGGGAGCGTGTTGACCGTGGCTGTCCTGTGAAAGTTTTCCTGAGCATTCTCGGTCGCTATTTTCTGGTCTGGATCGTCAACGTCCTGGCCTTGTTGCTGGCGACTTCCCTGATGCCGGGCTTCCGTTTCGATACCACCGACCCCACCTGGTGGACCGTGGCGTTGACCCTGCCGATCAAGTTCGCCATCCTGATCATTCTCATGCGACCGCTGATGCTGCTGGCCACCCTGCCGCTGAACGGACTGACCCTCGGTCTACCCACACTGCTGTTCAACGGGCTGATCCTGTACGTCACCGCCACCATCGAGCCGAGTTTCATCATCACCAACTTCGGCGAGGCGCTGCTGGGCGCAGTGCTGCTGACCGCCATCGCGACCAGCATCGTCGGCTTGCTCGGGATCGACGAGGCCTACCCGTTCTTTCAATCGCTGATCTACCGCATCGGCCGGCGCTTCGGGCCTGCGCGCCGCGAGGAAGCCACGCGCGGCGTGTTGCTGCTGCAGATCGACGGTCTGTCGCACACCAGTCTCGAGCGGACCCTCGAGCGCGGCCGGATGCCGACGGTCTCGGCGATGCTCGCGCGCGGCACGCATCGGCTGCTGCGCTGGAATTGCGGGATTCCCTCGAACACGCCGGCGGTGCAAGCCGGTTTCCTGTACGGCACGCGCGAAGACGTGGCCGGCTATCGCTGGTATGATCGCCAGGAGAAGCGGGTGCGCGTGGTCAGCAAACCGGAGGACCTGCGTCAGCTCGAGCAGCGGATCGCGGCGCGCGGCACGCCGTTGCTGGCGGGCGGCTCGTGCATCAACACCTTCATGTCCGGTGGCGCGGCCAAACGCCTGATGACCGTCAGCGTGGTCGCCGAAACAGCCGACCTGCGACGTGACGGCGAGCAGGCCGACTTCAACCTGTTCTTTCTGAGCCCCTTCGCCTACACACGCGCCGTGCTGGCGACGCTCTGGGACTACCTGGCGGGATTGATCCTGTCCATCGTGGGCCTTCTGGTCAGCGACCGGCCGCGGCTGAAATTCGATGTCCGTCGCCTGGCGCAGAAAGCGGTGGCCAACGCCTTTCTGCGGGAAACGGCTTTCTTCTGGCTGAAACAGGACATCATACGGGGTGTGCCTGTAATTTATTCCAATTTTGTCGGTTACGATGATGTGGCACACTACAGTGGTCCCGACACCTACGAGGCCCAGATCTCCCTGGCGGCCTTCGACCGCATGCTGCGCAAGTTGCGGCGGGCGGTGCGTCGTCGACGACAACCGTACTACGAGATCCTGCTGCTCTCGGATCACGGCCAGACGCCGAGTGTGCCTTTCCGTGCTCTCTACGGGCATGCCGTGGAGGACCTGCTGGAGGAACTCGCTGGCCGGGCCGTGACCGCGAGCGAACAGCAGTATCCGGACACGAGCTATGTTGCCGCCCTGCTCTCGGAATTACGTGAGAGTCGGCCGCCGCGCCGCGCCTGGGTCGCCGAGCGCAGCCGGCGGACACTCGAACGCATCAGCGTCCGTAAATCGCCGTTGCCGGCCGCGAGTCCCGACGAACCGCGCCTGGTGGTCTGCGTGTCGGGGTGCCTGGCCCACGTCTATTTCACTGGCCACGAGCGGCAACTGCATCTGGAAGAGATTCGCGACGATTTTCCCGGTCTGGTAGAGAGCCTGGCCCGGCACCCGGGTATCGGCTTCGTGGCCGTCAGCCGCGCCTGCGGCGATGCCGTGGCCATCTGCGAAGACGGCTTGCGGAATCTGATCACGGATGAACTGGTCGGCAAGCGTGACCCGCTGGCGCCCTGGTCCGACCGCAAGCGCTGGGCCAACGAGCTGGCGCAACTCATCGGCTACCGGTCGAGCGGCGATCTGATCATCAACGGCGCCTGGTTGCCCGAAGAGGAGCGGATCGTCGTCCTGGAGGAGCAGACGAGCAGCCACGGTGGGCTCGGCGGCCTGCAGACCGAGCCGTTTATCGTCGTGCCGTCCGGCTGGGAAGTGACCAAAGCCGATCTGGAAGCGCCCGAAACCCTGCACGATCTGGTCATCCGGAATCTGCCTGTCCGACCGGAGCCCGTACAGGACTGATCCCCCCGATATGGACCCCGGAATTTTGCGCGCGGCGGCTTGCGCTCGCCAGGCGAACGGTATATATTTCTGCACTCGTTTGCCCGGTCGTCCAATGGCAGGACAGCTGACTCTGGATCAGTCGATGGGGGTTCGAGTCCTCCCCGGGCAACCACAACGCCGCGAACATCGGCAGTGGTCGCAACCGTTTTCGGTTGCAGATACGATTGCCGGTAGCAGATATCGTGGCCCCTTCGTCTAGCGGCCTAGGACGCCGCCCTCTCACGGCGGTAACACGGGTTCGAGTCCCGTAGGGGCTACCA
>CAYLIV010000037.1:0-39425 GCA_964384055.1 uncultured Fibrobacteraceae bacterium
GAGGAGCTAACCATGACTGACCGCAAGGCGATGTTCATTCTGTACGTGAAGGACCAGCAACGCAGCGCGCGGTTCTACACGTCGGTGCTCGGGCGGGAACCGCAACTCGACGTACCGGGCATGACGGAGTATCGGCTCACCGATGGTGTGTCCGTCGGCCTGATGCCGAACGCCGGCATCAAGCGGTTGCTCGGAGACGCGCTGCCCGATCCGGACGCCGGGCTCGGAATCCCCCGCGCCGAGCTCTATCTGATCGTGCCCGATGCGGCGGGCGCCTACCAGCTGGCCCTCGACAGCGGCGCCCGCGCGATCAGTGCGCCGTCGCTGCGCGACTGGGGCGATCGCGCCGCCTACTGTCTCGATCCCGACGGTCATGTCCTGGCCTTTGCCGACACGAAGCCGGCTGATACCGACGCGACCCTAGAGCAACCTTGACTGCGGCAACCTTGAGGTGGCTTTCTGCCCGAATTTCTGTATAATCACGCGTCTGCCGGTGGCCACTTCCGCGCCGGGTCAGGTGGTTCCCATGGTCCGACCCCGACGCGCAGGTGGCTTTCGGAATGTATAGGGCTCGCGTGAGAGCAGGCATCGGCGGCCTGGTTGGCGGCCTCGCGGCACACCCGGCGGCTCGTCGAGCCCGGAAGATTTGAACGCACGGAAAGGAGTTTTCATGGGCATAGGACAGCATCCCAAGGGGCTCAGGTCCCTGTTCTTCACCGAGATGTGGGAGCGGCTCGGCTTCTACCTGATGCTCGGCATCCTCTACCTGTACATCATCGACACCGAGCGGGGTGGGCTGGGCTTTTCCAACGCCACCGCCGGCGAGATCTACGGGACCTACCTGGCGTTCGTCTACTTCACGCCGTTTCTGGGCGGCATGATCGCCGATCGATTCCTGGGCTTTCGCCGTTCGGTTTTTATCGGCGGCATCCTGATGGCGGTGGGGTACTTCGCGCTGGGTGTGCGCACCTTGCCGACCTTCTACGCCGGCCTGGGATTGCTCTGTATCGGCAACGGATTCTTCAAGCCGAACATCTCGGCCATGGTGGGAAACCTGTACGCACCGGACGATCCACGGCGCGACTCCGGATTCAACATCTTCTACATGGGTATCAACATCGGGGCCACGGTCAGCGCCCTGCTGGCGGCACCGCTGCGTAACCTGTGGAGCTTCAACATGGCCTTCGCCGCCGCCGGTGTGGGCTTGTTGATCGGTACGGGAATCCTGGTCGTCAACTGGAAGAAACTGGCCAAGGCCGATCGTCGCAACGAGCCGGATCCAGACGACACCAGTCTGGGGCAAATCTGCCTGACGATTCTGCTACCGGCCGCCGTATTCGGTGCGGCCGGCTATTTCCTCGGCCGAGAGATTTCCTTTATCGTCGATACGATCGGCCCGATCACCTTCGCGTTCATCGTCGGCATGCTGCCGATCATGGCCTACTTCGGTCTGCTGGTCAAACGGGCCAGCCCTCAGGAGAAGCCAGGACTGGCCGCGTTGATCCCGGTCTACATCGCGGGCGGCGCGTTTTTCATGGTCCTGCACCTGAGCGGCGGTTTGATGACGGTCTTCGCCGAGCACAACACCAGCCGCCGGGCCGAGTGGATTCCCACGGCCACGGACTATTACGCGCAGAAGGCCATGCCTTCCTACTACATCAACGCCCAGAGCGATCTGCCGCGGCCTGACGAACGGACGCTGGTCACGGTGTCCGATGCAGCCGAGGCCATGTTTGGTGCCCGGATTCTGACCGAATCGGTGGTCACCGGTCTCGAGCAGAATACTGCCGCCGCCGTGGTCTTCAAGGCAGGTGAAGCAGCCACGACGGACGAGGGTTTCCTGGTCTGTTCGGTGTATCCGGACGCCAACGTGGACATCTCCACATCGCAGGACGCACACGGCGTGACGACGACCAGCGTACGCGTCGAACCGGAAGGGACCGATCCACTCCGTGAGGTACTGGTGACCCGGAACGTCGGCAACATCGATGTCCCGGTGCTGATGGTCTCCGAGGCGACGCAAGCAGCCGTCTACGAGAATGCGACGCCGGGCAATCGGCTCGAGCCGGGCAAGTACGTGCGCTTGCTGAACGCCGAGATGATCACCGGCCTGTTGAACCCGGTGTTCGTGGTGGCCTTGACGCCGGCGGTCGTCTGGTTCTTCGGCTGGATGGCCATGCGCCGCCGTGCGATCACCACAGCGCGGAAGATCTTTTACGGCATGATGATCACGACGATTTCCCTGCTGGTGATGGCCTGCGGCGCCTGGCTGGGCAAGGACGGTGACATCAAGACCTCGATGATCTGGCTCGTTCTCTACTACCTGATCATCACCGTCGGCGAGCTGTGTCTGTCGCCGATGGGTCTTTCGCTCGTGACCAAGCTGTCGCCCAAGCGGCTAGTCGGCCTGATGATGGGCGGCTGGTTCCTGGCAACGTCGGTGGGTAACAAGCTGGCTGGCTTCATCAGCGGTCTGGAACCGACAGCGATCATGTTCGTGATCCTGTCCGTTGCCATCCTGGGTGTGGCGGGCTTTATCTTCGTGATGTTGCCGAGATTGGATGCGGCGATCAAGAAGTACGGGGCGTGATGGGGCGGCGTTGACGCCGCGTTGACGCGCTCGTGCGCCACTGCGTTATAAGTTGCCCCGGGGAGAAAACCCCGGGGCAACTCATGTGGAGAGTACACCGAGTCGATCGGGACAAACTCGTGATAACGACCGGTACACATGATTCACCACCATCGAAGGAGCACGATAATGCACCGGCGAATTTCGGCAGTCCGAGTGTTGAGCGTATTGACAGTGGCGGCTTTTGTGTTTGTCGGGTGCAAAGATGATAACTCCACTGGCCTGGGATCTTCTGGCACTATCATCATCAATCCCCTTCCAGATTCGATCAGCGCGCCATGGACTCTTACCGGTCCCGGAGATTTCACCAGGAGCGGTAGCGGAGTTGAAACGCTCAACGAACTCGCCAGTGGCGAGTATATTCTGGAATGGGGGGGCCTCTCGAAATGGATCACACCGGCAAGCACACACGAGACGCTCACAGCCGGCACAACATTGACCTTCTCCGGTACCTACGAGTTCGGTCTGCAGCCTGGACCTACCGACGGTGTGGACGTATGGATCACGAGTGTTTATGACAGCCGCAACGATCACAGACTCCGTGTCGGCGGTTGGGGTGACGTCTACTACACGATGATCCGGTTCGATCTGACGGATTTTCCGTCTTCGGTAACTGCGGCTACGCTTTACCTCTACACGTGGGGGAACGATAGCGCAAGCAACGTATCCATGGACCTCCATCGCGTGACAGACGCCTGGAGCGAAGCCGTTGATTGGCAGAGCCAGCCGACCACGACCAACGTAAGGCTTGTGCCGACGCCGGTGCTGGGTAGATGGTACGAACTCGATATCACGGATCTCTACAATGGCTGGCGAGCCGGAAACTTTCCCAACTATGGGCTCCAGCTACGTCCGACAAGTAACAATCACGAATTCAATGAATTCTACAGTTCGGACTATTCCGATGATCCTTACCTGCGACCGAAGCTCGTGATCACGCCGTAGGACGAGAGCTGGAATTCGCAGTAGCTGCTCGGCATCGTTGCCCCGGAGCAACAATCGCCCGGAGCAACAACGTATGTCGGATCCGGCCGCGGCGACTACTTCACCAGCACCAGCTTCGCCCCGTCCCGCGCCTGGCCATCCACCTCCAACCGCGCGAAGTACTGCCCGGCGGGCAGACCGTCGGCGGACCAGGCGACGCGTTGCTCCCCCGCCTCGAAGTGCCGGTCGACCGGTTCGGCGACCAGGCGGCCGGCCACGTCGTGAACGCGTAGCCGCACGTGCGCCGCACGATCGAGGGCGAACAGCAGCTCGGTCCGGGGATTGAAGGGATTGGGGAATGCCTGCAGGGCGACCGTGCTCTGCGGCACCGTTTCGACCGCCGTCGGCATATCGGACACGCTGTAGTAGTAGTACCCGAGCGAAGCCGGGTGGACGTTCGAGATCACCATGATGACCTCGTCGTAACCGACGGCCTCGGCGAAGGTGTAACTGCCGACGTTTAACTCGTCCAGGGGGACGTGGCGGACCAGCGTCGGTAGACCCGGATCGAGGGCCACGAGCGTCAGCCGGAAGATCCGGTTGTCGTAGCCGTCGAAATCGACCGTGGGACCATGGGTGAAATTGTTCAGGCGGATGTAGTCGGTGGCCCAGTTGTACACGCCGCCCGAACTGTCGACCACCGGATAGGCGCTGTGGGTGCGGAAGGCGAAGAACGGCGGCAGCGTATCGCCGTCGTACCCGTACTGGCCTTCGGGTACGGTCGTGTCGTCGAGATAATTGGCCACGGCCCACTCGCCGTACACCTCCTCCATCGTCACCGGATAGCCGTGCCCGTTGAGCACCGTCTCGATACTCGGCATGCCGTTGGCAGTGTGGTGGGTGATGTCCCAGATGGTCATCTGCCCACCGTATTGCTCGTAGAGGTAGAGGGCGTAGAGATAGGTCTGGATATAGTCGGCCCACTGGGCTCCCCAGCTGGTCAGACTGTTGTCGGGCTGGTTGTTGAAGCCGGAGATAGTGTCCGGGCGGCCGTACAGCCACATGGCCAGCTCGCCGAATCCCTCGTCGAGCCAGATCTGCTCGTCGGCGTCCTGGTTGAAGTGGATCATGTGCTCGAACTCGTGGGCCGCCACGGCGATCATGTAGTCGCCGGCCGGCTCGCCGTTGTCGGTGGACAGGTAGACCACGTCGCACTCGTTGCTTTCGAAGGGCTGGCTGCCGTCGGGGTATTGATCGTAGATCCAGAAGTAGCCGTCGGACGAGATGCCGAAGCCGTAGTAGAACAGGAAGATCCGATCCAGGCCGTCCAGCGGGTTGGGCGGATCGCCGAAGTGGCCGGTGTTCAGATCCCAAATGCCCTGGTCCGGGAAATCGCCCACGCTCTGGTTGTCGAACTGCTCGACGATGCGGTCCACGTCGGTCTGGTCCATGGTGATGTTCCACTCGGTGTCGAGCACGACCACGTAGCAGTGATCGCCCATGCCGCGCACGGTGGCGCGCATCAGCGTGGCTTCGGGATAGCCGCCCAGGTCCCAGACATACCACAGCCAGCTGTCGCCCACCTGCGGGTTGGGCGGCGGTGTGCGGTCGGCATCGCCGTTGCGGTGCCACTGGCCGGCGGCCTGCAGGCGGGCCATGGTCTCGGCGTAGTCCTCGGTGGGTTTGGGGAGGGTGGGTACGGCGCAGTGATGTTCGGATTGGCGATTCGTGTGGATATCGGACGCTGAGGCGGCGGCCAGGGGCAGCAACAGGGCGCCCAGAATCAGCAGCAACGATACACGCGTGGGCGACGACGCGGGGCAAGGCAGAGAGCGAGACATCTCGAGATTCCTTTCTTTCGATACGTACGCCGGCCGTATTCGGGACCATCCGATATGGTCCAACCAGACGCCGGCTCGCGACAGGTCCGGATAATGGGATGGGCATACATACTACCACAAAAGGCCCGTACTCGGTAGATTTGCGATTGGAATGATCTGTTTTCTGGTAACGGGCGAGAGATCAGGTGCGACGCGCACATCTGCGCCGAGTTGTCCCGGGGCAACACTGTTCACGGATTTGGCATCGCTGGCGAATGGATCAGGCCACGTCTTCGCCAGCGGTCGCTGCGAAATTCTCCACCGGCGGCGGCGACGCCGTCTGCCACTCGAGCCCCTCGCCGTCCCACGGATTGGCCGGCGCCGCCGGCCCCCTCACCAGCGAGTGCACCAGCGTCCAGGTCGCGATCACGAAACCAATCGCCATCATGTACGAACCCAGCGACGAGAGCCAGTTGAGGCTGTTGAACGCGTCGGGGAACACGAAGGTGCGGCGGGGCATGCCCTGCGCGCCCATGAAGAACTGCACCAGGAAGGTGAGGTTGAAACCGACGAAGATCAGCACCGCGCCGAAGCGGCCCCAGTGTTCGTTGTACTGACGGCCGAACATCTTGGGCCACCAGTAGTGCAGGCCGGCCAGAAAGGCGATCAAGACGCCGCCCATCAGCGTGTAGTGCAGGTGAGCGACCACGAAGGTCGTGTCGTGCAGCAGCACACCGATGTTCAGGGTGTTCAGGAACACGCCGGACAGCGTACCCACCAAAAGGAAGAACACGAAGAATACCGCGTAGAGCTGCGGCGTGGCGAGCCGGAAGCCGCTGCCCAGGGTCATCAGCAGATGGCACATCACGATGGTCAGCGGCACCACGATGCCGAAGCCCAGGGCGCTGAAGACGGTGCTCTGGATGGCGGGCTGATTCGCCACCAGATGCTGCCCCCAGGCCACGAAGCTCAGCGCCGCGACGGCGAAGCTGGTCATGGCGACCATGCGGTAGCCGAAGATCCGCCGGCGGCCGAAGGTGGCCACCGTTTCGCAGACCACGCCGATGGCGGGCAGGATCGCGGTGTAAAGCACTGGATGCGCGTAGAACCAGAACAGCCGTTGCAGCAGTTGCGGGTCGGCGACCACCGGATCGATGCCTCCCAGCTGCGCCGATCGCTCGACGAGTAGCAGCAGCGCGGCGGCGATCAGCGCCGGTGAGGCGAGCACCTGGACCAGCGCGGTGGCGTAGAGGGTCCACGCAAACAGGGGCATCTGGAACCAGCCCATCTCCAGGGGGCGCTTGCGGTGCACGGTGAGCATCACGTTCATGCTGTTGCAGATGGCGCTGCCGGCGAGTAGCACCAGCGCCGCCAGGATCACCATGACGGCGACATCGGCCTCCCGGAGCACGAACACGGGGAACGACCAGCCCGTGTCGGCGCCGCCCAGCAGGATGGCCAGCACGAACAGTAGCCCGCCGGCCAGATACAGGCGAAAGCCGAAGCGGTTCAGGCCCGGCGAAGCCACGTTGTCCGCGCCCAGCATGAGCGGCAGCACGAAGTTGCCCAGCACCGCGGGCAGGCCCGGGATCACGAACAGGAAGATCATCATCGCGCCGTGCAGGGTGAACAGCCGGCTGAAGGAATCGGCGGTGAGGAAGGTCGATCCGGGCGTGAGTTTTTCCGTCTGGATGATCAGGGCGAAAATTCCGCCGACCAGCACGGCGATCAGCACCGCGACGAGGTACATGATCCCGATCCGCTTGTGGTCACGGGAGGAGAGCCAGGAACCGAGACCACGCTCGCGGTCCAGGAAGCTCTCGCCTTCGGCGTGCGGGTGGGCGGACCCGGTATCGGCGGCGCCGACGCTCATCTATTCCTCCTCCGGGGCGGGCGCCGCATCGGCGGCGTCCATGTTCTCAACATCGGTGTCAGCATTCGCGGACGACACGTCGTTCTTGGTCGATTCGGACAAGGTCTTCAGGTAGGCGATCAGCGCGCCCAGCTCGCGGTCGTTGAACTTGTCCCCGTAGGGCGGCATGACCGGCTGGAATCCTTTGACCACCTTGGCCTGGGGCGAGACGAGCGATTCGCGGATGTAGGCGTCGTCGACCGTGATTTCCGTGCCGTCGCTCAGCACGCGGGCCCGGTCGAACAGGCCCTGGAAACTCGGACCCACGACGGTGGTGCCGTTGGTGGTGTGACAGGCGGTGCAGCCTTGCACCTGATAGAGCCGCTCGCCCACCTCGACCGGCGTCATGGTGGCGAACGGATCCGACACGGCGGCAAGCCAGTCGTCGAAGCCCAGCGCGTCGTGCACGACGACCACCGAACGCATGTCCGCGTGTCCGGCGCCGCAATACTGGCTGCAGAACAGCTCGTGACTGCCGGTGTCGGCGGCAGCGAACCAGGCGGTGGTCAACTGTCCCGGCAACGCGTCCTGCTTGAGCTTCAGGGCCGGCACCGACAGGCTGTACGCCCGGTCGGCCGAGATCAGATCCAGCCGCACCGGCCGGTCCTGCGGCACGTGCAGCTCGCTGTCCTCGTATCCGTTGGGATAGCCGAATTTCCACTGCCAGGCTTCACCGATCACCTGGATCTGGTAGGCGTCGCGCGGCGGCGTCCGCTGGTCGAGAAAACCGGCGAAGCCGAACACGAAGAGCACCGCCACCAGGAACAACGGCAGCAGGGTCCAGAGCACTCGCAAGGCGAGATGCCGTTTCTCCTGCCGGGTAGCCGACGCGGCGGGATCCGGTTGCCGGCGCAACAGGAACAACAGCAACAGTCCGCCCACGAGTACCGACAGGAAGATCGTGACCCAGCTCAGCGCCGAGAACAGGCTCTGTACCTGGCCTGCGCCCGTCGCGCCGCTCGTCATCGCGTTGAACATCCCGTTCAAGGTTATCCCTTCTGCCGCAAGCCGTGATCACTCAATCGTCTGATCATTTGCCCGTCTGATCATTTACCTGTCTGATCGTTCACGCTTCCCGCTCAGTCATTTTCCTTCGGCTGCCGCGGCCTCCTCGACGATCAGATCCATGGCGCGCTCGATGGGAATGGCGACCACCTGCTTCTGTTCGTCGACCCAGCGGTACCCTGCCAGCGCGCTCTGCTGCACGGCGAGCGAGCGCGTCAATTCCTCGCTGGCGGCGGTCCCGAACTTGCGATCGATTTCCTCGGCTTCAGCCTGGTTGAAGTACGCTTCGAGCAGGAGCACCAACACGAAGATGAGGATGAAAAACACCGCCGCCACCGTCAATACGAGCGGGATGTCCACGTCTTTTCTTCTCGTCGTCATGGGCTACCTCTCAGCGTCTGCTCTTCTTGCGTCTGCCTTTTATGCGTTCTCGAAGATGATCGATTCGTCGAGTCTCGGATCCTGGGTCGGCACCAGCGAGTGCTTGCCGGCGAACCAGGCGATACCCGCCACGTACAAGCCGCCCAGGCCCAGGAAACAGGTCAGGTCGACCAGGTGCAGCGGCACACCCGTGGCCCCGCTGATGTTGTTGAACTCCGGCATCACGACCCAGAACATGTCCGCCCAGTGCATGATCGTGATCCACACCGCGAAAACGGTCAGCGACGCACGCCGACGTTTGGTATAGCGGGACATCAGGCCGAGGAACGGTATCAGGAAATGGCCGAATAAAAGCACCAGCCCCAGCCAGCCCCAGCCCTCCTGCTGGCGACGCAGCAGCCACTGGGTCTCCTCGGGAATGTTGGCGTACCAGATCAGCATGTACTGGGAAAACGCGATGTAGGCCCAGAAGAAGATGAAGGCGAACATCAGCTTCCCGTAATCATGGAAATGCTCGATGGTGACGATCCTGGTCAGGCGCCCGCTCTTGTTCAGGCCGAGGGTCGACAGGGTCATCAGGGCGAAGAAGCACACCAGCCCGCCCGAGAAGAAATAGACACCGAACATGGTACTGTACCAGCTCGGATCCAGGGACATGAGCAGATCGAAGGAAGCCAGCGTCACCGACAGCGCAAAGAGCACCAGCGCCGGGCCGCTCCGTGACTCGAGACGGATGGTGGTCTGCGGATCACCGGTCCGGTCCTGGCCGAGGGAGTTGCGCCGGTACATGAACGCCAGGCCGCACCAGATCACGAAGTAGATCACCCAGCGGATGGCGAAGAAAGGTACGTTCAGGAAGCCCTGCTTGTGCGCGAGCAGTTCTGCATACACGTGACTGTCGGCGGCGGCCCAGGTGTAGATCTTGGGCGCGGCCAGGATGATGGGAATCACCAGCACCGCCAGCAGAAGCAGGTTGGCGGCCGCGATCTCGGCCAGCCGGCGGATGACGACGCTCCAGCTCGAGCGGGTGATGAACTGCAGGGCGACGAAGAACAGAGCGCTCAGCGAGATGCTCAGGAAATAGGCGTAGTTCGTCAGATACGAGAAGCTCAGGCGGCGCAGGCCGTCACCCTGGTTCAGGCCGAGCAGCACGCTGGCGGCGATTCCCACGATACCCACGATCAGGCCGAGGCGGAGAAACCGCGGCCCGAGTTCGTCGAGGGTCGTCCGGGTATCCGCCAGTGTCGGTGGCTTCGTCGTGTGCAACACAATCCACTCCGTTCAGAAAAGTTCGCGACGTTCTCGTTCGCTACTGCAGCCCGCTCCGTTCAGCTTCCGGCACATCGGCCAGGCTCGTGCCCTGGCTGCGTTGCAGCGCGCGTACGTAGGCCACGATGGCCCAGCGGTCCGCGACCGGGATCTGCGCGCCGTAGGCCGGCATCTTTCTGATGCCGCTCGTGATGATGTCGAACAGCTCACCGTCGGGCCGTTCGCGCACGACGTCGCTGGCCAGGTCGGTGGGCGGCGTCCAGGTTCCTTCTTGCAGGGCGTCGGCGCGCTGCGCCACCAGGCCATCGCCGCGTCCGGCCAGCCCGTGGCAGACGGCGCAGAAGATATCGAAACGCTCACGGCCCCGGTGCATCACGCCCCGGGTCACGGTCACCGCGTTGGTTGCGGCCCACTCATCTTCAAGCATTCCGGTCAGGAAATGTTCGTCGGCGACGTCGCCGCGCGCCACCGTACCCGGCACGTGCGCGCGCATCGCCCGCCCGTCGGCGAAGAGCGCGTTCTCGGCCTGGGGATTGAAGCGCTGCTGATCGTCCATGTCCGGCACCACCTGGATGCGTGGCGTCGGCGAGTCGCTGAGCTGGGAACGCACCACGAGCGCCATGGGCACGAGCGTCAAGGCGACCAGCACGAGCAGTATGTAGATCAACGGTCGTGGCATCGGCTACTCCTCTACAGCCTCGACGCTGGTGCCGCCCAGCGAGGCAAGGAATTCCCGGGTTCGCTCGAGATCGAATTTCCGGTCGCTGGCCTCGACGGCGATGAAAAACCGGTCGGCGGTCGCCCGCCGGAAGCGGCGGCTCTTGAACAACGGGTGATACAGACGCGGCATGCCGTTCAATCCCCACATGCCGAAGAAGGTCGTCAAGGCCGCGAACAGGACCGTCAGCTCGAAGGTGACGGGAATGTTGGCCGGCAGGCCGAAGAAGGGCTTGCCGCTGATCATGAACGGGTAGTCCACCGCGTTCATCCACCACTGCATCAGCAGCGCCAGGCCGCAGCCGGTGATACCGCCGGCCAGGATCAGAAACGGCAGGCGCGTGCCCTTGATGCCCATGGCCCGGTCCATGCCGTGCACGGGGAAGGGCGTGTGGGCGTCCCACTTCCGGAAACCCGCGTCCCGGACCTGCTTGCAGGCGGCCAGCAGCTCCAGCGGATCCTCGAACTCGACGAGCAATCCGTAAAGGCGTTTCGCCTGGGTGTCGTTTACCGGGCTCACCGTGGCTCCTCTCCGTCGCGACCACTGTCCGGTTCATCTTCGGGTTCATCGTCCATGTGCTTTCGGTCCGGATCGTCGATATCGCCGTGGTAATCGCCGACCGGCCGCTTCTCGCCCTGGACCACCGCGATGGGCATGACGGTCTTGACCTCGGCCATGGCCACCATCGGCAGATAACGGATGAACAGTAAAAAGAGCGTGAAGAACAGGCCGAAGCTGCCGGCGAAGGTCAGCACGTCCACCGCGGTGGGGCTGTAGTAGCCCCAGCTCGACGGCAGGAAGTCACGGCTGAGCGAGGTGACCGTGATCACGAAGCGCTCGAACCACATGCCAATGTTCACCAGGATGTAGACCACCATCATCACCGCGGTGTTGGTCCGCAGTTTCTTGGACCAGAAGAGCTGCGGCGCGACGACGTTGCAGGTGACCATGGTCCAGTAGGCCCAGGCATAGGGCCCGAAGGCGCGGTTGATGAAGGCGAACGACTCGGCCAGGTTGCCGCTGTACCAGGCGATGAAGAACTCCGTGGCGTAGGCATAACCGACCATCGAGCCGGTCGCCAGGATGATCTTGTTCATGTTCTCGAGATGGTACAGCGTCACAAAATCTTTGAGCCCGAACCACTTCCGCGACGGCACCATGAGCGTGCCGACCATGGCGAAGCCGCTGAAGATGGCGCCGGCGACGAAGTACGGCGGGAAGATCGTGGTGTGCCAGCCCGGCAGCTGCGCCGTGGCGAAGTCGAAGCTCACCACCGAGTGCACCGACAGGACCAGCGGCGTGGCCAGTCCGGCCAGGATCAGATACGCCTTCTCGAAACGGTGCCAGTGCCGGTGCGAGCCGCGCCAGCCGAGAGCGAAGAAGCCGTAGAGCGCCGACCGGAGCTTGCTCGTCGCCCGGTCGCGCAGGGTTGCCAGATCGGGCACCATACCGGTGAACCAGAACAGCAGCGAGACGAGCATGTAGGTGCCGACGGCAAACACGTCCCAGAGCAGCGGGCTGCGGAAATTGGGCCACATGTCCTGGTAATACGGCAGGGGGAAGAGCCAGTGAACGAGCCAGATGCGTCCCACGTGAATGGCCGGGAACAGGCCGGCGCAGATGACCGCGAAGATGGTCATGGCCTCGGCGAAACGGTTGATGCTCGTGCGCCACTTCTGGCGCAGCAGGAACAGGATGGCCGAGATCAAGGTGCCGGCGTGGCCGATACCGACCCAGAACACGAAGTTCACGATGGCCCAGCCCCAGGCCACAGGGTTGTTCAGCCCCCACACGCCGACGCCGGTGGTGACCAGATAGGCGATCATGAGAAACAGCACGCCGGTCAACGCCGTCGAGCAGGCGAAGGCGATGTACCACGCCCGCGGCGGGCGCGGCTTCTCGACGATCTCGCACACGTGATCGGTCAACGAGGTCAGGTCGTGACCGCCGAGCACCAGCGGGGTGGGCCGGGTCGGATCGTTGCGTGTGTTGTCGTCGGGCGCAACGTTCGGATCGCGGGAATCGATGACCTCAGATTGCATCGTCCAGGCTCCGTCTCCAGGCTGAGTGTTCTCGCTCGCTAACCGTGATCGCCGCCACCGCTGCCGTGGCCATGGTCGTCATGATCGTGGCCGCCGTGACCGCCGTGCGCGTCGCCGCCCGCGATTTCCGGATTCGGATTCCGGATCCGCGCCAGGTAGGCGGTGCGCGGCTTGATGTTCAGGTATTCCAGGAGCCGATAGGCGCGCTGCCTCGCCTGCAGCTTCGCCACGCGGCTGTCCGGATCGTTCAGATCACCGAAGACGATCGCCTCGGTCGGACAGGTCTGGCCGCAGGCGGGCAAAATCTCGCCGTCCTGCACCGACCGCCCTTCGTTCTTGGCCTTGATCTTGGCGTTCTGTATCCGCTGCACGCAGTAGGTACACTTTTCCATGACCCCGCGACCGCGAACGGTGACCTCGGGGTTGTAACCCATCTTCTGCGTCTCGGTCAGGTCCTTCTGGTAGTTGAAGAAGTTGAAACGACGCACCTTGAACGGGCAGTTGTTGGAGCAATAACGGGTGCCGACACAACGATTGTAGACCATGACGTTCAGGCCCTCGTCGCTGTGCACGGTGGCCGCCACCGGACACACCTGCTCGCAGGGCGCCATCTCGCAGTGGGGGCAGGCCATGGGCTGGTACGCCACCTCCGGCGCGTCGGGCTCGCCGTGGAAGTAGCGGTCCAGACGCAGCCATTGCATCTCGCGGTTGTTCAGCACCTGCTCCTTGCCCACCACCGGGATGTTGTTCTCCGCTTGGCAAGCGACCAGGCAGGCGTTGCAGCCGATGCAGGTGTTCAGGTCGATGGTCATGCCCCAGCGGTGCTCCGTGGACTCGCGTTCGGTCCACATGGAGACGAGTTCCGGGTGGTGCGTGCCCAGGTGCGCGGCGAAGTCGGGATGCTCGCGGTAGTGCTCCACGTCGGTCTGACGGATCAAGGCACCGACCCGGCGTTCGCGCTCCTGGAAGCCGCGGCTGTCGATGGCGTGATGGTCCTGGGTCGAGGCGAGTTCGTAGGTCGTACCGGTCGGTGTGACGGTGACGCCAGCTCCGCCCCACGGCGCATCGCTGCCGCGCAGCCGGTAGGTATCGAAGCCCACGCCGTTGCCCACGCGGCCCGCCGCGGTGCGTCCGTAACCGAGCGCGACGGATATGGAAAAGGACGCATGACCGGGCAGGATGTTGACCGGCAGCTCGAGCTGCCGTCCCTGGTAGTCGAGCCGCACCATCTCGTTCTGGGCCACGCCGAGGGCGTCGGCGGTTGCCGGGCTCATCAACGCCGCATTGTCCCAGGTGAGCTTGGTCACCGAATCGGGTAGCTCCTGCAGCCAGGCGTTGTTGGCGAAACGTCCGTCGTGAACCTTGGCATCGGCGCAGAACACCAGCTCGAAATGCTGGGCGTCGAGATGGGCTCCTTCGTCCGCAGCGGCGCTCAACCTGATCTCGCGCCAGGAATCGCTCGCGGTTGTCGGCGGATCAGCGGCGCTCAGGTAGCCATCATGCAGAAACCGCCGCCAGCGTTCTTCGAAAGCCGGCGAGTCCACCGGCACCTCGTCCTGACCGGTGTCGAGCCGATTGAATGTGCGGCGCGTGATGTCGTGCCCGCTCTGGCCCGGCGTGTCGGTGATCATCGACAGTACTTCGGCCACGGACCGGCCGCCCCAGAGCGGCGCCACCAGCGGTTGTACCGCGCTGAGCGTTCCGTCGAGGGCAAACGCGTCGCCCCAGGACTCGAGCGCATGGGCGCGCGGCAGGTGCCAGGTGCAGGCGAGGGACGTCTCGTTGCGGTGTGTGGCCAGGTGCACGGACGTTTTGACACGCGTAAGTGCTTGTGCGAATTCGAGATCTGCAGGCGCAGCGTATATCGGATTGCCGCCGAGGATAAGTAGCGTATCGACACGACCCTGCTGCATGTCGGCAGCCAGTTCACGTAGCCCGGCGAAACCACGTCGGCCGGCCGGCACCACGGACGCCGAATCGGCTCGGTTCGATCCGCCGACGGTCACGCCGGCAGGCATCAGCTCGACGGTCGTGCCGGTGTTGCCCAGGGCGTGATTGCAGATGTGACACAGTGCCTGGGTCTGCGCGTCGAACTGGGGTCCGGCAACGATCAGGCCGTGGCCACGGTGCTGCAGCAGATCGCGGGCGAGCGCCGGGATCTGTTCGGGACACTCGGCGTGCTGGAGATAGGGCCGCAGCAGTTCCGCCCAGCTCTCGCTGCCGGTCCGTTGCGCCAGGCCGAGGGTCAAGAAGAGCTCGGCGGCGAGACACTTGACCGCCAGCGGCAGCTTGACCTGCGGCAGCGGGATGCGGTGGTCCGCCATGGCGCCCGTGGGGCTGTAACCCGCCTCGAACACGTAGAGCCGGTTCATCTCGTGGTCGGGATCCCGCCCCGCGGCGAACTGCCGCGCGTGGCGTAACGCCTCGGGATGACCGTGCAGCAGATCGGCGGCGAAGTCGACGATCGTGTGCGCCCGGTCCAGATGCAGGATCGAACGGTAGGGCTGGCCGAAAGCCGCCTCGGCTCCGGCGAGCTCGTTCTCGCGGGACAGTGCTTCGTACTCGTACCAGCGGGCGTCCGGCATGGCGACGAGCAGGCGCTCGCGCAGGTCGGCGACACTCGGTGAGCGGGTTCCCTCGCTCAACACCGCAAATCCGCGACCGCGACGCTCGGCAGAAGCCGCAAAATGTTCGGCGGCGAAGGTCGCGAAGTCGTCCCAGGAAGCGTCGGTCAGGCGACCGCTCGCACTGCGGGCCACACCGCGACTGCGGTCCGGATCGTAGAGTTCGAGTACGCTGGCCTGGGCGAAACAACCGGCGGCGCCCAGACTGCCCGGATGCTCCGGGTTGCCCTCGACCTTGATGGGGCGACCGTCATAACTCGTTACCAGAGCTCCGGTAACGGCGCCGGCGAGCTCGAACGTGGTGGCGAACTGGCGCGGCACACCCGGCTCGTAGCCCGCCGGCCGCTCGCTGAAGGGCACGATCGTTTCCTCGGGCCAGCGGCAACCGCTCAGGCCGGCCATGGCGATGGAGGCGGACATGAGCTGCAAAAACCGGCGCCGGTTCAAACCGCCGCCGGTCGCGCCGCCGTCGTCCGCGACGTCGGCTTCGGCGGGAAACTCGGCTGCCAGCTGTGCCCGGAAGGCCTCGCTGTCGGCGAGTTCCTCGAGACTGCGCCAGTACGCAGGGTGTTTGTTGGTGCCGTCGCTGCGAGACATCGTTTACCTTCCGCTTACCTTCCGCTCGTTTACCGTCTGCGTCGTCGGCTGCCGCCGTCGGCGCCACTTCCGTTCATCGGTGGCAGGTGGAACAATCGACTGACGGATCGATGTTGTGCGCCGCGCGCAGCTCGGCGCCCAGTTCCTCGGCCGGTCCGGCAGCGGTCCAGTCCATGACCGTCACGAATTCGTGCGGCCGCAGATGTGGTTCGGGACTGCGGTGGCAATCCAGGCACCACCCCATGGTCAATGCCTCTTCCTGCCGCACCACATCCATCCGGTCGATACGACCGTGGCACGAGACGCATCCGACCCCCGCGGTCACGTGCGCGCTGTGATTGAAAAACACGTAATCGGGCAGGTCGTGCACCCGGATCCACGGGATCGCTTCGCCGGTTGCGTCGCTCTGGAAAACCGGCGCCAGCTTCTCGCTCTCGGTCTTGATGGTCGCGTGGCAGTTCATGCAGGTCTGCGTGGGCGGGATGTTCGCGCGGGCGGTGTTCTCCACGTCGACGTGGCAGTAGCGACAGTCCATGCCGAGTTCGCCGACATGGAGGGCATGGCTGTAGGGCACCGGTTGTTCCGGCGCGTAGCCGACGGCCGAGTTCTCGGGCCCGAACACGAGCGCGACCAGGACGACAGCGTAAACCAGCCCGCCGATCGCCAGACCCGTTGCGATTTCCCGTAGCCGGTTGGTCCACGGGGGAAAGACAAACGACTCGGCGGCTTTATCCGGTTTCTCTGAGGCCAAGCGAATTCTCCCTGGTTTCCCATTCCGAGCGTACGATTGCACGCCGCTTATTTAAACAAAATCGCTCCGGATTTCAACAATAATAGTCGGCTATCATCGAAACAGCAAAATCGCGGGAGAAAGACGTTGTCGCACAATGTCACACAATATTGCTGTCCCCCACGGCGGACACTATTATTGTTGCCACCAGCCAATCTCACCCGTCCGTGGCCCGGCGCGTAGCATCGACTCGAATAGCGAGCCGTGGCCTCGGGCTCTGTCGCGACGAGGCCTACGATATAGCCCGAGGATTACTCGTGTCCACATCTGAATCGCTGTCACCGGAAGAAACCGAGCGCTGGTCCCGGGCCGTGGAAAAAGGCGTCTGCCTGCATTGCGAGGGCGACCTCGGCGACGCCTGGCGTGAGGAAGACGGCCCCTTCTGTTGTCGTGGTTGCCGCAGCGTCTATTTCCTGATCCGCCAGTCCGGTCTGGACCGCTACTACGACCTGGGCCGAGGCCAGCTGGCGCCGCCTGCCCAGCTGCGTCCCGACAGCTTCGCCTGGCTGGACCGCATGCTCGATATACAGGCGACCGACAGCGGTCCCGTCCTCCACCTGAGCCTGGACATCCAGGGCGTGCACTGCGCCGCCTGCGTCTGGTTGCTGGAAGAGCTGTTCCGGCGCGAGGCCGGCGGCCTCGAGCTGCGCATCAACCCGTCGCTGGGCAAGGTGGACCTGGTCTGGAACACCGATCGCGGCGAGTTGAAGGACTACCTCGCCGGGGTGGAGAAGTTCGGCTACCGGCTCGGCCCGTCGCGCAAGGGGACCGTCCGTCATTCGCGCGCCTTGCTGGTGCGGATGGCCATCTGCATCGCGGTGGCCATGAACGTCATGATGTTCAGCCTCAGTTATTACTTCGGGCTGGCGCCGGGCGAAACGCTGTACGTGTTCTTCGGCCGGTTGAGCCTGGGGCTGGCCACGGTCTCGGTGATCGTGGGCGGTCAGGTTTTTTTCCGCGCGGCGTGGGCCGGGCTGCGACGGCGCATGGTCCATCTCGATCTGCCCATCTCCCTGGGCATGGGGCTGGCGTATCTCGGTTCGGTCTACGCGTATTTTCGCGACGGGCCCGAGGGCGCCTACTTTGACACGTTGACCGTGTTCGTGGCCCTGATGCTCGTGGGCCGCTGGGCCCAGGAACACATCCTCGAACGCAACCGCAACGCCCTGCTGGCGGCCGCCGGCGCGGAGCACCTGATCGTCAAGCGCCAGGGACCCGACGGCCTGGAAGCAGTGCCGGCACCCGAGATCCGCACCGGCGACGAACTGTGGATCGCGCCGGGCGACCTGCTGCCCACCGAGGGCATCCTGATGCGCAGCGCGGCGACGGTTTCCCTCGACTGGATCACCGGCGAGTCGCAGCAGCGGCGCTTCGAACCCGGGGCCACAGTGCCCGCCGGCGTCTTCAACGCCGGACAGCGGGGTCTGAGCATCACGGCCACGGAGGATTTCGCCGATTCCCGCCTGCAGGATCTGCTGCGCAGCGGGCCGAGCAGCGCGGCGGGAAACAACGACTTCCGGCCGGCCTGGTGGAACCGGGTGGCGACCTACTACGTGGTGGCGGTCCTCGGTCTGGCCGCGCTGGGTTTCGCGGTCTGGGTCGGCCACAGCCCGCGACAGGCCCTCGAGGTCACCATCGCCATCCTGGTCGTGACCTGCCCCTGCGCGCTGGGCCTGGCCACTCCTCTGGCGGAAGAACTCGTCCACTTCGCCCTGCGCCGCCGCGGCATCTTCCTGCGCCGGGCCGACTTCCTCGACAAGGCGCTGGCCGTGCGCAAGCTGCTGCTGGACAAGACCGGCACCCTGACCCTGGACGAACTGGCGCTGACGCCCGAGGCAGAAGCGTCGCTCCGTCATCTCGGCACCGCCGACAAGCAAAGCCTGCTATTCATGACCGCCCGCAGCAATCACCCGGTGAGCCGCTGCCTGAGCGCCGCGTTGCGCCGCGAACTGCCCGGCGCGGGCGTGCAGCAGCCAGGTCGGGCCGCCGAAACGTTGATCGAGGTGCCCGGTCAGGGCTTGCAATGGCGCCGAAACGGCCGCGGCTACGCCCTCGGCAAACCGGAGTTCGCCGCCGGAGACGCCGGCGCCACATCGACCTCGGCAACCACAGCGGCAACCACTGACCACCGGCGCCAGGTCCAGCGCACGCTCTTCACCGTGGACGGCGCGGCCCTGGCCGCTTTCGAGTTCACCGAACGTTTCCACGCCGACGCGAGCGGCGAGCTGGCGCGACTGCGCCGGGACGGCTACGAGTCGTTCCTGCTCAGCGGCGACTCGCCCGCGAAGGTCGCGACCGCCGCACAGTTCCTGGACATCCCCGCCGATCGCGCCTTCGGCGGCTTGAACCCGGAAGAGAAGGCGTCGCTGGTGCGCGAGCTGGACCGGAACGACACCTTGATGGTCGGCGACGGTCTGAACGACAGCCCCAGCTTCGAGGCGGCTCTGTGCGCCGCCACGCCGGCCGTGGACCGCCCCGTGCTGCCGGGAAAAGCCGATTTTTATTTTCTCGGCGACGGCATCGCGGCCCTGCGCCGCACCCTCGTGTCGGCCCGCAAGCTGCGCGGCGTTGTCCGCGTTAACTTAACCATTTCCGTCCTGTACAATCTGGTCGCGGTTGCGCTATGTTACGCTGGTTTGGTTTCGCCGGTGGTGGCCGCCGTCTTGATGCCGGTCAGTTCGATCAGTGTCGTCGCCCTGACCGCGTACCGGCTCTCGGGGAGTCGTATCGCGTGGATGTCGTGATCATACTGATCGTCGTCAGCCTGATTCTGGTCGCTGTCGCCCTGGCGTTCTTCATCTCCCGACTCCGCGGAGGTGATTTCGATCACGGTGATCGTCTGTCGTTGCTGCCGCTCGACGATTCCGAGCGTCACACCGATCCCGCCGAAAACGCAGACGATGAAGCGAACGCGACGCCGGATAAAGAGCCCGGCGTACCCTCGCAGAACAGGGCGGTTATAGATCCCGATAAAAAGAACGTAGAAGCCGGGAAGGGAGACTCGTTCCATGGAAGCCGTTAACTCGCAAGAGCGTACGATCGTCTACGATGACGACATAACGCGGGCGTTTTCGCTGGCCACTATTATCTGGGGAGCGGTTGCCTTGCTCCTTGGCGTCATCGTCGCCACGCAACTGTCCTTCTGGCAGACGAATCTCGGCACTTCGTGGCTGAGTTTCGGTCGCCTGCGGCCGTTGCACACCAATGCGGCGATCTTCGCCTTCGTGGGTAACATGATGTTCGCCGGCGTTTATTACTCCACGCAACGGCTGCTGAAGGCGCGTCTGGCGTCGGGGGCGCTGAGCTGGATCCACTTCTGGGGCTGGCAACTGATCATCGTCGCCGCGGCGCTGACCATACCGCTGGGCCTGACCCAGGGTAAGGAATACGCCGAGTTGATCTGGCCCGTCGACATCGCCATCGCGGTGGTCTGGGTCGTTTTTGCGGTCAACTTCTTCTGGACCGTGGCCATCCGGAACGAGAAGAATCTTTACGTCGCCCTGTGGTTCTATATCGCGACCATCGTGACCGTCGCGGTGCTGCACATCTTCAACAGCCTGCATCTGCCGACGAGCCTGACCCACAGCTACCCCGTGTACGCCGGCGTGCAGGACGCGCTCGTGCAATGGTGGTACGGGCACAACGCGGTGGCCTTCTTCCTGACCACGCCCATCCTGGGTATCATGTATTACTTCCTGCCCAAGGCGGCGGGACGGCCGGTGTACTCGTACCGGCTCTCGGTGGTGCACTTCTGGTCGCTGGTCTTCATCTACATCTGGGCCGGCCCGCACCATCTGCTGTACACCGCTCTGCCGGACTGGGCGCAGACCCTCGGTATGATCTTCAGCATCATGCTCTGGGCGCCTTCCTGGGGCGGCATGCTCAACGGTCTGCTGACCCTGCGCGGCGCCTGGGACAAGCTGCGCACCGATCCGGTGATCAAGTTCTTCATCGTGGCGGTGACCTTCTACGGCATGGCCACCTTCGAGGGCCCGCTGCTGTCGATCAAGAGCGTCAGCGCCCTGGGCCACTACACCGACTGGATCATCGGCCACGTACACAGCGGCGCCCTGGGCTGGAACGGCTTCATGGCCTTCGGTATGCTCTACTGGATCGTGCCGCGGCTCTGGAAAACCGAGCTCTTCTCGACAAAGATGGCCGACACCCACTTCTGGCTGGCGACGGCGGGCATCCTGCTCTACGTGGTGGCCATGTGGATCAGCGGTGTGAGCCAGGGACTGTACTGGCGCGCGCTCGACGCCGACGGCTTCCTGAAGTACCCCGACTTTCTCGAAGGCCTGCTCGCCTCGAGTACCATGTACCAGATGCGCCTCCTGGGCGGTCTGCTCTACTTCATCAGTTTCGTGCTGGGCCTGATCAACCTCTTCGCCACGATCCGCCAGGGCAGCAAGTCCCGCAGCGAAGTGACCGTTGTCGGCCGACCGGCGCCGACGCCCGTGTCCGGCGTGCGGCTGCTCTTCGGCGCGCCGGTGCTGTACTCCCTGCTGGTCATCGTGCTGATCCTCGTTCTGGGCATCGCCGGTGTCATCACCAGCGCCCTGGCGCTGGGCGCCCTGGTGGTCGTGACCATCGCCATCATCCTGATGGTGGGTATGAAAGGCGGCGCCGCCGTCCGCTGGCACCGTCTCACCGAGGGGCATTCGCTGGTCTTCACGATCCTGGTGACGGTGGCCGTCCTCGTGGGCGGGCTGGTGCAGATCATTCCGACGATCCTGACCTCCAGCAAGATTCCCTACACCATGACCTTGCCATCGGCGAACGCCGATCCGGCCGCTGCGGACGCCGAGGGTGTGCCTGAGGCGGAGTCCGCGATGATCGTCAGCGAGTTCCTGCAACAGCCCTACAGTCCGCTGGAGCAGGCCGGACGCGATCTCTACATCCGCGAAGGGTGCTACACCTGCCACAGCCAGATGATCCGACCCTTCCGGCACGAGACGTTGCGCTACGGCGAGTACTCGCGCGTGGAGGAGTTCATCTACGATCATCCTTTCCAGTGGGGTTCGAAGCGAACGGGACCCGACCTGCACCGGCTCGGGGGCAGGTATCCGAACCAGTGGCATTACCTGCACATGATGGATCCCCGCTCAACCTCGCCGGGATCGAACATGCCCGTCTATCCCTGGCTCAAGAATCGCACGATCGATCTCGACCAGCTCGCGGGCCGGATGTCGGTGCTGCGCACGCTGGGCGTTCCCTACACCGACGCCGACATCGCCGGCGCCGCGCAGACGGCGCGCAGCCAGGGCCAGCTGATCGTTGACGACCTGGCCAGCCAGGGCATCGAGATCGCCGCGGACAGCGAACTCGTGGCCATGATCGCCTACCTGCAGCGTCTGGGACGCGGGCCGCAGCCCATCGCCCCGCTGACCGCCGCCGCGACCGAGCCGGCCGGCACGAGGGAGGGCAGCTAGATGTTCCAGGAATTCTTCGCGGGCAGCAACCTGTTGATCTGGCCAACGATCGGTCTGGTGTTTTTCGTGGTCAGCTTCGCGATTGTACTGCTCTACGCGTTTGTCGGCCTGCGCGACAAGAACAAGGTCGACCGTCTGAAGTCGTTGCCGCTGGAGCCGGATGCTGCCGGACCGCGGTCTGCCCCGGAAGGGAGGATACGCTGACATGAGCGACCCGAACCAAACACGAAACGACACCGGGCACCTACCGGATCAGGTCTTGGATCACGACTTCGACGGTATCCAGGAGTACGACAACAAGCTACCCAACTGGTGGCTGTTCATCCTCTACGGTTCCATCGTCTTTTCCGTGGGGTACTGGCTGGTCTTCCATACCTTCGAGGTCGGCAAGCTGCCCCTGGACCGGTATGCGCGGGAAATGCAGGTCGCGGCCGAGGCGGAACTCGCCAGGGCTGCCGCCGGGGGAATCACCGACGAGTCGCTGGCGCTCGTGGCGGGCATGCCGGATCGGGTTAGCGAAGGCGAGCAACTGTTCGTGCAGCACTGCGCCGCCTGCCACCAGGCAAACGGCTCCGGGCTGGTCGGTCCCAACCTGACCGACGACTACTGGGTCCATGGCGGCAGCCCTCTGGACATCCACAAGGTCGTAACCGACGGCGTGCCGGCCAAGGGCATGGTCGCCTGGGGTCCGCAGCTGGGACCCAAGCGGGTCGAATCGTTGGTCGCCTATGTGATAACCCTGCGTGGCACGAACGTACCGGGCAAGGCGCCGGAGGGTGATCCGTACGCGCCGGCGAGCCCGGACGAAGGCTGACCGGCCGGATCCTACCGGATTGGTTTGTTGCATGACGAGACGCGGCGTTCCTTATTTGGGAACGCCGCGTCGTTTCAAGGGCCGGCGTTTCGACGGAAGATCTGCCCGAAAGGAACGGGAACAGGATGGGCACGAAAGCCAAGACCGCCTCACGGCAGAAACGGCGTCCCGACCTCGAGACCTTCTACACGGTCAACGAAGACGGATCGCGCAACTTCCTGCAACCGGCCGACGTCAAGGGCTTCTGGCAGGTGCGCCGGAATCTGGTCAACCTGGCGCTGGTGCTCATCTACCTGGTTCTGCCCTGGATTCAAATCGACGGCCGGCCGTTGATCCATTTCGATCTGCCCGGACGGACAGCCTTCCTGCTGGGCATGACCTTCACCAACCAGGATTTCTATCTCGCCTATTACCTGATCGCGGGCTTCGGTATCTTCCTGTTCATCTTGACCTCCGTCCTGGGCCGCATCTGGTGCGGCTTCCTCTGCCCGCAAACCGTCTTCATGGAAGGCATCTTCCGTCGTATCGAGCGCTGGCTGGAGGGACCGAGACTCACTCGCCTCCGGCGCAACCTGGGACCGCCGACCTTCGACAAGGTGTGGCGCAAGACCGTGAAGCACGCGTTCTTCCTGCTGCTGGCCGGGGTGATCGCCCATACCTTTCTGTCCTATTTCCTGCCCGTGCGCGAGCTGCTGGAATCGTTGCGCCAGAACCCCCGCGAACACATGAGCGCCTTCCTGTGGACCTGGTTCTGGGTCGGTATCATGTACTTCAACTACGCCTGGTTCCGCGAACAGACCTGCTTGATCGTCTGCCCGTACGGGCGGCTCCAGTCCACGCTCATCGACTTCGACACGGTCATCATCGGCTATGACGAGACACGAGGCGAGCCGCGGCACAAGGGCGCCGGCGAGGGCGGCGACTGCGTCGACTGCTTCCGCTGTGTCGAGGTCTGTCCCACCGGTATCGATATCCGTAACGGGCTGCAGCTCGAGTGCATCGGCTGCACCAACTGCATCGACGCCTGCGATGCGATCATGGACAGGATCGGCAAGCCGCGGGGCCTGGTGCGCTACGATTCCCAGCGCTCGTTCACCACGGGCGAACGGCGATTCTGGCGCCCGCGGGTGTTCCTCTATGCGGCGCTCGTGGTCGTCGGTTTCGCGCTCTTCACCTGGAAGGCTTCGAGTCGCCAGTCGTTCCACGCCAACTCGGTACGACCCGCCGGCATGCCCTTCGTCTTCGACCAGGAACAGATCCGGAACCTGTACACGCTGCACATCCAGAACAAGACGGTGGAGCCGCAGGTCTATCTGATCGGTCACGACATGGCGGACAAACCGCAGCTCGAGTTCATCATGCCCCAGACGCGGGTGCCGCTCGAGGGCCTGGCCGACGCCGAGGTGCCCATGTTCGCCATCCTGCCGCGCGGCGCCTACACGACGCCGTTCCCTTTCAACTTCGTCGTGACCGACTCGACCAGCGGTGTCCAGCGCGAGGTCGAGGTGCGGTTCCGCGGACCGTGACCGTAACCGTGACCCGGACCCGAGCGGTCTGGACGCGAATATAGTGAACGAGGAAGTGTCGTGAAACAGTGGCTCAAGGAACGCCCGTGGATCTGGATCGTCGTCTTTTTCGTGGCCGTCGTGCTGGGCAGCCTGGTCACGGTGACCATCGCCGAGTTCCACCGGCCGCTGATCGTCAAGGAAAACGTGGATCGATGAGACGAACGCAAACCCGGTGACGCACAATCAATCGCCGATTACGTGGCGCATCACCCGTTTGGCGGCCGACGGCGCCGCGACTTCCGCGAATCCCGCCTTGGCGAACATGTCGGGAAATCCCATGAAGCTCGAATACGGCGGTACCTTGTCGCTGCGCGGCACCGAGGGGTACGCCTCGACGATGGCGCCACCCTGTCCGCGCACGTACTCGATGGCGGCGGCGATCACCTCGGCGGTGGCGCCTCTGCCGCGCTGACTCTTGTGGATGAACATGCACACGAGCGACCAGACGACCGCATCGTCGACGGGCTTGAGGATCCGCGAGCGGTTCAGCGATGCGTATTCGTCCCGTGGCGCGACCGAGCACCAGGCGACCGGTTCGTCGTCGTGGTAACCCAGGATGCCCGGCACCTGTCCCGCGGCGACGATCTGTTTCATGGCGTCGCGGTTGCCGTCGCCCTGCTGCGCCTCGAACTCCTTGCGCGCCAGCCGCCACCACATGCACCAGCACCCGCCGCAGGCGCCGCGCGCGCCGAAGAGTGTCTCGAAATCGGGCCAGCTTATTTTTGTGAGGGGAAGAAACCGCATCGGTCGCCTCCAACCGCGATCAGGCTATTCGACGTCGTTGCGCAATACGCTGATCAGCGCTGCCACCCTGCCAGCAACTGCTCGCGCAGCTGCACCGGATCCGAGGTCGGCGCCTGGCAGACACCGAAGTCGCAGACGTAGGCCACGGGTCGTCCACGGCGCGACGTCTTGCCGATCAAGGCGGGTGCGATCTCGGCCAACCTCGCGTCGGGACCGGTCGCCGGTACCTGGCTGACGACGGCGCTGGCCGGCAGCGTGGCAACCGCGATGGCCCGCAGCTCGGCGGTGAGCGGATCGTCCCGGTCGCCGGCGATGACCACGTCGTGGTACGGGCCGATCACCTTGCCCGCCGCGTCGAACCAGCCGGCCATCTCCAACCCGGCGCGTTCGAGCAGTCCGGACCAGGCGTCAAGGCAACGCCGGGCCTCGTCGTGGAACTCGGTGCGGCCGGTGATCGCGCCATAACGGATCAGGCCGCCGAGCACGGCCGCGTTGCCCGAGGGGATCACGCTGTCGAAGTATTCCACGTGGCGCGCCAACGGCGCCTCGTCGCCCTCGGCAGTCAGGAAATAGCCGCCGCTGGGATGGACGAAGTCGGTGCGTACGGTCTCGAGCAACCCGCCGGCCGCCTCGAGGTAACGCGCCTCGCCACAGACCTGGTACAGCTCCAGCAGACCGTCCGCCAGAAAGGCGTAGTCGTCGAGAATGCCCAGACCCGCCGCGCGTCCATCGCTCGAGGCACGGCGCAGGCGGCCGGTGTCGTCGCGGTGTTCGCGCAGCAGTAGATCCGCCGCCCGGCGAGCGCCGTCGAGGTACTCCGGCCGACCGGTCACGGCGTGGGCCTGCGCCAGCGCGGCAATGGTCAATCCGTTCCAGGAGGTGATGATCTTGCGATCCAGACCGGGTGGCGTTCTTTGGTCGCGCTGGCGGCGCAGGTTCTCCCGGTGGCGCTCGAAAAGTACATCGAGCGATTCGGGCTCGCGCTCGTGCTCCCGGGCGATCTGCTCCCGGTCGGCCCGGCGCGTGAGCACACTCTTGCCGCTGCGTTCGAAGTTGCCGCGCGCGTCGACACCCAGCAGATCGGCCAGGACCGGGCCGTCCTCGTCGCCGACCACCGCGCTGATCTCGTCCCGCGACCAGATATAGTAGGTGCCCTCGTGTCCGCCGCTGTCGGCGTCGAAGCTGCTGTAGAAGCCGCCCCGCTCGTCCTGCATTTCGCGCAGCAGGAAATCCAGCACATCCAGGCCCAGGGCCGTGAAGTCCTTGCGTCCGAAGACGACGCCAGCCTCCAGATACAGGCCGGCGAGCTGGGCGTTGTCGTAGAGCATCTTCTCGAAGTGGGGCACCGTCCAGGCGGGATCGACCGTGTAGCGATGGAAACCGCCGCCCACGTGATCGTAGATACCGCCGCCGGCCATGGCCTCGCAGGTCGCCACGATCATGCGCGCCAGTTCCTCGTCGCCGGTCTTGCGAAACCGGTGCAGCAGGAACTGCCAGCGCACGGGCGTGGGGAACTTCTGTTGTTGGCTGAACCCGGCATGGGTTTCGTCGAACGACTGCTTGCCCGACGTGACCGCCTTGTCGATGATCTCCGCGGTCAGCTTGCCACCCGGCGTGGTCGTCAAGTTCTGACCCGTGATGCGCGCGGTGATCTCCGCCGCCTGCTGTTCCAGCGCCTCGCGACGGGTCGCGAAGACCTGGCTGATCTGCCGGCACAGCTCGAGAAACTTGGCGTGCGGTATGTAGGTGCCGCCGAAGAACGGCCGCAGTTCCGGCGTCAGAAACACCGACATGGGCCAGCCGCCCCCACCGGTGATCATCTGGACCGCGTCCATGTAGACCGCGTCGAGATCAGGCCTTTCCTCACGATCGACCTTGATGCAGACGAAGTGCTCGTTCATGTACTCGGCCACATCGTCCTTCTCGAAAACCTCGTGCTCCATGACGTGGCACCAGTGGCAGGAGGAGTAACCGATGGACAGGAAGATGGGTTTGTCTTCGGCCCGCGCCCGGCGCAGCGCCGCCTCCGACCAGGGATACCAGTCGATGGGGTTGTGCGCGTGTTGCTGCAGGTACAGCGATGGTTCATCCTTCAGGTGATTACCGTCGCGACGGATGTCGGCGATCGAGCGCGGGCTCTCGGCGTCCGAGGATGCGGTATTCGACGTTGCGTCATTCATGGCACAGCCCCCAGCGGTTGAAACGAGTACGAACAGCATAACGCAGATCAGAAGCGTCGGCCGCCATATCTGGTGCATCGGTATCATGAACCTTTCCCTACGAAAGTCGAGTCCGGAGTATCGGTTCGTGTCGTGAATACACCGCTTCTTACGGTTCCCGACGAAACGCGTAGACGCTTCCCGAGCGTTTTTCGCTGCTGAACGGCGTCCCCTGGAAATCCGCCCAGTGCCCGATCAGGCCGAAGCCGGCCCCCTCGTGCCGGCGAATGTAGTCCGCCGACCGCACCGGATGCAGCGCCACCTCACCGCTGAACACCGTCGTCGTGTCGCGCTGCAGTCGGGTAAGGAAACGCAAACGTTCGGCCGTGATATCGCGGTACTCACGATGGAAGGCGAACTGGCCGTCGGCGAGGGCTATCACCGGGAAGCTGAACGACTCGAGTTCGCGAAGCGGATCGAAATTGACCGTCTGCACGAGCCAGACGCCACCTGGACGCAGACACGTCCGAACCGTGGCGAGAAAATCGTCGAGGGCGTCGGCGGGCGCGTGCGCGGCAACGTTGCCCACGCAGAACGCGGCGTCGAATTCGCCGTCCAGGTGCTGCAGCTCGAGCATGTCGAGGGTCCGGAACTCGGGCGCCTCGTAGCTGAGCTGCGCCTGCCGGATCATCGCCGGATCGAGATCGATCCCCACCACCTGGTAACCGTCCTCAGCCAGCCGCCCACAGTAATGTCCGGTGCCGCAGCCCACGTCCAGTACCCGGCCACCTGCCGGCAGGTGGGAGCGCAGAAACGCGTAGGTCGGCTCACGAAAGGGAAAGATCCGTTCGTAAAACTCGGCGAACTGGCTGTAGAAGGACATGGTGTCGACTCCTGACGTGGTCTGTTAGAACGCCTCACATGATAAGCGAAGGCCGTTGAAATGACTATGTACTAAATCCGACTGTATTGGTATGATATCCAATCCGACACCGTACACTCGTATCGAAAGAGGAAAACATGTACCGGATATCGTCTCGTTTTTACCTGCCGATCGCTGCGCTCCTCGTCGTTTTCGTGGCTTTTCCCGCGCTTGTGGCGGGTCGCCCGCAAATGAACGCCGGCGACGACTACACCCACGAAGGCCGCAACAACGAGACGCCGGTAACCCAGGTGCCCGCCTCCCCTCTGCCAGTGTTCGTGCCGTACGAAGGCGAGCACGGCAAGAGCCGCGACGGTCAGTGCATCGATCTCGTTTTCGTCATCGACTCCACCGGCAGCATGGGTGGAGCCATCAACAACATCAAGGCCGGTCTGGTGAACATCCTCACCCTGGCCGACAACCAGTCCGGCGGCAACCTGCGCGCCGCCGTGGTCGCCCACTGGGACGACGTGCACGTGCTGCAGGCGATGACCAACGACATGGTCGCGGTGACCACGGCCCTGAATTCGCTGGCCGCCAGCGGCGGCGCCGGCTGGCCAGAGGCGTCGGACGAGGGGCTGAAGGAACTGGTGAGCGCCTCCGGGTGCCTGACCACGGGCGACTTTCTGCCCGGTGACTGGGAACCCACCTGCTGCAAGATCGCCATCCTGGTGACCGACGCACCGCCGGGCGGTTGCGATGACACATATACCGTGGGTGTCGACGACCTCGCCGCCCAGACCGTGGCGACCGACCTCGCCAACCTGGGCGTGCAGATCGGCGCCCTGCATATCATGAGCGAAGGCGTGCCCGATCCCCAGGCGGCGCCCCTGATGCTCAACTACGCCCTGGCCACCGGCGGCGTCTACGGCGAGCTGCCGGCCGACGGCCAGGGTACCGCCGAGGCCATCGAGCAGATCATCCTCGACTGCGAGGGCCAGGCCTCGGAAACCGAGCTGTGCTGCTTCTCCGACGGCTGCACCACGGTGCTGCAGGGCCAGTGCGAACCGCTGGGCGGTTATGTGGTGGATGACTGCATCGATTGCGATTCGGTCACCGTGGAACCGGAATCGTGGAGCGGACTCAAGGCGCGGTTCCAGTAGCGGCGACGCCGGCGGAAATCGACGAAAGAATATTGCCCCGGCCATTACTCCAAACCGGGCAAGGCGCGCCCCGCGGGCTCACGTCCCGCGGGGTGTGTTTCCTTGGCGCGGATCCGCGGTGAGGCCGAATCCCATCAGTACTCCCGCGCCCACTTCAGTTCAACCCCCGAGGGCGCCCCCTGCCCCACCGAGGTCTCGACCCGCAGCGCGCGGTTGAGGGTGTAGTCCAGGCGCACGAAAAACGCCGTTTCGTAGCCGAAGATCTGTTCGTACTTGAGCAGGGCGCGCGGGCTGAGGTACTTGCCGATGATCAACGAATCGCTCTCGTCCTCGGCCGCGGCCTGGTTGTAGGTGATCAGGTCGACGCCCAGCGAGGTGGAGAGCTGATCCTGCAACGCTACCGCGCTGAAGGCGGCGAGGATCTGGCGGGCGCGCTCCTGCAGCAGATTCTCCTGACCACTGTCGAGCTGGTCCAGCGGTTTGCCGAACAGCAACGAGGCGATGATGTCGCCCTCGCTCATCTCCGGGTCCGACGAGAGGTCGAGTTCCGGTTTGCGCGCCGGACCGGTGACCTGGATCCGGTAGGTCGTGCCCTCGATCCGGCTGGACAGCGCCAGGTCGAGCACGGGATCGCTTTCCAGATCACCGAAGAAAGCGATCTTGCCGCGTTCGATGACGAAGTTGCGGGCGAGGAACTTGAGCGAGCCCTGGATCGCGGTGAGTTCGCCGACCACGACCGGCAAGGGATCGTCTTGCTGGGTGACTTCGAGGTCGCCGGCGAGTTCGACTTCCAGACCATTGCCCCGCAACCAGAAGTTGCCCGGGCAGTCGAGGGTGACGGCGACGTCCAGGGCGGCGGAACTTGCGGTTGGCTGCGTGGCGGCAGCCGGCTGCGCCCCGGCGGGCACGTCTGTGTCCGTCGACGCAGCAGTGCCGAGCGTGTCCGCCATCGTGACCGTGCCAAGCGAGTCCGCCGCCCACAGCAACGCGTCACCGCCCGTGGGCAGCAGCGCCGGCGGCACCGGCGGCAACTTGATGACGCCGCCCTCGAGTGTGACCGCGCCCGTGACGTGCGGCTCGGCGCTCGTGCCGGTCAGTTCCATGTGGCCGCTCGAGACGGCCCAGGAGCCGTCGGCCAGTTCCGTACGCAAGGAAGGCAAGTCGATTTCTCCGCTCAGTCTGACCAGTTCACCGGTGCCGCTGGCCGCGAGGGCCAGCCGACACTGGCCGTCGACGGACACCGACGCGGGCAGAAAGCGCTGGAAGTCGGCCAATCGCAACATACGGGATTCGATACGCGCGGTGATCGTATCGCCCGCCGCGACCGCGACCGCCGCCGGCTGCAGCGTCACACGAGCCGGGTAGCCGAACCAACCGTTGACCAGGGTCGTGTCGCCCTGCAGCAGCGAGAAGGCGGCGCCAACACCCCTGGTCACCATCATGCTTCCCGGACCGACCTCGTCCAGTGTCGCCAGACCAGCCGGCCAGATCGCGGCGGCGTTCGGCTCCAGAACCGCGCCGGCCAGCAGCCGCAGCGGCGCAAGGTCCTCGTCGCCCATCAGGCCCGTTTCCAGGCGCAACCGCGCCGCGGGATTGGCGGCATCGCCACGCAGAGCCACCTGACCGGACAGCCCCAGCTCGAGCCCGCGCTGCCGCGGGAAATATTCACTCGGCGCCAGTTTCTCCAGCGCCGCCAGCGGCAAGTGCAGGTCTACGCCCGCGTCCAGCTGCAGCCGTTCGCTCGACACCGCTCCCGATGCCACGATCTCACCGAGCGATCCGGCCAGTTCGAGGCTATTGATCTCGTAGACTCCGGTTTGGGGGTCGAAGGCCAGGGCGACGGGCCGTCGGGCCGTGAGCGTCCCGTCGAGCAGCTTGAACATCACGGTGTCGAGCTGCAACGCCAGCGGCGCCGAATCCGCTGGTCGACTCGCCTGTCCTCCCGAAATGCCACCACCAACCATCACCGTGAGATCTTCACCGGTTGCCCCGACGCGGAAACGCGTCGGCGGGAATACAGCACCTGAGGAATCACGTGCAGCAGTGCTGGACAGCAAGTCGGAAACGGAGAGTGCCGCGTCCACGGCATCGAAGGCCACGGTGCCGGCGCGAATGCCGTCCGGCATGGTCAGGGTCACGTTCAGGGAGTCGTCCCGGACCACACTGTGGCCGTCCAGCTGCGGTACGTGGACGGCCGCCAACGCACCGGCGGCGCTCAGGGTCGCCGCGAGCGCCGGCTGCTCCGCGGGGCCGGACGCGCTCCATTCGAGTCTGCATTGCAGAGCATCATCGGCGCGCGCGAGGCCGGGCCAGCGAGTCAGGAGACTGGCGTCGGGGATCTCGATCGCGCCGGCCAGATCGAAATCCTCGGCGGCAATCCACCCGGTCGCCTCGATCGTCAAGCCGGGCAGCGCGAGACGCACCGAATCGAGGTTGGTGACACCGTCCGAGCCGTGGACCGTCAGCCGTCCGTCGGTGAGCCACTCGGTTCCGGTCAGATCCAGTCTGGCGACGTAGGTCGGTTCGCGATCGGGCCGTCGGTCGAAGCGCCCCTCGAGCACGCCGTGGAGCGGCCCGAGATCGTCGACCCGCAGTTCTGGCGGCAGAAGCGCAGCCAGATTACGCGGACCGGGCAGATCGAAACTCCCCCGCAGGCGACCGCGGATAACGTCCGCGCGTCGTTCCACGCCGACCTGCAGATCGAGTCCGGGTTCTGGCGCGACCGGCCAGTGGACGGCGAGGGAATCGGCAAGAGAATCGGCGGTGGACCCCACGAAGGCCGATGCGAGCAATTGCGGCGGTTGCGTCCAGCGGGCCTGCAGTCGCGCCGCTCCGCCGTCGGGTGTCGCTTCGCCAGCGAGCCGGTAATCGCCCAGCGCACCGGTGATGGTCCAGTCGACCAGGCTGGCCTGGCCGGATCCGTCGGTGTGAACGACGAGTTGCCCGCCGTATGGACCATGTTCGCGTGCGGCGAACGGAGGCGCCGTCGCAGTGGCGATGTTGACCGGTGCCAGCTCGATCAGCACACTGTCGGCGCGCGCCGCGTCGATGTTGGCCCGGGCGGCGGTGATCACATCCAGATCGTTCGCGATAATCCGCAACACCGAGGTGACCGGGCCACGAAAGGTCGCGGGCGAGGCGCTGTCGAATCGTGACGCATCGACCGCTACATCCATTTGCACGAGATCCAGCTGCCGGCCACCCGCCATACCAGCGAATCGTACCCGCGCCGAGGGCTGATCGCCCGTCCGGTAGGAGACCTCGCCGCGCAGGTCGGTCGCGGGCTCCGTCTGGCCGGCGCGGCTCGACAGGGCCACGCCGAAACGCTGCTTGCCCGCGGACTCGAGATCCACTGCGACACGCTGATCGGGCGTGAGCGCGGCGCGCACCCGTCCGGCCACGATACCCGCCAGCGGCTGCACATCCAGGGCCGCCTCGGTCACCGCCCAGGCTTCGGGCACCGAGCGGACGCGGAGCGTATCGAGGCTCAGATGCGCAGCTCGGTCGCGACGCAGTTCGAGCGACAGCCGCAGGGTAAGATCCGCCAGGCGCTGGTTTTCGTCGAGCCGGATTTCCGCCACGTCCACCGCTACCGCACAGACGCCTACCGAGGGCACCGGCGGCAGCGCACCGGTTCTTGGAAAGGTCGGCGGCTTTCGGTCGGCCGGCGCGGCGACCGGGTCCGGAGAGGTTCGTGACTGCATCGCGGCAAGTGCCTCGTTCAGTGCCGGCACATCGATCAGCGTACCCGCGACCACGAGCTCGGGCAGATAAACATCGCCGGCGACCAATTCCCGCAGCCGGCACGCCACGGCAATCTCGTCGGCGCAGACGAGCGTATCCCCTTCCAGCGTCCACAGCAGATCGGTCGCCTCGATGCGGGACAGACGCGGCCACGAAACCTCGACCGCCAGGTGCCCCGGCACCTGCCGGAGCGCCCGGTCCAGCACCCGGGTCAGGACAAGCTCGCGCACGGCGCCGATCTGGAGGACGAGCACGATCAGGAGCAACGCGGACAGCAGAACGACCAGCACCCGCTCCAGCACGCGAACGAAGCGTGGGACGCGCCGGCGGCGTTGCCGAACCCGTCTCAGAAGGTGCACTGCTTCACGTGTCCTTTCCCGTCAGAAGGCGTTTCAGAATGCATAGCCGATGGCGACGTGCAGCACCGTCGCCGGCCGGCCGGCCGGCGGATCGCCGAGCAGACGGCTTCCGCCCAGACAGACCGGGCCGATGGGCGTGAAAAATACCAGGCAGGCTCCCGTGGCGACCTCCAGCTCGCCGGGTGCGATATGCTCCAGCCGCTGCCAGACCTGGCCGCTGTCGGTGAACAGGGTGCCGCCGATGAATTTCCAGATGGGGAACCGCACTTCGAGGCTGCCCAGCAGCCGGGCCTCGCCGCCGATCGGGTTGTCCGACGCGTCGACCGGCCCCAGTTCGCGCCGCTTGAAGCCGCGCATGGTGGTCACGCCGCCGGCGAAGTAACGGAAGTTGGGCAGCAGCTGCGACGCCTCGCCCAGATGGTGCGCCACGCCGAGCGCTACGCGCGAGGCGACGACCCAGCGCTCGCCAATCGGCAGATACACTATTTCCTGGCCGGCGAGCGACCAGAACGGAGACTGCGAGAGAATTCCCGGCGGCGACCACCGGGCGCTGAGGTTCAGGCGCGATCCCCGTGTCGGGTACAGCAAGTTGTCGGCCCGGTCCCGGTGCAGACTCGCACTCAACACCGTCAACCGCCCGGTCCGGTCCTGGACGGTCAGCGGATCGCCGTTCTGCTGGTCTCCCGACCGCGCGTCGACATCCACCTCGGAGACACCGACTCCCAGCCGTAAAGAGGTGCGGCGCGCCGGACGCAGCACGGTCGCCAGCTCGAGTTCGGTATTGGTCAGGTAATAGTTGACCTCGTCCTCGATGTGGTACTGGATCTGCAGCTCGGTTCGCGAACGGGACGTGAACAGCGCGGGCCACCACAGGCTGCCGCCGAGCATCTGGCGGTGCTCCGACACGGTCCCCGCCACCTCGGCACCGCGCCCGCGCCGCAGCAGATTGCGATGTCGCCACAGTGCGCTCACCCGCCAGCTGTCGTCCGACCAGGAGCCGACGCTGATCCGCGCCGTGCGCGGCGGGCTGGGCTTCAGGTCGGCCTGCAACTCGAGGCTGAGCGGTCCGGTCGGTGCGGCAGCGAGCCGGATCTGTCGGAACAGCCGCAAAGCGCGCAGATTGTCGCGGGCGTCGTCGATGACCTGAGGCGCATAACGGGTGCCCGGCGTCACACCCATGGCCCGTCTCGCCAGCGGCGCCAGGTCGTCGGGCACGCCGGTCGCCGTCACCGACTCGAAGGTGTAGATGCTGCCCGGATCGACAATCAGGGTTACATCGGCACGCGCCGCATCGGACCGGACCAGACGCAGCGAGACCGCGGCCTGGGCGTAGCCTGCCGCGCGCAACCGGTCTTCGGTTTCGCTCACCAGCGCCTGCAGCCGATCGTCTGCGAAGCGCGATCCGACCGGCAGTTCGGTCCGGATCAGGTGGTTCAGGTCTGCCAGTGCGTCCACCTCAGCCGAATGACCGGTCCCGGCCCGCGCCACCTCGACTTCCACGGAGCCGATCCGAACCTCTGGTCCAGGCGAAACTTCCAGGATCACAAGGAGTTGCTGCTTGTCTGCCGCCGGTTCCAGACGCGATTCGACCACCGCCTGGGGGAAGCCATGGCGCGCCAAGAAATAGCGCGCGCGCTCACGGTCCTGCTCCAGAAATCGTTCGCGAAAGCGCGCCTTCCGCAAGCGCAGGAAACCTGTGTGCACGTTCAGGGCCAGGCCATTGCGTAGGCTTCCGGCCAGCGTCTCATCGATGCCCACTATCTCGACGCCGGTAACCGTCCAGCCTTCGTACAGGCTCATCGCACCCGCCGGCGCCGCGAGCGGCAGCAGCAGTACCGGCAGCAACAGGCACGGTAGCAACAGGTGCGGTAGCAGCGCGGAAAGTCGCGGCAGCGCGGGGAGAACCGACAACGCATGCAGAGCTGGCGGCACAGAACGATCAGGCGGCACAGATCGATGGGACGGTACAGAACGAACGGGTGACACGGGTGACGGCGACAGCGCCTGCTGGACTCGCGCACGCATCAATAGCCACCTCGCCAACCCGCGTGCGCGAGCGGCTGTCCGTACGGGATATTCAGTTGAGGAAGGCATGTCATGGGTTGTATCCGGAACGCCTGATTGTTGTTTCACTGCTTCCGAGTCACGGTACCATATTTTCACGAGGCAAGAAAGCGGCCGAGCGAGAATCCGACCTGTCAACAGTCTGCTACCCGACATGAGCCCGCTCATGCCACAACCGGTGACACGATGAGCACAGTGTCCGCAGATTATCGGGACGGTGACTGCCGCCATTGCTGCGCGGTGTGAGGTGGTGAATTTCGAGGAAGTGTGTGTTCCCGCAACCCGGCGCCTGACACCGGTGGCGGTCGCGGGCGGGGACCGGTTTCCGCGCCGCGTGACCCCCGGGGGGCACTTTCTTCACGCACGCGATCCTTGCTCGCGACTCCCCGGGGGGCACCAGAGATCACCCGCAAACGCCGGCCGGTTAATTGATAAAAAGCGATTCGAAGTAAGCATCCCGATGATTATTTCACGAGCACCAGCTTGTGACTCTGGCGGTGCCCGCCGCTGTCCAGCACGCAGAAGAACACACCAGAGCCCATCTGCTGTCCACGCTCGTCCCGGCCGTCCCAGGCGATCTGATGAGCGCCGGAAGGATAATGGGTACCCGGTACGAGGTTGCGTACGCGGTGGCCGGACAGGTCGAATACACCGAGCTGTACCGGACCGGGCTCGGACAACACGAAGCTGATGCGGGTGCTGGGGTTGAAGGGGTTGGGTGTGTTGTGCAGCTGAAGTATCGCCGTCGGCATAGCGGACGGATCGTCAATGCCCACGTAGTCACATTGCAGATATGCGATGTGCAGACCGGCGAATTTGTCGGCGATGTAGACGTATTCGCCATCGGTGACGACGCCGAAGGCGGAACCCGGCACGTCGACGGCACCGACGGCGAGCGGTTGCGTCGGGTCGCTGACATCGGCCACGCGCAGACCGCTTTCGAAGTCGGCCAGGTACACATAATTGCCTCGCACGGCCACGTTCTTCACCCAGAGCGGCAAGGCGAGCGAGCCGACGATCTGGGGCGCGGAGGGCGTGGTGATGTCGATGACCTGCAGGCCGCTGTTGCCGTCGGCGAGGTAGGCATGGTTGCCGTCGGCGGCGATGGCGATGGCGTGCGCCGAACCGGGTGTGGGTGTCGAGCCGACGATCTGGGGTAATTCGGGATCCTGGATATCGACGACCTGAAAACCGCCGTTCCAGTCGGCGACGTAGGCGAAGTCGCCCGCGACGGTCACGTTGTACGCCGAGCCCGGCGTGTTGGCCGTACCGACGATTTCGGGCAAAGACGGCGTGCTGACATCGATGACCTGCAGGCCGGAAAGACGGTCCGCGACAAAGGCGTAAATGCCGGCCGCGTCAACGCCCTCGGCCTCGTTGGGCGTATCGGCGGCACCCACGATCACCGGCAGCGCCGGATTGCTACAGTCGATCACCTGCAAGCCGTTGTTGAGGTCCGCAACGTAGGCCATGGTACCGATCACGGCCACGTTGCGCGCGAAGCTCGGCGTATCGACTTCGCCCGTGACCACCGGATCGGCCGGATCGGTGATGTCGATGACCTTGAGCCCGCCGGCGTTGTCCGCGATCAGGGCGAGGTCACCGGACACGGCGACACCGTACGCGTATCCCGACGTTTCGACCGAGCCGACCAGGTCACTGGCAAGACCCGCGGTGACATCGATGACCTGCAGACCGCCGTGATAGTCGGCCATGTAGGCGAGGTTGCCGACCACGGTCACACCCATGGCGTTTTCCCGGGTCCGGACGGCGTCGACCAGCACCGGGTCGGTCGGGTCGGTCACGTCAAACATCTGTAGACCCGTGGTGTAGTCTGCGAGGTACGCGAAATCGCCGGCGACCGAGATACACCAGGCCCAGCTCGGCGTGGCGGCAGCACCGACGATCTCCGGGGCGGCGGGTGTGGTGATGTCAATCACCTGTAGACCGCTGCCGTAATCGGCCAGGAAGGCGAAGTCGCCGACTACCGACACGCTGCGGCCGGATCCGGGCGTGTCGACCGAACCGACGATTTGCGGCAAGGCCGGATCGGTGATATCGACCACCTGCAGGCCGGAAGAGCTGTCGGCGACGTAGGCGTGGACACCCACCACGGCGAGGCCGCGGGCGATGCTCGGCGTGTCCGCGAAGCCCAGCTCCACCGGCAGCGACGGTGTGGTGACATCGATCACACGCAGGCCGCTACCACCGTCGGCCACGTAGGCGAGGTTGCCGACCAGGGTCACGTAGAGCGCCGAGCCCGGAGTATCGTATGTAGTCACCAGCGCCGGCTCGGTGGGATTACCGACATCGATCACCTGTAGGCCGGCGCCGGAATCGGCCACGTACGCCAGGCCGTCAGCCACATACACGGCGTTGGCTGAACCCGGCGTATCGTACTCACCCACCAGGACAGGCGCGCTGGAATCGGAAATATCGTACACCTGGAGCCCGCTACCGAAATCGGCCAGGTAGGCGACATCCCCCACGATAAAGACATTGGTTGCGTAGCCCGGTGAATCGGCCCAGCCGATCAGGTGCATGTAGTCGGCGTACTCGAGGCAGTCCTGGGCGCAGGCTGTCTGCCCCAAGCCGGCAACGACCGCACATACGAGAAAAACGGCTGCCGGCAAACCGCCGCGTCGGAGCCGGGAAGTGAAGTGCCGCCACCGTGCGAGCATCGGCTTCCTCCTGTGGAATAGCGATGGGCAACAAGGTACGACGAGGCTCGTGTGCCGGTGAGAAGCCAAAACGTCATTTCCTGTTATTATCCGGTAATTTTAACACAGATCCGGGTTTTGCTCAACCGGGCTGAATCGGCTGCGGGTGGGCAGGTGGTGTGTAGGTCCACGGCAGGCGCGCGGTGAGCAGCACTCAAACCAGCGAGAAGGTCGCAAAGAACAGCAGCAGCCGGTAGAGTTGATAGAGGAACAGCAGGCTGACGGTCAGGACGGCGAGGAGCCCGCAAACGCCCGCGATCGGTCCGCGGGCGTTCACGAAATGTCGTCGTATGCGGCCCGTCGCACGAGCTTCCTTCATACGCGGTAGCCTAGGCGTTCCCCGCCGACCGTGCAAGCCCCCCTGCCGATCAGGGAGCTATGATGCCCTGGCCATAGCCGAGGTCCTCGTACACGGCCTGGCGCAACGCGGAGCGGACGACTTGCTGGCAGCGTGCCTTGACCTGCTGCGTCAGCAGTGTCGTCTCGTCGAGCTCGCGACCAGCAAACTGCGCGTCGTCGGCCGCCTTGCCCTTGCCGCAAGGAGCCCCCGGTCCCGACATCAAGGTCCCGAGCAGATCCATGGTACCGCTACCGGGAAGCTCGAACGGGCAATCCCCCGACTGGGAATACGTAATGTCACCACTAGCTGTGTATTGCTGCATGGTGTACGTACCGCTGACATCTATCGTCATGGTGAGCGTGCAGTCGCCGATCGGTTCGGTGAACGTGCACTGCATGGAGAAACTGTTGCCGGACCAGGTGACCGGACAGGTGGGATCCCCGCCAATAGCATTGTCGTCCTCGCAATAGTCGATGACATCGTATTCGGTCTGCGGCGCCTGGCCGGCAATACTGGTGGTGATTCGCTCGCAGTAGTAGCGCTCTTCACCGGTATCGCAGGGCTCCAGCGCGCCCCCGGTATTGTCATTGTCGTCGCCTCCGCCATCGCTGTCGCTGCCGCAACCGGCGAACAGGAATAGCGCGGCCACGGCCAGCAATAGCGAAAGTAACATACTTGTTTTATCGAGTCTGAATGCGTTCATGGCTATCCTCCAATGGTATGCCCGAGCGGAAACGACAATTAA
>CAYLIV010000038.1:0-27641 GCA_964384055.1 uncultured Fibrobacteraceae bacterium
TTAGGTAGCGTTGGTGGGGGTGGATGTGCCCACAATCATACCAGGAGAGCCCGATTATTACGTCTACGGCGGTCATCGTCTGTCCAACTATATCATCGAGAGCGACCACGTGATCAACATCCCGGTACTGAAAGCGCACGACGCGGGATATCCGCAGCACGAGATCACCACTTCGCTGAAGAATCACTACGGTTCGATCTGCCCGCAGAACCTGTGCAACAACATCACCGGCATGCTGACGCTGAACGCCGACGCCTACGTCAAGGACAAGACGCGCCTGGTGCTGACCAGTGCGCTCAGGGGCACCTACACCGGCGGGCCGTGGGAGATACCGCAGACCTGGGACACCTTTCCCGAAGGAACGCCGAATTCCCTCTTCTTCACCACCGATCCGGTTACCGAGTCCTACTGGGCGCGGGACATGATCAACGCCGAACGCGCCGCCCGCGGCATGGCGTCCTTTGCCTGCCCTTGGGTCGAGCAGGCGTCGGCGCCGCCGTATGAACTGGGCGTCAGCGACCCCGCGCAGATGACGGTGGTCTATCACGATCCGACCGCGGTACCCGACGATCGGCAGCTCGTCGGTGGTGGCACGTTCATCGCTCCCAACGTACCGAATCCGTTCACCGGCGGCACCAACCTGCGGTTGCGGCTGGCGAGCGCGGGGAGTGCGCAGCTCGTGGTCGTCGATGTCGGCGGCAGGGTTGTGCGACGGTTCACGCAGAGCGATTTCCCGGCCGGGTACACCCGCGTGCGCTGGGATGGTCGCGACGACAGCGGGAGTCGGCTGCCGTCCGGAGTCTACTTCGCGCGGTTGCTGACGGACCGGCAGGTCTGTACGCGGCGTCTGGTTCTGGTTCGTTGAATTATTGACCGTGATCCGGGATCGCGACTGCGCGACGCCCGGATTGTCGCCATAACGTCATTCGCAATACGGACGGGGCCTCAGGGGCAGGCGGTACCGTACCCCTGCGCGAACAGGGCGAGATCGGACAGGTTGATCACGCCGTCCCACCAGAAATCCGAGCGATAGTCACCCGTCTGATTGAGGATGTCGATGGCGAACAGGGTCACGTCGATCAGGTCGACGACCCAGTTCGCGTCGATGTCGGGAGTGTTGACCGCGATATCGAGTCCGTCCTGCAAGGGCGGACAGCCGCCGATCAGTACCATCAGCGGATCGTTCGCGAGGTCGGTCTGGCCACCGGTATGGAAAGGCGCCGTGAAGGTGGTCTGGCCGTTCTCGTCGGTATTGCTGTCGGGATGAATCCCGTTGAAGGCGCTCTCGTAGCACGGCCGCAGGCTGAAACCCATCGAGTCGAGCCAGATGTCCTCGAGGGGGAAGTCGGGAACCGGGTAGGGGTCGCCGCCATCCGCGGGCAGCCTGATTACCGTCACCGTGATCGTGGCGTCGGTGGGTTCGGATTCGCCGAACTCGTAGCACGCCGTCACGGGGTTGCCGCCGCCGTTGGGCAGCGAGAAGATGGAGACCGGCGCGTCGGCCGCGGTTACGTAGGTGCTCAAGGAATATGCGGGATCACACTGGGCGTGGGCACGTTGCGCCGGAACAAAAGTCGCCGCGAGCAGCGCGCAGGCAACGAGGTAGTTAACGGAAGTGGATCGTTTCACGTTTCAACTCCTGAACAAGATCGCGCCGGCTGGCCAGGCTGCGAGCGTCGTGTATCTCGTGATCTGCCGGTCGAGCGTCAATTATAACAAATACCACGCGTGCTTGCCACGACCGCGACACATCCACCACGCTTTGGATTTCTACACCGACCCAGCGGAATTTCGGCTGTTAGAAAACCGAGCGCACCTGGTTCTCGATGCTAACAACCTGCGTACCCGGGCGCAGCGCACGCGAGAGAGAATCGAAGAATCGTCGGTAGTAGAGGGAAGAAACCGATTCAACTAGTGGAGGTAATGTCATGAAGAGCTTGTCAATGATCATGTGTGTAGCCTGCCTGTGCTGCACGTCGTTCGCCCTGGCACAGATCGATCCCGACCCCGACGGCATCGGCGTCTACTTCGATACGGCCGCCACCGTCAATTACATCGACGCACCACCCGGATTCCCGGTCGAGTTCTACATCATCATCACCAACCCGACCGAGCCGGCGATGATCGGCTGGGAGTGCTCACTCGAAATCCAGCCCCAGGGCGGCTACGTGAGCTACGTGCTGACGAATCCGCCCGGTGGTGGAGCGATAAACGTGGAAACGCCGCCTAATTTCGTTGTCGGTTACTCGGTACCGTTTCCGATGAGCCCCGCCACGGTCGTTGCTACCGGGACCATCATCGTTACGTCCGCGCGCACGAATTACACGTTCCGGCTCCATCCTGCCCCGAACCCGTCTGCCGGGCCGTGGGATGGCTGCTATCTGCCTCTGTATGTCACGACCACCTATGGGTTCGTGCCCCTGCACTATTCGTGCGGTTGGGAACAGCCGGCGCCGGACTGCGTGCCGAACATCGTGGCGGCGATCAACGGCGGTGAGGAACCCACCGCAGCCGAGAACACGACCTGGAGCCAGATCAAGGCGCTCTACGAGTAGTTCTTCGTGGCCGTTGGTGAAGTGAAGCATGCGTGAGAATTGCCCCGTGTCTGCGGGGCAATTCTCTTGGTGAGGGATCACGTCTCAGGCGAACTTTCAGGCGAGTTTCAAGGCGTTATCGTGAACCAGCCGCTGGTGGAGCCGGCACTCAGCGTCAGGCCGATGTAGCCCTCGACACTCCAGAGGTACGATCGATCCACGGCGAGCAGCGAACGCAGTGAATCCGAGACGGCGTATGTGGTGTCGCGTATGTCTGCCTGGTGGAACAGCACGTTCAGATCCGGCGTGAAGATCTCGAGGGTGAAACTATCGCAGCTATCGGCCATGCTCCAGCGGAAGTGTTGCGGACAGGCATCCACCTTGCCGACGGGCGATTCCAGAACGATGGTCTGTGCGACCGACTCGCCGCCTCTGACGACATCAAGCGTGGTTTCGACGAACAGCGGTTCCGAATCGGGAATGGTGTTCAGTAGCACGAGGGTGACGACAGCAGCGGCGGCGATCGGCATCAGCCAGCGCAGGGCGAAGCGACCACGCGGCCGGCCATCATCGGCGTCGGGTTCGGTCGTACGCTCGCCGGCATGTGCGTCGGTCGAGCGTGCCGTTGATTCAGCTGACGCACCGGCCGCTGATCCGGGCGGCTGATCGACGTCGGCAATCGCCGGCGTGATCTTCTCGCGGAAACGCCTGGCCAGGGCGAAGCGGGCTCGCGGCCAATCGGCCTCTTCGCACAGCGCTTCGTCGTTGTCGATGTTCTGGAATCGTGCGAGTTGCTTGATCTCGAGCCGGCACTGGGCGCAGCCCGCCAGATGACCTTCGATGGTCGTCGCTTGCGACGGTTCCACGCCACCTTCGGCATACGCCGCCAGTGTTTCCCACTGCGGGTGTTTGCTCGCGTCGCGTTCAGCCATCATGTTCCATCCGATCGAAGCCCATCCGTTGAAATTTGCGCCGGGCGTTCTGGATCAGCGCACGCGCGCCGGTGGCGTTGGTGCAGCCGAGCACTTTCGTGATCTCGTTGACCGTCAGGCCGTCGCGATGATGAAGGACAAATGCTTCGAGTTCGTCATCCTTCATGCGCTTGCCGGCGGCGGCCAGCAGTACGTCCAGATCGTCACGCAATTCAGCTTTTCGTACGCGCTCGGCATTCGATTCGTCGACCAGCTCGATCCGGTCGAGCGCTACCTGTCGGCGCCGCCAGTGGTCGCGCCGTACGTCCAGCGCGGACAGGCAGTGATTCCGCGCAACGCGATAAACCCAGGTCGAGAATCTCGAACGGCCCGCGAACCCGGAGATGTTATCGAAGATCTTGACGAATATTTCCTGTGTCAGGTCGATCGCTTCATCGACGTCGTGCGTGTAGGTGTAGCACCACAGGTAGATCTTCTGCTGATACCTCCGGAACAGTTCCTCGCAGGCCGCATCGGACCGCTGTCCGGCGACCGTTGCTGTCAGTTCCTCGTCCGATGCTGCTCTCAAATTCGTGTTCACTAGTTGGACGTCCGCGCGGGTCAGATGACACAATTATTTTCGCCGTGGTCCGCTTTTTCGCGACCTCAGCTCACGGATGCACGACGGCGACGATTTCTCCGCACAAGAAACGTCGTAACTATCGTCGTGACAACAATAATAATACCATACCTCAGTGCGCGCGGGACCGGGTATGTCGTTTGGGGGATGGTTACGGCTCCGTCGCCGATCAGCTGGAAACCGGCGCCGGCAATGTCGACCGGCCGACAACCGGGCCAGTCCAGGGCTGCGAGCTGTACCGCCCGCAAGGCGGCCGCCGCCGATCGGCCCGTTCGCAGCTGCCCGTAGAAGTCGACCATCAGCCGTCTGGTCAGCGCATCGGGCACGTCGGTCTGGGCGGCCAGGATGCTGCTGCTGCCGGCATAGAGGAACGCCTGCGAGAGACCGGTCACGCCTTCGCCGTACGCGAGCACGCCGCTCGCCGATCGACAGGAAGCCAGCGTGACCAGCGAGGTCTTGAGTTTCAGATTGGCTATCTCGTGCCACTGCAACAGATCGTCATCGCCACCGTGGAGTCGGCTGTTTGCGTCGTCGGTCACTTTTTCCGGCGTGTGATTCAACACGATGAAGGACCGGCGGACGTCTTGTTCGTCGGCGAAACTGTGGGCCGCCACGTGCAGGATGTCGGTATCCGCCAGCGGGCTGGTGCGGACCGAGGATTCGTCGGCTTCGTTGCCGATCAGGACGAGCGACCGGCGGAACAGATCCGCAACCCGTTGCGCTTCCTCGTCGGCGTACGGGAGCATGGTGATGGGCTCACCGCTGAAGGGGTGGACGCGGGCCGCCGGCTCGCCGCCGGGCTCGAAGCGGCCGCTACAGCCGAGGGCGACGATTTCCCGCTCGGCGGTGTCGGCTAGCCGGCGAGCCGCCGTCCGACCGCGCAGGTAGGTCAGTGTGCGCAGGGAAGGGCTGTAAAAGACCTCGTGTTGTTCGAGCAGATAGCCGTCGCTGCCGCGCAGAAAACCAAACGACAACCGGTGGAGCAAACCGTCCGGAACGACGATCAGCGTCTGGTCGGGCCGAAGCTCAGCGGCGGCCGGTCCGATCAGCAGGTCGTACAGCTCCCGCTGCGCCGTCGCCCAGATGGCCGCCGGCAGAACGTCGTCGGGCCGAGAGTCAGCGGGCCGATTGTCGCCGGGCCGGTCCTCTCCGGATTGTTCGTCGCCCACACCGACGCTCACGCCGTCACGAGCCGCCGTGCGCCGCGACTGTTCCTGTAACCGGAGATACAGCTCGACCTTCCGCTCGATAACCGAACGCGGCGGCAACCGATGGACCGTGACCCCGGTCGCGGTCGCGCTGAACAGATACGACGTTTCCGTCCCCAGAAAGTACGAGAGCAGGTGTTCTTGCGGTCGGAGTGTGGCGAGCAGCTCGCCCGGGCCTTCGATCTCGGGATAGGCCGTCGCGGCGTAGGCACTGTCCTGGCGGGATATCCGCAAGCGCAGCAGCGAGAATTCCCGCTCCAGCTCGGCGACTCGGTCACGTGTTTCCGTCCGTTCCGCATCCGACAGCGCGCTGCTCTGCAGTTGCGACTGCAGGAAGGTGATCGAGGCCAGTAGGTCCCGCTCCTGCGGTGCATAGGCGCCGGTCGCGCCGGGCCCGGGGTCAGTCGTGTCGAGGGAACTACGCAGGCGCCCGGCCAGCACCTGGGCTCGCGAGCGCTCCGAAACCGTGAGAGCCGCCGCCGCCGCCTCACCGTCCCGCTCACCGCCGAGCACCGCGGCGATCAAGCGCTCGTAGGGAACGATCGCCGGCCGCAGCATATGCCGGCGCAGCTCGTCGACCCCCACGTTGCGTCGCAAGGACTCGACGAGTTCGACGGCGCGCAGCTGGTACGATCTCGCCTGCACGGTGTCGCCGAGCGCCAGATGATACTGCCCGAGATCGGACAGACAGTTCCATTCCCGTTCCGGCAAGCAGCCGGCTTCGGCCAGTTCCAGCGCGCCTTCGGTATGGCTTACCGCATTGCGCGGCGACGTGGCGCTACGACCCAGCAGCAATGCAGACCGTGATCGCAGGTCGTACTGTCCCTCGCTCTCCTGTCGCGTAACGGCCTCGGCCAGATAGGCGCGTGCCTGTTCGTCACGGCCTGTCTGCAGACACAACTCGGCCAGATCGTTCAAGACCCATATCTCCACCACTCGATCGCTCCAGCGGCGCGCGATCTCCAGCGCCTGCAGATAGTAGGCCTCTGCTTCGTCGAGTCGGCCCGTCGCGGCGTACAGGGTGGCCAGCAGCTGCACGGCCTTGCGCAGCGGCTCTTCGTATCCGAGCTCGTTGGCGATGGCGAAGGCGTTCCGGGCATGGTGCTGGAAGCGATTGTAGTCGCCGAGATCGGAGTAGACCACGGCGATGCTGATATGGGCGTCGCACACGCCTTCCTGATCGTCGAGTTCCTCGTAGCGGGCGAGCGCTTCGTTGTTGAACACGAGCGCCTGGCGATATTCGCCGCGCAGGGAGTGGATCAGACCGAGCGAGTTCAGGCACCAGGCCGCGCTCATGCGGTCGCCGAACTCGGTGTTGACCTCCAGCGCTCGGCGGTAGAACGCCTCCGCCCGATCGAGGTAGCCGAGCTTGTGATTGGTCAGGGCCAGGCCGCCCAGGACCCAGTTCAACACATACTGGCTTTCCAGATTTTCGAGAATGTCCAGACTCTGCCGGTAGTTGTTCAGCGCTTGCCGGTACTCGCCCTGCACCATCAGATTGAAGGCCAGGCGCTGGTAGGCACCCGCGCCGGTGACGGTGTAGGCAGTGGTCTGTATGCTGGCGCACGCCTGGCGGAAATAGGCCACGGCCCGCGCACGGTCGCCCGCGGTTTCCGCAATCGAACCAAGGCCGTTGTACACCGACACCAGCAGATAGTCGTATCCCCACGTGGTGGCGATCTGTTCGGCGAGCTCCCCATGCCGACGGGCCGACTCCATCTCGCGGGCGTTCGTCTCGTCGTACACCAGGTTGCAGAGAAAGATGCATTCACGTTCCCGGTCGCCGAGCCCTTGCGATATCTGCAGCGCGTCGCGATGGAAGTCGAGACTCTGCCGTATCTGCCGCCGTCGTGAATAGAGTGAGCCCAGACCGTTCAGACAGTCGGCTTGAACGTGCCGGTAACCCTGGCGGACGGCGTGGTCGAGCGCGTCCCGGTACGCGGCTTCCGCGCGCTCCTGTTCGTCGGCCAGATAAAGACAGCCGGTGACGAGCACCTGTACCTCGGCCGCGAGCCGATCCGTGCCCGGGCAGTCACGCAGCCAGGTGAGCGTGCGCTCGTTCAGCGCCGTCGCATTCTCGAGATCATCTCCACGCATCCGGCCGCCGGCGGCGTACAGACCGGCCACGGCGGCGGACAGGGTATCGCCATCCGCCAGGCAGATCGCCAGCGCTTGCTCGAATTCGACGGCAGCAGCCAGATTGCGTTCCGCGTAGCGCAGGCGGACACCGGTGAGAAAATGCTCGGCCACCACGTGGCTGACTGCGGTGCCAGCAAGATCTGCCGCCACGCGGCGCAGCGCCGTGTCCACGGGTGCGAGTCGCAACCGTGCCCGCAGGCAGATATCCACCAGTTCCAGCCGCTGGGGGTACTCGTGTATCAACGATCGGCTTTCGGCCAGCGCCTGCTCGTTACTGCCCTCGTCCAGCAGCGCGGCGCACCGATGCCATTCGGCGACACGAGGTTGCAGGTCCGCCGCGCCGGCTCCGGCGCAGCGTGCCGTCGGTCCGAGCAGCGACAGAATCACCAGTACCAGTAACGGCTGGATAGGTTTGGATTCCCCGATGCGCCTCGTCCGTTTTTTCGTCATCGAGCGACTCCTGCTCCGTTCCTGCGGCCTCAATCGGTACGCGAGCATTTCGGTTCGATCACGACGGGCCGGGAGGCGGGAACACCTTCCGTGGGACGCCACCGCACGCGATAGCTTGACTGCAGGCGGCGATCAGCGTAATCGTTTTCAGTGGTGAAGGCCAGCGTGGAGATCCCCGCGCAGCCGATGGCCTCTCGCGACCGCCCTTCGGGTCGAGAAAGGAATGCCATGACACAACGGCCAGCGATGATTGCGAGCCGTCACATCCGTATAATCGCCCAGTCATCTCAGGTCCGTCGCGAGCCCTTTCTGGCGGGCGTCGGGCGCCTCGAAGCCTGGGGGTTCACGCCCCGGTACGATCCCGAGATGTTGCAGCGGCAGGAGCGCTATTGTGCCGGCAGCGTGGAGCAACGGACGGCAGAGCTGCGGGCCGCCCTGGCCGAACCGGAGACCGGAGCAGTCTGGGCGGCGCGCGGGGGCTTCGGCGCCATACAACTGCTCGACCGGATCGACCGCGAGCGTGTCCGCGGCAGCGGCAAGCTGCTGATCGGCTTCTCGGACGTGACCGCTTTGCACCTGCTGTGGCACCAGGCCGGCGTACGCTCGTTGCACGGACCGAATATCACGTCGCTCGACCGCATGGACACCGGCTCGGCGGACCATCTCCGCCGGCTGCTGACGGGTGACGAGCCGCCGGCGGAGCTCACCGGTCGCGGCGGCCGCGGCGAGCCGACCGAAGGTTGGCTGATCGGCGGCAACCTGGCGGTCCTCGCCAGCATGTCGGGCAGCGCCTGGCAGCCCGGCCTGCGTGGCGCGATCCTGTTCCTCGAGGACGTCGACGAGCGCCCCTACCGTATCGACCGCATGCTGACACAACTCGCGCTCGCCGGCTGGCTGGAAGGTCTCAGCGGCGTGATCCTCGGTGATTTCGTCGGCTGCGATCCCACCGAACACGACGGCGCGGGCTACGAGGGCCACGAGGTAGCGGTCGACTTCTTCGCCGCGCGCGGTATTCCCGTTGCCTGGGGATTCCCGTTCGGCCACGGCCGGCGCATGCATCCGTTGTGTTACGGGGCGCGGGTCGGGCTGGAGCCGGAGCGGGGTGTGATACGCTACATCGAGTGAGGCGTTGGCGCGCCGGCGAGACGGGCGCGCTGAAACCCACGGGGCGAGCACCTTCCACCCCGGTCGAGCAACCGGGGGGTGCAGGCTGACTGCCGGGGCGGACGTTCGCCGATCAGCACACAACGTGTTGCGCTGAAAAGTTGGGGAGATGGGTATGTCGAGTTTGGGGTTTGTCGGTTTTTTCAAGGCGCTGACCAGGTTGCTGACTGCGCGGCCGGTCGTGCCGAAGTCGCTGGCTGGGAATACGATGTTGCAGACGGTGCTGCAGCGGCGCAGCGTGCGCAGCTTCAAGGACGAGTCGATTCCGGACGCCGTGCGCGAGGCGATCCTGGAGGCGGGGCGGCTGGCGCCCTCGACGGTCAACCTGCAGAGCTGGTCGTTCGGTGTGTTCGACCGGCAGCAGTGGCGGGATTTCTTCGGGCAACCGGCGCCCTTTGCGGCGCCGCTGATCGTGGTCGTGCTGGCGGACATCAACCGGGTGAAGCGCGCGGTGCCGGGGTTCCCGTATGCGCCGCTGTGCGAATACACGGTGGCGGTCATGAACGCGTCGCTGGCGGCCATGAACATGAATGTCGCCGCCGAAGCGCTCGGCGTGGCGTCGGTCATGATGTCGGAAACCGGGCGGACGGGATTCTACGACGCTCGTTTTCTCGCCCGGAAACTGGAGCTGCCGGCCGGAGTCTTTCCCATCATGAGCATCGCTTTCGGTTATCCCAGCGGGGGACGGCCCGCCATGCCGCCCAAGCTGCCTCAGGCGGCGGTCACCTTTGACGGACCCTACCGCGAGGCGCCACCGGAGGTCCTGACCGACTGGTTCGAGCAGATGCAGGCGGGCTATCAGGTGAGTAATTTCGGCAAGCGCTTCGTCAACCAGATCAAGTACTACAACAGTCGCATCGAGGAAGCCGAGTCGGATCTGCACAAGCTTGTATTTCACAAATAGTTCTGGCCGCCTTTGTGATCGCCCGGTTTTTCACTGGTTTTTCCGGCCCGTCCGCGTAACAATGGCCTTTCGGACGAGCCGCGCGGTTCCGACCCACCGTCCTGCAGTCCATTCGCAGCTCACCATACATTGACATTACAGAGGATACTTCATGGCGCATCAGAATCCCGCCCTGCTCGCTCTCGAGGACGGTACCGTCTGGCCCGGATTCGGTTTCGGTGCAACCGGCGATGCGACCGGTGAGATCGTCTTCAACACCAGCCTCGCCGGCTACCAGGAAATCCTCACCGATCCGTCGTACCATGGCCAGCTCGTCACCATGACCATGTCCCACATCGGCAATACGGGTGTCAATGACGAGGACGACGAGAGCGATCGGATCCGGGCAGCAGCGTTGATCGTACGCGATCTGAGTCCGGTGGTCAGCAACTGGCGGGCCGGTTTGGATCTGTCGTCCTGGCTGAGCAAGCACGGAATCCCGGGACTCACCGACGTGGACACGCGCGCACTGGTGCGCCATATCCGCGAGCGCGGCGCCATGCGGGCGGCGCTGTCGACCGGCGATCCCGATGCGGACCGGTTGATCGCGCTGGCGAGAGCTACACGGGACATGTCCGGCCTGGATCTCGCGCGGGAGGTCAGCTGCCGGAAGCCATACGTGTGGACCGAGGCGGCCGACTGGTGGCAACCCCCCGGGGGGACAGCGGTCGACGCTGCCGTGACCCACGCGCCCGGTCGTGCCCCGGTTGCGCCGGCGCAACAATCGAAGGATCGCCACTCGGACGCACAGGCCGACGGCCGGTGGCAGGTGGTCGCCTACGATTTCGGCATCAAGCGCAATATTCTGCGCCAGCTCGCGGCGCGCGGTTGTCGTATCACCGTGGTGCCCGCACAGACGACCGCCGACGACGTGCTGGCCCTCGATCCCGACGGCATCTTCCTGTCCAACGGGCCGGGCGATCCGGCGGCGGTCGAGTACGCGATCGAAAACGTGCGCGCGCTGCTCGGCCGGCGGCCGATCTTCGGCATTTGCCTCGGCCATCAGATTCTTGCCCTGGCCCTGGGCGCCCGGACCTACAAGCTGAAATTCGGGCACCGGGGCGGCAACCAGCCGGTACGTGGTCCCGAGGGCGGCGGCGTGGAGATCTCGGCGCACAACCACGGTTTCGCCGTGGACGCCGCCACCCTGCCGGCGGGTGTCCAGCGCAGTCTGGTGAACCTCAACGACGGTTGTTGCGAGGGATTGGCCGCGCGAGACCGGCACGCCTTCTCGGTGCAGTACCACCCGGAGAGTTCGCCCGGACCCCACGATTCGCAGCACCACTTCGCCGCCTTCGTGTCGTTGATGACCGAGTGGCGGCAGGAGCAAGGTCAGCAGGAGCAGGGCCATGCCTAGACGGACCGACATCGAGACCATCCTGATTCTCGGCTCCGGCCCGATCACCATCGGGCAGGGCTGCGAGTTCGACTACTCGGGCGTGCAGGCCTGCAAGGCACTGCGCGGGGCCGGCTACCGGGTCGTGCTGGTGAACTCGAACCCGGCGACCATCATGACCGATCCCGACTTGGCCGATGTGACCTACATCGAGCCGCTCACCGACGGCTTCGTGACCCGGATCATCCGCGAGGAGAAGCCCGACGCGCTGTTGCCCACGGTCGGCGGCCAGACCGGTCTGAACCTGGCGGTGGAGCTGGCCGAGACAGGCGTGCTGGCGGAGCACGGCGTCGAGCTGATCGGCGCCGACCTGTCGGCGATCCGTATGGCCGAGGATCGGTCGCGTTTCAAGGAAGCAATGCTCGCCAATGGTCTGCCTGTGCCGCCGAGTTCTTTCGTGAACTCGGTCGAGGAAGCCCGCGACGCCGTGGCGACGATCGGTCTGCCGGCCCTCGTGCGGGCGTCGCGCACCCTGGGCGGCGCCGGCGGCGGCATCGTGTCGGGGGCCGAGGACCTCGAGCGAGTTGTCGCCCACGGCTTGCGCCAGAGTCCCATCGGCGAGGTGCTCATCGAGCGCTCGCTGCTCGGCTGGAAGGAATACGAGCTCGAGGTGATGCGCGACGCCGCCGACAATTTCGTTGTCGTCTGCGCCATCGAAAACGTCGATCCCATGGGCGTGCACACGGGCGACAGCATCACCGTGGCGCCGGCCCTGACCTTGACCGACCGCGAGCTGCAGCACCTGCGCGACCTGGCGCGCCGCGTGATGCGGGCCGTGGGCGTGGAAACCGGCGGCAGCAACGTGCAGTTCGCCGTGAACCCGCGCACCGGTGAGACGATCATCATCGAAATGAATCCGCGGGTCTCGCGTTCGTCGGCGCTGGCGAGCAAGGCCACCGGCTTTCCCATCGCCAAGCTCGCCGCTCTGATCGCCGTGGGCTTCACCCTGGACGAGATCACCAACGACATCACCCGCGAGACACCCGCCAGCTTCGAGCCCAGCATCGACTACTGCGTGGTCAAGATTCCCCGCTGGAACTTCGAGAAGTTCCCGGGCGTCGACGCGCTGCTGGGGCCGCAGATGAAGAGCGTGGGTGAGGTGATGGCCATCGGCCGGACCTTCCCCGAGGCGCTGAACAAGGCGATTCGCGGCCTGGAGATCGGGCTGGACGGCTTCGGTGTGGACAGCTACTCCGGCGACGGACCGGTTGCCGCCGCGGTCGCCCTGCAGCCCACGGCCGACCGACTCTTCCAGCTCGCGTCGCTGCTGGTGAAGGATTCGGAACTGGGCGCGCAGACCGCTGCCGACGCGGGATACGATCCGTGGTTCATTGCCCAGCTGCAACGTATTCTGGCCGTGGAGCAATCCTTGCGGGAGGCGTCGGAGCTGACGCCGGCACTGCTGCACTCGGCCAAGCGGCTGGGCCTGTCCGACGCGCAGATCGGCCGGGCCTGCGGGATGAACGAGGTGGCCGTGCGCGCCTTGCGCAAACAGTGCGGCATCGTGCCGTCGTACTACCGCGTCGACACCTGCGCAGCCGAGTTCGCCGCCCACACGCCGTACCTGTACTCCTGCTACGAGCGCGACTGTGAGGCGGCGCCCACCGGGCGCGAGAAGGTAGTGATCCTGGGCGGGGGGCCCAATCGTATCGGCCAGGGCATCGAGTTCGACTACTGCTGCGTGCAGGCCTGCTGGGCGCTGGCCAAGCTGGGCTACGAGACGGTGATGGTCAACTGCAACCCGGAAACCGTCAGCACCGACTACGATACCGCCGACCGGCTCTACTTCGAGCCCTTGACCATGGAAGATGTGCTCAACGTCGTCGAACTGGAAGAGCCCGTCGGCGTGATCGTCCAGTTCGGCGGGCAGACGCCCATCAACCTCAGCGAGGGCCTGGCCGCCGCCGGCGTACCGGTATGGGGCACCTCCGCCGACGCCATCGCTCTGGCCGAGGACCGCGGGCGCTTCGGCAGTCTGCTGCGGGAACTGGGCATCGACCATCCGGCCTGGGGCCTGGCGCACTCCCGGGAGGAAGCCCTTACCATCGCGCATGAACTGGGCTACCCGGTGCTGGTCCGGCCGTCGTTCGTGCTCGGCGGCCGCGCCATGGCCATCGCCTACGACGACGAGCAGCTCGAACGCTTCCTGCACGAGGCCGCACGGGCGGCCGACGGCGGTCCCATTCTCATCGACCAGTTCATCGAGGATGCCTTCGAGGTGGATGTCGATGCAGTGGCCGACGGGGAGCGGGTGGTGGTCGCCGGCACCATGCAGCACATCGAGGAAGCGGGCGTCCACTCGGGCGACAGCGCCTGCGTGTTGCCGCCGTACAAGATCAGCCTCTACCACCTGAGCATCATCCGCGAATACACGGAAACGCTGGGCAAGGCCCTCGAGGTGCGGGGCATGATGAACGTCCAGTACGCCATCAAGGACGACCTGGTCTACGTGATCGAGGTCAACCCTCGCGCGAGCCGCACGGTGCCCTTCGTGAGCAAGGCCACCGGCGTGCAGGTGGCGAGCATCGCCGCCCAGGTACAGGCGGGACGAACCCTCGAGGAGTTGGGCTTCACGGAAACGCCCGAGGTCGACGGGTTCTTCGTCAAGGAAGCGGTGCTGCCCTTCGAGAAGCTGCCGGGCGTGGACGTGCGGCTCAGCCCGGAGATGCGCTCGACGGGCGAGGTCATGGGGCACGCGGCGCGCTTCGGCCACGCCTTTGCCAAGGCCGAGCTGGCGGCCGGTCTGAAGCTGCCCAAGAAGGGCGGCGTGCTGCTCACGGTCAACGACTTCGACAAGTCGGCGGCCATCAAGCTCGCCCGCGATCTGTCACGCATGGACTTTGCGCTGTACGCGACCGAAGGGACGGCGGCCGCGCTGGAACGCATCGGCCTGCCGGTCACGAAGGCGCCCAAGGCGAGTTTGCCGGGTCGTACCACCGTGCAATTGATCGAGGAAGGCGCGGTCGATCTGATCATCAACACGCCCCTGGGTCAGAAGGCGCACTACGACCAGTCGGCCATGTACGCCGCCGCCGTGCGCCACCGGGTGCCCCTGGTCACGACCATGTCCGCCGCCCAGGCCGCGGTGGCCGGCATCCACGCTCTGCGCGACTGGGAGCTGAAGGTGCGGGCCTTGCAGCGGCATCACAGGGGGCGGGCTGAAGCCTGATCACGAACCGATCGGGATTCGGGTCAGGAACCATTGACGGTCGCCGTCGTTTGTAATCTGTCCGGTTGCCGGCCGCTCGTTTCTGTTCACATACCCCTGTGACGGGCGAGAGACAATGACAGGCGAAAACGATTTCCAGCCGAACGATTCCCGGAACAACGACCCCCAGCGTCGCGCCAACTTCGTCTTCAGCGAGGCGGAGAAGCGGCTGCTGGTCTGGATCGCCGGGCGGCTGCCGCGCTGGCTGCTGCCCGATCACCTTACCGGAGTGGGCATTCTCGGCTCGGTGCTCATCACCTTTGCTTATCTGCAATCCAACGTTCACCCCGCGTGGTTGTGGGGAGCGAGCCTCGGCTTCGTGATCAACTGGTTCGGCGACAGTCTCGACGGGACCGTCGCCCGGGTGCGGCGCATCCAGCGCCCGCGTTACGGTTTCTACCTCGATCACATCACCGACGCCTTCTCGACCCTCGCCATCGGCCTCGGCCTGGGGCTTTCGCCCTACATGCTGCTGTCGGTGGGACTGGCCATCGTGATCGCCTATCTCATCCTGTCCATCAACGTGTATCTGGAGAGCCAGGTCATGGGCGATTTCCGTTTCGGCTACGGCATCGTGGGGCCGACCGAATCGCGGCTGATCCTGATCGGTCTGAATACGGTCGCGCTGATCTTCGGCCCGATTCCCTTCCGCATCGTCGGGTACGACGCCACGGTGTTCGATCTGGCCGGTCTGGTCGGCGTATTGCTGATGATGTCCATGCTCGCGCGCCGGGTCATGCGCAACCTGAGGAATCTGGGGCGGCTGGAGCCGGCCAACGTGGTGAAGGGGGCTGACGGCGCTGACACACGGCAATGACAAACGAGTTGGCGTGATCGGTCCCGCGGTTTATCCTGGACGTCACCATGAAGGACCTGAGCCAGAAAATCGCCGAGGCCACCGCGGCCGGCGGCAAGCAGTATAGCTTCCACGAGAATCACGACCCGACCGTGCCTACCGATTTCTGGTTCCAGGAGGCGCACGAGGGACTCGTTCTTTTCGTGGTGTTCTACACCCAGGCCTGCCGGTGGTCGCGCTGTCTCGGCTGCAACCTGCCGTCGCTGAGTTCGCAGCACCACGTCGAATACCGGTCGTTGATGGCGCAGATCGATCGCGTGTTTTCCGATCCCCGCGTGACGGATCGACAACAGGATATCCGCAAGGTCATCGTCTCCAATAACGGTTCGGTGCTCGATCAGGACACCTTCTCCTCGACGGCACTGGTATATCTGCTGGCCAACATCAATCTTCACCTGCCCAATGTGACTGTCATCTCCCTGGAAACGCGGCCGGAGTACGTGGAGGTCGAGGAACTGGAATTCATGGCCCGCGTCCTGGCCGAGGGGGACACGCCCACGGTGCTGGAACTGGCCGTGGGGGTGGAGGCCTACGACGATCACATCCGCAACGACATCTTCAAGAAGGGCCTGAATCTCGACGGTTTCGAGGACTTCGCCGCCCTGATGGGCAGACACCATTTCCGCATCAAGTGCTACTTCATGCAGAAACCGGTGCCGGAGATGAGCGACGACCAGGCCGTACAGGATATCCGGTTGGGTATCGACTACCTGAGCGAGGTGGCGCAGCGGCGTGACGTGCCCATCAACATGCACCTGAATCCGACCTTCGTGGCCCGGGGGACGCCCCTCGAGGATGCCTTTGTCAACGGAGCGTACGAACCGCCGGCTTTGCGCGATGTGGCGCGGGCGGCGTACTACTCGCTGGACAAACCGCTCAGCCTGTTCGTGGGATTGAACGACGAGGGACTGGCGGTGCCCGGGGGGTCGTTCCTGCGACCTGGTGATGAAGCTGTCCAGAAGGCGCTCGACCTGTTCAATCGTACACAGGATCACGCGTGTCTGGCGCGCGTGCTCGGCTGAGCGAACAGGTTTGGCAAATAAACGCCGATGTGCCCCCCGGGGGGCACATCCTCTTCGCTGCCGGCTTGCTCAGATGGTCGTCACGAAAACCCGGATCATGGCGATCACGACCGATACAACCAGCTCCGCATCGTTTCCATTTCCTGCCGTAGATCCGCGGCCGGCAGATCCCGCAGCGCTGCCGGCAACAGCCCCGGATACGAGCAATGCTGCGCCGCCACCAGCGTCTGAAAATGCCGCTCCTCGGTGATTGCCGACGACGCAGACCAGACATCCAGCACGCACAACGGGGTCAGAGCCGCATCACCATCTGTGTCCTCGCTCGCATCCTCGTTCGCCTGCTCACGCGCGTTCTCACCCCACGCTTCCGGATCGCCCAGCATGGCCAGCGTCTCGGCGACGAAGAAGCCGTAGTCACGCGCGGAGTAGTGAGCGGTGCGCTCCAGGATCTGCTCCAGCTCCTCGTTCTCGATCACAATCCCCGCCCGCGCGAACATCTCCTTCACGAATTCCCGCCGATCCTCGGCCTCCAGATCGAAGATGGGAATCTGAATCGGCGAGCGACTCTTCACATCCGCATTCAGCTCGTCGGGTCGCGAGGTCATCTGCGCCCACAGCGCCTTGCCCAGATAGCGCTGGTCGCCCATGAGCTTGATCATGTTGCCGGCCAGACGCTTCTCGGTGGCGTGCTCGGTGCCGCTGTGCACGTTGCCGAAAGCCGTGTGCGCCTCGTCCACGAGGATGAGCACCTTGCCGAAGGTGTCGATGAACCAGCGCAGGCGTTCCCACTTCTCGTCGGTGCCGCCGTACCACTTGTCGCGGATGCCTGTCAGCTCGATGACGATCCAGCCCGACGCGCCGGCATGGGCCTCGAGCTGGAAGGACTTGCCCACGCCGTTGGGCCCCGAGACGAGCAGCGCCGACACGGCGGTGCGCCGGTTCTCGCAGCGCCGGAACACCTGGCGGATGATGCGCCCGGTCTCGGCGTAGCCGATGATGTCGTCGGGCGTGTGCTCGGGATAGATCAGGCGCACTACATCGCCCAGCTTGGCCTGCAGCACCTTGTTGATCTCGGCGATGATGTGGTTCTTGGTCAGCGGCTCGCCCGTACCGTGGGCGACCGTGAGCAGGTCGCGCACGCTCGTCAGTTCGAGGCCGGCGGTCAGGAACACGAAATCGTCCCGTGTCACCGCCAGCTCGGCCGGGGTTTCGTCCAGCCAGCTTTCGATGAACTGGCGGCGCCGGTCGGCGTCGGGCAAGGGGATCTCGATGCGGTCGACGGTGCTCTCGGCGAGCAGCTTGGTGTTCAACTCGGCCCGTGTGTCGCTGATCAGAACCAGCAGGTTCGAACCGCCCACGAACAGGGGATCGCGCAGCCAGTTGAGAAAAAACGCCAGTCGCTGCCGGTCGATCTCCGAGAGCTGCGCCCATTCGCCCGGCGGAAACAGGGCGCCCGCGTCCTGCACCACCACCAGGAGCGGCTTGATGTTGCTGTTGACCCGCGCCGAATCGCGGCTCGCCTTGGCCAGCCGCCGCAAGATGGTCAACGCCACCAGCGGATTGTGGCGTGCGCCGTCCACGAGCTGGTCGAACTCCTCGTCGCGGCGGACCAGACGGCTCTTCCTGGCGACCTCCACCACCGCGGTGCGGTCCGCCTCGCGGTAGAACGAGATCCCGGTGGCCGCGTCCACGCGCAGCACGACGAAGTGGCGCGTGAATTCCTGGTACAGGCGCTGCTCGAGCGGCAGGTAGCCGTTTTCGTGGGGAAAAATGTCGGTCACGCCGCCGGTCAGCACCACGACACCCTTGCGCCGCTTGTTGTAAGCATGTCGTAGCTGACTCAGGAAATCATCACGCGTATTTCTAGACATCACTCGTTCCTCGGTTCGATCCGTTCAGTGGATGAATCGCATCGGGATGGTTCATGTCGAAATCGTCCAGCGGCTGCAGGTGGTCCTCGTCCAGGCCTTCTTTCCAGATGGCCGCCTTGGTGGTGGTAAACCACTCGGAGAAGCGGAAGTCGTCGGGGCGCGGGTGGACACCCTGCACCCGGATGTCCTTGACCACCTTGGCGCCGCGCGCCCGCTTGCCCAGCCGGTCGGTGTAGTACTGGCTCAGCACGAGCACCCGGCTGCCCAGGAACAGCGCCTCGTCCAGAGAATGGGTGACGAAGAAGATGGTCATGCCCGTTTCCCGCCAGACGTCGAGGGTGAGCTGCTGCATCTCCTTGCGTGTACCGATGTCCAGAGCGCTGAAGGGCTCGTCCATGAGCAGGATCTTCGGCTTCATGATCAGCGCCTGGGCGATGGCCACCCGCTGCTGCATGCCGCCCGAGAGCTGGTGCGGGTACTTGTGCGCGTCGCCGGGCTTCAGGTTGACCTTCTCGAGGTATTCCAGCGCCAGGTCGAGAAACTCGCGCCGCCGCCGCCGGTAGTGCAGCGTCTTGACGAGCCACTGCCAGAGGTTGAATTCCTCCAGTTCGAGCCCGAAGGCGATGTTCTCCGCCACCGTCAGATGGGGCAGCAGGCTGTACTTCTGCCAGACGATGCCACAGTCGCGGCTGGCGCCGAACTGGTGATCGCCGGCCACCTTCACGGTGCCGCTCGTGGGGTGCTCCATGCCCAGAACCAGGCGCAGCAGCGTACTCTTGCCGCAGCCGGTGGGACCGACCACGGTGACGAATTCGCCTTCCTGCACATCCAGGTTGACCTCGTTCAGGATGCGCTTGCCGCCGCCGCGGATCGGGTACTCCTTCACCGCCTCCTTTAGCCGAACCAGGTAGCTGCGGTCGCCGGTGTTGCCCGTGCCGCGATGGGTCATGTCCTGCGCCCCGCTCATGAGCTGCCCGCCCACGGATAGGTTCTCCTGATGAACAGCTTGAATGCGTGATCGGCCAGGAACATCAACAGCGCGATCCAGATCACGTAGGGGATGATGATGTCCATGGCGATGTAGCGCTGCAGCACGAAGGTTCGGTACCCGAGACCGGCCTTGGCCGCGATAGCTTCGGCGGCGATCAGGTAGACCATCACGCTCTTCAGACTCAGCCGGATGCTGTCGAGGATCCGGGGCATGATCTGCGGCATCACGATCCGGTAGGCGATCTCGAAGTTGCTCGCCGCGAGAGTCTGTCCCTTGACGATCTGCTCCCGCGGTACCGACCGGGCGCGCAGGTAGGCATCCAGGACGATGAAGGGGAATATGCCGAACTGCACGAGCATGACCTTGGAGGTGTCGCCGGTACCGAAAATGACCATGATGATCGCCAGGAGCGACATGGCGACCAGCGAGTTGAGAAAGGTCATGAACCGGTTGAAGAAGGCGTCGACGTAGGGGAACACGCCCATGTTCACGCCCAGCAGCGCGGCGACGAACAACAGCGCGACCGAGATGAGAAAGCGTTTGCCCGTGGCCCAGGTGTCCTTCCACAGACGGTACTGGTCCTTCTGCTGCTTGGGCGTCAGCTCGTCCTTGCCCTCGGGTGGCTGCATGGGCAGGGCCACCCGCTTGATGCCGTCGGCCATCTGGCCCAGCGACGGCATGATCTTGTCCCTGGGATTGTCCTGCAGCCGGATGTGCGAGCCCACGTTGTAGGCGACCACGAGCAGCAGAAACAGCAGCGAGGACAGGAACAGGTAGGTGTGCCGACCCGGCCGCGCGTCGATGGCGAAGGGATGGTTCATGTGGTCACCCGGTTCTCTCAACGATTGGCGACGTATTTCTCCACGAATGCGGTGTCGAACCACATCTGTACGTTTTCCTTGTCACCGAGGATCGAACCGTCGGGGAACTGGATACCCACCTCGTCCACGCTGCGGGCGTTCTCGCCCAGCAGCCCGTGGTCGAAGCAGAAGTTGCGGACACGATCCATGTCGTCCTTGATCTCCTGGCTCTGAACGTACTCCACGGCGCGCTGCGGATCGTAGAACATGAAGGTTGTGTCGAGCTGGCGCGTGTATTCAATCGTCTTCTGGCAACCGGCCAGCGAGGCCATCGTACTGAGTGCCTCGTTACGCTCGGCGCCGCGCTTGACCATGATGTTCATCACCGTGAACCAGGCGTCGACGAGCGCCTCGCCGAAGACCGGGTTCTCGTCGAGCGTCTTCTTGTTGACCACGCAAAGGTCGAGGATCTCGCCGGGAATCTGCGCGCTGTCGAAGATGTTGGTCACGCCGGGAGTCTGGGCGACCTGCATCACGATGGGATTCCAGGTGACGATGGCCTGCCACGAATCATTGCTGATGAACGAGGCGCCGATGGTCTGGTCGCTCGTGTTGACGATGCTCAGGTCGTACTCGTTGAAGTCGGTGTGCATCTCCAGCGCCCGCGCCAGCAGGTAGTGGCTCACCGACAGCTCGACCAGGTACACGTCCTTGCCCTTGAGCTGGGGCAGGGTCAGCCCGCCGCGCACCATCAGGGCGTCGTTGCCATTGGAGTAGTCGCCGGTGATCAGTGCCACCGAAGCTATGCCCGACGCGGCCGGCATGTCCAGGCACTCCATGTTGGTCATCACGCAGGCGTCCACGTCGCCCGATACGTAGGCGTTGATGGAGTTGATGTAGTCGCCGAAGGGCACGATCTCCACCGACACGCCGTGTTCGGCGGCGACCTTGTCCATCAGGCCGGTCTCCATGAGGTAGTACCAGGGCATCCAGCCCGCGTAGATCGATACGCCGACGCGGAAATCCTCTTTGGCGAAGCTCGCCGCGGTGAAACAGGCAACAATCAGGATCGCCGTCAGCAGGCTCAGGAAAATCTTGTTGCGCATGATATCTCGTCTCCTTTGGCAACGTTCTGGCTAACGTTCTTGGCAGCTCATTTCGCGTGTCCGGGAGGGACCGCGCTGCGGATCGGCACCGTGCCGTCTTGCCGTTCCAGCGTAAGTACTCCGCGAAGGGCTCGAGCATTCGTCCGACACGAACGAAGCGCACCGGCGTAGCCGGCGAGCCCGGACTCTCCAGCTAGATCTCCGGTCGATCGGTTTCTGGCTTTTCTTCCGCGTCGGCGCCGGTCTTGGCGGCCTCCTCGGCGTCCATGGCGGCCAGCATCTGGTCGAAATCGCTGTCGGACGACGCGCCGAGGGACTCCAGCTCTTCGTCCTGCGCTTCGCTGTCGGCGCCGGCCATGACCTGGCTCACCTTCGCCTGGGCGGTCAGCTCGCGGTTCTTCTCCAGCACGGCGTCGATGCCCGATCGATCGGTGCTCTTCATCAGGCCCTGCATGCGCCGGTTGAACTCGAGGGTGCTCTCGGCCCCGATACGATCGGCGATGGCGTCGGCCTGTTCCTGGGGCAGGTCCTGGATCTTGCGATGCAGCTTGCGCAGCATGCGCATGTGCTCGTCGAGCGCCGTACGCGCCTGCTGGATCTCCTGGTCGAGACGCACCTGCTCGGTTTCGATCCCGGTGATCTTCGTGTCGTAGTCGCTGTAGGCCGCGCGCATGTCCTCGATGGTCTTGGTGTCGCCGGCCTGCTTGGCCTGCTGCGCCTTGACCAGCGCGCCGCGGCGGCGCTTGATGAGTTTTTCCTCGTCTTCGTTCAGCTTCTCGAGCCGCTGCTTCTTCTGCTCGATGATCATCTGTTGCTGGCCGACCGCCTTCTCCATGGCCTGGTACTGGTCCTTGACATTGTCACCGTACTCGGTGAAGGCGGCTTCGATCCCTTCGACCCCGTCATACAGGTCGTCGGCGGCCTTGTTGATCTTGTGGGCCTGGATGTTGAACAGGTTGCGAAAGAACTTGCCGATCGCATCGAACAAGCGCATTACCGATCCTCCTTGTGCTAAGGGACGTCCGGGGCATCTGATCTATCCGTTGTCTTTTGCCCCAGCTCCTCGAGTTCCCGATCACGATCCGACAGGTCGCCCATGGCGCCCAGGGACGCCTCGGTGCGCCTCGCCGCTTCCACGGCCGCCTGCAGGCTCTCGGCGGCACCCCCGGTCGACAGAGGGCCGCTGGCGCCCTCCAGCCCGGCAATGCGTAGCCGTGATGTCTCCAGGGCGCCTTCCAGTTCGTTGCTCCTGGAGATCAAGATGAGTATTTCCTTCTGCTGCTTGCGGACCTGTTCCAGACGCCGCTTGTGGGTGGCGATCATCTGCTCCTGCGCTTCCAGTTCGGCGGTCTTCGCAGGATCCTGGGCGAGGTGGGCCCGCTGGATCTTGAACTGGGCGAGTTCCCGCTCGAGCTGGCCCACGTCGACCGTGCACACGACCCTGTGCAGGCTGAGGGCGCGCTTCAGGATAGCGATGCCCTGCTGATAGGTGCTCTTGGCAAGCGTGCGGAATTGCACGGCGCCCAGATCATCCCGGTCCCGGCTGTCGAGAAAGCTCAGCAGCTTCTCGTAGGCGCTGGTCAGTTCACGCGCTTCCTTGGCGCCGAGTTCGAAACCGGCCTGCGAACACTGTCCGGCGATATCATGAACCCGCGCCACTTCCTGCCGCGCGAGCTGCTGTTGCAGCGCGGCCTGCCGCTTCTTGACCAGGTCGATCCCGCGCAGGAAATAATTGACTCCCCAGGACAGCACGCCGGCCGCTCCGGCGACGATGCTGACGGCCAGGGCCGCCGGACTGAACTCGATGAGCGTGCCGTAGAAAAGCGCCACCGCCGCCACCGCCGCCGGCAGAATGGTGGCCGGATGCTGTAACGAGTACTTCCACAACCAGCGATTCAGCGCCGGCCCGCGCAGATCCTCGCGGGTGACCGGTTTCGCCGGTCGCACGATGGTTTCCGGTTTCGGTTTTTCCTGCTTGCGACGCCGCCGCTGCGGGCGTTGCCGCCGAAATAACGCCACCGAGTCCCCTCTCAAACGAGTCTCTGTCGGATCCGTCTCGCACCCGCGGTTCGTGCGACAGACGGATCATGCGTCAGAGCGAGCCGCCCTCGAGCAGGACGAATTCCACTCGCGCGAGCCGTCGCCGGTACCGTCGCTGCGCTTCACCCGGCCGCCGCACCGGTGGCTGCGCCGAGCCGAGTCCTTCGGCGTACAGGCGATCGGCGTCGATACCGTGTACGCCCACCAGGCGCTGGACCACGACCTGCGCCCGCTCCCGCGAAAGCTGCAGATTGGCCTCTTCGTCGCTGCCGCTGCCGGTATGCCCGCGGACCGCCACCCGGTAGGTGGGGTAGTTGTGTTTCAACATCACAGCGATCTTGTCCACGACCTCGAGTCCGTTGTCGTCGAGGCGATTGTCCGCTTGCCGGAACGAGATCGGTTCGACCCGCATTGTACCGATCTCCCGGAGCTTTGCCCACTCGGAATCGCTCATCGCCTGGAAATCGATGGCTTGCGCTGCGCTCTGGCCGAGATTGCGCGGCGTGCTCCGCAGCAGGTTCTCCAGGAGCGAGCCGTTGGTGAGCAGATAGGGATCGCGCACGGGATCCTTGTCGAACTGGCCACGACGGATCATGATGTCCGCGCAGGCGACGATGGAGTTGACGATACCCTCCTCGGCGGGCCCGCCACCGGCGGCCGAGACACCGAACATGAGCGACGCGTTTTCGTGCAGATCGAACCAGTCGATTTTCTCGAGCAGGCTGGCAACCTGTTCGTTCTTCAGGTCGGCGGCGCGCCCGAGTTCGGCAACCAGTTCTTCCCGGTTGTTCGCGTACCAGCCCAGGGTACGGAAATAGGTCTGCAGGAACTTGCGCACTTCCGGTTCGTGCTTGTCCAGAAAGCGCCGGTTGACGACGAACACGTCCAGGATGTAGCCCGCAAAACGGTTCGAGCCCCAGAACGACTTCACACCGGGGATGTCGTGCTGCGCCTTGGAAAGCCACGGCTCCCAGAGCACCGCGAAGTCCAGTTCCTGATTCTTGAGCGCTTCGTAGGTTTGCTTCGGATTGTCGTAGGTCCGGCGCCAACTGTTGTCGTTCTTCAGGTTGAAGAGATCGAAATCCTCGAGCATCAGATCCAGCAGGAAACTGTTGGGGCTGTCGGCGAGATAGCCGATGCGCAGCCCGCTGTCGTTGAGATCCTCGATCTTGCCGGTGGGAATGCGGTCGCCGTAGCCGACCACGCCGTCGGCGCCCTTGCTCTCGCTGATGACAGCCACGATCACGCCGGGATAGTTGTGGGGGTGGCCGTGCTGGAGATAGTCCTTCACCGGCAGGACGATCAGGTCGTAGTCGCGGTCCGCGAAGGTACGCAGGCGCTCGGCGTAGGCGCCGCCGTCGTTGGTGAAATCGACGCTCAGGCCCTGGCGGGCCAGCGCCTTCTTGGTCTCCCGCGCGGTGATGAAGAAGTACCCGGCGTAGTCATCGCCGCCGATGCGGATAGTGACCGTCTCGCCGCTCGCGTCGCTGGTCTTGACCTGTTCGATGTTCTGCAGGCGAGGCAGCACGAGCTTGTACAGCCCCACGGCCAGGAAGCCCACGATCACGACCAGGATCGCGAATTTGACTGCCGGTTTCATGCGCCCTCCTTCGGGCCGGTAGATGCTTCACAGGCAGCTGTCCCCGCGCGCCGCCTACAGATCCTCGAATTCGGTGGCGTCGAAGGTCTCGCTCTCCGCCACGGCCTCCTTGAGGCTGCGCTGCAGGTCGGCCGCGCTGTCGGCGGCGCGGTACGAGTGCGCCAGCTCGCGCAGGGGGTGATCGTTGCCGATGCACAGGCCGATCGCATAGATGGGCATGCCGCGCTCGGTGGCGTATTCGACGGCATCGGGAATGTTGCTCGCCTGGCCGTCGGTGACCACGATCAGCCGGTAGGTTCCGTAGCCGAGCTGCTTCTTGTACTGCTCGACCAGGCGGTCGGTGCCGAAACGGATGGCGCGGGCCAGCGGCGTGTTGCCGCCGTCCTCGATGTCGTCGACGGCATCTTCGAACGTTGTGCGGTTGTCCGGTCCCAGGGACACGCGCTCTTTACGCGCCCGGGAGTCGAAGACGTAGAGGCCCAGGTTGGCGTCGCGCGGCACGTTCTTGATGAACTCGCGCAACGCCCACTTGGCGCCGTCGATCTTGTAGCGGAACTGCTGATCGCCGCTGCAGGCGCCGCCCGGGCGGTCGCCCATGCTGCCCGAGCCGTCGAAGATGATGTAGAAGTTCGCCGCCAGCGAGATCTCGCCTTCGCTGTCGTCCAGGACGATCTCGAATTCGTCGGTACGCGCCGCCGACTTCGTGTCCCTGGACGACACGGTCGTTTGCGATCGCGATTTTTTCTGCGAGCGCTCTTCGTCCTGGCAGTTGTAGAACCACAACACCGCAACCAGGAGCAGCGCGAATATCGGGAAATTGCGTTTCATCTCGATACCTCCTGGTTGCCGTTAGTCGAGTGGCACGAATTCCGTGAGTTCGGCCTCGACCTGCTTGATGCGGAAGACCACCCGACGGTTGGCCGACCATTCCTCCTTGGTGCGTGGCGGATTGAACTTGGGCGCCTTGATACCCAGACCTACGGCCGCGAACTGTGACTCGTCGACGGTGAAACCGTGGCCCTGACAGTAGTCGATGAACGAGCCGCGCACGGCGTTGGCGCGTTGCACGCTCAGATTCTTGGCCACCTGCTCCATTTCCCGGATCTCCACCTTGCTCTTGCCGTCCTTGCGCGCCCGCAGCACGCCCAGGGGGTCACTGTGTCCCTCGACGACCACCAGCGCGCCGCCGAAGGTCTGGGCGATCTCGAGCGCCTTCTGGTAGTCGGTAGCGTACTGCTGGGACGAGAACGCGCTCTGGTTGGGTTCGAAGTTGATCTCGATGACGAAGAGGGTGCCCTCTTCCTCCCAGGATGTCGGCTCCACGGCGATCATCTGTTCGACCTTCTGCTGCACGCGGGTCTGGTCGAACCTCGGTTTGGCCGCCGGGGCGCCCGTGGCCAGCCGCAGGCCGCCGGCCAGGGCGCCGAAATCGAGCGCGGCTGCAGTGACCGGCGCGCGTGCGTCGATCAATCCCATGGCCAGATACGACGCTTGGATTTCCTCGACCAGGGTCCGCAGATTACGGGTCGTTCCCTTGCCCTGGAGGAATTCGAGCTGACCGTTGTAGTGCACGTAGGTGCAATCGCCGAGCAGCGCCTCGGTGTTGGCCAGATCGCCCGGCACACCCCAGACCAGGTCCGACGACTGCTGCATGACCGCGTTGTAGGCGGCCTGATCGGACTGCCGGTCGGCCACGATGGCAGCGAGCTTCTCCTGGCCCTCGAGCAGCACGTGGGCCAGCTTCTGGATCTGAGTTTCGTGCCCGTCGTAGTAGTCCTTGCGTACCGCGTAGACATCGAAGATCACGTGGGTTGCGGTCGCCGTCGAAAGCAGGATCTTGGCGCCCTTGATCGAACCCTCGGCACCGGTGCCGGTCTGGCCGCCGCTGGTCAGCTCCAGGCCGTCGGGGATGATGCAGCAAACCGCGTCGATCCCCGCGTCGTCGCGGAAGGCGGTCACCGGATCGGTGATCGAGCCGCGATCGGTATCGGGAATGGTCAGATCCTCGAACCAGACGAAGTTCACGTCCTTCAGGTTGACTCCGGCGTTGGCCAGCACGTTGGCGATGTAGTCCATGTGCGGGCCGTAGAGTTGCAGGGCGATGGTCTTGCCCTTGAAATCCTTGGGTTTCTTGATCGAGTCGCGCACCACGATGCAGTCGCCACCCGTGGATCGGGTCATGTTGTGGAAGACGACCAGTTCGGTGCCCGCTTGCTTGAAGACCGGGGCCGCGGCGTTGATCATGCCCATGGTGCCGCGCAGGAACGGCGTGCGACCCCGCAGGCAGTTCTCGACCTGCTTCGCGAAGTTGTCCTCGCGAACCAGGTTCACATCCAGGCGCGCGGTGCGGAAGTAACCTTCCATTTCCGCGGTCACCGTGCCGATGTCACCGCCCCAGGTGATCAGGGGCAGGGTGTGTGGTGCGGACTTCACCGACCCGAGACGGACGGTGACCGCCTCGGCGAGTGGTTGGAGCGTCAGCCGGTCTTGCTTGGCCGCCTGCGCGTCGGCAGGCAGGTACAGGCAGGCGCATAAGAGGAGACATGAGAAGACATACACGCGGATCGTCCTGGCACGCATTGTTCTCTCCCTTGCTGAATGTCGGGATCGGACAAAATCGCCGATAGGTCAGGGTAGCGACTGCCGGTCGCTGGCTTCCGCCGGTCGGAGCGCAATACGGTCTTCGCGACGTCGCGAAGCTCGATCCGAACGGCAATGCTCCAGCTACCCGCAGATCCGGCAATCTATTTGTCTTGCGATGC
>CAYLIV010000038.1:27741-37293 GCA_964384055.1 uncultured Fibrobacteraceae bacterium
TGCCGTCGAGATTTGCGAAACTGATCCGCTGTCATGCAGAGTGTGATCAGACCGGGGGGAAGAACATGAAACCGTCTCGACGATCGTTCGCGATTTACGCCGCGTTGCTCGCCGTCATTCTGCTGGCGCTACCGGCCTGCGTCGGCAGGGTGAACAGATCGGTTGACGAGGATCGCCGCGGCGTCTCCGCCCGCTTCTTCGACAGCCGCGAAGAAGCGCAAATCGACAAGGCGAGGGCGTTGCGCCTCGAGGGCGAGTACAACGAGGCCATCGATACGCTGCTCGCGGTCTACCGGAACCGGGCGTTCGAGAGCAAATACCGCGCAGAGGCACTACTGGAATTGAGCCACGTCCATTCCCATCTGATGAATCCGGAAAAGGACTACGACGCGGCCCTGCGCCATCTGAACACGTTGATCACCGAATTCCCCGAGTCTTCGCTACGCGCCGAAGCCGAAGAAAAGACGGAACACATCAAGAAGTTGCAGGCAGCGATAGAGCAGAACTAGCAGTTGTTTCACGGGTGCGGCCATCGCAGCCAGGTCAAGTTTCGGTGCCCTCCCGGAACCGCCCCGCCAGGTGTCGTCCGGAAAAATGCACGGGCGGGCCTTCGTTACTGCGTCATGAGCGTTCTCTGCTGTTTCGATCTTTTTAAATTATGACCGAATATCACTGATTTCGTAAGATACTTGTGTTATACGGGGTTGGCAATCTGCCCTGGATATTGCGAATCCTGGTAAATCGATAGGCATACACTTAAGTGCTTAAATTTCAACGGTAAAAAAAACACTTCACGCGGCGGGACGGAGAAAACTGTCCAATTAATCCAAGATATCTGGTATTATTTCAGGGCATTGTCCAGCTCACTCGAAACGAAACCCTTGCCCTCCAAAGGAGAGTACCCATGAAACTACGCTCCCTGTTGCTTCTTGGGCTGCTGCTGCTGGTTGCCGTGCCGTCGATGGCGCAAGCGCCGCGCACGGTCATTATCGAGCTCGCATCGGCGACGTGGTGAGGCTACTGCCCCCGCGCTGAAGCAGGTTTGGCCGTGTGTCAGACCCGATTTACCCCCGCCGAATTCGAACCGATCACCTACAATGCCAGTTCCGGCGGGCTGAGCTGCCCGGACGCCATGGTGCGTATCGGTTACTACAACGTCTCCGGTTACCCGACGATCGTCTTCAACGGCACCGACGTGCAGGTCGGCGCGCCGGCCAGCGACGCCAACGGTGACTCCTACACGAACAAGATCAATTACTGGCTCGGACAAACCACGCCCTTACGGGTGACGATCACCGATTACGACTTCGTCACCGATCCTCACGCGACCGTCCGTCTGGAGCTGCTGGGCGACGAGCCCTCGCTCACCGGAGCCAGGATCCGTGTCGCCGTGATGGAAGACCATCTGTGGTACGACAGTGAGCACTACAATCACACGTGTATCGATATTCTCCCGGAAGCCAATGTCACGATTGACAGCAACGGTGAGACCCAGGAAGTCACGCTGCCCATCACGCCGGGTGTGTGGAACGACCTGGACAACACGTACCTGGTCGCCTTTGTGCAGCACCAGACCAACCGGACCATCTACAACGGGTTCAGCTCCCGCGCGCTCGGACTGGCTTACTCGGTCGATGGCGATACCCAGGTTATTGTCGATAGTCCGCACACCTTCGGCAATCTCAACTTCACGAACATCGGTCCCGAGGCGGATACTTACGATGTCACGCTCGATACGAGCGACCTGCCCACCGGCTGGACCGGCCACTTCACCTACGACGGCGTCGACTACACCTCGACGACGATCACCTTGGCTTCGACCGAGTCGGACCTGCTCAACGTGACGATCGTTCCCGACATGGGGGTCATCGGCTCGGGCCGCGCCACGGTGACCTTCCACTCGCAGGGCGGATTCATGCCCGACCTCAACGTCGACTTCTCGGCCATGACCGCGGGCACCGACCTGCTGGTCGTCGCCGACGACGGCGGCGCCGGGTACGGGTACGACTACTTCGGACCCGCGCTCGATACCGCTACCACGAAGACCTACGCCATCTGGGACCGCAACGGCGGCGCAGTGAGCAGCGACTTCATGGACGACTACGAAGCCGTGATCTGGCTGACCGGTAACAAGAGTCCCAGCCTGCCGCCCGAGGACCGCACCGAGGTCCAGACATACCTGAACGGCGGCGGCAGAATGCTGTTGACCGGCCAGGATCTCATCTCCGACCTCTACGATGAGGGTGGTGGCGCGCGGATCTGGCTCCAGATGTACCTGCGCGTGCAGTTCGTCAACGGCGGCTACACCGACAACAATGTCGAGGGCGTGCCTGGCGACGACGTCAGCGACGGCATGTTCCTGACCCTCGTCGGTGGCGACGGCGCCGACAACCTCGACGATCCCGATGTCATCAACCCGATCAACGATTCCGCCGACCAGATCTTCACCTGGACGGCCGGTGTCGGTGCCGGTATCAAGGCCGATTACAACGGTTACCGGATCGTGGTGCTCGGCTTCGGCATGGAGTCGATCAACAACGCGACCGATCGTGCGGCGTTGATGGGCAGTTCCCTGGATTGGCTGCTGGCCACCGCCGACGCCGTGGACGACGTGCCCTTCGCCAAGGCGTTGCACAACAACGTTCCCAATCCGTTCAACCCGAAGACGACCATCTCCTTCAGCCTGGACCGGGAAGCGCCGGTGCGGGTCGAGGTGTACGACATGATGGGTCACCTGGTGCGTGTGCTGGCGGACGAAATTCGCCCGGCCGGTACCTACGAGGTGATGTGGGACGGTACCGACGAGAACGGTCTGCGTCAGGCTTCCGGCACCTATTTCTGCCGGATGATCAGTGATGACCAGACCTTCCAGCAGAAGATGACCATGCTGAAGTAATCAGCTGCTGGTTCATCTCTGGATATAGCCCGGTTGCGAGCCTTTCGGGGGGGAGCAACCGGGCTTGTTATATGGTGATGGGGCGGCTTACTGCGTTCGCAGCTCGAATGTCGGGTTGACAGGTGGCCGCCAAGACGGAACATTCACAACCGTCAGCGACACGCATCTTGTCTTCGCGTTGCAGGCTGGAAAAGAGCTGGTGATGGTGGATGGTTTTTCCCAGGTGATCGTCTTCGGCGCCGGCGCTGTCGGCAGCTACCTCGGCGCGCGCGTGTCGCCACCGGCGATACTCGTGGGCCGCCCCGACCACGTGGCTGCGATCCGTGCGAACGGCTTGCGCATAACGGGGGAAGAGGACGATTGCGTGCGCCTCGAAGCCGTCGAGTCGTGCCCCGTTGCCGGTGAGCGCGCGCTGGTGCTGGTCGCGGTCAAGATGGGCGACATCCCCGCCGCCGCCGCGGCCCTCGAGCCCCGCCTGCGCGACGACACGGTGGTGGCGGTGCTCAGCAACGGGCTCGACCCCGACCGGCAACTGGCCGACGTACTCCGGCGGCCGGTGGCGCGGGTGATCGTGCAGCTCGGCGTCACTCTCGAGGGCCCGGGCGAGGTGTCCTGCTGGGGTGGTGGGCTGATGTTCGGCCCCGGCGTCACGGAAGACCGCATCGCGGCATGCTTCGCGCCGAGCGGATTGCGGATCAAGCGCACTCGCGATCTGGCGCGGATCGTGTGGCAGAAGCTGGCGGTCAACTGCGTCGCCAATCCCCTGAGCGCCCTGACCGGACGCAACAACCGCGACCTGATCACACCCGAGCTGGCGCCGTTGCGCGGCCTGATCGTGGAGGAAGTGCGGCAATTGGCCGCGACCGAGGGTGTGGAATTGTCCGCGGACCTGCTCCCGCGGCTCGACGCGGCGCTGGGCAAGTCCAGGAACCGGACGTCCATGCTACAGGACATTCGCCGCGGGCGGCCGACCGAGATCGAACACCTCAACGGCCTGGTCGCGAGCATGGCCGTCGAGCGGGGGCTGGCGGCGCCGGTCAATGCCGGCCTGGCCGAACTGGTACGCTTGCTGATCGCCGCCAGACGGGCCTGACTCGCCATGAACAATCGTTCGCGATCATCCCTATTTCGTGAGAATGGCCTTCTGACTGATCCGTTGCCCGAGGGTACGGACCTGGACCAGATACACGCCGCTGGCGACCTTCTCGCCCGTGTCGTCGCATCCGTTCCACACGAACTCGTGCGAACCGGCGCCGAACGAACCGGCGGCGAGATGCCGGACGAGACGTCCGGTCACATCGTACACGGCGAGTTCGGCGAAACCCGTCTCGGCGAGGGTGAATTCCACGTGGGTCAGCGGGTTGAACGGATTGGGGAACAGCGCCATCGCCAGCCGCGGACTCGGTAGGTCTTCGACGGCGTCGGGCCACAGGTCCCAGTTCTGCGGCGCCACCGCAACGACGTTCGTGTTGGTGCCGGGCACATCGAACGACTCGATGATGGCCTCCATGTAGATATCGATCACGTAGACCGGGCTCTCGGTTCCGACCCGGCCACCCACGACGTAGGCGCCCTCCAGCTGGGGATCGCGCGCTCCGCCGTCACGATCCGGCAGCCAGACAGGCAGCGGGTAGTAGATGTCCACATCGCGCGGATCGGCGTCCGCGGGCAGGGCGATCGTCGTGCTGGTGCCGAACTCCGTGTCGATGAGGTAGACCTCGCCGCTGTCCTCGCAGGTGACCACGAGGCGGCCGTCGAACAGATCGATACCCCAGGGATCGTCGCCGACCGGATAGGTATCGACCTGGGTGAGGGTGTGGCGATCGATGACGCGGACGACATCCGTCCCGCGATCGGTCACGTAGATCCGGTCGGTGTCCTTGTCCACCACCAGCTGCCAGAGGCTGTTGCCGAGGGCCGCCTGGCGCAGGATCGTGCTGCCGTCCGGCGAGATCTCGTACAAGGTCTCGTCGTACCACTCGACCACGTAGAAGTTGCCGGTGTCGGGATCGAGCGCGATGTTGCCCGGCCCCAGGTAGTCGCTGGGATCGGGTACGGTGTCGATCACCTGGTAGGTCGTGGTGTCGATGATGTAGAAGCCGTCGTCCGACCGGCAGCTCACCAGCGCGCGGTCACCGTCCCAGCTGAAGGCCACGGACACTGGATAGTCGCCCACGGGAATACGATGGGTGACCTCGCCCGTCCAGGTGTCGACGACCGCGACCCCGTCGCCCGACGCGCCGACGATCCACACCTCGGTGAAGTCGAAGCGCATGGTGGCGTCGTACGGGTAGTTGCCCTCGGGCAGGATCTCGATGGGCCCGTCGACCTGGAAATCCTCGGCCTGCCAGTCATAGTGGAAGGTATACGCATCGTCGGAAGTGGAGCAGGCGACGATACCGTCGGCCAGTACCGGCGTCGCCGCGAGCAAGCAGCCGGTCAGGATTGCCAGGAAGGGTTTCGGTGCCATAGATTTCATGATGGGCTCCTTGCGGCGGCGTGGCGGACGTGATACGCGCGACCTTACGAGGATACCACGATTGCGTCGTTTTTTCCACTCCGGCGGGCGCCGGGAGTGTGCGACAATAGCCGTTCACGACCCGCGAACCAACCAGGATGGATAGCATGTCGTTCAGGGCTCCGGAAACGCAGGCGCAGTTGCTCGACCGGCGACTTCATTTTCTCGGCCGGCGGCTCGGTGCCGCCCAGAAACAGTGGGACCTGATCGCGGACGGCGACCGGATCCTGCTCGGCCTGTCCGGCGGCAAGGACAGCGTAACGTTGCTGCACCTGTTGCCGTACTGGCGGCGTCGCGCGCCGCGCGACTTCGAGCTGGGCGCGCTGCATGTGGAGGTGGCGGGAGCCGAGGACAACGTCGAGCGGCGGCGTCAGCTCCGTGAACTCGGCGACCGTCTGGAAGTGGCCATCGATTTCGTCGCGACCGATCCCGAGGAGATCGGCGATTTCCGGGGCCGGCCGGCCCATCCGTGTTTTCGCTGCGCGTGGAAACGGCGCGAGGCGTTGTTCACCCACGCCGCCGACCGGAACTTCAACAAGGTCGCCCTGGCCCATCATCTGGACGATGCGGCGCAGACGACCTTGCTGAATCTGCTGTTCAAGGGCGATCTCGGCGGGATGCATCCCGCCCGTTCGTTTTTCGGCGGTCGCGTGACCCTGATCCGACCGCTGATTCTCGCCGAGGAACGCGAGATCCGGCGTGTCGCCTCGGTACTGGACTTTCCTTTTTACAGCTGTCTGTGTTCCCACGAGGCGGATTCGCAGCGCGCGCACGTGAAGTCGTTTCTCAATTCCTTCGGGCCGCAGGCACCGACCGTCAAGCGCCATTTGTGGCGGGCCTCTCGGCGCGAAGAACCGTTTTTCCTTGGCGATGAATCGCGGTAGGGTATGCTAGGATTTCGATGTCATCGCTTCGCCGATTCGCTCGTCCCCTCAACCGGAAGCAGGGAAGGTACGGAACCGAACATGAACTACTCACGCTCGATATGTGACGCGATGCGGGTGCGACGCTCGGCCTACGTGACACTTCCGGCCACCGCTGCGCGCGTGGCCAGGATACTATTCATCTCCTGCGTGTTGCTTGCGGCAAATGTCCTGCTCCTGGGCGACGCAGCCTCGGCGGTCGAGGTCTTCATGCCGCGATATCCGGCGATCAGTCCCGACGGCAGTGTTGTCGTCTTCGGCTTCCAGGGCGATCTGTGGCGCGTGCCGGCCGCAGGGGGGCAGGCCACGCGGCTGACGGCCCACGAGGCGTACGATACCCAGCCACTGTTCAGCCCGGACGGCAAGACCATCGCCTTCGGTTCGAACCGCTACGGGGAATTCGATATCTACACCATGCCCGCCGACGGCGGGCCGCCAGGGCGGATCACGCACGCCTCCCGCCGCAACCTGCCCGGGGCTTTCGGTCCCGACGGCGAAACCCTGTACTTCGCTTCCGCGCGGCTGTTCGACTATCCCGTGTCGCCGCAGATCCAGTTCGTGCCGGCCACGGGCGGGACGCCGCGTCGTCTCGCGGATTTCTTCGGCGATGAGGTGGCTACCGCCGATGGCAAGACCTTTGTCATCGCCGCGGGTCGGGTCAAACCGGCGCGGGTTCGTTATCGCGGGAGCTATCAGCGCGAGATCTATTCCTACACCGTCGGTCGGGACCCGGTCCGTTTGACCGACAACCGCGGCTACGACACCAACCCGATGGTGGCGCCCGACGGACGGATCTACTGGATCGGCGATCAGGACGAGCACAAGACCGCCAATATCTGGACCATGAATGCCGACGGTTCCGACAAGCGTGCACTGACCCGATTCCGGGGCGACGGCGTGCGTTCGGCGAAGCTCAGCGCCGACGGTCGGTATATCGTGCTCGAGCAAGGTACGGCGATCCACCTGCTGGCCACCGCGCAGGGCGATCCCCGGCAAATGACGATACAGGTCGCGGCCGATATGATCGAAAACCCGATCGTGATCGAGAACAAGACCGGCGACGCCGACGAGATCGCGGTGGCGACCGGCGGCGACGAGATCGCCCTGGCGATCGAGGGAGAGATCGTTCTGATCAATAACGACCTCGGGGGGCGTGCCCGGCTGGTCGTGCCGGGCCCCTATCTCGAACAGCATATCTCGTTCCGGCCCGGTAGCGCTGACACGCTCCTGTTCGTGACCGACCGCCAGGGCGAGCAGACGGTCTGCCTGCTCGTGTCCGACGATCCCGAGGAAACGATCCTGCGCCTGGCGCGGCGACACCGGATAATCGCCCTGACCGACGGCAAGCAGCCGGCCTACGAGCCTCGGTGGTCCCCGGACGGCAGGCGGATCCTCTATACCCGCGGCTACTCGGATCTGCACGTGATGGACGCCGACGGCGGTGGCGACAAGACCCTGTTCGAACACTGGGGCGCCATCGGCTACTCCTGGTCTCCGGACGGCGAGTGGGTGGCCTGCTCGCGACTGGACGGCAACTTCAATCGCGACATCTGGATCCTGCCCGGCGACGGCGGCGAGGCCGTCAACATCACCCGGCATCCCGACTACGATCGCGGGCCGGTCTGGTCGGCCGACGGCCGCATGCTGGCCTGGAGCACCAACCGCCACGACAATTCGCCCGACTCGCGTCACGACGACGTCTACTTCGTGTATCTGACCCGCGAGGACGACGAGCGGACCGAAGAGGAGTGGAAGATCTGGGAGAAGACCCGGGACAAGAAGGAAACCGGAAAGAAGGGCAAGGGCAAGAAAGGCGGCGGCAAGCCGGACGATCCCGCTGCGGCCATCGACGATCCCACGGCGGGCGGCATCGACGACGACGAACCTGACGCCGACGAACAGGACGACGAAGCGGAGGGCGATGACGAGGAAGAGCCGGTCGAAGTGGTCATCGATTTCGAGGACATCCATCTGCGCAGCCGGCGCTTGACCAAGCTTCCCGGGACCGAGCGCGCCCGGGGCATCGATCCCCGCGGCGATCGCATCTATTTCACCGCCACCATCGACGGCAACACCGATCTGATGAGTGTCGACCGCTTTGGCGAGGAACGTGAGGCGGTCACCGAGAACGATACCGACCCGCGCCGGATCGCCCTCGATCCGGAGGGGAAGACCTTCTATTTCCTGCAGGACGGCAAGCCGGCTCGCGTGCCCGCGGCAGGCGGCAAGGTCGAGAAAACCGATTTCCGGGCGCGACTGACCATCGACCGGCCGGCCCTGCGGCGGCAGGTGCTCGACGAGGCCTGGCGCATCATGCGCGACCGTTTCTACGACGAGGACATGCACGGCGTCGACTGGCCGGCCCTGCGGCGCAAGTACGGCGAGTGGGTGCAGCAGGTCGGCCATGACATGGACTTCGCAGCCGTGTTCAACCTGATGCTCGGCGAACTCAACTCCAGTCACATGGGCTACTACGCCAGGTGGGACACGCCGGGCGATTACGGCGATGACGGTTATCTCGGCCTCGAACTCGTCCCGCGGTACGAGGGTCGGGGATTGAGGATCGCCGGCGTGCTGCCGTACGGCCCGTGCGACAAGGTCAAGAGTCGACTGTTGCCGGGGGACATCCTGCTGACCGTCGACGGAATGCCCGTGTCGGCGGAGCAGAATCTGTTCCGGGCTCTGGAGAACCGCGCCGACCTGCCGACCTGGTTGACGGTGGAGCGCGACGGCGAGGAACTCGAATTCGAGGTCGTGCCTGTTGTCGACCGCTTGATCTTCCAGTTGAAATACCGGCAGATGGAGAAACAGAACCAGCAATACACCGCGCAGCAGAGTGACGACCGGATCGGCTATGTGCACATCCGGGGCATGGGCATGACCGAGGTCGAGCGTTTCGAGCAGAACCTGTTCGCCGCCGCCAACGGCAAGGAGGCGCTGATCATCGACGTGCGCAACAACGGTGGTGGCTGGACCACCGATCTGTTGCTGACCATCCTGACCCAGCCGGTGCACGCGTACACCATCCTGCGCAACGGCGAGATCGGGTATCCGCAGTCGGAGCGGCAGACCTTCTACCGCTGGGAAAAACCCATCGCCGTACTCTGCAACGAGGGCAGCTACTCCAACGCCGAGATCTTCAGCCACGCCATCAAGACCATCGGGCGCGGGCCGGTCATCGGCGCCGAGACCGGTGGCAACGTGATCTCCACCGG
>CAYLIV010000039.1:0-36939 GCA_964384055.1 uncultured Fibrobacteraceae bacterium
CCTCGCCCAGACTGTCGTAGCAGTTCCACGACTCGGGGAACAGCTCGACGTTGAGCCGAAGCATTATCACGGCCAGCTCCGGCCGCTCGGTCTGGAGGAATCGGTAGCCGAGCCGGTTGATGTCGGCCTCGAGGAAGTAATGCGTGGGCTTGTCCGCGTGCTTCTGGTCCGCGACCTGCCGGACGGCGGCCTCGTCGGCGCCGGACTCGATCAGCTCGAAGAGGGCTTGTGCGCCCGAAAGCTGGTTCGTCGTGCATGCCCACATCTCGAGGATCGTGCCCGCGTTCGTCCACTCCTCGAAACCCTTGGCATCGGCCAGGTGCGGGAAGCGTTCGGCCAGGCGATGGCCGTGCAGGAAGTCCTCGAGGCGGCCGCCCTCAGCCACCAGCCGGTTCGCCTCGTTCCAGAGAGTCTCGACGTAACGCACGCGCGCTTCGGCACCGTCCCAGCTCAGCTCGCCGTTCCAGTGGCCGGTCACGAGCGTGTGGATCTCTTCTTGCCGTCCGAGCAGGTGGTTCCAGTTCGTCAGCCAGAGGGGGAAGTCGTGCGGAATGCCGGATCGTGCCGAGAAAGACGCGAGACAGCCCGGCGTGTCGGTCAGCCAGGTGTCGGCCATCGTGTCACCGGTCAGCAGCAGACCGTGCTCGGGTACCACGACAGCGATGTCGCTCGCCGTGTGCATCCCGCCGATGTAGAACAGCTCGACGATGGTGTCTCCCAGGTCGAGGTCCAGACGGTCGTTGAAGGTCAGCGAGGGCGGCACGGCTTCGTGGTCGGCCTGCAGGTCCGCCAGCGACAGCTTGTCGCGTATCAGTTCCTCCGTGAGCCGCGCTCGTTCCGGCGCGTCGTCGGCGAGGGCGGCGAGCTGCGTCTCCGTCTCGGGGATGCTTTCGTTGTACCAGCCGAGAATCCGCTCGAGGTCCGCCGCGTTGCGAACCATGCCCGCGGCCACCCGCTCGTGTCCGATGATCGTGCAGTCGGCGTAGACGACGTTACCGCCCGTGTGGTCGCCGTGCTCGTGCGTGTTGATCAGGTAGGCGAAGTCATCGCGCCCCAGTTCGCGGGCGATGACCTCGCGCAGTTCGCGGTCCACTGCGGGGAAGCCGAGGGTATCGATGACGAGGATGCCCCTGGCCGTGGGAATCGCCGTGGTCGCGGTCGAGGAGATGTGGTCGCCGATCCAGACCCGGATGGCGCCCGACTCGAACTTCTGGAGGTGCAGCGGCAGGCCGGCCACCGTCTCGGCGAAAGCGCTCCCGGTGACGAGGGCGAGGGAAAGGACGATCAGCGACAGGACTCGGATTTTCATGTCGGGCTCCTTTGGCGGTATGATGCGCTTTCCGGTCATAGCTACGGTGGGTACGAACAATATGTGGGGACGTTGCGACCCAAATGTTGATTACGGCAGAAACGAGGCCAGAGTTTCGGTTTCCGGCCGGAGGCGAACGAGGATGTGGTCGTTCAGGCAGAACGCCGTCGCCGGACGACGACAGCAAGTACAGTCGCGACCAGCACGACGCCAAGCAACGGGCCATACCACCACCGGAGATCACCGCCGGCCGCCATCGGCATGATCGACTCACCGTACCCGATCGCCACGAATCCCGCCCACGCAAAAGGATGTCTTGTCGCCGGTTCGTTTCGTAGGTCGAACTTGGCTGCATCCAGGGCGGCGGCAACCGACGAGCCGGAGATCAGGTGGTGGTAGAACCGGTCCATGAGCAGGGCCGTGAGGTCGTCGTCCACGAGCCGCGCTTTCAAGTTCATGGCCGCCACTTCGACGGCGCGGAGCACCTGGTCGGGTTTGCGCTGTACCACCCTGGGCGGATTGTCGATCACGGAAACCTCTAAACGGATCGAAAAGCGTCTGGGGTGTTCCGATCGGCACTGAAGCGCATACGAACACTCACAACTCATCAACAACACCGCCGGCCTTCGGCTCCAGCTCACACATCGCCCACCTGCAAGTTCCACAACACCTTGCCGACACCATGGCCATGGAAACGCATGGGATTCTACCTCCGAAACACCCCACCTAGCCGTATCCGCAGGCTTCAGTACCGACAGTGTGGTGTCACCTTCAGCCCACAGCATCGGCGAGGTACTTCGAGGGGCGTAATTCATGGCCGTAGTTGATGTGATATAATAGGTGGGAGTCTTCCTGATCGAGTCTGTGAACGGGAGGTACCGGCTATCTCGCGACTTCTCCGCCATCAGGTCTTGAATTCATTCGTCTCGGCTGCATCGGTCCTTCTTATCCTGCTCGCGTGGTCTGCTTCCGCACAGCCGGTCGGGCCCCGGGACAAGCCGAAACCAAACGTGCCACGCGACTTAGATGTCCGGCTGCTACCCCGCGATAATCCGCCGCCATACCCACCCCGCTGCGTGGCCGAATTCGAGCCCATGGCGGGCGTTCTGATCGATTACCCGCTGGACATTCCATACCAGCTTGTCGTCGAGTTCTCGGAGGATGACCTCGTCTACACGCTCGCGCGCGATCAGGCCGAGGAGGATCAGGCGGCTTCGGACTTTGCCTACCACGGCGTCAACATGGCAAACGTCCGTTTCATCCGTGCGGTAACCGATGCTCCATACACCCGGGACTATGGCCCCTGGAACATCTTCGACGGCAACGGCGATGCGGCTATTGTCAATCATATCTACGAGGTCGACAACCCGAACGACGACATGATCCCACAAGTGATCGGTGATCACTTCGGCGTCCGCGTCTATGACCTGGGTCTCATCCACGTCGGCGGCAACTACCAGTCCGATGGGCACGGCACCACGATCACCACGCGCATGGTCTATGACTACAACTTCGGCTTCGACGAGGCGGAAATCGACTCCATCATGGAGGCCTTCCTGGGCATCGAACGCAATACCTGCCTTCCGTACTTCGGTCCCTGGACCACGCATCATGTCGACTGCTGGGCCAAACTGCTCACACCCGAGAAGATCGTGTTCAAGCGAGTGCCTCCGTCCGATCCGAACTACGAATTCGTCGAAAGCAACGTAAACATCATTGCCTCCCTCGAGACGTGTTTCGGACGGCCTTATGAGATCTTCCGGGTCGATCAGGTGGGCGAGGAGAACTACACGAATTCACTGATCATAAACGGCAAGGTCTACGTCCCGCTCAATGAGACTACCAATGATGCGCCGGCCCTGGCCATGTTCGCGGAGGCGCTGCCCGGCTACGAGATCATCGGCTCCGGCAACTGGAACTGGAGCTACGGGAATGCCTTGCATTGTCGCACCAAGGAGATGGCGGACCTTCAGATGCTCTACGTTGATCATGCGCCGCTTCTGGATACGGATCAGACAACGGGCGTCTATCGGGTCGACGTTCTGATCCACGATCACAGCAATGCGGGGCTTGTCCCCGACTCGCTCTCCCTCTTCTGGCGCCGTGGAATCGACCCTCAGTTTCACGAACTCCCGCTCACCGTGGCTGCGGGGCCGGATTCGTTTTACGCCGAGATCCCGGCTCAGCCACTGGGAAGCATTATCGAATACTACCTGCGCGCCGCGGACGGCTCTGGACGAATCGAGTTTCATCCGCTTGTGGGCGCACACGGCCCCCACCGCTTCCGTGTCAAGGTCGATGACGAACCCCCCGCAATCGACCATGATCCGGTAATGGACATCACCGAACTCGCCTGGCCCTTCACGATCAGGGCTGTGGTCACGGACGACGTGGCGGTACCTGAGGCAGCAGTGGAGTGGTTCCTCAATGGCGAAGCGCAGCCCTCCCTGACCATGGTCAAGCGGGAGGGCTGGTTCATCTATGAGACCACATTCGAAGGCAACGCTTGGGAAGGCGACGTCATCGAGTACCGAATCGTGGCTACCGACGGCATGAACGTGAGCCATGATCCTGCTATGGGTTACCATAGCTTCAACATCATCCCCGCGCAGCCGCTCCTGATCTGGAATCCGGATCCTACTCCATCCTCAGGCGAGGTGATGCACCAACTGCTCGTGGATCTATCCGTGCCGCACGCCTACCTGACCGATAACGAAATGCCCTTGTTGTTGAACTACGATTGCGCGTTCATCTTCCTTGGGATCTTTGATTTGAATCGTGTTCTCTCGTTCGAGGAATCCGTTATCCTGGTCGAATACCTCGCTGCGGGGGGTGACGTCTACATGGAGGGGGCCGATTGCTGGAACTACGATCCTTACAGCGACATCTACATGGGTCTCTTTGGCCTCACAGGCTCCGGCGACGGGACCAACGACTTGATCAATCTGGAGGGGATCCCTGGCACGCTGGGGGATGGCATGAGCTTCAGCTATTCGGGCGAGAACAACTTCATGGACGAGTTGATGCCTGGGCCAGGAGCAGAGGGTTATCTACGGAATCCCAACGACGGGCACTACCACGCCGTCGCTAATCGGGCTGGTGCAAGGCGAACCATCGCCTGCTCTTTCGAGTTCGGCGGCCTGGACGACGGCGATGCACCATCGACCAAGCGGGAACTCCTCACGCGCTACACCCAGTTCTTCGAGTTCCCCTGGCCCACGGGCATCCCAGGGCACGACGATATTGTGAACGGAGTGCCGGAGCGCACCGCCCTTTTTGCTAACTACCCCAATCCGTTCAACGGGGCGACCCGGATCAGGTTTGATCTGGCCTCGCCGGGTCACCTGCGCCTGTCGATCTACGATCTGCGTGGTCGACTGGTGCGGCGTTTGCTTGACCACCACATCGAGGCGGGGCGCCACCAAGTGGGCTGGGACCAGAGGGACGGGGCGGGCCAGCGCTCCAGCAGCGGTATCTACTTCGTGCGTCTAGAGACGGCGGACGTTTCCGCTTCACGCAGATTAGTGATCATTCGGTGACATGGAATGATGCCAGAAGTCTTACTGTCTTAGACTGGCGTGGCTTTCAAGGCACTTTGCCGGCATGCCATGGCACAGTCATGGCGCCTCTCGTATGAGCCGCAGATTCCGTTCTTCGGCTGGCGGCATCTCTGGTGCTTCCTCTCAATTCCCCCCGCGCGACGGCACCCCGAACGCCAGGCAATACAGCACCATCTCCCGCTCCGCACCCACGCGCACCAGCTCGTTGATCTCCTCGTCGAAATACGCGCCGATGCCGCAGGCGCCCAGCCGCAGCGCGGTCGCCTGCAAGTACAGGCGGCCGCCGAGCATGCCGGCGTCGAGGCAGGCGTAGCGGTAGCCGCGGTCTCCGTCGGGCACGCCGAGGCGCTGCTGGTCCACGGTCACGATCAGCAGCGCTTGCGCGTCGCCGACCACATCCTGGAAGAGCGTCGACTCGTAGCCGTAGCGCCGGTTGTCGCCGGTGCGGATCGGGGACAGGGCGTGCAGCCCGCGATGGTAGTAGTACACGCCGGGTTCGATATCCGATACGGCGTTGACCAGCACGTACACGTGCAGGGCCTGGTTGTGCTCGACGCTTGGGTCGGCGGCGCCTTCGTCGGCCACCGCGCCGCCGACCGAAGCCGTGGCCGGGGAAAGTCCACACGTCGATTGCAGCAGCGAGGCGAAGCTGTTCAGGGACATCTGCGCACCGGTCCATTCGCGCAAGGATCTTCGGCGATTCACAGCCTCGAACAGATCCAGATCGTTGCTGGGTGTCGCCTGTCGCGGCAGGACGATCAGCTCGGCGCCGGGGTACGGTTTGTCGAGGGGTGGTACGGACCGCTCAGGCCCTACGGCGGCGGTCGACGCACTATCGGCGAGGGCCAGCTCGGTCCGCCCGTGTACCAGATACATCAGGGGGTTGTCCGGCGCGTCGAGGCTGCGTGGTGCGGTGGCGAAGGTCCGACGGTTCTCGGAAGCCGGCGCGTCCGGATCAGCCAACCCGACCGGCATGATCAGCATGCCGAACTCGTCGGTACCGTCCGCCATATCGATCTGGAGCACACGGTTCGCCTTCACATCATCGAAACGGCCGATCAGGCGGCTGCGGTAGCCCAGCGCCGCCGCCGCCAGATCCGTCTGCACCGCCAGGTGCCCGGCGTCGAGGCCGCAATAGCGGTACGAGCGCTCATTGTATTTCCAGTTCGTCCAGCCGAAGACGCTTGTGAAGACGAAGGTCACCGGCGCCCGCGCCACGAGATCGGGTTCGGACACGACGGATGCCAGCCGCAGGCAAACACCCGCGCCGGCGGCGACCTCGCGCAAGACGTGGTCCCGCGCGTCGTAATAGTAGAGTCCCGGCTCCAGCGCGACGACGTCGCGGACGGCGACGTACATGGCGGTCGGGTAAAGTGCGCCGGCCGACGGTGCGGCGCGCAACAGATAGGTTCCGCGCGGGGTATCGAGGGTCTTGGTGATGCCGTTGGTCATGAACAGCATGGTCGCCAGGTCGGCCAACGAGATCGGATCGTCGTGAAACCCGGACACCGGCACCCGGCAGGCGACGATGGCCTCGCCGGTACTCATCTCGGCTTCCGGTTGTGGATCGGGCAGCGCCACGATTCGCACGCCCGAGTAGTCCTTGAAGGGCTCGGGCCGTAGCGACCAGTTGATGCCCGAGCCGCCGGCGACGTTCACACGCGTGTGCGCGGTCTGGCGGTGGTAGTAGTCGCTCAGCGTGTATTGTTGGCCGTCGGCCGCGATCCAGTGACGGCCGATGGCGCCGGGTGCCGTTGTCGCCGGTTCGCCGCTCTCCGATTCCGTGCCGACGATCTCGAGTCGCCGATCGCCCTGCCGCGCCCCGAGGACGAAGAATACACCCGCGAAGAGCACCAGCCCCGTTAGCCAACCGACGGCACGCAGGCTGGTCCGCCATTGTCGCCCGTCGGCACTCTTCATGGCCGCTGGCGACCGGCGGCGAAAAAAAGCCAATATCCGCGACCAGTTAAGACAGATGTGGATCACGGCCAACAACATCGTGACATATCCGAACAGGTAGTGCAGGTCGAAGGGTGGCAACTCCTGTCTGGCGACCCAGAAGATACCCAGCCCCACGGTCACGGCGAAATAGACCAGCAGCAGAAGGGCGAACACCATGTCGGTTCCATGGCGCGACGGCGGTTTACCGATGGCCAGGCGCGCCGCGACGTAGAGAACGGCAAGTCCGAGGGGAACGAGGATCAGAAGCCAGGTGAGCATGGTGGTACATCCTTGACGAGAACGGCATATAGTTGTCCGGATCAGCATAGCAGGCGGGTGGCGGTCGGTCCAGGTATCGGGTCCGGTAACGAGTCGCCCCGGAGCAACGGCTGTGCTCCGGGGCTAGTCGTCGAGTTCACTCTCGTGTAGCGATCAGCATCGCTCCGTCAATTCCGGCGTCCGCTAACGGAACAAGGTCTTCACATCACCCCAGACACTACGTTCGAGAACAGTCGGACCGGACATGGCGCAACTGGCGTAGCGATCCAGGGCCGCGTCGTCGATGGGGCAGATCGAACTCGGCGACGGATGGCAGAATTCCACCAGGATGCGACCACCGCCGAAGGGAGCCCACAGGACCGATGGATTACCGGTAACCGATCCTTCGCACAGGAGCTGCCATTCGGATCCCATGGCCACCACCGTGTCGGCCGTGAACGAGAAGTTGGTGTTGGGTAAGCCGGTGGTGATGCAGTGGTCGGGGTCGACGATGACCGTCGGACAATCGGAATTGTCGTAGCCATTGTTGATGGTCAGCAGATACGGCACCCAGGTGAGGGTGGCGGTGTTGCCCGGCATGCCGTAGGGATTGGGCTGTCCCACCCACAGACCGCCGCCGGCGCTCACGTAGGATTGGTAGTCGCCGGCCAGACCATCGAAGGTGTAGTACGTGGATGCTTGGGCATGGGATACCGGCAGGATGACCAGTGGATACTGCGACAGCACTGTGAGATCCGAATTCAGCGGGATGGTGACCACGGTGTAGCCCAGGTTGGTGAGCCTGTCGGCATAGTAGGCGATCGTACTACTTCCGGTGTCCACGATGGCGATTTCACCTTCGTCGAGAATGGGCGGCAGACCGATATCGCCGATCGAGTCGTCGAGTCCGTCACTATCGCGATCGACGGCCAGCACGGGCGAGACCAGCACGGCGCAGCAGCAGAACAGAAATAGCAGCACTCGGGTCATGGCGAGAACCTCCTGAAGAATGTAGGACAAGGGTTACGATCGAGATATGAGGCGCAAGATATGCGTGGCGGGTGGAGAGGTTTCTTGATCCTCCAGAAACTACTCTACACCAATGAGATCATTATTTCAAGGCACTGACGTCGCCACCGACCGAAAGGGGACGTATGGCGGCGCCGGCAACGAGTCGCACAGGGTGGACGCCGTGCTTTGCGTCAGCGTGCTCGCAGCGAGGTTGGGCGCCGAATGTCGACCGGCCCAGAATCCGCTCGAGAACAACATGGCGGCGGCCATTACCGCGGCGATGGCGATACCTGGCCGCCGTGCGGATCGCCCAGCGTGGGGCGCCGGTTTCGATCGGCCCGGTCCGGCGGATGGCCCGGCCGCCGGGTCGGCGTTCGTCGCGGCGGCAAACGCCGCCTGGGCCTGGAGCAGATCGGCCAGAACTCCCGTGGGCGCTTCGGGCCGGGGCGCCTCGCGCACATCGTGCATTGCTTTGCGCAGCGTCGGGTCGTTCAGCTCCGGGTCTTCCGGATTTCCCGGTTCTCCCGGATTTCGTCTCGTTTCGTCTCGGTCAGTCATGGGATATCCTTCCGTTCTCGCCGCGACGGCAACGACCGGTAACCGTCGGCGGTCAGAACACGACGTAGTCGGTTGAGTACGTGATGGACGCGGGAGCGGAGTGTTCCCACGGGTTCGTCCTCGATGGCTGCGATCTCGCCGTAGCTGAAGCCATCGCGGATGCGCAGATGAAAGGTGCTGGTGTAGGCCGGCGGGAACTCGGCGAGCACGGCCTCGACGGTGTCCAGCAGCTCACGGTACTGCAGCGCGCCGGCGGGATCATGACCTGTCGCTTCCGCTTCGGCGTCGATGGCGTCGGTTGCAACGGTACCGGCGGAAACGGCGCCGCCGTAACCGCCGCCGCCCGATCCGCCATCGCCCGGTACGATGCGTAGCCGCCGGAGATCGCCGAGGATCTCCCGACGTCTGCGTCCACGCCGGAGCCGGTCGCGGGCCAGGCGCGTCGCGACGGTGAACAGCCACTGGCGGAAACGTCCGCGTCCGTCGTACCGTCCCCGGCCCTGGAAGATGCGCAGGAACGACTCGTGCAGCAGATCCTCGGCATCGGAACGCTCGCCGAGGATACGCTCCAGATACTCGAGCAGGGCCGGTGCGAACTGGTGGTAGAGTGTAGTGAGAGCACGCGGATCGCCCTCGCGACTGTGACGCACGAGCGTGTCGGTCTCGTGAGGATCGCCGGGTTCGCGGGTCACGGCGGGGTCGCCGGCTCTGCTAGGTGTTCCGTCGTCGTTCACGTCACCGGTCCGCCTTCAGCCAGGCAGCGATTTCCGGATTCTCCGGATCCAGTTGCTGCCAGTACTCGGCCATGCTGGCGACACTCAGCCGGTCGCCGTGGAAATCCCAGATGGTGAGCGCCTTCCGGAAGGCGTGGCGCATGGCGTCGACCTCTTGCGCTTCGGCGCAGGCGAAGGCCACCCGGGTGAGCACCGCGCCGTAATTGTACATCAAGCTGATCAGGCACGAGTGTTGTGGCCACGCGAAGCTGAAATCGGTGGCGCTGTCGTACCGGAACGCCTCGGCGAACAGCTGTCGTGTCCGTTCGCGGTTGGTGTCGAAGCCGAGCTCGTCCTCGGGATCCGCGGGCTCCGGTTTGACACGCCAAAGCAGCCCTTCGAGTTCCAGGCGTCGCCCGCTCGCCCGCCGCGGCTCTTGGCTGAGGGTGATGGCCAGGTACACCGGTTTCCGCCAGCTGCCGTCGGCGACCTCGTCGCACAGGGCGCGCATGATCTTGGTCCCGAGATGCTCGTGGGTCGTCGACAGTTCCCGTTTGAACTTCTCGTGCAACGCGTCGATGTTCCGCCCGCTGAACGGACGCAGCTGTCGCGGCGCTTTCTCCCACAACACGTGATTGTACTCCAGGCTGTTCAGGAGCGACAGATTGGCGACGAGTACATCGGGCCGGATGTCGTATTTCGCCTGCAGCGACAGCAAGGGGTAGGTGTCGTTGTCGCCGTTGGTGAAGACGATCGCGTCGGGCTCGGCGCTGATCAGCATGTTGTAGGCGTAGTCCAGCAGCGGTTTCGGGAAGGCGTTCTTGTCCGCCAGGGCGATCAGCTGCTCCCGTGCCTGCTCGGGCTGGTTTTCGATGGCGTACAGGGAATAGAGCGTGAAGTGGGGATAGGGCCAGTCCGGCGCCAGGGCCACGGCGCGCTCGGCCAGTTCGATGGCTTCGTTGTTGTCGGCGACCAGTCGTCGCGAGGCGTAGAGCCCGGTGTCGGCAATGGCCAGCAGCGCCTCGGGGCAGTCGGGGTTGAGTTCGCGGGCCTGCACCAGGTGCTCGTGCTGCTTCTCGACGGGCACGACCAGCGAGTAGTACTGTGCCCGCGCCAGCATCACGTGGGCCACGGCCGATCCGGGATGCTCGTCGATGTAAGCCTGCCACTGCTCGGCGAGCTGCGCGTATTCATGGGACTCGAGCATGATCTCGCGCTTGGACACGATCTCTGGGGGCATGCCCGGTACGAGAGAGGGTGCGGCGGCCCGGGCGTCGCTGGACGTGACTACAAATAGTATCGCTAAAAACAGCACGGGCAGGATCAGATGAGATGACGGTACGGGTACGGCAGGATTACGGAGAGACGTGGCCATGGTCGGGCTCCTGTTCTGGTCCGAGATGATGGTCGTCGGGACGTTCCGGTCCATCCCGATAACGATCGAGCCGGCAGAAACGTTGAGCACGATCAGCGCCGCCCGGCATCGTCGACCTCGTGGACCGGGTACCTCAGCGCTTCACCACGGCGAACCCGGGCGGCTGCTGACGATGGAAATCCGTCGCGTCCTGATACGCCTTGGCCACCGCGAGCACCGTCGCCTCGTCGAACAGATCGCCGATGAAGCTGATGCTGTGCGGCTGGTCGGGCTCGACGAAACCGTTTGGTACGACCACGCACGGGTGCCCGGTCAGGTTGGTCAAGAGCAGGTTGTCGCCGCCGAACGAAGGTGCGACGTACACGTCGATCTCCTGCATGACGCGGCTCATCTGCTGGACGAGCAGATAGCGGGCGCGGTTGGCCTGGATGTATTCCACGGCCGGGATGAAACGCGACGCCCGGAAGACGTTGGGCCAGGCCCAGCGGATCTGGCGAACGAGCAGCTCGTCGCGGTCAGAGAGCGTCAGCGCGTCGAAGGCGGCGGCCGCCTCGGCGGTCAACACGAACGACAGCGAGCTGACCGGCACGTCTCCGATCCAGCGCACGCGCGCGGTGTCGTGGTTGCCGACGGGGATGAGCTCGGCGCCCAGGGCGCGCAGGGTGGCCAGGGTGGCGCGGTCGAGGGCGCGGCCGGCAGCGGCGCGCGGGTCCTCGTCGCCCGCTTCGCCATCGCTGTCTGCGTCATCTACATCTTTCTCGCCGAACAGCTCTGTAAGATAGCCGATCCGCAGGCCGCGCAGGTCCACGTCGGGCCGATAGGCGAACGGCGCCTCGTACACGCTCTGGTCGAGGCCGTCGGCGCCGCGAATGGTCTCGAAGACCACGGCGCAATCTTCCACCGAACGGCAGATGGGCCCGATCTTGTCCATGGACCAGCTCAGGGCCATGGCGCCGGCGCGGCTCACGCGGCCGAAGGTCGGGCGCAGGCCGGTCACGCCGCAGCGCGCACTGGGCGAGACGATCGATCCCCAGGTCTCGGTGCCGATGGCAAAGGGCACCAGCCCCGCGCTGACCGCCGAGGCCGGGCCGGCCGACGAGCCGCTCGAACCCTGCTCCGGCCGCCAGGGATTGCGGGTCATGCCGCCGTACCACACGTCGCCCCAGGCCAGGGCGCCCAGTGTGAGCTTGGCCACGAGCACGGCGCCCGCGTCGGTGAGCTTGCGGACCACGGTGGCGGTCGCGTCGATGGTCTGGGTGCGGTACGGTTCGGCGCCCCAGGTCGTGCGCGTGCCCTCGACCGCGAGCAGATCCTTCGCACCGTAGGGGATGCCGTGTAGCGGCCCGCGATACCGGCCGGCGCGGATCTCCGCATCGGCGCGCTCGGCCTGTTCACGCGCCATATCCTCGGTCAGGGTGACGACCGCCAGCAGCTCGGGATCGTGGCGGCGCAGGCGATCGAGGAACATCTCGGTCAGCTCGATGCTCGAGACCTGCAGGGTGCGGATCAGGGCCGCAAGCTCGCCGATCGGAACGAAGGCGAGGTCTTCCAGGTTCTCCGGCCTGCGCGGGCGGCCCGGGTCGGTCCAGCGCGGTGGCTGGTCGGAGTCGTCGCCATACAGACGCGGCGTGAGTGCCGACGGTACCCGGCCGTCTTTGCCGGTCGCTCCCGCGGGAATGGGATCGAAGATCAGCACCGGCGGGATCTCGTTGGGCAGGGCGAGAGCGCGGATCTCGGCGTAGGCCGCGCGCTGCTCGGCCACGTCCTCGCGCAGGAGCTCGTGCTCCGCGTCGCTGAAGCGCAGCCCCATCGTGGCCTCGGCCGCCGTGAGGATCTCGTCGGTCAGGGGCGCCTCGGCGCCGGGCACGGGGGCGATCTTCTCGCCGCAACCGGTTGTCGTCAGCAAGAGCGCGGCGGCTATCAGGAACGACAAACACAGGCTAGATAAACGAATGGAACGCACGGGATTTCCTTTCGCGAGGCGGCGGGCACCGACGATTTCCAGTATCGTGAACCGGATACCCGGCGGTACCATGCCCGTATCTCGGTCACGTGACGCGGGACGTATCGGATAGCAGGATCCTACCCGATGCTTGCGGCCACGCCCACCATTTCCAGCGGGCGCCAGGGGCTCGGAACAGGAAGCCGCCGGACAGGAGAAGGTCGAGTATGAAACCAGCGAAACTGCTCCCGCGCGCGCTGCGCGGCGAAGAACATTTCTACTGGCGCGGCGGCGACATCTCGCGGCTCGAGGGGCTGTCCGACGCGGTCTTCGCCTTTGCCCTGACCTTGCTGGTCGTCTCGCTGGAAGTGCCGCGCAGTTTCGTTGAGATGAAAGAGGCCTTCTACCACCTACCGGCCTTCGCCATCTGCTTTGCACTGCTGCTCATGTTCTGGTACTACAATTTCCTGTTCCACCGGCGTTTCGGATTGGAGGATTTCGGCACGATGGTGCTGAACGGCGTGCAGCTCTTCCTGATCCTGTTCTACGTCTATCCGCTGAAGTTCCTGTTCACCATGTTGGTCGATTCCGTAATCCTGCGCCGCGCCACGAGCCTGGAGATCGTCGACGCGGACATCCCGCTGCTGATGATCCTGTACAGCACGGGTTTTCTGGGCATATCGCTCATCTTCTGGGTTCAGAACCGCCGTGCCTGGAACCGTCGCGAGGCCTTGCAGCTGGATGCGGCCGAGCGCGAGATCACCCGCGGTGAGATGCGCGCCCACCTGATCTCCATGGCGATCGCCGCCGTGTCCATCCTGATCGTCGTGGTCAATCCGTTATGGTCACCCTGGGCGGGAATCATCTACTTCGCCATGGGGCCGGGCCAGGGGTGGAATGGTTTCGCGACGGGGCGGCGGGTGGAGCAGTTGGCGGGAGAACGTAGCGATGGCACAGAACCAGAGAACCGGATCGATCCAGACCGAAGGTAGGTAAGAACGCCATGAACGAATTCGACCTCGTCAAGCGAACCTGTGCCCCGTGCACGGGCGACGCGACACCACTGCGCGGCGAAGCGGCGGCGAGCTTGCACGCGCAGCTCGATAGTCAGTGGACGCTGGTAGCGGATCACCATCTGGAACGGATTTTCTCCTTCCCTGATTTTCGCGAGGCGCTGACCTTCGTCAACCGTGTCGGCGAGATCGCAGAACAGCAGGGGCATCATCCCAATATTCAGCTCACCTGGGGTAGCGTCACCGTGACGATCTGGACCCACGCGATCGATGGGCTCACAGAGAATGACTTCATCCTGGCCGCTAAAACGGATGAAGTGTGACTATATGCTGTAATCTATTATAATTAAATGTTTTATACAAAAGGACTTTTTCTCGCCAAATACTTGACAAAAACTGTCAACTTTGTACCTTGTCCAATTATTCGGCGACAGACTGTGTCCGCCGTTTATCACCGGTGATGAATCAATATCCACCGGTAATGGGATTGTCTCGAAACGAGGAGATAAACAATGAGCCACACGCTCCCTGATTTACCATATGCGTACGACGCTCTCGAACCGCACATCGACGAACAGACGATGCGGTTGCACCACGATCTGCACCACAAGGCCTACGTGGACGGCTTGAACGCGGCAGAAAAGAGATTGGCGGAAGCCCGCGAGAGTGGGGATTTCTCGCTGACCAAGCACTGGGAACGCGAGGTCGCCTTTCATGGGTCGGGGCACCTGTTGCACAGTGTTTTCTGGAACAACATGGCATCGACCGGCGACGGCGGCGGCGGATCGCCCGGCGGCGCGCTGGCCGACAAGATCGCCGAGGACTTCGGCAGTCTCGAGGCCTTTCGCAACCAGTTCGACGCGGCCTCGACCCAGGTCGAGGGAAGCGGCTGGGGCATCCTCGCCTATCGGCCCGCCGATGATAAACTCGTGGTACTGACCGCCGAGAAGCATCAGAACCTCACCCAGTGGGGTGTCGTTCCCCTGCTGGTGCTCGACGTCTGGGAACACGCGTACTACCTGCGCTACCAGAACCGGCGCGCCGAGTACGTCAAGAATTTCCACGAGGTCATCAACTGGTCCGACGTGAGCGGGCGCTTCGAGCGTACGCGCGAGGGCTCGTTGTCGGTCGAGAGGTGATCGCAGGCCGTAATTGATCGGCGGCCGCGAGCACGCTGATTATCCCGATCCTGGCTGCGTCGGGCGAGATTACGAAAGAGGGGATGGATTGTCTCATGGCAGAATCAATACCCAAGAAGGCGGATGCCACCCCCCGACGTGGCCTGGCGGATGTGACGAATATCATAGCGATAGGCAGCGGCAAGGGCGGCGTCGGCAAGTCGACGGTCGCCGTGAATCTGGCGGCTGCGCTCGAGGAGAAAGGGTATCGTGTCGGTCTGCTGGATGCCGATATCTATGGCCCGAGCCAGCCGCACATGCTGGGCTCGAAGGGTGCTGAGGTCAGGATCGACACCGACGGACTGCAACCCGTGGACCGTTTCGGCATCGATTTCATCTCCATGGGTTTGCTCATGCCCGGGGACGATGCGCCGGCGGTCTGGCGTGCGCCGATCGCCGTCAAGATGATCCTGCAGTTCCTGCAGGACGTCGTCTGGGGCGATCTAGACTACCTGATTGTCGATCTGCCGCCGGGTACCGGCGATGTACAGCTCACCCTGTCGCAGCAGGCGGCGTTGAGCGGTGCGCTCGTCGTCACGACGCCTCAGCAGGTGGCCCTTGGCGTGGCGCGCAAGGGAGTGCGCATGTTCGAGACCGTGAATGTTCCTATCCTCGGCGTGATCGAGAACATGAGCGGCTTCACCTGCGGACACTGCAACGAGGTCACGCCGGTTTTCAGCGAGGGTGGCGCCCGGCAGATGGCGGACGATTTCGGTATTCCGCTCATCGGCGCCCTGCCTCTCGATCCGGAGATCGTCGCCAGTGGCGAGGAAGGCGTGCCGGTCGTGCACCGCGCGCCCGATTCGACGGCCGCCGCCGCCTTCCGCGGCCTGGTCGAGCAGCTCGAGACCGCGGTGGCGCGCGAGAAGGAGCAACGGGGCGATGCACCTGACGGTATTCAAATCTCGCCGGACGGCGAAGTCGTCATCGACTGGTCGGACGGTCACCGAGGCAGATTCACCGCCTACACCCTGCGCACAGCGTGCCGGTGTGCCGCCTGTGTGGACGAGGAGACGGGCCGTCGCGTGCTCGAACCCGGCGGCGTACCCCTGGACATCACCGTTCAGGGAGCCGGCAGTGTGGGCCGCTACGCTCTGTCGTTCGAATTTTCGGACGGACACCGAACCGGTATCTACAGCTACGAGTTCCTGCGCACTCTGTGCGAGTGCTCTCCCTGTGCCGGTGAACGTGGCGATCAGGCCCAGGCCTTCTCCGTCTGATAACGAGGTTTCGTACCGGCGCCGGACCATACAGGAGGAAGACGAAAATGAGTCTGCAGGAAGACGACGCGCTTCAGGCGACGGACATACAAATAGTCGCTGAACCAACCGCGAATCCGCATGTGTATCGTTTCACTACGGACCATACGTTGAACGACGCCGGATCCGTACGCTGCACCACCCGTGAGGAGGCCGCGGGCTCCCCGCTCCTCGAGAACCTCTTCGCCGTGGACGATGTCCGTGAGGTCCTCGTCGTGGGCGACACGGTCACGGTTGCCAAGGCGGGAATCCGATCCTGGCAAGAGGTGGGCAGCGAGATCGGCGCCGCCGTGCGCGAGGCGCTCGTCGCCGGACGTCCGCTCTTCGCTGCGAGCTGGCACCAGAGTACTCCCGAAGAGGATCGAATCCGGCAACGGATCGAGGCGGTATTCGCCGCGGAGGTTAATCCCGCCATAGCGGGTCACGGTGGTTTTGTGCGGTTGGTGGACGTCAAGGGTACCAACGTGCATCTGGCTCTCGGCGGCGGCTGCCAGGGTTGCGCATCATCCCAGGTGACGTTGCGCGGCGGGATCGAACGCGCCATCCGCAAGGCCGCGCCCGAGGTGAACGAGATAATCGATGTTACCGATCACACGGCGGGCGCCAACCCGTACTACAGCCGAACCGAAGCTTAGCCGCGGAGCCGCAAACCTGAACGAGCGATCTGGAGCCGGAGTACGCGTCGTGTCGCCGTCGAACGTCATTGGTACATCGAAACCCCATCCCGTAGTATAATTAATGATGCCAGCAGCGATCCGGTCGGCACCCATAGTTTGGCAGCATACGTTTTTGACCGCGATACCATATAGCTTCCTGTACGCAATGGAAGGAAACCACCATGTCCGAACGCACACAGAATACCGCCCGACTTCTGCTCGTCATCGCCCTCGTCGTTGCTTGCGCACACGCGTCGGCGATCGCCCGCGACCTACCCCTGCTGCACGAGAGCTACGCCTTCACCAACGCCACCGAACCCGTGGCGCTCTACACGCTGCCGAGCGGCGACGGCCGGTCCTTCACGGAAGCGCAGCCGTACGAAGGCTACCCGGACCACGACGCAACGGTCACGCTGGTGCTTTTGAATGCCCTCGAGGAGCCCATTCCGAACTGGCCGTACGAGGATCTTTGGCTCGAGTCCGAATACGGCGGTCTGATACTCGCCTGTTTCCAGGCAACGGCGGCCGACGCCAACACCGACGAGAACGGCGTGACCCACTGGCAGCAACCATTGCGGGCTTCGGGATATAACGAACCGTCCGAAGAGCTGATCGTCATGATATCGGGCAGTCCGCTCGAGCAACTCGGTTTCGAGATCCACGTCAACAGCCCCGACATCGATGGCGACGGCTGCGTCTTCCTGCCTGATGTCGTCCTCTTCGCCGAAGCCTTCCTCGATGCGACAGGATACACCTTCTCTACGGATTTCTGGTGGGATGGCTCGATCAACATCTCGGATCTGACGCTGTTTGCGCAAGGGTACGGCGCCTGCTGTCCGTGAGGCGCGTGGCGGGTAGGTGACAACACCCGGGGCGCTTTCGTCGCCCTCATTCACCGCAGGTTGAAGCCCGAGTGCTTTTTGCTGGCACTCGGGCTTCCGTCGGTCATCGTCCCTCCATGCCTTGTGAGCAATCACACAGAGGGTTTTTCAAGAGCTGCGATCGATTACTTGATCAACAGCATCCGCTTCGTCGCGCTGTAGGTGCCGGCATCGAGCTTGTAGAAATACGTACCCGACGCCATGGTCCGGCCGCCATCGTCCCGGCCGTTCCAGATCGCCTGGTGCGCGCCCGCTTCCTCGTGCTCGCCGGTGCGTAACTGGCGTACGAGACGGCCGGCGACATCGAAGATCTTCAGGCTCACACGCGAGGACTGCGGCAGGTCGTACTTGATCACCGTCGCCGGGTTGAAGGGGTTGGGCGCGTTGTCGTGCAAGGCGAAGACCAGCGGCAGGCCGGCGGCATCCGGCACGGCGTTCTGGCCCTCGACCAGCGCGAGCACGCGGTCGACGGTCACGTTGGTCAGCACCTGCTGCGAACCGGAGGGCCAGTCGACAGTAACCTCGTCAGCGATCGTGGCCGCTCCCAGACCGAACTCCAGGGGCAGCGAATTCTGCGACAGGAAGCCCGAACCGCCGGTGACCTCGCGGATCTGGGTCACGCCACCCGCGACCACGGTCACGCGGGCACCGATGGCCGAACGGTTGGACGGATCGCCCTGCAGCTTGACGTGCAGCCAATGATTGGTGTTCTCGAAGTCGTTCTGCAGCAGCACGTTGGCGCCGCCGTCGCGGACGACGTAGACATCCAGGTCGCCGTCGCCGTCGTAGTCGCACCAGGTGACGGACTGGCTGCTGCCCTCACCCTCTGGAACGCCGAGAGCCGAGAAGGCACCCTCTCCGTGGCTCCAGTAGAGCTTGTCCGGTTCGCCGTCGCGGCCGAGGAAGAAGTCCAGCTTGGTGTCGTTGTCGAAATCGCCCCAGGACACGCCGGTGCCCGAGCCGTTGTCAGCCAGCGGGTCGCCGATGATCGTCGAGAAGTTGCCGGAGCCCGAGTTGCGTAGGAGCACGTCTTCCTGGCCGTTGTTGGTCAGGTAGATGTCCAGGTCACCGTCGTTGTCGTAATCGCCCCAGACGGCGCCCGAACCGGTGCCGGTATTGCCCGTGGAGCCGCCGGTGATGTCGAAGAAGCCGAAGGTGCCGCCATTCTCGCCCAGCACGTTGGCGCCCGTGTTGACGATGTAGGCGTCCTGGTCGCCGTCGTTGTCGTAGTCGCCCCATGAGGCGCAGGAACCGGTGCCGCCGTCGTTCAGAACGGGCTCGCTCATGGCGAAGAAGAACCATTCCTCGCCGAAGCCGCCGTAGTTCTTGAAGATCAGATTGTCCGCCGACTCGTCGACCACGTAGAGATCGACCAGGCCGTCGTTGTCGTAATCGACCCAGCTGACGCCCATGCTCTCGCCGACATCGTCGATGGGCGGGGTGGCGATGTCGACGAACACGTCGCCGCCCTCGTTCCGGAAGAGCCGGTTCGTCGCGTTGAAGCGAGCCAGGTAGAGATCGACGTCGCCGTCGTTGTCGTAGTCGGCCCAGGCAGCGCCGGTGCTGCGCCCGGTTTCGTTCATGGGCGCGGTGGTGACATCGGTGAAGACGCCGCTACCGTCGTTGCGCAGCAGCTTGTCGGGCTGGTTGTAGTTGGCGATGAACAGATCCTGATCGCCGTCGCCGTCGTAGTCTCCCCAGGCTGCGCCCCGGCCGTTACCGGTATCGGCGAGCGGAGCGGAGGTCACGGGCGTGAAGATCTCGGCGAAACAACCGATGCCGTGGGCGCCGATGTTCTCGCCGCCGCACATGGACGGTCCCTCGGGATGGGCGCCGCCGACACACGGCGAGCCTTCGCGGATCGTGAAATCGCCGGCCAGCGGCTCGCAGAACAGCGGATCGCCGGAGAAGTTGCCCGAACCCGCGTCCTGACCGGCAATACAGCCGACCCAGTCGCCGTCGAGATTGCCGAACAGATCGCAGCACTCCAGGGTCGCGCTGTCGCCGCCACCCGCGCAGTACACCGGATCACCGGCCAGGGTGTTGGCGATGATGCTGTTGGTCAGCAGCAGCGACGCGTTGCCCTGGCAGGCCAGCGCGCCGCCGTCGCCGGCGGTGTTGCCGTAGAAGGTGCACTGGTACAGAGTCATGTCGGTGCCGTTGATTGCCACGGCGCCGCCGGTAGCCGCGATGTTGTCGACGAAGACACAGTTCTCGACCATGGGCTGGTCGCCCGCAGAGACGCTCAGCGCGCCGCCCGAACCGGCGGCCTCGTTGTTGGAGAAGATCACGTTTTGCAGGGTCGGCGAGGCACCGTCACAGAGGATTGCGCCACCGTCACCCGCCGCGTAGCCGTTGCTGATGGTGATGTTCTCGACGATGGCCGTCGCGTCCTCGCCACTGTGGAAGTGGAACGCCCGGTGCGGATCGCCCGGCGTACCCGCGCAGTCGATGACCACGCTCGCCGGATCGCCGCTGAGCGACCGGATCGTGATGACCTTGCCCTGGAAATCCAGATCACGGTTCCCAGTACCCATGTAGGTGCCGTCCCAGAGCACGATGATCTCGCCGTAGTCGGCCGCGTCGATGGCCGCCTGGATGGTCGCGTACTGCGAAGGCACGTGGGTCTCACCGGCGGGGTTGAAGGTGTAGGTCATGATCGTGCCCGACTCGCTGATGTCCTCGATGAGCATCGACGAGTTCGAGCCGTCCCACCAGTTGGTGTTCGGCCAGGTGTCCGGACCGCACTCGGTGTACTCGGGCGCCGCCCAGAGGTCGGTGTCGTCGCCGGAGTTGAAGTTGTTCTCCATGTCCCAGTCACCGTCGGCCTGGACGAGGGTGACCTCGTAGTGCAACGACGGCGTCTGCTGCTGGTTGTTGTTGCTGCCGTAGAGCTCGTCCACGTGCCAGATGGCGATACCGTGGTCGGGGATGCCGGCGTCGCGCCCGGCCTGCTGACGGTTCTCGATCATGTAGTACTCGTAGTCATGCGTGGGATGGGTGTACTTGTAGTAGGTGTTCTCATACGACAGCACCTCGAGGCCGGTCTGGTACGCATCGAGATCTATCACGGTGCCCCAGTTGGCGTAGTGCTTCAGGGGTGCGCACGGTTCCTGCGGGCTGATGCTCGAGACGCTGTTGCACATGATGCAGAAGCGGCCCACGCCGCGCGAGTCGCCGTCGTAGTCGTACAGATCGGGCCACCAGCACAGCATGTGGCCGTTCTCGTGGCAGAAGGTGCTCAGGGTCAGCGAGCTGCCCATGCCCGTGATCTGGTAGCGGCTCGTGTTGACGCCGTCGGCGGAGAAGGAAATGCTGCTCGCGTGGGGCCACAGGCCCTGGGCCCAACCGCACTGGGTGTTGCCCGCGTAGAAGCAGTTCAGGGCGTCGATGATGCCGTCTTCGTTGGAGTCGTACAGGCTGAAGTCGAAACCCTGGTCGTCCAGGTCGTTCAGCGCCTCGAGAATGAGCTGGCGCGCTCGCGTACCGTATTGCGCGTCGCAGTCGTCGTAGTAGCTCTTGTCGAGGTTGGCCCGGTAGTAGGCCGCGGGCACGAAGTTCGTGTAGTCGAGCAGGCCGTCCGAAACGTCGGAGAAGTAGTCCCGGACCGATCCGGCGTTGCCGTAGCCGCCATAGCCGATCTGGTTGCAGTAGTCGTCGACGTTGGCGGGCGGGATGGTGCCGACCTCGTCGTCGAAGTCGATGATCAGGGTGATACCGACCACCTCGCCGATCGTGTTCGGCTCGGTACGCACGCCGCGCTGGGCCAGGGCCTGCGTGACGGCCAGTTCCTGGTCATCGTGCTGTGCCTTGACCCGGGCAACCTCGGCCCGCGCCGCTTCTGGATCGATGCGCAGATGCTTGTCCAGGCTGAGCCCGGTGGCCGCCGTGGTGTCGAAACGGACACCGGTCGATTCCAGCTCCCAGCCGTCGGCCGATACCTCGGCATAGCAGATCACGCCGGTTTCCGGATCCCGCACGAGGGTGTATCCGTCGGCCGATTCGACGACGCGGTAAAACTCGTCGCCCCAGATCCGCACCTCGACCTCGGTGCCGTCGGGTTGTTCGAGGGTGTACGCGTCACCCCAGACCGGGTGCGCGGAGGCGCCGGAGGCCAGAAACAGAAAAGCCAGGCCGACCAGCAGGCCGGTCACCAGCATTGAAAATATCATCAGGCTATCCCTGAGCGGGCGGATCGTCGGGATACCGACAGCAGAACTCGACATGACTAACAACCTTCGCAGTCCCCGGCCAACAGGCCGGAATGGGTGAGCGGCGCCTCTGATGCACTCGAGGCACACCTTGGCGCGCTGTGGCGATTGCTTTTTGACCTGAGCGTGGGGCTGGGTCGAAAAACGGACACCTGTTCTTATTGCAGCCATATAATTTTAACACATTTGGGGCGTGGAAACCAGGTGAGTGGGTGGGTTGCAGGCTTGTGGGCGCGGGAATATTCGTGTGACTTTCACCGGGCGAGCAGCGGCGGCGTACCGTTTTTCTCGTAGATGTACCTGCCGATACGCCGGACGCGCGCCATCTCTTCTTCGTCGAGGGGGCCGGCTGCCAGGGCCTCGAGATTATCGTCGACGTGTGCCACCGACGACGGGCCGGTCAGGCAGACGTCCACATCGGGATGCGACAGCACGAAGCGGTAGCAGTCGGCCGGGGTCAACGGGTGTTCGCCGGCGGGCAGGAGCTTGGATTTGAGGAGCTTGCCCCAGCAGGTGGCGGTGAAGGACAGGATACCCGGTCGGTTCTCCTGTTGCAGGAACGGAAAGATGTCCCGTTCGGCTCCGGTGTGCACGGCGTTGTAGCGGAGCTGGAAAAAGTCCGCCGGCACCTCGACCTCGCCGCGCGCGACAGCACCGAGATACGGCCGGTCGTGGCTCGATACGCCCACGAAACGCGCCAGACCGCTCTCGGTGAGCTGTCGCATGCGGGCGGCGAGCTTCCGGTTCGGTGGTTTGTCCAGGCCTTGAACCACCACGCCGTCGACCTGTTCGAGCTCGAGCTTGCGGAGCGAGCGTTCCACGTAACCCTTCAGGAAGAAACCGGCAAAACCGGGCAGGGACAGCACGATGCACAGATCGTCGCGGTATCGGGGCGCGAGGTTGCGGATGGCCTGCATCAACTGGCCTCGCCGCATGGGCGATGCCCACAGGAAATTGACGCCGTACTCGTGGAACGCCTTTTCGAAGGCGGCGGCAGGCGCGCCGTAGCCCGACGCCACGCCGATCCGGCTCACCATCAGTCCCGTCCTACCGAATGGAACCCGCTGCTTGAAGCCCATGCTTGCCCTCCTGGTTCTCGAGCCCGTGCACCGAGCTACGTTTCCTGTGACCACGTGAGCTGGAACTCGAGCTCCTCGCCCGATTCGCCGCGTTCGTGTTCGATGTTGATCCGGGCGGTCGGTGGTACGGATATCCGTTCGCCGGCCACTTGGATACGAAAGCGTTTGTCGTTTTCCAGGCAGTCGGCCAATCGCCGCAGCTTGGCGACGAACTGCTTCACGGGATAGTCTTTTTCGACGTCGCGCTGCCCTTTGTTCCTTCTGACCGCCACTGCGTGTCCTCCTCACTCGGGTGTACGTGTCGAGAACAGCGAATACGCTATCACGTCGGCCGTTGGTCTGTCGATGCGTCGGTGACCATCCATCCGGAAGAAACCGCGGGACGTGCCCCCCGGGGGGCAGCACCGGCGCGAGCCTGGAACACTCCTTGCAATTTTCTCCGACGAACGCAGAATAGTGAGGATTCAAGCCAATAATCTGGTACTACCCGCGAGGAATTGAACCATGAGGTACACGTTGATACTCCTGCTGGCCATATCGCTGCTGATCGTCAGCTCCATCGTCGATCCGGATCCCGCTGCCGCCCAGGCCGTGCGCAACCAGGCCGAGCGCGTCCAGGATCGCCAGCAACTACGCCAGGACAAGCAGGCCACCCTGGACGATACCGGCGATCTGGCCCTGCTCGAACGTCTGCTGAACCGCTTCGACACCGCGTCCGAGAAACAGGACCAGGCGGCGCTGAAGACAATCGACGCCACATTGCTGGCCGCCCTCGAGCAGGAACTGCACGAATCGCAACATGAGGTGCAGCTCGCCGAGAAGGAAGTCCGGCAGGGCAAGCGGGAGATCCGGTCGGACCGGCGGGAGCAGCGCAAGAATCGAAAAAAAGGCGCAAGTCGCCGGGTCAAGGCCGACGATCGCCGCGACCTGCGTGACGACAAGCGGGATCTGCGCGATGACGAGCGTGATCTCGACCGCGAGCAGGCGCGTCGGGAAACTGTCCAGGAGATCGAGCGCTCGTACAGCAAGCTGCTCGGCAAGTACGATGCGAAATCACTGCAGAAAAAGCGTGCCCTGATCGTCCGGTTGCTGGGCGATGCGCGCAGCGAAATCATCGAAAACGTCGCCGAGACCAAGGAAGACCGGGCCGAACTGCGGGAAGATCGCCGCGAGGCGCGCGAGGACCGGCGGCAACGCTGAGCACAACCACGTGCTCACCGGTGGCGGTATGCGTTTCATCGTGCGTTCCTCGTCATGCTTGTCGATACCTGATCCGGTTGGTATATCTGGTAAAGAAATGGCATCGTAGAGCGTAACCGATCTTTATCCGCTGCTCCCAGCCACCGTGTCGCGTGTTTTTGCATCCGGCGGTATATTCTTAATAGGCCCGTTGCATACCGATTCTTCCGCCAAGGATGCATCGCCGATCATTAATCCGTTGTTTCTCGCTGTACATCGATGCCAGACATAATCCTGCAATCCGGAAAGGGGAAAACCATGGAAGACAGCGTCTACAAGATGGTGGAGCTGGTTGGATCCTCGGAAGAATCCTGGGAAGACGCCGCCAAGCAGGCCGTGGCCGTGGCAAACAGGAGCCTGCGCGATATCCGTATCGCCGAGGTGATCAAGCTCGACATGCGTCTCGAGGACAGCCGGATTGTTTCGTACCGCACTCGGTTGAAGGTATCGTTCCGGTACGAAGACTGATCAGATCCTGTTGGTCTCCTGTTGACCGGATACGCCGTTGTTATGACGCATTGCCGATGCGGACGCAGAACAGTGCGGCCCGGTCTCCGCAGAAACCGGGCCGGAGGTGTCGATCCGGGGGTGTGAGTGCACAGCATGCGGCAAGCAGCCGCGTGCGCTGCGATCACTTGATCAACACCATCTTCTCCAATCCCCTCACCGGTCCCGCGATCAATCGGGCCAGGTACACACCGCTGGGCACGGGTGCGCCGTGGTCGTTGTTGCCGTCCCACTGCACCTGATGACTGCCGGCGGGTGTGCGCTCGGCTACCAGGGTGCGTACCCTGCGGCCCGACAGGTTGTACACGCAAAGATCCACGAAATCGTCCTGGGCCAGATCGAAGGCCACCGACGTCTGCGGGTTGAACGGGTTGGGATACACGCCGGTCAGACGGGTCACAGTGGGCGTTTCCTCGGTTGACGGCACCGACAGGGCATCCGGGAGGATGTGCAGCTGGTACGGCGCGTCGTGGAACAGATCCGAGCTGCCTTCCTTCCAGACCGACAGGCAGTAGTAGTCGGTGGCCGCGATCGTGACCGTGAAGGTCTCGTCGGCGCCGGGACCGCTGCCGTACGCGATGCCACCGGTCACGCCCATGCCTTTCCATTGATAGGCCACGGTGCTCGGATGCAGGGTCATGCCCAGCGAGACAGCGCTCTGGTTGTCCAGCTCGAACAGGTACTCGCCGGCTTCGAGATACATCTCGTGCAGATCGAGAATGTTACCCGAGACGATATCGTACGGGCCGTAGGTGCCGTCGGGATAGGTGGCGAGGTACTCCTCGACCACCGAGTGTGCGCGGTAGGTGCCTGCACCGGTGATCGTCGTCACGCCCGTGTCGAAATCCCGCTCCGATGTCTCGTTGAAGTTGACCAGGACGAAATCCGATTGGCCCCAGGAGAAATCCGACCAGTTGAGGATGTTACCGAAACCGTCCTTTACTCCGACGAGCGCCTCGTGCAGCCTGACATCCACGTCCTCGTCACCGCTGACAGGCATGACCGCCATGGCGCTCCAGTAGTTGTTGTCTTCGAGGATGCGCAGGCCATCGCAGTTGTAATAGGCCCATTCACCGCTGCCGATGGTGTTCCAGCCGGCGGTCCGATGCGCCGGTAAAGGTCGGCTGATCGCGGTGCCCACATCGAACTCGAGCGCTGACCAGCAGTACTGCTCGCCATAGATGTTGTTCTCCTCGTCCGCCTCGTTGATCTCGTCGTTCTTGTCGATACGCAGCGTGTAGGTATGTCGGCCGCCGGGGATGTTGTTGGCGACGGTACCGTTGTACTCGATCGCATCCCAGCCGTCGATGGGATTGAAGCCCACCCAGCTCAGCGGTATCTCGTCGTATTCCCAGTACATCTTCATGTAGGGATCGGGATCCGGATACGGAACAGGGCTGTTGTTACGCATGGCAATGTTCGGATAGGTGTTGGTGAAGTTGCCGTGCAGCGTGTCCGGCAGGTCGACGCTCGTCGGCGTGCCGTCCGTGTCGGGGCGCGGCACGCAGGCCGAGTGCCAGCTCGGTGGCGTGCGCGGCGTGAAGTCGGGCCGCCCGATGGTGATGTTCAGGGTATAATCCAGCGCCGTGTCGCCGAGGTACGGGTCACGGATGATGGCGACGCAATGGTAGCCCGGCTCCGTTATCTCGCGGAAGCCGCGGAAATGACCGTCCGTGGTCCAGCCGAACCCGTCGTAGTCATTCATGCCGCCGGTGCCGAATTCGTTGTCGTAGTAGTACAGCCACAGGCCGTCCACCGGATCGTCGGCTTCCAGCTCGAACATTACCCAGCCGGTCAGGGTGGGATCGAGCAGGAACTCCCAGAGCTGGATGGCTTCGCCCGCGGGCATGGTCAAATCCACGGGATAACCGAAGTTGAACGACTCGCTCTGGACCCACCGGGCGTCGTAGTCCCCATCGCCCGCACCCGTGCTGATGACACTGACGTCCCAGTTGACGTTGCCCATGGTATTGCGGTTGGCGACCACCGCGTCGATGTAGCCGGCCGGCCGCGTTGAGGAACCGAGGTTGGTCGCGAAGCCGTTGCGGCTGCCCGTGGACACCTCGTGAATCCGGCAGTCGTAGTCGTCGTCGGCGTCGTGCGCATCGATCCAGACCGCATTCCACCAGCCCTGGGTCGCGAAGCGCAGGCCGTCGCAGTTGTACCAGAGCACCTCGCTGGAGGGCACGGCGCCCCAGGCGCCGGCGCGGTCCGGCAGCGCGTCGCGCGTGATCGTCACACCGTTGGTGAGCATGTAGGGCAACCAGACGAACTGATAGGCGATGTTGTTGTCCCATTCGTCGCTTTCGGCGATGTTGTTGTCGGGATCGATGCGCAGTTCGAAGGTGTGACGGCCGCCGCGCACCGTGCGCGGTCCCTTGTTCAGCGAATGCACGGCGTACCAGCCAGGCAACGCCGTTGTCGTGTAACCGAAGTCGATATGGGGGGAGTCGTCATCGACGTGGATTCGCCAGACGAATCCCTCGGTCATGTCCGTACTGCTCGCGTTCCGGATATGGCTGTTCCAGTAGGTCCCCTGCTGGTTCCCCGGCAAGGTGGGTGTGAGGGGGACTGAATGGACGGTGGCGTCGTCATCGTCGCGGGGAACGATCTCGAAATCCCAACCTGCGGAGAGGAACCAGGTCAGGTTGGGCAGATCCCGGTTGTCGTGCTGTATTTCCTCCTGCGCGCCGTCGGCGGCGCCATTGGCGTGTTCGGCGGCGAGCGCGCGATCGGTAACGAATGTCTGCGTCACCGTGAGCGCGGTCGAACCGACCACCAGCAGCGCCATTGCCAGGAGGACTCGATATGCGTTGTGCATGATCTTCCTCCTTTAGCGATGGGCCGAGTCGGGTGCAGGGCGAGGCTCCGGAGCGGGCACCGGACGCGGGCCGGTCATGAACTCGATGGCTGCTTCGATTTCTTGTGCGGTGTCGAGGTGCCCTTCCTGCTGGGCGTAGCGGAGTTGCACCCGCAGGATCTCCAGCTCGGTGTCCGTCTTGAGCTGGTGGATCTCGTCCATCAGCGCCACCCGCTGCGCCATGTCGGTCGTCTGAGTCATCTGGACCCGACGCTCCTCGACGGCGAGCTTCTCGGCTTCGAGCAGGCTTTCGATCTCCACCATCATGGGCGAGAGCTCCCGCTCCGGCGCGGGCTGCGCGTCGGCCTTGACCAGAGACGACGGAATCTCAGCGTCCTGATCGGTAGCCTCGACGGTCGTCGGGTTGGTTTTATCCGGCGTATCCGGGCGGCTCTGGCCAAGCGGTCGCGGCTCCGCCACCGCCAACGCTGCGACGAGCAGAACAAGGAGCAGTGTCATCAGCACATACAGGAATCGCATGTCGGTATCCCCCCAACGAGGTTTTGCGCGTTCAATGAGCGGAAGTCATGAGGTTAGACAGGCGTATTCGAAAACAATCACAAACAGCCGGAATTTTTAGTCGCCACACTCGCGAGTTGTCTTGTAAAACAATGACATGAAACAATATACCAACGAAGATAAATTTCCAGGAATCCGGTTGGGCCGAGCAGATTCCGCGTAAATGTGGTATAATAGTAGCCTGACATTCTTCCGATCGAATCATCCGGCGGTTTTCATTGGGGGTTAGCAATATGAGACGACGCACCCATTTCTGTATCGACGGCGCCCGGCGCCGGATACTGCTGTTTCTGGCGCCGGCGATGGCCGTGACCGCCATTGCCCTGGTGTCGCTGCTGGCGACCTCGCCCTCGCAAGCGGACGAACGCGATAACGCCGCGCGCCTGCAAGAGCTCGCCCGCCGGTTCGCCCAGGAGGCCGAAGCCCGGCGCGGACCGCTCTACCAGCAACTGCTGGCGTTGGACACGGGTCCGCAGGGCGCGCTCAACGCCGATCCGGACATCGCGCTGATGGGCGTGGATACACGCGGCTTTCCCCGCTTCTACACCATCAACAACCTGATCTCGGCCCAGACCATCAGTACAGACGAGGTGTGGCCGGGTGGCAGTTCGGGTCTGAATCTCACCGGCGCCAACACGTCGGGCGATCTGGCAGTGTGGGATGCAAGCGCGGCGCTGACCACGCACCAGGAATTCGACGGGCGCGTGACCCTCGGCGACTCGCCGGGCGGCACGCATTACCACTCGACCCACGTGGCCGGCACCCTGGTTGCGTCGGGTTTCGATTCCGACGCCAAGGGCATGTCCTATGCCGCCGATCTCGTTTCCTACGACTGGTACGACGACGAGTCCGAGATGGCCACCGCCGGCGCCGCGGGCACCTTTGTTTCCAGCCACAGCTATGGCTGGGCCACCGGCTGGCGTAAGAGCGGTGACGATTTTTACTGGTACGGCGATGTGGAGATCGATCCCAACGAGGATCCCGGTTTCGGCTTCTACCACGACCACGCCGCCGACTGGGACGACGTCGCCCACAACGCGCCGCATTACCTGATCTTCAAATCGGCGGGCAACGACCGCAACGACTACGGTCCGGATCCCGGTGAAGGACACTATTACTGGGATCCCGATGTCAACGAATGGGTCTGGTCCACCGAGGAACGCGACGCTGACGGCGGCGATACGGGTTACGACACGCTGCCGTACAACGCCAACAGCAAGAACATCGTGACCGTGGGCGCCATCGACGACATCCCCGGCGGCTACAGCGCGCCGGGCGATGTGGTGATGAGCACCTTCAGCGGCTGGGGACCGACCGACGACGGGCGCATCAAGCCCGACATCGTCACCAACGGCATCGGTTTGTACAGCGCCATGGACGACGCCGATGATTCCTACGAGAGCCTGAGCGGTACCTCGATGGCCTCGCCGAGCGCGGCCGGTGCGGCAAACCTGCTGGTGCAGCAGTACCTGTCGCTGCACGGCTCGGCCATGCTCGCCTCGACCCTCAAGGCGCTCATCATCCACACCGCCGACGAGGCCGGTACGAGCGACGGTCCGGACTACAGCTACGGCTGGGGCTTGATGAACACGCAGCAGGCCGCCGAACTCGTTGTGGATGACGCCGTCAACGACGAACAGATACGCGAGGGCTCGCTGGCCAACGGCCAGACGGCGACCGTGCTCACCGGCGCCGACGGCATCGAACCGCTGATCGTGACTCTCGTCTGGACCGATCCGCCGGGCACGCCGCCGACCTGGTCGGTGGATCCGCCCGAACCCATGCTGGTCAACGATCTGGATCTGCGCATCGAGCGGGTGTCCGACGCCACCGTGTTCGAGCCCTGGGTTCTCGATCCGGCAAATCCGGCCGACGCCGCGACCACCGGCGACAACACCCTCGACAACGTGGAGCAGGTCGTCATCGCCGCGCCGGTCATGGGCGAGTACGAGATCAGTGTCACCCACAAGGGCACCCTCGCCAGCTCGCAGGCCTACTCGCTGATCATCTCGGGTCAGTGGGACCCGGGGCTGAGCTGCGACGCGGGCGGTTCGTATTCCGGTCTGATCCACGAACGCATCGCCTTCGACGGCAGCGCGTCCACCGACGACAACGGAACCATCGTGTCCTGGGACTGGGACTTCGGCGACGGGGCGGTCGGCGACGGCGAAACGGCCGTTCACGCCTACGAGTCCGGCGATACTTACACGGTGACCCTGTGCGTGACCGACGACGACGACCACGTCTCCTGCTGCGAGACCACCGTCGAGATCCTCGGCCCGAGCGGACCGTGGTACCAGGTCGTGAAAAACGGCGACTTCGGCGAGGATGTGAGCTACTGGCAGGAGAACATCGGTTCGAATCCGGGCCATCCCGAACCACAGATCACGGTCGAGGACGTGGACGGCATGACCCAGGCCGCGCGCGTGTATCGGGATACCGACACAGACGGCAGCCATGCCTTCCTTTTCCAGAACTACAACAAACCCGTCGGCGCAGACGACTGGCTGGTGTTGAGTTTCGATGTGCGCGTCGAGTCGCACAACTTCGCACAGTACGACAGCTGGAACGTCTACCCCGCCAACGTGAATCTGCGCTACGACGACAGCGGCGGCAATCCGTACACCATGCGCCGTTCGTTCTTCAGCTGGATCGATACCGGTACGCCCGACGATGAACCGACCGCCTGGCAGGTCGCGGAAGACACCTGGGTGCACTACGCCATGGTCGTGCACTCGCCCCACGGCGCGCCCGAGGGCAATCCGCTCGCCACCCGGTTGACCGGCATCGATGTCGGCAGCCAGGGCTGGAGCTACGACGTGGCCTTCGACAACGTGTCGCTGGTGCACTACACCGATTATGTCGCGGTGGACGATGATCCGGCGCTGCCGTCGGTGCAGGCTGCGCTGTTGCCCAACGTGCCCAACCCGTTCAATCCCGGTACGGCCATCCGCTTCGTGTTACCCGAGGCGCTGGAGGTCAGGCTCGCGGTGTATGATCTGCAGGGTCGTCTCGTGCGCACCCTGCACGGCGGTCCGGCCGCGGCCGGCACGAACGAATATTACTGGAACGGCGCCGACGATCATGGTCGGAACGTGGCCAGCGGTGTGTATCATTGCGTGCTGCGTACGCCGGACGAGATGCTCACGCGGCGGCTGGTGATGTTGAAGTAGATTACGATTCGCTTTAGTAATATCGCGGGCGGAGGTGACTCCCCGCCCGCGATTGTTTACCCCCGGGGGGTAACGCGACCTTGTGGCCATGTTGCCCCATCGCGGTATCTGCACTATTCGATGTACACGAACCGCGGCGGCTCGAAGCCGTTGAAGCGCGTCGACTCCGAATAGGTGTAGGCACCCATGCCGCCGACGATCAGCAGGTCGTCCAGGTGCATCTCGGGCAGCTCCACGGTGCAGGTCTTGCCGTCTCGATCCCGCGAGAAGACATCGATACAATCGCAGGTGGGCCCGGCCAGGACATACTGCCGGGTCTCGCCCGTGGTGCTCGTCTTCATGGGGAACCGCATCTGATAGAGCAGCACCTCGAGGAAACTGCCGTACGTGCCGTCGTCGAAGTACAGCCAGTTGCGGCCGTCGCGGACCGACTCGGAGATGACCTTGGTGACCAGAATCGCCGCGTCGCCGACCACGCTGCGGCCCGGCTCGGCCACCAGCGATACCTGGTCGCCGAACAGCTTACGGTAGTGCTCGACGATGGTCGCGCACATGCCCGCGATGTCGATCCGCTCGTCCATGTAGCGGATGGGAAAGCCGCCGCCGATATCGATCATCTCCAGATGCAGCCCCTGCGCCTGCGCTTGCTCGAAGACGGCTTTCGTCGCTTCGAGGGCTTCCACGTAGCGGTGTGCATCGAGGCACTGGCTGCCCACGTGGAAGCTCACGCCTCGCGGCCGCAGCCCCTGGTCGCGGGCTGCAAGCAACAAGGGCACGGCGTCCGCCACGGGTGCGCCGAACTTCTTGCTCAGATGGGCGACGCTGCCCTCGTTGGAGACCAGGATCCGCACGTGCACGTTGGCGCCGGGGGCGTGCCGGGCGATCTGCGTGATCTCCGACGGATTGTCGTAGGTGAAGTCGTCCAGGCCGATGTCGTGAGCATAGGCGATCTGCTTCGGGTCCTTGACGGTGTCGGCGAAGATCAGGTCGTCGCGCGGATCGGCCCCCGCGGCGATGGCGGCCAGGATCTCTCCCTTCGAGGCGACGTCGAAGCCGGCGCCGATGCCGTGCAAGGTCGTCAGGATCTCCGCATGGGGATTGGCCTTGACCGCATAGAACAGCTTCACCGCGGGCAGGGCGCGATCCAGGCGCTCGAAATTTTCCACGAGCTGTCGCCGGCTCACGATGTAGATAGGTGTGCCGTGCTCTTCGACGAGCTGTTCGATGGTCGCCAGGGGGAGATCATAGGGATTCATGTACGTTCCTCGACCGGGCTCCGCGATGTATCGGAACCGGTTTCCGTCGGGATCAGCAAAGCTACCAGTTGCTTCACCGTAGCGTAATGATGGAGAATAGGGAACGCAAAACCGAAGGACCGGCACCCACGACCACCGCCACGAAAGGGTCCGTCATGAATACGCGACGCAACCAGTGCACCGACCGGTATTCCGAATCCCAGACCGATAGACACGACGATCTCCGAACCTTCGGTTCACCACGCATCCTGCCCGCCTTCGTCGCGGCGCTGATGCTCTGCCTGTGCCTGTGCGCCGGCTGCGGCGGCGACAGCACCTCGCCCGAGGACACACCCATCGCCACCGGGACGATCGGCGACGACGGCGGCGAACTGGCCACCGACGACGTGACCTTGACCGTGCCCACCGGCTCCTTCGACGCGGACACCGATCTGAACCTCTACCAACAGAGCGGCGGCAATCCCTTCAGCGGCACCGAACCCGTCTACCGCTTTTCCGGTATACCGGAATCGCTCGACCAACCGTTGACCCTGCGCATCCGGCATGGCGTCGTGAAGTCGCTCACGGCGGCGGACGACGAAGACTCGCTGATGCTGTTCCTTGGCGAAGAACGAGAGTCAACCGACGGCGGCCGCAGCCTGAGCTGGTTCCGTATCGCCTGCCGCGACAGCGCGGGCTGGTGCATCGCCGATCTCCACCGCGGGCCCTACCTGCTGGACGCCAAGGACGCGCCCGATCTGCACGCGGCCGTCTCCTCGGTGACTCGCGCGATCTCCGTGGGCGACGGCCATTTCGAGGTGGTCTTCGACGACTCGGAGGTCACGCGCGAGGAGGCGATCTTCATCGCGCAGACCTTCGAGCACATGTACGACACCATCTACACCATGGGCTTCCACTTCGGCGAGCAGGACACCATCTGGCCGCTCGATGTCTACATGCGCGAGCCCGAAGCCGAGACGATTGCCGAGTACAAGGCCGGCGCCTGGGGCAAGGGGCACTTCAACTTCGAGCCGTTCCTGGCCGGCTCGGAGGAGCTGCTGGCGCGCGTTATCCTGCACGAGACCCTGCACTGCGCGCAGGATTACTACGATGTGCGCCATCCCTCCGAGTGGAAGGTCATCAACCAGGAGCGCCTGTGGCTCGACGAGGCCACCGCCGCCTGGCTCGAGTGCGTGGCGACCGACTATGCCACCTGCAAGCCCTTCGGCATGAATCTCGACAACTACAAGGCTCCGCTGGCCGGCATCGTGGGGCATCCCGCCCTGGAAAACGCCCAGTACGGCTACGGCATGGCCTCGTTCATGAAATACCTCTTCGAACACCAAACGGAGGAGCGACTCCACGAGCTCTACGTGGCGTTCTCCCAGCACGGCATGGTGGTCGACGCCCTGATGGACGTGCTCGATCCGCCCCTGACCGAGTGGTGCGTCGATTTCCAGCGCAAGCTGATCACCAACGAGCTCTTCGTGTATGACAATCTCGATGTGTTCTGGTGGGACTGGGCTATCGACCGGAGGTGGAACGCCAACGGCGGGCCGGAGACGCTGAGCACGACGGTGACCGATTTCGGCTCCCGGGTGCTGAAATTCGCGATCGAGGGTGGTGAGCCGGACGAGAACACCAGCCTAGAGGTCACGCTGACGACGATCGACGCCAAGAATGATCCCGCTCTTGAACTGGCGGTGTACGGCCGGCCGACCGACGGCGTCCCCGTCCTGCTGGGCACCGGAACCGACAACGTGCTCGTCGACGATTGGCCCGCGGTCTATGCGGCCAACGAGGATATCCTGGTCCAGATCATCAAACCCTGGGGCGAGGGCCCGGAGTATTACACCGAGACACCGGCGACGGTAGAACTGGATCTGGCCGAGGAAAGCGACCTCTCGCGCTTCGAGACGGTCCAGGTCAGCGCGCAGTACCACGCCTTCTGGAGCGCGGGCGACGAGCGACCGGAACAGGGCCTCAACTTCATCGCGCGCGACGGCGAATGGAACGGCAACACCTACACCGCCGAGTGGGATTCCCTCGACAACGGCACGCGTTTCGTGGGCTCGCTCACCGCAACCGTGAGCGCGGACGGTCAGTCGCTGCTCAGCTGGTCGGCGCAGAGCTGGTGGGAATACAACGGCGATCAGGATTACAACTACTACACGATGAGCTGCTCCGGCTCGGCGCCCCTGGTCTACACCAGCGACAACATGATGCGATACGAGCTCGACGACGAGGCCGTCTGCGGGTTTGCGACGAACATCTACGTGGCCAACGTACGTGACGGCGTGACCACCGACGAAGTCGTCAACTATATCTGCAATGACGACAGCTATCTTACCTTCAGATTCCGGGACGACGAGTGACGATGAATACCGCGAACATCGACTATGATCCGCCCCAACCCGTCGCCTGGCGCTGGCTGCTCGCGCCGGCGCTCGCCTCGTTGCTGATGCACCTTTTCACCAACGGCAACTACGGGATGTTCCGCGACGAATATTACTATCTGGCCTGCGCCGACCGGCCCGCCTGGGGATATGTCGACCATCCGCCGCTGTCCATCGTGATCCTGGCCGTGTGGAAGGCCATCTTCGGCGATTCGGTCGCCTCGATCCGGATCCTGCCGGCGCTGTGCGGGTCGGGGCTGATCTTTCTGACCGGCGCCATGGCCGCCGCTCTCGGCGGACGAGCGCGGGCGCAACTGCTGGCGGGCCTGGCGGCGGGCGTGGGCGCGACGGCTCTGGTCGTGTGCGGCTTCTACTCCATGAACGCCTTCGATCTGCTGTTCTGGTCCGGTGCGTACCTGCTGCTGATCCGGTTGATCCGGACCGGGCGTTCGCGCCTCTGGCTCTGGCTGGGGATCGTGCTCGGCCTGGGCTTGCTGAACAAGATCGGCCTGCTGGTGTTCGGACTGTGCCTCGGACTCGGCCTGATCATGACCCGGCACCGGTCCTGGTTGCGCCATCGGAATCTGTGGTTCGCCGCCGGCATCGCGGGTGCGTCGATACTGCCGTATGTCCTGTGGAACATGGCGCACGACTGGCCGACGCTGGAGTTCATCGAGAACGCCAAACGCTACAAGATCGCCGACATCTCTCCGCTGGAATTTCTGAGCCAGTGTACTCTCGAAGCGAACCCCACAACCCTGCCGATCTGGCTCGGCGGGCTCGCCTGGCTGCTCCTGGCGCGACGCGCCCGGCGGTTTCGGATACTGGGCCTGATATTCGTGCTGACCACGGTGGTCTTGATCGTGCAGAAGAGCAAACCGTATTACCTGGCGGGCTCGTACCCCATGCTGATGGCCGCCGGCGGTTGCGCGTGGGTCCAGTGGACGGATCGACGTCGTTGGCACTGGTTCCCGTGGTTGCTGAAGGGCGGTCTCGTTGTCGGAATAGTGATCCTGGCGCCCCTCGTTCTGCCCATTCTGTCGATACCGGATTTCGTCGAACACCAGCAGCGACTGGGCCTCGTACCACGGAGCGCCGAGGTCGGTCACACGAGCACGGTGCCGCAACATTTCTCCGATCGTCTCGGCTGGGAAAACCAGGTCGTCACCGTGGCGGAGGTCTACGCCGGCCTGTCGCCCGAGGAACAGGCGGCCTGCGTCGTACTGGCGCGCAACTACGGCCAGGCGGGGGCGCTGGAATATTACTCGCGACAGTACGATCTGCCGCCCATCGCCTGCGCGCACAACAACTACTACCTGTGGGGCCCGCCCACGCGCCTGGGTGAGGTGATGATCGTCGTCGGCTTCGGACGCGACGATCTAGAGGCGGTATTCGCCGAGGTCGAGGCGGCCGCCGAGGCGGTGACGCCGTTCGCGCTGGAATCACCGCGCACGGTGTGGCTGTGTCGAGGATTGCTGGTACCGGCCGGGGAGGCGTGGGAGCGGGCGAAGCTGCTCATCTGATACTGCGAAGTTGTTCCGGCGCAACAAACCGAGGCGGGCAACGAGCATTACGGCGAAACCTCTCTATCTTGTGGCCGGACAGACTCGACCAGCTCTCCGACCAGAAGGGAGGACGAATGTCATGAAAGCGGGTATTTTCTTTTCCGGCACCGGTCCGATCCTCATCCTGACGTCGTACAGGTCGCTGACCGATCCCAAGCTCGCCGAGAAGCTTACCGCCAAGGGCATCAAGAAGTTCATCGCCTACGAGGTTCCCGTGGATATCGTGCGACAGAAGTACGGCATGCAGTTCGATATGGTGATGGGTGACCTGCGCCGGAGCAACGACCTGCGCGTGCTCGACTACGACGGACACCACGTGTTCAGCAGCTTCTCCATGAACGACATCGGTAAACCGATTTTCTTCGAGCAGAAGGCGCGTGAGGCGGAGGGGTAGGCCCGACCACCGAAGGTTTTCTCTCGCCTCGTTTCCCTCTCGCCGCTATTCCCTGTTTAAGCAAAGTCAATATGTCCCCTTAACTGCCACGAGATTATGTCCCCTCA
>CAYLIV010000040.1:0-36486 GCA_964384055.1 uncultured Fibrobacteraceae bacterium
CGCCGAGGTCGGAGCGGATCTGATCGGCGACGGTGAAGGCCTGGATGCTGTTGCCCGAACCAAAACTGGAAATGGCCGCGCAGACCGCGAAGGCGATGGCCAGCGGTTTCCAGTTCCGGCCCAGCCCGCGCTCGATATAATACATGGGTCCGCCCGACGCCGTGCCGTCCGGCAGGATAACGCGGTATTTCATGGCCAGCGTGCATTCGGCGTATTTCAAGGCCATGCCGAACACTGCCGTGACCCACATCCAGAACAGCGCTCCCGGACCGCCGTAGTGCAGCGCCGTGGCGACACCGGCTATATTACCGATGCCGACAGTCGCCGACAGTGCGGTGGTCAGCGCCTGGAAATGCGAGAGATCGCCTGTGTGCTGCGGATCGTCGTACTTGCCTCGGATCACGTCGAGGCTGTGCTTGAGCTGACGTAGCTGGATGAAGCGTAGCAAGGTGGTGATGAACAGCCCGGTCAGCAGCAGTACCGCGACCACCACGGGAAAGACCGCCGGCCAGCCCCAGACCGCCCCCGATAGATCGCTCGAGAAATCGCTCAGTGTCTCCATGTTTCCGTCCGTTCGCAGCAGCGCGGATCTCGCTGGCAGATACGCAATCGATGACCTGGATTCTCCGCGGCCGGCTCGCGATGCGACACCCGACGCGAACTCGCGACTGGGTAACAACATGTACATGATCGACGGGAGGGAGACAAGTCTGGAATACGGTCGTGGGGCGAACGTAACAGGGGCGGCCCTCGCGGGCCGCCCCTCTACATGACCGGGTCACCGTGGATCGAAGCTGCAGCGAAATTCCCCATCGCGCTAAAGAATCTCGAATTCCAGCGTCCGAACCCGACTCGATCACCGTTGTTGTATTCCCGGATACACCGGTGGTCGCGTCATGCTGGTTACCGGTCTTGTCAGAACGTCGTGCAGTCTGCCTTGTCGCTCGTGCTACGCTCACTGACACCAGTTGCATAGTAGATCGGCAGGCGGCGGTTTCTATTCGAGAGAGGAATATCCCTGACGACACCTGGGACAAACCCTGGAGCGCGCGCCAATCCACCCGGTCGCGGAGACCGCCGGTAGGCACGCGAACGCCTGCAGGCGCTTTCGGTTACGGTATGAACGAGATTGCTTATGCTTTCAAAAATTCTTCGAGACCCAAGACCATCTGCACGAGTTCGGCAACCGATTCGGCGCTCATTTTCGACATGACGTTGGCCCGGTGGAATTCGACCGTCTTCGGACTCAATCCGAGATCGTAAGCGATCAACTTGTTGGGATTGCCGGCGACCACGAGTTTGAGGACCTGTTTTTCGCGCGGCGTCAACCTGGCTACCCGCGCCTCGATATCGCTCTCGATCCTGCGTTGCTCCCGATCACGAGCATCGACGGCCAGGGCCTTGCGTACCGCATCCAGAAACACCTGCGAGGAGAACGGCTTCTCGAGGAAATCGACCGCGCCGACCTTCATCGCCTTGACCGCAACGGGAACATCGGCAAAGCCCGTGATGATGATGACCGGCAGCGCATTCTTCCTGGCCGAAAGAAAACTCTGCAGATCGAGACCGCTCATGCCGGGCATGCGAATATCGGTAACGAGGCAACCGGGTCGATCGAGATCGATAGTGTCCAGGAACTCCGTGGCCGAGCTGAACAGCTCGTATGGCAGGTCCACCGATGCCAACGTTCTGGCCAGGGAATCACGGACGTCCTGATCATCCTCGACGACAAAGACCGTTGGTACGACGCTCATACAATCAGCGTTCCTTTCTTCGCAAACGATGGGCCGTTGGCGGGCGCATCGGGTGTGCCTGATGGGTGTCGGCGAAGCATAGGCTATCTCGAGCCGAGAATCAACTCCCTGATCAGGCGCAGGTCATCGCGCTCGAGCACCCGCAACGCCAGAACCAGTATCGTGTAGAGCAGAGCCGTCATCCCGACGGCGACCAGAAACGCAGTCCAGCCGGCCGTCAAGGGCAACGCGAACCAATCGGCACCCCACTCGGGAGCGAGCAACCGCAGACAGGCGACGGTGGCCAGCCAGGCGACAATCAGCGCGAGACCGGCGCCGCCGACGGCGCGCCTGAGTGGAGCGTTCATCGCGGTCCGGCGTACGTATCGGACGTGCAACGCGCTGCTGACGGCGAGACTCGCGATGGTTGCGGCGGCCGCGCCGAAATAGCTGTAGCGAGGAATCAGCAGCAGGTTCAACACGACGTTGGTCAGCATGGCCGCCAGGCCGATCCGGACGAAGACGCGTTCCCGTCCCGCCGTGAGCAACAGACGGCTGAGAACCAGATTCGCCGACTGGAAGGGCACACCCCAGATCACGACGCGCATCACGATGATCGAATCCGAGAAGTCGCCAAGGCTCTCGCGGGAAAACCAGGCGATGACCGGTTGCGCGACGAAGACGAAGAACAGGGTGACCGGAATCATCAACACCAGCATGTAGCGTAGCGTCCGCTCGCCGAAGCGCGCCGCGTCCGCCGTGCTCGCGGTACTGTAACGCGTGAGCGCCGGAAACATGGCGGTCGCGAAGATGTTCGGCAGGTAGAGCAGGAAGTCCAGAGCGCGGTGCCCGAGCACATAGATTCCCGCCGTCGCCTCGCCCCGGAAACTGCTCAGCATCACCGTGTCGATCTTGAAGGAGATGATGCCGAAGGTCGTGGCCAGGAAGAGAGGTAATCCAATCTTCAGCATGAAGCGAAAATCCGGGCCCCGCTCCCCGTCCGGACCTCGCCTGCGCCAGGGTCCGGTCTTCAGGAACATCAAGGGCGCCATGATCAAGAGTCGTACGATGCGGCTGATCAGGTTGGCCCAGATGACGCCCATGACGCCCCAGCCCGCATCGAGCAACCAGAAGGACAGGCCGAAATACACCAGCGCGGACACGAGCTGACCGAGCGACTGGTACTGCACCTTCTCGTGCGCCTGCAGAATGGCGTCGCAGGCCATGCTGGTCGCCTCGACGAAGATCGCGAGACCCGTGACCAGCACGGCGGTGCGGGTCAGAACCCCGTAGGGTGAGGCGAACACGTAGCCGACCAGCGCCAGGTAGCAGACCAGGCCCAGCGTCCAGCGCAGGCGCAAGGTGGCCCAGAGGATGGGCAGGGTCATTCCCTTCGCCCGGGTCACTTCACGAGTCACCAGATTGTTCAAACCGTAGTTGGCGACGATCAGCAGGATGGCGGTGGCGTCGGTGGCCAGACCAAAGATGCCGACGCCTTCCGGTCCGATGAGCGGGGTCATCTTGCGGGTCACGAAAACGGCGAGGCAGCGGCCGGTCAACAGACCGATCGTCAACAGGGCGGTATTCTTGGCTACGCTGCGCGTGGCTCCCAAGGTCGCTCCCACACTCGCTCCATCTGGTCGTGTTCGGTTCACAATTGCGTGTTACCGATCACGGACGTTCTCGGTTCCGTCGGGAGCAGTAGATCATAAAAGTACGATCCGGTAAAGACGAGACCGGTCCTGCAGGACTGCTAGAACAGCCCCCGGGTCGCGGCGGTGATCACCGGTCCTTCGGCACCGTCGAGGGACCAGGAGATATCGAGCCGGGCCGGCTCACCGCTGGCCGCCCGGGTCGGACCCAGCCGGATACCGAAACCGACTTCATGACGCGGCTCGCCCGATCCCTGGCGCTCGTCGTGCCACCAGGCCGCGCCACCGCTGTAGAAAGCAGCCACACCGGTCTGGAAGAGTCCCAGCAGCTCGAAAGGCAGTACCTTGCCGTGTTCCAGATTCCAGCGCCAGAGCCGATCGCCCGCCTTCTTGTCGTAGCCGAGGGTCCGGATACCGCGGCGCAGACCGAGCAGGAACGCCTCGGTACCCACCAGTTCGTCACCATACCCGGCCTCCAGCACCAGACGCGTAACGCGCGGATAAGCGCCGTTGCCGTGCCGGCGGAACCAGCCGGCGTTCGCGAGGATACGTGTGGTACGCTCGGACGGCGCTCCGAAGATCGTCACGCCGTCGCAGGTGACGAGCCAGAAGCCGCCGGCCAGCCGGCTCCAGTCCCGGAGCGAGAACTCGGTTCGCCACGGGAGACCGTCGTCGGCCACGGCGCGACCGTTCATCCATCGCGGTCCGAGACGAATCTCGAAGTCCACATCCAGCGGTACGTCCTCGACTTGACCGTATTGCAGCATAAAGCTCGTCGTGGCCCAGTTGCGTCCGACGCTCTTAAGAACCAGAAACGGATAGAATCCGGTTCCCTGTACCCGATTCGCCGGGGTCGCTCCCTGTTCGAGATACCCGAGATCGACGAAACGACCGTCGGAGAGCTGGATATGCGGTGCGTCGAGATCGAAGTCCATTTCGCGTACCCGCGCGCCGAGGCCCAATCTCCAGATTCGTCGACCGCCACCGGCGAAGGTGCGAATCCGGCCACCTATCTGTACACCGCGCGCGGTGTGGGGCACCAGTCCGTAGAGACTCTGTCCGTTCGGCATGCCGGGTCCGGCGGGGCTGGCGGTGCTCAGATAGTAGCGGGAGTCGAAGCGCTGGTCCCAGGCCGAAAAGGAAATCCCCCACTGATCGTCGAGCGCGTGGAAGGGGCGAAACAGGTCGACCGTCGCGACGTGCCCGTCGCCGCGATTGAAATAGGCGCCGTACAGCCGCCACGACGAGCCCAGCAGACGGCGGTCGCGATAGAGCAGACTCTGAAAGTCGCTGTCCTCGGTCTGGCCCAGACCGGCGCCGATCATCGTACCGAAGCCGAGGAAATTGTTGTCCGACAGCAGTGCGTTCCAGCGACTCGAGCCGCCCGAGGCCACCGAGAGCGCGAACTGGGTCTTGAGGGTCCAGGCTTCCCGCGCCGAGACCTTGATCGTGACCGCGCCGTTGCTGAGGGTGTCGATGGGCGTCACGCTGACACGATTGAGATAGCCGAGCCGGCGCAGGTTGCGCGCTGTTTCCGCCAGCAACGCCGGATCGTAACGCTCGCCGGTTCGGAACAGCAGCTCACGACGTAGCACGAAGGCGCGGGTGTCCACGTGTACGCCGTTCATCACCGACCGCAGGAAACGCAGCGGCGCCGAGGATTGCCCGATCTCCGCACGAGAGAAGATGTCGGTTGTCTCGACCTGTATCTCGCCCACCGTCAGCCGAGGCGGTGACGGCGGCGTCGCCCAGACGGTTCCCTGACAAACGAGAAGAAATGGCAGCACGAACCTGACAGTCTTTTGCACAATGCTGCCACCATGGCAGTTGCCAGGTGTCAGTTTTGACGAATCCAAGCTGCGCAGCAGCGGCCGGGCATACTTCTTCACGTCCATAACCTGTTTATACTCAAGTATTTTACAAAAATCCCGCATTATTTTTCTCTGTCAGGCACGGACGTTGTTATTGGTACCAGCGAAACACGATGTCAAACACGCTGGCCGACAGCGCCGGCATTCGCTCAAACGATCCGCAGAGGATCCAACACGGAGGAAACACGATGAACACGCTGCTTCCCATGAACAATTTCCTGGACGCTGCTTTCTTTGGCCCCGGTCGGTCTTGTGCCGTGAACACGTCGCAGACGTTACGGCAGGCCCCGCGCGCGGACATCCTCGAAGGCGATACGGACTTCCTGGTTCGCCTCGACCTGCCGGGCGTCAGTGCCGAAGACCTCGATATCAATCTCGAGGATCAGACGCTGACAGTCAAAGCCGAACGTGATCTCGCCGCTCCCGAGGGCTATGAAGCGCGGCGCAAGGAGATCCCGGCCAAGATCTCGTATCAGCGGACCTTCAACATCGGCAAGGTCGTGGATGCCGAGAGCATCAGCGCTAAATTCGAAAACGGCGTCCTGGTGATCTCGCTGCCCAAATCCGCAAAGAGTATGCCACGTCGCATCGAGGTCAACTAAATAACCTGCGCGAGTTTCCACGGCGGGTATCCAGCACCCGTCAATGATAGTCGCTACGGCGACTGATGGCAGGGACGCCAGGGAGGAAAGGTCGGAAAACCGACCTTTCCTTTTTTTGGTCGCCGGATGATATTGGGCCCATGAAACTCATCAGCTACTCTCAGGGGGCAGATCCCCGACCAGGCGTGGCGCTGAACGAGCACGTCGGCCTGGATATTCTCGCCGCCGATCCCTCACTGCCCGATAACTGGCACGCGCTGTTCTCGGAGATGGCCACGGTAGGTGCAGTGGTCGACAAGTTCTCGGCCGCTGCCGGGGACGGGGCGCCGGAAGGCGACGCTGTCGCTTTCCCGATGTTCCCGCTGGCCGCGGTGAAGTTGTTGCCGCCGGTCCTGCTGCCGTCGAAGATCATCGCCGTGGGCTTGAACTACCGCGACCACGCCGAGGAACAGAACAAGCCGCTACCGGAGGCACCGCTGATCTTCTGCAAGGCACCGTCCTGCCTGCAGGCGCCTTCTGGCCCGATCGCGTTGGACGAGGACCTGACCCAGGTCGACGCCGAGGCCGAACTGGCCATCGTCATCGGCAAACCCGGCCGCGCCATCGAGCCGGACCGGGCCCACGAATATATCGCCGGCTACACCTGTTTCAACGATGTCTCGGACCGCGCGGCCCAGTACCAGGACAAGCAGTGGTTCCGGGGTAAAAGCATCGATACGGGCGGCCCCTGCGGGCCCTGGATCGTGACCCCGGACGAACTGCCGGCCGAGGCGCTGGGTCTGCAGATCACGGCGCGCTGGAACGGCGAGATCATGCAGAACAGCAATACCGAACAACTCATCTTCACCCCCCACCGGCTGCTCGCCTATATCAGCCGGCACATGACCCTGTTCCCGGGCGACATCATCGCCACCGGCACGCCCGGCGGCGTGGGTGTCTTCCGGAAGCCGCAGGTGTTTCTGAAACCGGGCGACGTGGTCGACGTGGAGATCGAGGGCATCGGCACGCTGACCAACCCGGTCATTCGCTGGTAGCCACATCGACGTCACATCGCGAGCGGCTTTGCATTTTTTCTCGGCCCGAAACCCGACGATTGCGTAATGCGCTGAGCGGCGTCCGTTCGTGTGCCGCCGGCTACCGGCGGGGCATGGGTTATCGGTCTGACCTTCCGCAACAACTCATTGTCATCTTTGATGTTAACGGTGTATCTCCGGAACAGAGTACAAGGGCGCGTGATTCCGGAACGCTCCTTGCGGTTTCTTTACCGTGGACAGCGCGGCATCGGGCAGGCCGCAACGCATTCGCACCGACCTGCACACCTTGTCTGACAACTGCGGAGAAACACCATGCATGCAGCAGCCAGGATCAGCTTCGAGGAAATGACGTTATTGATGGAGCAGATGCCCATCTACCCCCGCTATCGCACCGCCGAGGAAGCGCAGGAGGCCGAGCGGATCTTCCGACGTGCGCTGGGCTGCATGTTGAAGGATTGCGGCGACCAGCTCCTGACGGTTGCCGAGCAGAAGTCACGGCTGCTGGACACGGCACATGAGCGGATGATCGATAACCTGATCGACCGGATCGGCGCCATTTTCCGCCGTCTGGATCGCGAGGGAGCCGTCTGCCTGGTGGGCGACTGCGAAACGACCATCGCCGAGCTCGAGGAAATCGATCTGCGGCTCATCCTGCTGATCGAGGAAGCGCTGGATCTGGTCGGACGCCTCGCGAAGAATCCGCAGGCAACCAACTGGTTCAAGAAAGAGGCCGATCTGCTTTCGCGCGATCTTGCCGCCTTCAGCGAGGCTACCGAGGAACGCAATTATCTGCTGGGGCTCGGCTGGGAATCGGAATTCGCCTGGAAATAGTGCGAACCGAAAGGACCGATGCAACCACGAAGAAGAGAGATGGCGAGGATATGATGGCGAAAACACCGTTGGCGATGCCCGAGACGAGCCGTTCGATACGAACGCCCCGGACAGGCGACGACGCGTCCGGCTGCGAGCCATGCTGGGAAACACTCCCCCTGGACGAAAACAATCTGGTCTGGACCGTCGACTCGGAAAACGGCCTGGTGCAGGGCCCTCTCGACCTCGGCTTTTTTTGCGGCAAAAAAATGCTCCTCGACCTGGGTGAGAAGCAAGTGGCCTTGCTGATCGACGAGAGCGCAGTGCAGACCGTCTACCTCGCCGGCACGCACCAGCTCCACATCGGCAACGGCAAGGGCGGCATCGCACCCGACCGGCAAATGCTCTTCATGGCGACCGACTGTCCGATCAAGCTGCGCTGGAAGAAACACTCGTCGATCTGGGTCAGCAACATCGCCGAGTTCCCGGAAGAGATCAAGATTATCGGCAGCTGCAGCTGTGAAATCACCGGCCCGGGCCGCTTCTACCAGACCTTCCTGGCCAACATCGAGACTATCGACGTGGATTTCATCACCCGCGTGATCGACAGCCTGGTACGCTCACAGATCGAGAGTTGGCTCTCGGACCTGTTCGACGGCTATCCCTACAATGCCGTCGAGCTGCAATCGCGTTTGACCGGACTCGATCCCGACACCATGAACGATCAGCTCGAGCAGTACGGTATCGCGTGTCGCAGCATGGCCATCTACACCGCCACACCACCGGTAGAGCTTCAGGACGTCGAGACTGCTGGACAACTCGGCGGCGACGGTGAATACTGGTACTGAGCGGACCGGTTCGCCCCACGATGTCGCGAGTCCGCACCGGACCACCAGGCCGCGCTCTTGTTTCCGGCCGTAGCGAAAGCCGTGACGTCGATGCCGAAAACCGTCTCGTTTGCCGGGACTTTTCGTCCGGGACCGAAGGTGGGTTTCCCGGTCCGTTCCGGTTGCCCGGCAATCCTCGCGGCAGCATTTCTCCTGTGCATCGCCATCGCCGCCTCGCCGGCCGCCGCCGTATTCGGCGACGGTAAGGATCACGATGCACCGCCGGTGCTGCGCGAGATCGTCATCGAAGGCAATACCCAGACCGATAGCGAACTCATCCTGCGCGAGATCGGTGTCGGGATCGGTGAGCACCTCGACGAAGATCAGGTCGACCGGATCTGGGACCATCTCGAAGATCTCGGTTTTTTTGCGTTCGTCGACGTCGATTACGACGACTCCGATCCCGAGGGCGTCGTGCTGACCATCGTCGTGGAGGAGGATCGGACCACCCGTGTCAGCCCGTATCTCAAATATGACCGACGCCACAAGTACCTGATCGGCGGCTGGCTCGAGGACAATAATCTGCGCGGCAAGGGTGAAGCGCTCCGGATCACGGCCGCGCTGTACAGAATAGGACGGGTGGCTATCGACTGGCGCCATCCGTGGCTGTTCGGTCAGCGCGGCCTGAGCCTGGTTTGCCGGGTCAGCGGCGAAGGCGGGCCCCATGTCTATCGCCCGACCCACTACCGGCAGTGGCTCGCGGGAATGACCGTGCACTGGGAATTCCGCGAACCGTTCTTCGCGGCGGGCAGCCTCGGCAGCGGCTGGTTCGATCAGCGCCACGATTTCACCTGGTCGCAACCGCGACGCGGTGCGCTCAGCCCGCCCGGCGACGCCACCTACCCGGCCCAGCAACGGCAGGCGTGGCGTGTCACGGGTACGGTGGGCGTGGACACCCGCGACAACCCCTACTTTCCGAATCGCGGCACCTTCGACTGGTTACGCGTGCGTCGTCGGGTGAGCGACGACTTCGCCTCGTTCACCGAAATCGCCGGTGAGCTACGCGTGTTTCTGCCCACGCCCTGGGATCATGTGGTCGCCCTGCGCGCCTGGGGACGCCGCGTCGACGGTCCCACACCCCTCGAGCACTGGCTCTATTTCGGCGGTCCGGAAACGGTTCGCGGCCAGAAGTGGGCCAGCCGCGAAGGCGAAGCAGCGTATGTGCTGAGTGTCGAGTATCGTGCGCCGCTCTTCCTCATGCCCATCTCGCCGCACGGCGAGCTGCTCGGTGTCGGTCTGCACCTGTTCGCCGATGCGGGCGACGCCTGGTTCGACGGGGCGGAGCCCACCCGCGCCATGCAGAGTTATGGCGCGGGCATCCACCTGAATCTCGCGACGAACCAGTTCCGTTTCGAGGCGGCGCGCACGCGAGAAGGCGAGATGAGCTTCGAATTCTTCGATGTCTTCAATTTCTGACCTGTACACCGCCGGCTGACGATTTCCCGTGGCGGGTTTCCGGGTACCGGCGCTGCACATGAACCCGGCCAACCGCCGCCGGCTACTCGCTGTTTTCGTCCTTCGTTCTGCGTTCCAGAAAAGTCCGCTGCGCCTGCCGAAACGCCTCGCTCCGATGAGACCGATGGCGTAGCTGCGCGATGGCCTCGATCGCCTCCGGCGGCAGGGTCTCGACTTCCTCGAGCAGATTCAGCACGCGGCGCGTGCCGCGCAACGCCTCCGCACCACCCCTGGCGATGGCCGAGAGCAGCTCCTGTGCGACGGCGAGCAGCTCGGCCGCCGGCACGACATGGTTGAGAAAGCCCGCGCCAAACGCGCGCTCGGCGTCGACCGGTTCGCCACACAGCAGCAGCTCGCGCACGAGCGCTGAACCGAAGCCGCGAATCAGCCGTCGCAAACCCGTGTGACTGTACACGAGGCCCAGACGCACCGGCGGCACGGCGAAACGAACCCCGGTTGCGGCCACGCGCAGATCCACACAGGCGAGCAGCTCCACCGCACCGCCGTAGGCGTCGCCCTGGATGGCCGCCACGACGGGACTCGGGTAGTCGATCAGCGCCTGCATCACCCGCTCGAAGGCGGCACCGGCCCGGACCGCCGGGTCGCTGTGGAATATCTCCTCGGGAATGTCCTGGATCGGATAGCCGGTGCTGAAGTGCTTGCCATGCGCGCGGATCAGCAACGGCGGCGCACCGTCGGCGGCAAAGGCCGCCAGCTCGTCGACCAGCGCGACCAGGGTTTCGCGGTACAGCACGTTGCGGGGCGGGCTGTCGAGCACGAGCTCGGCCCAGTTCTCGCACCTGTTCGTCAAGAGACTCACAATCACACCTCGTGGGTTCGAGATCGGCATTCCCGGGAAACATCCCGCCCTCGCGCGCGGGCAAAACGCGACCAGCGGCCTGCGGGTTGGCGCCCTATCCTATAGGGTTTCCGACTGCCGGGCAGCACATTTTCCCGCCCCCGGTCCGTGCGCCGGCGTTCCGGAGAATGCGCATGAGGTCAGTCGGCGCGGTACGATGACCGGTGGACATCCGGCGCATGAGCACGTAGCTTATTCACCGATTCGAGATCACACGGTCGTCCGGCGCTTGTGCGCGATGCCGGACGCACAACAACGAGGACCGAGGGATGAATACGCCGACCGACGATCACAACGGCGGCGCCGCGAAGCCGAACGAGGCAGCGGCTGCCGGCGAGGTTGCCGAAACCGAAATCGAAGCGACCGATGCCGACGAGAACCTGGACTTCATCCGCTCGAAAGTCGCCGCGGATGTCCGCACCGGGCGGCACGGCGGCCGCGTGCACACGCGTTTCCCGCCCGAACCCAACGGTTACCTTCACATCGGCCACGCCAAGGCCATCTGCCTGAGCTTCGGCATCGCCGAGCAGTATGGCGGCCTGTGCAATCTGCGTTTCGACGATACGAACCCGATCAAGGAAGACGTCGAGTACGTGGATTCCATTCAGGAGGATATCCGCTGGCTCGGTTTCGACTGGGAAGACCGGCTCTATTTCGCCTCCGATTACTTCGATCAGCTCTACGCATGGGCGCAACACCTGATCCGCGAGGGCAAGGCCTACGTCTGCTGTCTGAACGAAGAGCAGATCCGCGAGTACCGCGGCACCGTGAAGCAGGCCGGCAAGCCGAGCCCGGACCGGGACCGACCGATCGCCGACAGCCTCGATCTGCTCGAACGCATGAAGACCGGTGAATTCGCCGACGGCACCTACACCGTGCGTGCGAAGATCGACATGGCCCACGCCAACATGAAGATGCGCGATCCGTTGATCTATCGCATCCGGCGCGAACCACACCATCGCACGGGCGACCGCTGGAACATCTATCCCATGTACGATTTCGCCCACGGACAGAGCGACGCCATCGAGGGCATCACCCACAGCCTGTGTTCCCTCGAGTTCGAGGTGAACCGGCCCCTGTACGACTGGTTCATCGAGAACCTGCCGGTACCGCACAAACCGCAGCAGACCGAGTTCGCGCGCCTGAACCTGACCTACACCGTGATGAGCAAGCGCAAGCTGCTGCAACTGGTCGAGGAAGGACATGTCTCCGGCTGGGACGATCCACGCATGCCGACCCTCAGCGGTTTGCGCCGGCGCGGCTACACGCCCCGCTCGATCCGCGAGTTCTGCGACCGCATCGGCATGGCCAAGCGCGACAGCACCGTGGACATCGCCCTGCTCGAGTTCGCGCTGCGCGAGGATCTGAATCTGCGGTCCAACCGGGTGATGGCGGTCCTGAGACCGCTGAAGGTGATCATCACCAATTATCCCCAGGATCAGGTGGAGATGCTCGACGCCGAGAACAATCCCGAGGACGCATCGGCCGGCGGGCGCCAGATACCGTTCTCGCGCGAACTCTACATCGAGCAAGAAGATTTTCGCGAGGAAGCGCCCCGCAAGTACTTCCGGCTCAAACCGGGGCACGAGGTGCGGCTGAAACACGCGTACTTCATTACCTGCAACGAGGTGATCAAGGACGAGACGACCGGCGAGATCACCGAGCTGCACTGCAGCTACGATCCCGAGTCTCGCGGCGGCAAATCGCCCGACGGTCGCAAGGTCCGCGGCACCCTGCACTGGGTGTCGGCGGCGCACGCCGTGGACGCCGAGGTGCGCATGTACGATCATCTCTTCGCCGAACCATTCCCCGAGGAAGACGGTGAGTTTCGGCAGCACTTGAATCCGCGATCGCTGGACCTGTTGACCGGCTGCAAGCTCGAGCCGGGGCTGGCCGAGGCGCAACCGGGCGACCGTTTCCAGTTCTTGCGCAACGGGTATTTTTGCGCCGACAGCAAGGAATCGCGATCCGACCGGCTGGTATTCAACCGTACCGTGGCCTTGCGGGACACGTGGGCCAAGATCGAACGCAGCAAAAAGGCGTAGACCGCGCAGGCGAACAGCGAGCAGCGCTGGCCGTACGCCGGGCAAGCAGCGAGTGAGAAAGGAGCAGCGGGTATGTCGGACAAGCAGAAGGTCGCCCTGACCAAGTTCGCCAAGAGCGCCGGCTGAGCGGCGAAACTGAGTCCGGGGGACTTGTCCGCACTTCTGGAGCCGATTGTCGCGACCGCCAACCCGAACCTGCTCGTGGGATTCGAGACCGCGGACGATGCCGCCGTCTACCGACTGGACGACACCACGGCGATCATCTCCACCGCCGACTTCATTACACCGGTGGTCGACGATCCGCGTACTTTCGGCCGGGTCGCCGCCGCCAACTCCCTGAGCGACGTTTACGCCATGGGCGGCCGGCCATTGCTGGCCATCAACCTCGTCGGGTATCCGGAAAAGGACCTGGCGCCGGCAGTGCTCGCCGAGATTCTGGCCGGCGCCGCCGATATCTGCAGCGAGCTGGACTGCCCCGTGGCCGGCGGACACACGGTGCGCGACAGCGAGGTCAAATTCGGCCTCGCGGTCACGGGCGTCGTGCACCCCGACCGCGTCCTGCGCAACTGCACCGCCCGGGCGGGCGACGCGCTGGTACTGACCAAGCCGCTGGGCACCGGCGCACTGGTGGCGGCCAGCAAGGCCGGCAAGCTCGCGCCCGCCGGCTACGAGGCACTGATCGCCTGCATGACCGCGCCGAACGACGCGGGCACCGTGTTGTTCGAAGCGGGCGCCACCGCGGTTACCGATGTGACGGGTTTCGGACTGACGGGCCATGGACTCGAGATGGCCAGAGGATCGGACCTGCAGCTGGTCATCGACACCACCGCGCTGCCCGTATTGCCTGCCGCCGTCGAACTCTGCGGCGCCGGCTTTACCTGCGGCGGCACGAAGGTCAATGCCGCGTTCACCGACGCCAGCATCGAATTCGCGCCAACGCTGGGCAACGACCTGCGCGGCCTGCTGCACGATCCCCAGACCTCGGGCGGTTTGCTGGTGGCCGTACCGGCGGATCGTTGCGACAGCCTTATCGCAACCGTTCTGGACGCAGGAGTGCTCTGTGCCCGACGCATCGGCGAGTGTGTGCCCAGACCGGCCGCCGGGCCGTATCTGCGCTTTTTCTGAGTCGCCTTTATCGAAACGGCGGAGCGGTGACGCCGTGTAACACCGTCTGCCGTCCTGCCTCGATAGCCGGCTTCTTCCCATCTTCTCTCAAGTCCGTCCAGCTACAGTCGATATCATGATGAACAGTAGCCGTAACGATATGCGAATCCGTCTTCCGTAAAGGGTATGACCGTGGTCAAGACCATCGAGAAATCGTTATTGGATATCCATCCCCGTGAATTGAAGGGGATCATCAAGGATATCCCCACCTTGCCCGTCATCTATCAGGAACTCTTTCGTATGATGCAGGATCCCAACGTGTCGGTTCCGGAACTGGCCGAGACCATCGCCCGGGATCAATCGCTCTCGACGAAGATTCTCCACCTGGTGAACTCGGCATTCTACGGCTACAACAAACAGGTCAAGACCATCAGTCGCGCCGTGGTTATTCTCGGCTTCCAGGCTGTGCGCAGTGCCGCCCTGGCCACCAGCGTTTTCGACTATTTCGGGGACGAGGAATCCGGCGGAATCGACATGACGAAGTTCTGGCAGCACAGCATCGCCAGTGCTTCCATATGCAAGGAACTCGCCGCCAAGACGGCGGTCAACCAGCAAGAAGAGGCCTTTCTCGTCGGCCTGCTCCACGATGTAGGCAAGCTGATCATCAAACGCTATTTCGCCGCCGACTTCGATTCGGTCGTCAAGGTCGCCCGGGAACAGCAGCTGAGCTGGTACGACACCGAAAAAGCCCTCTTCCAGATCAATCACACCACCATCGCCAGATCCGTGTTTCGGGCCTGGGACTTTCCCCCCAGCGTGGTCGAGGCGGTGTTCTGCCACCACAACCCGACAAGCTCGTCGCAGCATCCCCAGCTGGCCGCACTGGCGCATACCGGCAACGTGCTGGCCTACGAACTCGGGTACGGCGCTCCCGGCGGCCATGCCGAGGTGGATTTCGATGACGAGGCGTTGAAGATTCTCGATATCGACGTCGACTACCTCGACGACTTCAAGGACAACATCACCACCGAAATCGACCAGACCATGGAGATCATCAAGCTGGTCGAGTAGCTGCCCACTCCCCCGTCCGGCGGGTAACGCTGGACGCGACCTTTTCAGCGCACCATAATGCTATCGACGACCTTCTTCCTGGCGGCATGGTGCCTGTCCCCCGGGGACAGGAAAGGACGACTCGGCGGCGATGGACACGGCAACCCGGATCCTGATGATCGGCGATATGCACCTGGGACGCTCTCCGGCGCGCCTCCCCGACTCCCTGGCGCATTACGGGCTCGAACCCCGCGAGCTCGGTCCGGCGGCGGCCTGGCGCCGGGCGATTCGCTATGCCCTGGAGAACAAGCCGGCAGCCGTGGTGCTGGCCGGCGATCTGGTCGAGTCGGACAATGCACGGTTCGAGGCCTTCGGCCATCTGCAGGACGGCATCGGCCGGCTCGGCGAAGCCGGCATACCGGTCTTCGCCGTCGCCGGCAACCACGACGTGGTCGCTCTGCCACGGCTGGCGACGATTCTCGACAACTTCCACCTCCTGGGCGCCGGCGGCGTGTGGAACGAAGGCACGGTCGTATCGCGGGGGAATGTCGGGGTGCGCCTTGTGGGGTGGTCGTTCCCGCAGCGGCAGGTGAGCACCTCGCCGCTGGCCGACGGTCTGCCGCCGCGCCTGGACGCAGCACCGCGGCTGGGCATCCTGCATGCCGATCTGGATGCGGCGGGCAGCCGCTACGCCCCCGTGACCAGCGCGGAACTCGCGGCCGCGGACGTGGATGCCTGGCTGCTCGGTCACATCCACAAACCTACCCTCACACCCTGGGCGCGGGATCGAACAGGTGAACGCCGGCCGCCGGGCTATCTCGGTTCGCTGGTCGGCCTCGATCCTACCGAGACCGGCTGCCACGGACCGTGGCTGGTGAGCATTGGCGATGACGGCACAATGACGAGCCGCCAGCTGCCGCTGGCTCCTCTGCGCTGGGAGTCGTTCGACGTGCCGATCACCGATCTCGACGACCTGAGCGGGCTTTTCGAACACGTCGTCGCCGGTGTGAAGCAGCGCTACACCGAACTGTCCGCCGAGCTGGGCACGACCCGCGCGCTCGGCTGTCGCATCCGGCTGACCGGTCGTCGACCGGATTATCACGCCCTCGAGCGCCTCCTGCGCGACGATTCCCGGCGGGATGAATCTCTGGTCGGCAGCGTGATTCCCTGTGGCGAGACCATGGTTTTCCTCGATCGGATCGTCAACGAGACAACCGTCGAACACGACCTCGGCGAACTCGCCGCGGCCGCTGATCCGCCGGGATTGCTGGCCCGGCGGCTGCTGGCGGTAGCAGCGGCCGACGGCAGCGACGGCGAGTTGCTTGCGCGGGCGCGACGACGCGCGCTGCGGATCATCCGGCAGTCGCGCTTCCTGGAACTGGACCTGCCCGATCCGGACGACGCCGCGCTGCAACGTGTCTTGCTCCAGGCGGGGTACCGCGCACTCGACGAGCTGCTCGCCCAGCGGGAGGCCGACGATGCGTCTGCGTGAGCTGCAGGTGATCCGACTGCCCGGCATCGACCAGCCGTTCACCCTGGCTGCAACCAGGGGATTGAATCTGATTCTCGGGCCGAACGGATCGGGCAAGACGAGCCTTTGCCGGGCCGTCTCCGGGCTACTCTGGCCCGGGGCCGAACCGCTGACCCCCTTTGCGGTCACCGCCGGCTGGGAGCTCGACGGCGACCGACTGCACGCGCGGCGCGAGGCGACCGACCGGACCGTCTGGCAACTGGACGGCGTAGCGATCGAGCGGCCTGCTTTGCCCGAAGATCACCACGCAGCGTGTTACCGTCTCGGCATCCTCGACCTGCTCAAGCGCGATGCCGGTGCGACCGACAGCAGTCTGGCCCGAAGTATCCGCCGCCAGATGGCCGGCGGCTTCGACCTGCATCGTGTCGAGACCGAGTGTTTCAAGTCCGCGCCGCGAGCGGGACGCCAGGCCCGCCTGGCGTTCCAGCAGGCACGCCGTCAGGTCACCGATCTGGCGCAAGGGCAGAACGAACTGGCCGAACGGGAAGACTCGCTGAGGTCGCTGGAGCGCGACCTCGCCGACTGCCGGCTGGCCGCCGAACGGCTCGACTGGCTGTCGGCGATCCGCCGTGCGCTCGCCGCGCGTCGCGATCTGGCCGCTGCCGAGCGAGCACTCGAAACCTTTCCCCCCGTTATGCGCTCGGTACAGGAAAACGAACTGGAGCAGCTGCGCGAATTGCGTGACGCCCACGAGCGAGCGCTGCAGCAGACCGCCGCGTGCCGCCAGGCGATTGGCGATGCCGAGGCCGAGATCGCCGCCACCGGCTTGCCCTCCGGTCCGCTCGCCGTCGCGGAGATCGATAGCTGGCGTACGTCCGTCAACCAGTGTCGGGACCTGCAGAACCGTTTCGATCGCGCCACCGACCAGCTGACCGCCGCCCAAGCTCGGCTCGCCGAGGCCGGGGGTCGGCTCGACCCAGCGTGGACGGAGGATCAGCGCGCCGCTGTCGATATGCCGGCGCTACGAGCCGTCGAGCAGTACCATCGCCGCAGTACCGCGAACTCGCTCGTCGGTGAAACCCTCGAGAAGTTGATCCGCAACGAGAAGCTCCGGGCGGCTGCCGAGCTGCCCGATCGCCAGGCGCTGCGCGACGCCATCGCGATTCTCGAACGCTGGCTCGCGGCGAGTCCTGCCATCGCCTCGAAGCGGTGGTGGTACGTGAGCCTCTGCGTGTGTGTGCTGCTCGGCGCGCTGGGCATGGGAATGATACTCGTACCGGGATTCATGCCGGCCGCCGGTCGGTATATCGGCTGGCTGCCGGCGGGGCTGGGCCTGCTCGGCGGACTGGCCGTCCTGCTGGCCGGATTGCTGGATCCCGTTCGGCGACGCGACCGTGGCGAACGAGCGCGCTGTGTTGCCGCTTTCACGGCCGGCGGAATGCCGCCGCCAACGACGTGGTCCGAAGAGCAGGTTCGCTCGTGTAAGCAGGAACTCGGCGGTTCCCTGCGTGACGCAGAGATTCAGCACCTCAAGCACGACCTCGTAGCCCACCTCGTCGCGGAAAGCGGTGTCGCCCGGGAGCAGCGAGTCGCGTTGGCCGCGGAGCGATCCCGACTGGTCGCCGATTTCGGTATCGATCCCGGTACCGACGATCTCGAGCTGCTCGTCTACGCCCAGCGCGCCCAGGCCTTCAACGAAGCGCGGACGGCGACGGTCGGCGCTGCCGCGGAAGCGCAACACATCGAGCACGAGCTGGCGACGGAACTGCAGCGAATCAATACCTTCATCAGCGCCCGCGGCGACCAGCCGGTGGCGCATCCGGTCGCGGCCGGGCGTTATATCGACGAGCTGGCCCGGCGCAACCAGCAACACAGCAACGCGCTGGAGCTCCTCGAGCGCGAACGACGGCATCTCGAGGAAGGCGCGGCCGCAACCGCCCGGCAGCGGTCCCGAATCGAAGCGCACTTCTCGCGGCTCGAGCTGGAACTCGACGACGACCCGGGGCTCGCCGAACTCGTCCGGCAACAGCCGTCGTTCCGCGCTGCGCTCGACGACCGTAACCAGCGCCGTCTCGACCTCGAGAGCAAGCTGGCCGACCTGCAGCAGCTACCCGTACCGTCCAGCGGTCCGGAGGGGCAGAAGCCGTGGTCGGAATATTCACTGGAGGATATCGGGCAACACATCGAGCGCGAGCGGGCGGCCGCCGATCGCCAGACGGCATTGAGCGAGCAGATCGGGCGCATCAAGGCCGAGGTCGAACGCGCCCGCGGCGAGGTGACCATCGAGAAATCGCTGGCCGAGCTGGATCGTACCCGAGAAGCGCTCTCGGCCATCTGCGACGATGAGATCTACAGAAACGTCGGTGCGCTGCTGCTCGCCGAGATCGCGGCCGAACACGAATCGACCATCCAGCCGCCGCTGCTTTTGCGCGCCCGGCGACTGTTCGAGACCTTCACCTTCGGCCGCTACCGTTTGGTGGTGCAGGACGACGGGCGCGAGGCCGAGTTCCGGGTCGTGGACACAGCCGCCGGCGAAGGCCGTTCCCTGCGCCAGCTTTCCGACGGCACGCGCGCGCAGCTGCTGCTGGCCGCGCGTCTGGCCTTCATCTTCGAACACGAGCGCGAGATCAAGCCGCCTCTGTTTCTCGACGAATCGCTGACCGCGAGCGATCCCGAGCGATTTCATGCCATCGCCTGCAGCCTGCTCGCACTGGCTGCACAAGAAGATCGACAGATCTTTTACCTGACGAGCAATCCCGCCGACGTGCGGGCCTGGCAACGAGCCGCGCGGTCGCTCGGACTCGACGCGCCGCACCGGATCGATCTGGCGCAGCTGCGAGGTCTGAGTACACGGGCCGACGACACGGATCTCGACGTCGAACCGTTGCCGGTGGTGCCGCCGTACACGAGTCAGAGCGCCGGCGCATACGGCGCCCTGCTCCAGGTGCCGCGCTTCTTGCCGCAACGACCGGTCGGCGAGATCCATCTGTTCCATTTGCTGCGCGACGAGTTGCCGCTCCTGCACACGCTGCTCGAGACGCGCGTCGACACGGTGGGGCAACTGCGCGAACTACACGATTCTCTGGCGGCCGCCGGCACCTTGACCACCGAACAACTCGAGCTGCTCGAAGGTCGCTGCCGGCTCGCCGAGGCCTTCGTCGAGAACTGGCGTATCGGGCGCGGCCGGCCGGTGGACGCCCAGGTGTTGCGGGACAGCGGTACGGTCAGCGATCGGTTCCTGGCCGAAGTGGCGCTGCTGTGTGACGAGGTGGCGGGTGACGGCGGTCGCCTGCTCGCCGACCTGTCGGCGGGGAAAGTCAAAGGGTTTCGGAAAGACAAGACCGAAGGTCTGCGCCGTTACTTCGCGGTCGAGGGTTTTATCGACGCCCGCGAAATCCTTGCTAAGCAATCCGTTCGCCAACGGGTACTACAGGCGGTCGAGCCACGCCTTCGCGCCGCGACGCTTAGCGTCGATACGGTCACGCAACTCGTACACACCTTATGGTCATCGGCCACCGGGAATGCGATGACGGGCTAGCGCCGGCGTCGATAGCGACAGATCAGGAATCACTTCGACGGATAAGATCGGTCAATCCCACCTGCGCCTCCAGCCGCTCCAGCAGAATCTGCCGGGTCAGCGTACACGCTTCCGAGATCTTCACCGAGCGCAGGCTGTAATAGACATTGATGCCGTCTTTTCTCGTATTGACCACGCCGGCCTGGCGCAGTACCGCCAGGTGCTGCGATGTATTCGCCTTGGGAATCTCGAGCAGTTCCGCCAGATCATTGACCGAGATCTCCTGCCGCTCCTTCAGGATATCCAGGATTTCCAGACGTTTGGGGTTGGACAGTGTTTTGCACAGTTCCGCCTGCATCTCATAGAGTTTTTCTTCCATTATCGACCTCGAACCGGTTGGGCGTCCGTTGCTTTCCCCCTTGAACTGGTGCAGTTAAGTTAAGGACAGAAAAACATCGAGTCAATATGATTCAAAGATATTTAACTAACTGGTTTACTCGACGGTGTCCCGCAACTCCCGGTCGTCCCGCAACTCTTTCGGCAGGCTGAAGCGAACCTCTTCCTCCAGAGTGAGGATCTGCTCGCTCTGCCAGTCGGCGTCACGCAGTTTCTGCACGACGGCGGCCACCAGATGTTCAGGCGCCGACGCCCCGGCGGTCAGCCCGATACACGAATGGTCCGCCAAGCGGGAAAGCTGTACATCATCCGGACCATCGACCAGGCTGGCCGGTACCGACAGCTTCTGGGCGACCTCGCACAACCGCATACTGTTGCTACTGTTAGCCGATCCGACCACCAGCAGGTGTTCGATACCCAGCTCGACCAGCGCCTTGACCGCATCCTGACGGTTCTGGGTGGCGAAACAGATATCACTGCGCGGCGGCACCACCAGTTCCGGGAAACGGTTCCGCAGGGCTTGTACGATATCCAGGGTCTCGTCCACGCTCAGGGTGGTCTGGGTGACGTAGGCGACTCGTGTATGGGGTGGGAACTCCAGCCGGTCGACATCGTCCTTGTCCGTGATCAGCGTGATCGAATCGGGTGCTTCGCCCATGGTCCCGAGGACCTCGTCATGGCCCGGATGGCCGATCAGCACCACCTGTAAATCGGCCGCCGAATAGCGGATTACAGCATCGTGGACACGGGTGACCAGCGGACAGGTCGCGTCGATGGTGCGCAGGCTGCGGCGCTCGGCCTCACGTCGCACGTCCGGCGAGATGCCGTGGGCACTGAAGACGACCGTGGCGCCGTCGGGTATCTCGTCCAGATCGTCGACGAACACCACGCCGCGACGGCGAAAATCTTCCACCACGGCCAGGTTGTGCACGATCTCCTTGCGCACGTAGAGCGGCGAGACCGCCTGATCCAGCAGGCGGTCGACGACGGCAATCGCCCGTTCCACGCCCGCGCAGAAACCACGTGGGCTTGCGATCAGAAGACGTTTGACGAGTTTAGCGGGCATCGAGCCTCCAGGTCGGTAATCGATTGCGGCGGTACCGGTACCGGCGAGCATCCGCTGCCAGGCGGTACCAAAGCTACTGTCTGCAGCGGCTGGATTCAATTCGTATCTCGTAGTCCGTCCGAGAAGTACCAGCGGCAGTTGCGTATGTCTCCCAGGTTCAATAGATAAACAGATAAATACCGAAATCGCTAACGGTGCCGGTCAGAAATTGAGATACATTGTGCATATTCATTTACTTTAATGAAAGAAAAACGGGAATTTTTAGAATATAAATGGATATAGTAGTTGAATCGGTCTGCTAATTCGCCTATATTCGTACGTGGAGAAAAGTGAGACACGTACGCATTTCTGGACGATTTGCGGCTTGTCGGTATCTCCCTCCAATCCCCCACCGGCACGCCGTTATGCCGACCGGGCCATGCTCGGTCGGCTTCTTTTATCGGTCAGCGGACAAAGGCGTGGCCGGCAGCGTCAGGTGGCAAAGGCAGCAACAAGGTGTTGCTTGCCGGGGCTTTTCCACTCCCTGTACAATGGGTCGCGCCCGCGGGAAAGCGGTTCGCGCGGCATCACGATTTTTCTGAGCCCGACCCGGCGCCGGTCTGCAGGTCCGTCGCGGAGCCGGCCATGCACACAAGGGAACGGTTCACGTGAATCGCTGTCATCACGGCTCGCTCGCAAAGATCATGTCGCTCACGCTGACCGCGATCCTGGCCGCGACCGGGACAATCGCCGCTGCGCAGGACACACCTGCCGACCTGGATCGATACATGACGAGCTACGCCCTCGACTGCAAGGACGTCAGTTTCAACTGCTTCGATCTGGTCCCCCGGTTCTTCTACGAGAACAAACCCGACTCGGTCTTCGCCATGCTCGACTACTGGGAGAAGATGTGCGGGCCGGCCGAGGCCTTGACGCGCAGCCGCATCCTGGCGCTGATCTGGAATGACAGCTTCGACGAGACGATCTACGACGACACCGTGCTCGAGGATCTGATCCGTTTCCACTGGGATCCCGAGGGTGAAGATTTTCCGTCGTGGAACGCCGCGCCCACCTACCCGCCGACACTGGTCGAGTACACGCCGGGCTATCCGGATTACAACACGTTCACCGCTGATCTGGCTGACCAACTCCTGCCCCACACCGACAGCCGCAGCCTCGAAGAGTTGTTCTGCCAGTTCTACGCTGGCGACGTCGACTCGTTGTTCGTGCGTTTGCGCCGCCCGGCGTACCGGGACACCGACCTGCGCCGTTACTACGACCAGGACCTCGCCCGCCTGCGCGACATGGCCGACATCGAGGTGGCCGCCTATGCCGGCCTGTGGAAACCGCGCGACGGCCTGCGCGCGCTGGAATCCCACCCCACGGTCGGCGGCCTGCTCGGTTACCGCAAGCATCGCTTCCTCGCCCGCTTCCTCGCGGAGTACCGCTTTCTCGGCGTGGACCGCGAGTACATCATTCACGACGGCGGCGAGTTCCCCAGCACCACCCACTACACGTCGTTCTACATCGGGCTGGAGAGCGGCGTCTCCCTGCTGCGCACGCGCCACCACGGCGTTGATGTCTTCGCCGGCCTCGGCTACGACGCCCTGCAACCCTTCGCCGACGAGAAGACGACACGCGGCGCGCTGAACACCAGTATCGGAGCCGGCTATCGCCTTTACTGGGGTCTGGGCGTCAACCGTTTCGTGGGCCTCGACTGGCGCCTCGACAAGGTCGGCTACGAGACCAACGCCTACAACGATCTGTCAGGCACCGCCTGGAGCCTGCGCCTGAGCTTCGGGCTGGGTGGGGATGATTACCGTGATCGGCGATTGTGGTGTTATGGGTTTGATCGGTGGGAGTGAGGGTGTTGCTGCCGATCGTTGCTTCCATGATTGCCCCCGGGGGCATCTCGGTCGCCGGCCGCACGTGCCCTGTTGAGACACGTGCGGCAATCGAAGACGACGCCTGGGCTATACCGCCGACCTGCCCCTACTCACTCCCCTCCCCCTCCGGCAACAACACCACCTTCACGAAATTCTCCGCGTCCAGGTACCGCTTGGCCGCTTCGTGTACCAGCGCCACATCGAGGGTCGCGACACGGTCGGCCAGCTTGAGGATGTGTCCCGGATCGGTTTCGTTCATGTCGGCGTCGAGCAGTGAACGCAACCAGTGACGGTTCTCCTGCACGTTGGTCTCGTCCTCGCGTAGCTGCGTCTCGCGGACTTTCGTCAGAGTTTCCTCGTCCGGTCCGTTGGCCCGGAAGTCGGCCAGGACCTGCTGGACGGATTCGTAGAGTTCATCGGTACGCTCGGGATCGCAGCCCCAGCCGATGTCCAGGCGGTAGCGCTCTTGCGGAATACGATTCAGACTGCCGCGAATGCGCACGCCGTAGGTGCCGCCTTTTTCCTCGCGGATGATCTTGCGCAGACGGATGCGCAGGCTGGCGATCAACGACTCCAGCGCGTATTCCTGCGCCGACGACCACGGCGCTTCGCCGGTGAAAACCATCTGTACGTAGCCTTTGGGCTCGAGCCCCTTGGCCACCGTCTGCTGCACCACGCCGCGGACCAGTTCGTGCGAGCGGTCGGTCCAGCTGTCCTGGCGGCCGACGGCGGGCAGATTGCCCAGCCAGGTGGCGGCCAGCGGTTCGAAGGCGACCGGTTCCACATTGCCGACGAAGTAGAACGTGAAGTCGCCGCAGTCGGCGAAACGATCCCTGAAGAGTTCGAGCGACCCGCTCAGGTCCGCGTTATCGATGTCCTTGATGGTGAATGGCGCGTAACGCGGATCGTGACCGTTGACCAGCACCCGTACCGTATCGCGCAGGGCGTTCATGGGATCCACGTCGCGATTGCCGTACCAGGTGCGCATGCGGTCCTGGTAAGCGGCGAAGGCTTCGGGGTCCTCGCGTGGCGATGTGGCGTAGAGATACACCAGCTGGCAGAGGGTTTCCAGATCCTGCGGCGAGGCGTTGCCGCGAAAGCCCTCTTCGTTGCCGTAGATGTACGGCCAGCAGTTGACGACCTTACCGGTGAGCTTTTTCTGCAACGACACCGGATCGAAGGCGCCCACGCCGCTCGAGCCGACGATGTTGGCCGCCTGGGCGAGCTGGCGGTAGCGCGCGGCGTCCGCGATGGCCGAGGTGCCACCCCAGCCGTAGGCCCGCATCTGCACCTCGTCGTTCTTGAAATCGGTGGGTTTGAGCACGACGCGAACGCCGTTGGCAAGAGTCCAGGTGGTGGTGCCCAGCGCTTCGTCGCTGGCACGCGCGGTGACGGCGACGGGTTGCGGTGTGGCCGCGACCAGGGGCTGATCGACGGTCTTGTCCTCGTACGGCGCAATATCCTGACCGGCCACGGTGGCGGTCATGGCGATCAGCGCTTCCTCGCTGGGATAGGCGACGCCTTCCTTCTCCGGGCCGGACACCATCAGCACGCGGTTGTGGTCGGTCATCAAGCCCACGACGATCGTTTCGATCTCCTCGAGGGTGATGGTCGGCAGCAACGCCGAGGCGAGTTCATACTGATAGACCGGTCCCGGGATGGGCCGGTCGCGCAGGAAATGGTTCATGTACTGGAAACACCAGCGGCGCGATTCGGTCTTGCCGGCCTCGTGGGCGCGCCGTTCCAGACGTCGCAACAGGCTGATACGCGCGCGCTCCAGTTCGGTGGTCGTGAAACCGTGCCGGCGCACCCGTTCGGTTTCCGTCAGCAGCGCGGCGGCGGCATCGGCGGCGCGGTTCTCCGGCACGTAGGCGAAGATGCCGAAGGCGCCCTTGGTGCGCGTGTACTGATGATCGCTGGCATAGGCCATGGTGAACGGTGCGTCGGGTTTTTCGGTGATCTCGTCGAAACGGGCCCGCAGCATGGCCATGCCCAGATCCAGCGCCAGATTCTCGCGCCAGTCGGACAGTGTCTCGGTAATCCGGGGCTCGTGTTTCCAGGTGATATCCACGTTGGTCGTCGTCGCTTCGATATCGGTGATCACCGAGGCGAGGATCTCGTCGTGGTCCGGGACCGGCGGCTGTTCGAGGGGTCGTGGATCGGCCGGATCGGCCAGATCGGCGAACTGCTTCTCGATCTTGGCGATCACCGTGTCGCGATCGAAATCGCCCACCGCGAGCACCGCCTGCAGGCTGGGCCGGTACCAGTCGCGATAGAAACGGCGGATGACATCGTACTCGAAGTTCTTGACGATCTCGGGATCACCGATGGTGGCGCGGTCGGCGTATTTCGATCCCTTGAAGAGCACGGGCAGCTGGGCGTTCCAGATACGGTCGTCGGCGCCCAGGCCCAGACGCCATTCCTCGATGATGACGCCGCGTTCCAGGTCGATCTCCTCGTCGGTGAAGCTCACCAGATGCGCCCACTCGTACAGGATCTGCAGGCCCTTGTCCAGCAACTCGACGTCGTCGGTCGGCACCTGCAACATGTAGACCGTCTGGTTGAAGTTGGTGAACGCGTTGATCTCCGGGCCGAAGGCCATGCCCAGGCTTTCCAGGTAGTCGATGAGTGCCTGCTCCGGGAAGTTCGCCGTGCCGTTGAAGGCCATGTGTTCGGCCATGTGGGCCAGACCGAGCTGGTCGTCGTCCTCGTCCACCGAGCCGGCGCTGACGACCAGGAACAAGGCTGCGCGCTGCTCCGGCTTCTGATTGGGGCGCACGTAATAGGTCAGCCCGTTGGGCAGTGTGCCGATGGTCACTGCCGGATCGACGGGAATCGGCGCGGCGAGTTCGAGTCCGGCGATTTCGGTCGGCGGTGACGGTGGCGCCGGCTGCGCAGGCGTCGCCTCTGCCGCGGGCGTTGCCGGGGCCTCGGGCGCCGCGGACATCCGGCTCGACGTACTCGAACCGCAGGCGGCCAGCGTCACGATCAACAGCAGAAGCGGAATCAGGCGCATCATTCTGGTCATGCCGTTACCTTTCGAAGCGGAGCGTATATTCTTACGTACCCCGGCCAGAATACCGTCCCGGCCACCGGGATGGCAACCCTTGACCGTCACCCTCGACCGTCACCCGTGACTGTCATTACCCGCCGGCCTGGGGAAACCCCGGTCGCTGCATCGCAGTCCGGCCAGATATGCTATAATCATGGAGTTGTGTTAGATATCCCGTCCACGGCCGAATACACACCACGCGACCGATTGCTACCGGTTCGAGGAGGGTGGAACATGAAAGCAACGCGTCGGCGGGATATATCCCCGATTCACCTGCTCGCGACAACGTTTTTGGTTTCGTTGCTCCTGTTCGGCGCGGCCGCCCGCGGCGCCCGCCCAGCCGTCGCCGACCAGCGTGCCCCCCGGGGGGACAGGTCGCTGATGCGCGATACCCGCTCGCAGGCCGGCGATACGCGACACCGTGCGGGAAGCCACTTCACGCGCACCGAGGTCGACAGCTTCTACATATTCGGCGGACCGGGTACCCACGAAGGTCGCTTCGAGTCGCCGGCCGGTACGCCGGACTGGCACGGCTGGACATCGCAGGACTTCACCCGTCAGGAAGACACCCACTGGCACATCAGCACCTATCACGCCGAAAACCTGAACGATCACGGTCCGGGTAACCAGGCCATGTGGTGCGGGGCGATGATCCCCGCCTGTCCGCCTCCGGACGAAGAGGGCGGCTATGGCAACGACTGGGTCGACTATCTCGAGTTCTACGGTGCTGCCCCCGATCCCGAGGCCGCAACCTCGGTGCGGGTCACCGCGGCGGCGAACCTGGACACCGAAATCGCATACGACTTCCTCAAGCTCTTCTACGAGGGCGGGACCGGCATGTATGAAGTCGCCTGGTGGGAAGGCGCCGCGCTGAATCTACCCATCGACGAGACCTTCGCCGTGGCGGCCGACGACCTGGTCGGCCCGGACGAGGACCAGATCCACCTGCGCTGGGAATTCACCTCGGACGAGATCTGGTCCGATGAAGACTGCAGCTTCGCCAGTGTGGGCGCGGTACAGATGGACGATCTGACCGTGTACTTCAACGACGAGATCGTCGCCTTCGACGACTTCGAGGGCACCGTCACCGAAAACTGGCGGGCGGAAACGGGCCGCTACGTGGGCGATTTCGCCCAGATCATGGACGACCTGCAGGAACTCGATCCGTGCCTCGGCAACCGCAGTCCGCAGGCGCTGTTCATCGACGATGGGATCATCGTGCCGGGTACGGGCGGCTCGCCGTGCGTCAACTGGTGCTACGGGCCCGACAGCTGGGTCGTCAATCCAAACGGCGGATTGGCCGGCTACGACTACAAGATCGACAACGGGGTTTTCTCGCCGCCCATCGCCTGGCAACACCCGGACCAGCTGGGTGGCATGCTCCAGTTCGACGTCTACGTGCACGGGTTGATCGACCCTGACTCGGCGTTCGTCTTCTATGGCTGGGGTGTGCGCTCGGTGGCCACCGGCAACCCGGACGACCTGGCCTCGGCCGACTGGCGCAGCCGAGGTTGGGTATACTACGGTGGGCCGGAATACCGCCGTCACGACGAGATGGTGACCGACCTGCTCGAACCCGGGTGCACCCACGTGCAGATTCTCCTGTTCGTGAAGCAGGTGTATTCTTTCTGGTGGCCGAGCGACGACGCCTCGCCTGCGCCTTACTTCGACAACGTGGCTTTCCTGAGCTTTGATCATCACGGCCCGGCCTTCAGCTCGCGCGAGGTGGACCGGGCGCAGGACACCTTCCCCGAACGCGGCGCCATCGACCATGCTGATCCGGGCACGAGCTGGTGCCGCTTCGACATGGCGCGCAACATCGCGCAGCCCATCACGCTGCGCAACGATCCCGGCGATTCGATCATCTTCGACGTCGCGGCGGTCCGCCCCGGCTCGACCCTGGATGGCCCGCCGGACCTGGTCTACCGCATGCAAGCCAATTCGCTGTTCGATCCCTACCGCAGCGGCTTCCCCACCGAGGGTCGCGTCGCCTGCTGGCCGGTCGACGGCGGGCACTGGGCCTGCGATCTGCCCGACACGGGCTGGTTCTTCCCGGGCGACGTGATCCACTACTACTTCGAAGGCACCGACGAACTCGGCGGGGTGACCACCACGTCGACCATGCCGGCCGACACCTCCGGTTATTCCGACTTCACCGACGCCTTGCGTTACGACAGCAGCTACATCGTACGCGCCCTGCCCACTGTTCAGGGCCACGAACCCGGCGAACAGCCGAAAATCCTGTTGTGGAACGACTTCGCCAATCGCGGCGGCGAGGAAAAGTGGATCTGGGCCATGACCCTGCTCGGTTTGGTCGAAGGGCGGGACTACGACCTGTACTACACCAACGGTCCCAGTTCCGCGGTGGGCAACGGGCTGGGTGGACGCGCGACCCCCGAATTGCTCGCCGGGTACGACCAGCTTTTCTATACCTGCGGTGATCTGCGGGACCGTACCCTGGGCCACGGCGACTACTACGGCGATCCGTCCGACGACGTCGGGCTGCTGGACGCCTGGTTGCGGCAGGGAGGAAAAGGTGCGCTGCTGACCGGCGACAATCTGCTGTACGACCTGGTCCACGACGGTCCGGAAACCAGCGCCTTCGTCGACGACTGGCTGTCGGTTACCTGTACCGGCACCGACGTCGCACCCCTGATCCAGAACCAGATCTCGCCCCGGGTTGCGGCCGTGCCCGGCAACACCGTATTCAGCGCCGGCCGGCGGTGGCTCGCCCATGCCGGCTGTCCCGGCTACACCGACTTCGATGCCGTCGAGATCGACGCGTGTGAGCGGATCGCGGAGTTCCTCGCTCCCGACGGTCAGGGCGGGCAATATTCCCTGGCAGCGGGAACCTACTTCCACGAACCGACCAGCGGCAGTCGCACCGTGTACTTGCCGTACGATCTGATGCACATCCAGACGGCGCCGCTGGCGGTCAAGGACCAGGCGCCGCTACCCGACCGGGTGGGCGTGCTCGAGGAAATCTACCTGGCGCTGGGCGGCAACCCCGTACAGCCGCCGACCGACGTCCCGGCGGCCGGCACGCCGACGGTCAGCGTGTACCCGAATCCGTTCAATCCGAAGACGAGAATCGACTACACTCTGCCCACGCGTGAGCGGCTGTTGCTGCGCATCTACGACCTGCGCGGACAACTCGTGCGCACGCTCGTGGACGAGCCCGTCGACGCCGGGCCGGGCCACGTCTTCTGGGAAGGCACAGACGCCGACGGCCGCGCCGTGGCGGCCGGTGTCTACTTCTGCGAGGCACGCGCAGGCGACTGGTCACGGGTTCACAAGCTGACCTTGCTCAAGTGAAGAGAATCGGCTCGTGCAGCAGCACTCACTGCACCTCGATATCGCCCTGGCACGTGAACTCGCCGGCGCGCAGGTAACATTTGTAGATCCCTGGTGGCACGTCCGACACATCCCAGGTAACGCAGTGTCGCCCGGCCGCCAGCGCGCCGTTGACCAGTTCCGTGAGCACCCGCGAAGGTGAGCTGTAGATCTCGACGACGACCGAGATCGCTGCCGGCACGTCGAAGCAGATGGTGGTCGTCATAGCTGTCGGATTGGGATACGCTGGCCGCATGCCCGCGGCCGCCGGAACCTGTTCGGCGATATCGGGACCGCTGTCTACCCATTCCGGTACCACACCCGCCTCGAAGTAGACAGTCAGCGACGTATCTGGCGGACTCGCGGTAAACACGATCTCGCCGGAGTGTACGTTCTCGCCCGCCAGAGTGAAGGTGGCATCGAATTCGAACGACCCGCCGGCCGTGACCGTGGCCGATTCGGGATCGATACTCATCGCCGCATCGGTGCACGACGTCGTCACCGTCACGTCGTGTGCATGTTCGTTCCTGAGCGTCATGATCAACGACGCGGACTCGCCGGCCGTGCTGCATGGTAGCGAGAAGGCGATCGGAGCGACGCGGACATAACCACCGCTATCCGTACCCTCGGTCGGATCGGTCCAGCACCAGTCGCCGGGATCTTCGCTGATCACGGCGCCCGACTCGTCCGTTTCCGTGATGCCGTCAAACGGATCCAGCCCGAGACCGTCTTCTTCACAGCCGCCCCCGAACAGGACCGCACACAGCGCTGATAACACAGCAATACACGAGACCACCTTGCCCATGATCGCACCCTCCTGTACCGGGTATGATAAACGCTCTCGCGACGTTCTTCTGCCGGAATCAACCGGCTACCTACGTCCGTATGTACCATACCGACGTTCATTTGTCGATCCGCTGGCGGCGGGTCGATATTCCCGATAATTTTTGTATGTTATACTGTTAGAAACCGGATCGTACGGCGAATACACCGCAGACGAATCCCCACCACACGCGCTGGCGATCCGAATCCAGGAGGGATCTCGATGGTTACGACAGCTTATTCGATACGCGCCGCAAGGTGGTCAAACCAGCTCAGGGCGCCTGTCCACGTGGCGCTTGTTGTTTCATTGCTGGCTTTACTAGGCAGCCTCGGAGTCGATGACGTCACCGCCGCCGAGTTACGCGTCGGCAGCGGCAGTACGGGAATCGCCGGGCTCCAGCTCGCGTCCGAACCTGCGTCGCTACGCATGTCTGCGGCCGGCGATCTCGCCGCCAAGACCGAGGTCGATACCGTCTACGCACTCGGTGGTCCTGGTACCTTCGAGGGCCGCTTCGAGACGGCCAGCGGTTTGCCACACTGGCACGGCTGGACCTCGAAGGACTATACCCGTGGCGAGGGCGGGCTCTGGCACATCGACACCTACCACGCCGAGAACCTCAACGGCCATGGCCCGGGCAACCACGCCATGTGGTGCGGCGACATGATCCCCACCTGTGGGCCGGACGACGAGGAAGGCGGATACGGCAACCTCTGGGCCGAGTACCTGGATTTCGAGACGACCGCACCCGATCCGTTGCTCGCGACCGATATGCGAATCACCGCGGTGGCGAATATCGATACCGAAACTTTATACGACTATGTACGTTTCCTGGTCGACACGGACACCGGTCCCATCGAGATCGCGAGCTGGGACGGCGAATTCATCCACGAGGCGATCGACCTCGCTTTCAGTGTCGATCCTGTAGACTATGTCGGCCCCGACAGCGATACGATACGCTTGCGCTGGGGGTTCACGTCGGACGGCGGCTGGTCCGATGAGGATTGCAGCTATCCCACCGTCGGCGCCATCCAGCTCGACGACGTCACGGTCTACGTCGAGGACGAAGTCGTGTCATTCGATGATTTCGAGAATCCCGACGACGTGGACTGGACCGTCGGCGAGGCACCCTACGTCGGAGATTTCGCCCAGATCATGTCCGATCTGGAGGACCTCGATCCGTGCGTGTCCAACCGCAGCCCCCAGGTGGTGTTCATCGACGACGGCATCGTCGTACCGGGAACCGGCGGCTCGCCCTGTATCACGTGGTGTTACGGACCCGATGGCTGGGTCGTGACCCCCGACGGCGGCCTCGCCGGCGAGGACTATCAGATCCAGAACGCCGTTATCTCGCCGGTCATCGAGTGGCCCGCCGGCGGGATGGCCGGCGCGATCCTGCGTTTCGACGCGTACAAGCACGAGCCGGCCGTTCTCCCCTCCTCGCAGGTGTTCATCGTGTGGGGTGTCCGTTCGATCAACACCGGCGATCCGGACGATCTGGAACACGCGCCGTGGCGATCCGATAATTTCCTGTATCTCGGTGGTCCGGAATACGATCGCTACGAGTTCAACGTCACCGACGTCCTCGAGCAAGGACCCACGCATGTTCAGATACAGCTGATGGTCTGGCAAATAGCTGTCTGCGGTTCGATCGGCCCTGACGGTCACCCGGCGCCGTACTACGACAACGTCTCGCTGGCGGTGTACGATCACCGCGGACCGTCGTTCAACGCCCGGGACCTGGAACTCGCTCAGGACACCTTCCCCGAGGCGGGCTCCATCGACCCGCTGGACCTGGGCTCTGCCTGGTGCCGTTTCGACATGGCCCGGAACATCTCGTTTGATGGCGAAACTATCGACCCGGGCGATTCGGTTGTCTGCCGGATCACGCCGGTACGGGCCGGGTCGGTCCTGCACGGAACACCCCGTCTGTTCTATACCATGAAGAACAATCCCGTCTTCGACCCGTATCGCAGCGGTTTTCCGACCAGCGGCAGCGTCGAGGGAACGCAGTACGTAATCAGCACCTACTATTCCTTCGATCTGCCCGATACCGGCTGGTTCTTCCCGGGTGACATCATCCACTACTACATCGAAGCGCGGGACGACGTCGCCGGCGACATCGGCACTGCGATCTTCCCCGCGGATACGACCGGATTTGGCGATTTCACCGACGAACTGAGCTACAACAGCCTGTTCACGGTGCGTGCCTTACCGACGCTCAGAAGCGCGATTCCCGGCGACCAGCCGCGCATCCTGTTCTGGAACGATTTCGGCAACGGCGGCGGCGAGAACGAGTGGACCAAGGCGCTCCAGGCGAAGGGATACTGGAGCGGCGAGCAGTACGATCTCTATTTCACCAACAAACCCGAATGGGGCTCCGGGCAGGGACTCGGCGGAAGGGCGACACCCGAGCTGCTCGCCGGCTACGACGTGATGCTCTACTCCTCGGGCGAGGCGGCTCACACCACCCTGGGCTTTGGCGGCGACTGGGCCGACGTCTCCAGGGATGTGCAGGTGCTCGACAGCTGGCTACGGCAAGGCGGCAAGAATGCGTACTTCACAGGTGACGGTCTAGCCTCGGATCTGGCTGAATCTGATCCCTTGACCGAAGCCTTCCTCGCCGACTGGCTGGGGGTCGAGGTGCACTCGGGCGATGTGACGCCGATGATCGAGAACCAGGTGGCACCGACCGTCCGCGCCGTTGACGGCAATCCCGTCTTCGACCCGGATCTGTACTGGCTGGCTTTTGGCGGCTGCCCGCGCTCGAACGAATTTGACGCGGTCACGCCGCTGGTCGACACCCACATGCTGGCTGAGTTCCTGGATACTCAGGGCGCTGGCGGACAGTATCCCTATGCCGCCGCCTCGTACAATTACGTAGCCGACCACGACGCCCGCATCGTCTTTCAGCCACATGATCTGATGACGGTCTACACGCCGCCGGAGCAACACCAGGGACCGCTGCCCACCCGCGCGCAGGTGCTCGAACAGGTTCTGCTCTTCTTCGGGCATCCAGGTACGGGAGCCACCGTTGTCCCCCAGGCCGGCACGGCAGCGTTCACGACCAACGCCTATCCCAATCCCTTCAATCCCCAGGTCCAGATCGTCTACGCGATGCCGCGGCGCGGCGAGCTGTCGATCCGGATCTACGACCTGCGCGGCAAGCTGGTGTCGACCCTGCTCGACGAGGAGGTCGACGCCGGTGCGGGCCACGTGAGCTGGGACGGCACCGATAACAGCGGGCGGGCGGTGGCGACCGGCGTCTATTTCTGCAAGACGCAGACCCTGGACGAGGTGCAGGTGCGGAAGCTGACCATGATCAAGTAACGAATGACCTCGGAATACACGCGTTGCCCCGGCGTAACTGTTGCGCCGGGGCAACTGTTTCTCGTGCGGGGCTGTTGCGCCTGGTTGACCGCACCGGGCGAGGCGCAACGAGTCGGCGGTGGAAACTCGGCAGTCGCATTAGAGAGCAATAACCTGGCCCGGATATGCTATCATTATGGAGGTCAAACTAGAGAACATCGCGTTAACACGTTGGAAATCTTGGAGCTTCTCGTGGGACCTGGTATCGCCGCCAACCGTATCGTGTTTTCCATCCTCGGCGTGTGCCTGTTGTTGGGCGCGGCGCCGGCTGCGGCCGCCATCTGGAACTACACCGCCGAGCCGCTGCCCGGCGACACCTATACCATCGCCGATTTCCGCATCTACGTACCGGACGAGGCGCCGCTGATCCGTGGCGTGTACTTCTACGTTGCACCGCATCTGGCCGATTCGCGATCGTATGCCGAGAACCCGGAGTTCCAGGCGCTGTGCGCGGACGTCGACTTCGCCATGATGGGTGCGCGGCTGGACAGCCGGCACATGGACACGGGCATCGGCGACGCGGTTCTGCGGGCGCTGGCGTTCTTCGGCGGCGTGAGTTTCCATCCGGAAATCGAGTTCTCCTCCCTCTTTTTCGAGGGCTACTCGTGGGGCGGTCAGTTCGCCTACCACTTCACCAAGTGGTTGCCGGCCAGGGTCAGCGGATTCGTGACCCAGAAAGGCGGTTATCACGACACTTCGTTCGCCGGCGATGCGATCCTGGTGCCCGGCTACCTGTTCATCGGCGAATTCGATCTGCCGTACCGGATCACGAACCTGACCGGCATCTTCGAGGAGCACCGCGCACTGGGCGCACGCTGGATCCTGGCCATGCAGCCGGGAGCCGCCCACGAACCGATCACCGATCGCGAGCTGCTGGACGACTTCTTCCACACGGTGATCACGCTGCGCCTGCCGGCAACATATCCGCCCGACGAAGCGGCGGAGTTGCTCACCATCCCCGAGCCCGGCCACTGGCTCGGCAATCGCGATACGCAGTTGATCGGCGACTGGGAATGTTATGACGCGCCGCGAGACAGTGCGTGCTGGTTCGTCTCGCGACTCGTCGGGCAGACCTGGCAGTCCTTCGTCTCCGCCGGCGCGGTGACCGACACCCTACCCTGCTCGCCAACCGCGGTCGAATCGCGGCCGACGCCGGCGCCGGTCGCATCGATGCTGCCCAGCCGTCCCAACCCGTTCAATCCGACGACAGTACTCGAGTACCGGATCAGCAGTGCGGGACCCGTGCGCCTGACTGTTCACGATGCCGCCGGCAAGCGGATCGCAACGCTGACCGACGGCTTCCACCGCGCCGGCCGCTACGCCACCCGTTGGCACGGCGCCGCAGACAGCGGCCAACCTGTGGCGAGCGGCGTATACTTCGCGCGTCTGAGCGCCAACGGTTCCACCACGATACACAAGATGACCCTGCTGCAGTAATCCGCGGCAATCGACGTCGGTCCGGGTTCGCGACCGAAGAAGGAACCTCATGCTCACCACCGACTCGTTACTGGATCAGCTCGTGTGTCTGCAATGCCGGCACACCGTATCCCGTCGGGACAAGCACTGCGAGTGTCCCGGATGCGGTCAATGCTACGCGCTGGCCGACGGTATTCCGGTGATGCTCCCGGAAACCAGTCGTATCGTGCATGAACTTCCCGGCGAACCAAGCCGCGGTCCGCTCGGCGCGCTCAAGAAGCTCGGCGCGCGACTGCTCAACGCGCGGGTGCTGACCCGCATGGGACTGGCCAACGCGGAGAACATGTTGTTCCTGCGCTCCCAGCTGTCGGCGGACGCGACCGTCCTGCTGGCCGGCGGCGGTATCCGGCAACACGGCGAGAAGATCGATCTGCTCGGTCCCGATCTGCTCGCGAACACGGTGAATCTCGACGTGGTGCCGGGTCCGGTCGTCGACGTGGTCGCCGACGCCCACGACATCCCGTTTCCCGACGCGTTCTTCGATCTCGTCATCTCACAGGCCGTCCTCGAACACGTGCGTCAGCCGCAGCTGATGGTCGACGAGCTGACGCGAGTGCTCAAACCCGGCGGGCTGATCCTGGTCGACGTGCCGTTTCTCTGGCCGGTACACATGCATTCCGATTTCTATCGCTACACTCCCATGGGCCTCGCCGAGCTGCTGCGGGACTGCGACGCGGTCAAGACCGGAACCAATGCCGGTCTGGCCGCGGCGACGGCGCTGATCAACACCCAGTTCTGGGCGGCTTTGCTGTGCTTCGGCAACCGGAATCTCTATCGCAAGCTGCAGCTGGCGGTCAGGCCGGTAACCACGCTGGTCAAGCACTTCGATCGGGTGTTTCGGCGGTGGGATCTGCCGGTGGGCGCGCCGGCTTCGACCTACTTCATCGGGCGCAAACGCGACTCAGTCGACACGTCGACGTAGGTGGCTGCCGGACCGGAACGCAACCGCAGCGGCGGTTCGACAGGTGTTTAAGCAAAGTCAATATGTCCCCTTAACTGCCACGAGATTATGTCCCCTC
>CAYLIV010000041.1:0-14045 GCA_964384055.1 uncultured Fibrobacteraceae bacterium
CTTGACCATCGCCTTGACACCGGCGCGCTGCACGTCGGTCAGGGCGTCCGCGCTTATCCCGTGCACTTCCTGCGCGAAACGCTCATACAGGAATTCGGCACGGCGATGGAAGAACTCGGTGGAGAAATCCGGGCCCAGATAGGCGCCCATGCCCAGCAAGGTGCCGTAGTCCATGAGATCGAACTGCTGGAACATGGCTTTGCCGCTGACCACGTCGTCGTACGTGTACAGCGTCTCGCCCGACGCGGACACCACGCGTTCCGGTATGGGGGGCACCTCTTTCTGCAGGTTGGCCGTGAACACGATCAAGGCGGTGACCATGATGATCCCCACGACCCAGAATGCAGTGTACAATCCCTTGCGGGACAACAATTTGTCGAGCCAGGACTCGTTCATGTGCGCTTCCTCCGAGCGTTGACCATTACGGCCGGGAAAAATCCCAGTGAATCACCATAATTTGCTACTCGCGGGTAGCAATTACCCTCAAAAAAAAATCAACTACGCTTGCGCATGCCCTTGTTCCGTGCCAGATCGGCCAGGCTGACATTATCTATCATGTCTCGGATGCCCTCCCGATGGCTGCTCCATTCTTCATGCAGCGCACAGGGGTTGCTGTCATCGCAGGTTTCGAAGCCCAGGATGCAACGATTGTAGTTCTCGAGTCCCTCGACCACGTCGATGATGTCGGCCAGACGCACCTCGTCCAGGGGCTTCGCGATGCTGTAACCTCCGCGTTGCCCGTGCTGGGCGGCTACGATCCCCGCAGTGCCCAGGCGACTCATGAGTCGCCCCAGGAACTTGTAGGGGATGTCCAGCGCGTCGCTCATTTTCTTCACCGAGCACACGTCATGATCGCTGATCGCCATGTAGACCAGACAGCGAATGGCGTACTCGGACGACTTGAACAGGCGCATATGCTACCTCCGAGTAGCATAATAGTCGTGTGGGACCGACCGGTCAACATAAAACTGAGAAGCGGTCGCGTTTGGCCAACTCGCCGATCAACGCGTAGCGTTTGCGTCCGCGTCGAGTCGAAAGGTGCCGGCTGCCCGGCTGCTGTCCGGCGGGTTGTTTGCGGTGCGCGTTGCCCTGCGGCGAATGTCGCTGCCGGGATTGCGCGTCGGTATCAGGTGCGGAACCTTTGATCCGCCGGCGTTAAATCGGTGCGCCCGATGTCAATCGTTGTCGTGTCAGGTTAGGAAGACATCCTGCAACGAACACCCTCTCGTTCTGCTATCGATTCAGGTCGTTGTATCCGATTCCGGTTCTAACTCCGCTTCTGGAGTCGTCTCGGATTCGGCGGCGGCATTGGCTTTTTTCGCCAACTTCGCCAATCGCTTCGCTTCCTTCTTCTTCTTCTTTTCGAGCTCCCGACGCCGTTTTTCGAAATTGTAATTTGATCGTGCCAATGGCTCGCCTTTCAAGAGGGGTGATCATCAACGTCCTGTCATCATCGAGACCAGGGATGTGCAAGGGGAGTGTAGCCCTGATGACTGCTTCGTGATGACTAGTCCAACTCCACCGCATCCACGATGCCTACTACCACCGATCTGATCGGTGCGTTTTCGTATTCGAGAATCTGTCGCGCCCCGTTGCCTTCGTCAAGCACCAGGACTTTCTCGCCGACTCCGGCGCCCGCCACGTCGACGGCGATCAGGTACTCGCCGTCGGGCTGGCCGGACTGGTCGAGACGGTCGACGATCAGCATTTTCCGGTTGTCGTATGCGGGATGCTTGATGGTCATGAAGACCTCGCCGGCCACGCGTGCGACGATCATTTCCGCCGCCTCCCGGTGGATCCCTTTGCCGATGGGACTTTTTTCGGGATTTCCCTTCGTGCGCTGGCTTCATCACCGAGATGGACACCATCGACGATGCCGACCACCGCGTCGTCCACGGGGACGAACCACGGGTCGAGCAGCAACGCGCCCTCACGACTGCTCTCGTAGCAGATGATCTCGCCCCGGCCCGCCATGCGGGTGCCGTCGGCGCAGACCACGGGCCGTCCGCTGGGGGAGCCGTCTTTCGTCAGAGGCTGGACCCACAACATGGGCACACCGGTCAGGCCTTCGTAGACCACTGCCGGCACCAGCGTACCGATCACCTTACCCAGGCGCATTGGTTCCCGCTCCTTCTGCGATTTCCGCTCCTGCCGGTTCGAGCGCCGTGCACTGGGCGAAACGGGTGCCGGCGGCCAGGATTGTCTGCACAGTGGCGTCCAGGCGCGGCACGACGGTCGTGTTGAGCAGTGTCTCGTGTCCGATGCGGTCGATGGCGATCTGCCGGGCATCCTCGATGTCGGCGACGGTGCCGCTGATCAGCAGCAAGGCGCGCCCGCCGAGATCGTCGGCCATGCGTATCTCGGTGATCTCGATGTCCGTGGTCTTGACGGCCGCATCGGCCGCTCGCAGCAGACTGGGCACCGCGCGGGTCTCGACGACGCAGACGGCTTCGTGTCCAGGCTCGCGCCGCGCACCGAAGGCCGCTGCATAGACCTGGGCGTGGACATCCGGCAGCAGTACCTCGTCGATCAGCCACTCGGTACCGATCGTCGTCGCGCCCGCGTGCGCCTCCTCGACCGCCGCCACCGAGCCGCCGATCTGCACCAGGTAGTGACCAGGGTGCACGGTGCCCGCCTTGAGCAGGGCGATGGGCGCGCGCTTGACCAGCGCATCGGTCGCCTCGATGCCGGCGGCGACGCTGTCGTATTCCAGCAGGGCCAGAGCGGGATGTTGCTTGTTCTCCATGGCGCCGATCAAACGATCCGGAAGTGGTCCACGAGTACGCAACGCCGTTGCCGGCTGAAGCTTCGTGGTCCGGTCAGGCCCTCGCCGGTTGGACTGGCGATGGTGAAGCTGCAATGGCCCTCGCCACCTTCACCCAGCCCGGCGTAACAGGGGGCGTTCTTGACGAAGATGCTGCAGTCGACCTCGCGCGCCATACGGCTCAATCGACTCAGATGCCGCGAGTGCATGGCTGCGGTGTGGAAGTTGCCGCCCTCGGCCTGGATGGCCAGATCGATGGCGCGATCGGCGTCCGGAACCCGCACCACGGGCATGACCGGCATCATCTGCTCGGTCCACACCAGCGGGTGCTCGGCCGGGACGTCGACCACGACCAGGCGCACCTCGGGCCCTGCCGTGACGCCGATGCGCGAGAGTATCACACCCGCGTTCTGCCCGATCATTTCGCGATCGACGTGGCCCGCCGCGCCGGGTTCGACCGGTCCGTCGAAGATCGCCTGGGTCAACCGTCGCGTCTCGGCGCCGCCCAGCACGTAGGCGCCGTGCCGGACCATGGCGTCCAGCAACGCATCGGCCACCGTGTCGACCACGAAGGTCTCCTTCTCGTCGACACAGATGATGCCGTTGTCGAAGGAAGCACCCAGCACGATGTCACGGCCCGCCTGCTCCAGGTCCGCCGTGTCATCGACCACCACCGGCGGATTGCCCGGACCGGCGCAGATGGCGCGCTTGCCGCTGTTCATGGCTTCCTTGACCACGCCCGGCCCGCCCGTCACGACCAGCAGCCGCACACCGGAGTGCCGCATCAGGCGCTGAGCCGATTCGATGGTCGGGTCGGCCACACCGGCCACGAGATTCGGTGGACCGCCCACGCTGGTGATCGCCTGGTTGAGCAGTTGCACGGTGCGGTTGCACACCCGCCGGGCGCTCGGATGGGGATTGAACACCACGCTGTTGCCGGCGGCCAGCATGCCGATCGAGTTGCAGATGATCGTGCTCGAGGGATTGGTAACCGGCGTGATGGCGCCGATGACACCGAAGGGTGCCGGTTCGCGCAGGGTCAGGCCGCGGTCGCCGCTGAATGCCCGGGGCGCGAGGTCCTCGACGCCAGGCGTCTTAACGGTCACCAGCAGGTTCTTGCGGATCTTGTCCTCATACCGGCCGTAACCGGTCTCCTCGTGAGCCAGCCGGGCCAGCGGATCCGCCTGCTCGAGCATGCTCGCCCGCATGGCGGCGATGATCTGTTCGCGCCGGGCGAGCGACTGCCCGCACAGGCGGCGAAAGGCGATGGCCGCCGCCTCGACCGCTGCCTCCACGTCGGCGAAAAGGCCGTCCCGCAGCTCGTCGGCGCTCGGTGCGCCGGGCGTGGCGAGGGGTGCGCCGGAGATCCTTCTCTCGTTCGCACCCCGGCCAGCTACTCCGCCGATCCGGTTCGCCAGCAGCGACGCCAGACGATCGACCTGCGACTCACTCAAGCCGTTAGTCACTAGTCATCCCGACCTTTTTTGTATTTCGGCGTCCCGTCGATCTCCCAGCTGTCGACGATCGCCATCACCACGGCATCGCACGGCCGCTTGTCCGTGCCCCGGGTCTGGCGGGCCGAGCTGCCGGTGGCGTAGAGGACGAATTCCCCGGTGCCGGCGCCCACCGCGTCGGCGGCGACCACGGAGCCGCCCGTCGGTTTGCCGTCCGTATCGACTTGACCCAGCAGCAGGAACTTCAGCCCGACGAGGCTTTCTTCCTTCTGATTGGAGACGACCGTGCCCAGCACTTTCGCCAGGTTCATGACTGCCTCCCGGGCTTATTTGCCGCCCGACTCGGCCTGACGGCCCAGGGGAATGACCACGTCGACGTTCGTGTGCGGACGCGCGATGATGTGCACCGCGACCATCTCGCCGACGCGCACGGCGGCGGTCTGCCCGGCGTCGCAGGCGGCGCGCACGGCGGCCACGTCGCCGCGGATGACGGCGGTGACGTAGCCGCCGCCTGTTTTTTCGTAACTGACCAGTTCGACCTTGGCGGCCTTGACCATCGCGTCGGCGGCCTCGACCACCGCGGGGAAGCTCCTGGTCTCGATCATGCCCAATGCATCTGCCATTTCCTCGCGCCTCCTGTCCGTTTACTCGTGAGTGAAGCGGCCCGGATCCTTTTCGCGGGGCTCCTTCCCCGGACCCGGGCCCGTCCCGGAATACCCGATGCGTTTGTCTACTTCTTCTTGCTGGTTCTGGTCGACCGGCCCGTGAGCTGTTCGATCGCCTGGACGGCAGCCGGCTGGGCGGTGTCGATATCCTTGTCGTCGCCCCCGAGGTAGATCCGCCCGAAACTGCCGAACGAACGCACCTCCAGGATGTTGATCTCCGCGGCCTTTTCCGCCTCGTTTGCCGCCAGCGCCGCGTAGGCGGCCGGCTCGCACTCGAGGATGAACAGGGACTGGCCGGCGAGAATCATGTTGCCGTGCCGCATCCGGTTGATCAGCTGGGTCTGATGATCGTCCAGCGAGCGGATGACCTGGTTCGACAGCACCTTCGGTTTGAGCCGGTCCTGTTCCTTGACCTCCAGCCCGGCGAGAATCGCCTCGCCCGCGGCGCGCACGTCGGCCTGGCTGTCCGAGTGGATTTCGAGCATCCCGTACAGGCGCTCGACGATCTGCATGCCGGGGGTGACCCGCGTCGATTTCAGCGCGATGTCGGTCACGCGATTGATCTCGATACCCGGCGAGATCTCCACCATCAAGCTGGCCTGTCCCTGGGTGGGCAGGAAGCCCTGGGCCACCGTCGCCTGAAACGACGCGAACTGGGGCTGCAGGCTGTCCAGAAAGACGTAGGCTCGTAGATCGACCACGTTTTATCCTCCTCGCGCGTCGACTTTCACGCGCTCTGGGTCACATCCTGTGCTTCTTCGACGATGGCGATCCCGGCGCTGGCGCCGATCCGCGTCGCGCCGGCTTCGATCATCTGCTTGGCGTCGGTGTACGACTTGATGCCGCCCGAGGCCTTCACTTCCATACCGGCGGGAGCCACTTCGCCGGACATGAGCGCCACGTCGTGCGCCGTCGCGCCGCCCGAGGCGAAACCCGTCGAGGTCTTCACGAAATGCGCCCGGGCCTGGCGAGCCAGACGGCAGGCGGTGCGTTTCTCGTCGTCGTCGAGCAGGGCGGTCTCGATGATGACCTTGCAGTGGGCGCTCCCGTCGCGGCAGGCTTCGACGACGGCCCGGATATCCCGCAGGACCAGGTCCGCGTCGCCGCCTTTCAGCGCGCCGATGTTGATGACCATGTCGATTTCCCGCGCTCCTTCGCGGATAGCACGGCGCGCCTCGAAAGCCTTGGTGTCCGGATAGGTCGCTCCCAGCGGAAAGCCGACGACGGAACAGGCCTGGATGCTGGTGCCCCGCAGCTCGTCGGCGACCAGTTTCACCCAGCACGGATTGACGCACACGGCCGCGAAGCCGAACTCCCGCGCCTCGGCGCACAGCTGGCGGATTTCGGTGGCCGTGGCGTTGGGACGCAGCAACGTATGGTCGATGTAGCGAGCCACGTCCCGGGGGATGGGACCGGGACCCGGACCCGTGCTCAAACGCTCAACGCCGAGCTGCAGAAAACTGCGGGCGTTTTCGGCGTTCTGGGCCACCGACGGCCCCGGATGGGTGGCCGCCGCCGCAACAGACTGGGAGAGGGGACCACCCAGCAGATGTTCCAACTTGCTGGCTATCCGCGCGAGATCCATCTCGCTGATCGTATCCAGATCGATAGTCAGGTCGGCAGCCGGTGATGCGGCGACGGCGTCAGCGCCGGCCGAAGAGGCCGGCATGTCCTTGCCCTGCTCGATATCCGTGATCAGGGCAACCCTGCTCAGATGGCGCTCCTCCGTGCACCTGGTCGACAACCAGGTGTGCGCGATCTGCTTCGCCAGCGCGGGACCGATCAGGCCCGCGCCCAGGGTCAGGACATTGGCGTTATTGTGTTCGACACTGTTGGTGGCCGAAGAAAGGTCGTAAGCCAGGGCAGCCCGAACCCCGGCAACCTTGTTGGCGGCCATGCAGGAGCCGATTCCTGCGCCGTCAATCACGATGCCGCGATCACATCTTCCTTCGGCCACTTGTCGGGCAACGGCATGGGCGAAAACGGGATAGTCGACTGCTTCATTTGATGAAGTACCGACGTCGACAACCTGATGGCCCTGGAGTTTCAGATGCGCTGAAAGCTGTTCCTTCAGGGCATAACCGCCGTGATCGGCGCCGATGGCTACGGTTTTTCCGGACATCGCGTACTGAACCTCTGGATTTGACCTGCCGTGTTCGTAACCTGTAAACCCTCTATTATCAAGTGGTTTACTCCTTTTCGGACTCCGAGCCTACCAGACCTGCGAATCGTCACTGCCCGGATCCCGGGATCGGGACCGGGGTTCGATCGCGGCGCGTCCGCCCTCAAGCACCCGCTGTAGCATCCTGGAATGGAGCCGCAGGGCCAGCAACCCCGTCGCCGTGATACGAAAACGGGTCACCGAACGCTTTCCGTGTTGCTCCTTGCGAAAACTGATATACCCGGTCTCGATCAGTTTTCGCGTCTGCACGTGCAGATTGCCGTCGGCCAGGCCAGTCCCTTTCTTCAATTCGGTGAACGACAACGCTTCACCGGGAACGAGGCTGACCAGAATCGACAGTCTGGCCGGGGAAGTGCAATGGCGATCGAAATTCATTGCTACCGCTCACCCGGTCGAATACGTCGGAACTGCCGATTGACTTCACAACACGAAGTAAATACCGGAGAGTGGCGGCCGTGTCAAGGGAATAATGCAAATGTTTCTGAAAAATACTTAAAATACTGAAGTATTCCCGCGAGAATTGCTCGCGGAATGAACCGGAGTGGAGTCCGGAGCAGCCTATTTCTTCTTCGGCATGTTGAGCATGAAGACGTTCGAGGACGGCTTCGCGTCGACTTCGACACCGCTGTCGCTGGGCTTGGCGGGCGCATCCGACGTGTCAGTTGCATCAGTCGCATCAGTTACATCAGGTACATCAGTCGCATCCACCTCATCCGGTGTATCATCCGTCGCAACGTCTGCACTGTCCGCCACGGCGTCGTCAGCGGTGCCGGCGGGTGCGTCGACCGGGGCGTCGGCGCTCGGCTCGGGGGCGGCCTTCTTCTTGGGCATGTTGAGCATGAAGACATTCGAGCTGCCATCGTCGTCGTCATCGGACGTATTGCCCTCGGCCGGTGCTGGCGCGGGAGACGGCTGCTCCTGCTCGGCGGCCGGCGCGGGATAGGCCTGCTTCGGGGGCTTGTTGAGCATGAAGACATTCGAGCCGTCATCGTCATCGCTGTCTGCCGGCTCCGGTGCCGCAGCGGCCGGAGCATTGTCGATATCGGCATTGGTGTCGGTTTCTGCGGCATCGAGATCGGAGTCACTGGTCACATCGGACAGCTCCTCGATCAGGTCGGTCGCCTGAGCCGCCAGCTCGGAGGGATCCAGGTCGTCGTCGGAAGCGAGTTCGTCGGCCGGCGGTTCACCACCGATGAGCTCGTCGTCCAGTGCATCGAGCTCCGCAGTCTCGGGTGTTGCGGGTTCCAACGGTGCGGGCTCGGGCGGCGCCGGCTCGGGCGCTGGTGCTTGCATCGTCTCCGTTGCGGGTGCTGTTGCCGCGGGTGCCTGGCTCGCTACCGCCGCCGGTTCCGGAGCCGCCTGGGCAACCGGTTGCGCCACGGGTTGCTCCACCGGTTGCGCGGGCGGCGGGGCTGCCGGCTGCGGCGCCGGTGCAACCGCCGCTTGCGGCGCCGCGGCGGGCATGGGCGTACCGGGTACCACCGTGGTCGGCGGATCGATCATCAACTCGCCCAGATGCACGCTGACCTTGTTGATGGCGGCGATGTTCTTGATGATCTGCCCGATGGCGTCCTCGTACTGACGGCTGGTCCCCAGGATCTCGCTGACCGTCTGTTCGATCTGTGATGTCGCCGACGAGGTCTGTGCGGCGAGCCCCTTGACTTCCGCCGCGACAACCGACGTGAAGCCGCGACCGGGTTCACCGATGTGCGCGGCCTCGGTCGTGATCTGCTGCGCGACCTGGCGCGTTTTCTGGGCGAGCTGGCTGACCCGCCCCACCACACGACCCATCTCGCGGGCCGAGTCGGCCAGATCCGTGGCCGCGGTCGCCGTGTAGGAAGCCGCATTGTTGGCATTACGCGTGACCTTGTGGCCTTCGGCCGTATCCTGAGCCATCTCGTTCAGGCTGAAGAGCATGCCGGCCAGGGCGGTACCGATGGAGTCGATGGCCAGCTTCATCTTGTCGGTGCTCGTGGCGATCGTGGTCATGTCGACCGCCAGCTGGTCGACCGACGCGCTGGCGTTTTCCAGATCGACCGGACCGGTATAGGTCGTTGACGGCGGCGTGGGCTGGAGCGAAGCCGGCGAGGTTTGCTGACGCAGCGATTCCGGCTCCGCGGCCGCACTGCCGGGATCGTCGTCCCGCGCGGTATTCGTGGCAACCACCGGTCGGGGCGGCGCGGCAGCCGTGGTGGTCGAATTCCGGTTGAATCGTCCGTACAGGAAGGCCACGCCCGCGAGCAACACCGCCACCATACCGGCCGCCGCCTGGGCGAACCGCAGCAGCGAGCGTTGCGCACCGGCCTGGTTGCCCAGCGCGGTGACCACGTCGCCCATGGCCGCGAGCAGCTCGAGGTTCACGTCCTGCAGCCGTTGCACGGCGGACATGCCGGCGTTGCTGTACGGCGAGAACTCACCCGCCGCGAGGTCGGCCAGGGGCATGCCGATCTCGAACCAGATCTCGGCCCCCGTGCCCAGGGCCTGTCGCACGTCCGCGTCGCCGGCCGGTTCCAGCTCGATCTTGACGCCCTCGTCGTCCAGGGCCGTACCGCCGCGTTGCATGGCCGTCAGGGTCTGGTCGAACAGCAGAATGGATTTGCCCAGCCGCTCCCGCCAGCCGTTCACTGCCTCGACGTCGTCCGCCTGGGCAAGCGCGACGGCCTCGCGCGTCATGTTCTGCACCAGCATTTCTTGCCGTATGGCCAGCGTCAGACGGGTGCTGTCAGCGTCCTGTTGTTCGAGGGTGTGAAACACCATACCCGCCGCACCCAGGAAAAGTACAACCAGTGACCCGACACAGCAGTTCAGGATTTGTCGCGCGGACATCGCATTCCTCCGATGCGGACGAAACAGACGAAACAATCGTGCGAATCAAGCGAACTACACACACGTGATAAACGAAACGAATTGCCGAACCGGACAAGGCACGCTCGTTTGCCACCAGATGGAGTTCCTTATTGTTCATTTCATCGCCGTTTTTGCGGAAAGGTTGAGCGGAAATCCGATGTTTTTCAACGGATTGCGTTTTCGTTCGCCTCGCTGCATTCGGTTCTTGACCTGGAGCGTCGTAAAAGCCTGATTGAATCGGGTGTAGTGTGTTTGAGCGGATTTCAGCAATGTAAAGGGGTAGTCGGATGAAGCGCATGGCTTTGTTGGTCGTACTGTCGTTGTTCCTCGTAGCGGGATTGTCCGGATGTGCCTCGAAGCAGCCGGCGGTCAAGGACGCGCCCCCGGCGCCCGCGCCCACCACGGAAAAGATCGTCATCGAATCACTCGACGATCTGCCGGTCCACACCTATTCGATCGCCGGCAGCGTCACCGAAATGCTTGCCGATCAGGCGGCCTTCGACGCCTTCGCCGCCCGGGTGCGCAAGGACGTGGAGTCGGATCTGGCCACCTACCAGATCGACGATGTGGCCACCATGCAGGACATGTACCGCACGCTGGTCAACCTGGAGATGCTCGACGGGAAATACGATTCCGCGCTGGCCTATCTGGAGAAGGTCCGCGAACTCGAGGACAAGGAAGCGGCACGACTGACCAACGGCCTGACGGCCCGTTCCTGGATCGCCACCGTGCGGGCGCTGGGTACGGAGGAGGTCGACGACGCCTTTCATGCCAGGTTCCGCGAGGAACTGCGCAAACGGGTCACGAGTCTGCCCTGGGACGTCGTGCAGGACCGGATCGAGAGCGCCAACGGTCGCGCCCAGTTCATGAGCGAGAACTTCCTGCTGGGTATCGTCCAGGCCAACTTCGATCCCGTGGTCGAGAAGAAAGGCGAGCTGAGCGGTGATCTGGCGCGTCCGGTGCTGGGCATCAAGCTGGCGCTCGAGCGGATCCTGATCCTGAATCCCGACATCACGGCGGTATACGGCGAGGTGATCGCCAGCCACACCGAGGTAAAGGAAGACATCTGGGCCGCGCGCGACGTCACGCTGGACGCGGGCGAGGAACTGACGCCCGTGGTGATCGGCATCTGGGATTCGGGCACCGACATGCCCATCTTCGACGGCCAGCGCTTCGTCAACGCCGCCGAGTCTTTCGACGGCGCCGACACAGACGGCAACGGCTTCGTCGATGACGTCCACGGTATCGCATACGACGTCAACGGCGTCGCCAGTCCGCACCTCTTGCATCCTCACGGCGACCAGACGGGAAAGGTCGACGATTTCCAGCAGTACATGAAGGGCTTCATGGACCTGCAGGCGGCCGTCGACAGTCCCGAGGCGGCCGATCTGCGCCAGCACCTGAGCACGGTGCCGCCGGCCGAGGTGGGGGATTTCCTCACCGGTCTGGGTTTCTACGGTCTGTATGCGCACGGGACGCACGTGGCCGGCATCGCTTGCGCCGGCAACCCCTTTGCCCGGTTGCTCGGTGCCCGGATCACCTTCGACTACCACAACCCGCCCCAGGCCATGACCCACGAGACCGCTCGTAATCACGCCGCCTCCTATGCCAAGACGGTGCAGTACTTCCGCCAGCACAACGTGCGCGTCGTGAACATGAGCTGGGGCTGGACCTTCAAGGAGATCGAGTCGAGTCTCGAAGCCAACGGCGTCGGCGAGACGGGTGAGGAGCGCGCCGAACTGGCTCGCGAGATGTTCGGCATTCTCGACAAAGGCTTGTTCAAGGCCCTCGAGAGCACGCCCGATATCCTGTACATCGTCGCTGCGGGCAACGACGACAACGACGTGGAGTTCGACCGGGTGATCCCCTCGAGCTACGATTTGCCCAACGTGCTCGTCGTCGGCGCGGTCGACCAGGCCGGCGATCCGACCGGCTTCACGAGTGGCGGCCGTACCGTGGTCGTCTACGCCAACGGTTTCGAGGTCGACAGCTACGTACCCGGTGGCGACCGGCTGGCCATGTCCGGCACATCGATGGCCTCGCCGAACGTGTGCAACCTGGCCGCGAAGCTGATGACCATCGATCCCGGCCTGACGCCGACCAAGATCGTCGAGCTGATCGAGAAGGGCGCCGACGCGAATCCGGAGCATCCGGAGATCAAGCGGATCAATCCTCGCAGCTCCGTCGAGCTGGTACGGGGTGCGAAGTAGCACGGTGAGGGAACGAATGCAGGAACGGAAATAGCGATCGTGAAAAACGCGCAGCGAGTTGCCGCCAGTCTGGTCCCGTTTTGCCTGATCTTCTTCCCGGCCTTCTACGGCTTCCGGGGAGGCAGGCTCGTACCGTCGATCTGGCTGTACTACATGGGTCTGGCCGTACTGGCGGCGCTCGCTCCGCTGGTGTATCGCGCGTACAAGAAGTGGCAGCACCGGCGGCCCAGCGCGCCGCGCAACCTCCGGTCGCTCGGAGGTCTGGGTTTCAGTCCGGGCGGCGACGAACTGGCGGAAAAATACCCGGAACTGCGCGACGTGCTCACGCAGATCAACGGCGCCATCAACGACGGCCGGCAGCTGCGATTCCGCTACCAGAAAGACGACGGTGACAACAGTTACAAGGTGATCCTACCCAACTACGTCCACGAACACCGTCGCCACACCCGCCACGAAGCCACCCTGTGCGTCAACGGTTTCTACTCCCGCCAGCGCAAGCACGTGAACTTTTCCGTGCAGCGGATGAGTGAGATAGAGGTGATGGAGTAGGGCCCTGCGTTCACGCCGTCGCCACCAGCCGCACCACGACCAGCATCAACAACACACCGAACACCCGCTTGTACACGAGCGAGCCGGCCCGCCGGTTCAGCCAGGCGCCGAGCTGCGCGCCCGGGATGGCGGTCGCGGCCAGGCACGCCGCGGCCGGTAGGTACGAGTAGCCCACGAATCCCGCGCCCAGGGCTACGGCGGGTCCGTGGACCAGGTAGCCGAGCGCGGCCGCCAGGGAGCTGAACATGACCACGCCGCTCGAGGTGCCCGCCAGCTTACGCGTGGGCACGTAGGCGATCAGGGCCAGCGCCGGTACGAGCACGTTGCCGCCGGCCAGGCCGCTCAGGCCGGCGAACATACCGACGCCCACGCCCACCACGATCCACTTCCACCAGGAAACACGGCGCATGGGCCGGTCCGGCTGGCTGCTGTCGCGGAACATCTTGATCGCCGAGGCCAGGAGAATGGCCGCCAGGCCGAGCTGCAACCAGCGACCGTCGGTGCGGCCGGCGAGCAACGCCGCCAACCAGCCGCCGAGCATGCTGCTGGGAAAGATCAGGGGCACGAGCCGCCACAGCACGTTGCCCTGCTGATGATGGCGCCAGGCCGACGACGAGACCGAGAAGACGCACACGGTCAGGGAAGTGGCCATCGCCGCCTGGACGAGGGAGTCGCGCGGAATCTGCCAGGCCCGGAACAACTCGAGCAGTACCGGTACCATGACGATGCCGCCGCCGATGCCCACGAATCCGGCCGCCACCCCGGCGGCAATGCCGATGGCGATCAACAACAAGGCGACAGGGAGGGTGAATTCCATCGGTGGTCCGTCTCGATGGGGTGGCGTATCTCGCGTCGACGCAGGATACCACGGCAGCCAGCGGAGTAAAGACCCGGGTTCTCACAGCCTGCGACGGGTTGTTGCGCCGGCGCACCTCGCGGCTGTGTGCGTAAACGATAGTGCCCCCGGGGGCACCACTGTTGGCGAGACGCCGTCGCACATCTGCACGGTGACCGGTTGCGGGCACGCCGACATGCCGGTATACAAGTAACTCAGGCAATCAGCTCGACCTTGGGCGCCGGTCCGGGTCGTGCTAGCATGGTCGCGAAACGCTCGGCGCGACGGCAGCGATCAACACGGCCCGCTCGCCGCAATCGATCGCGACACGAAACCAGAGGCGGCCCATGACCACCAACCACGATATCGACCTGCGTATCGACGACGCCGACGTCCGCCGGGCGCTGACAGTCGTCTGCGAGGCGGTACGCCGTGAAGGTGGGCGGGCGTATCTGGTCGGCGGCTGCGTTCGCGATGCGGCCCTCGGCTTGCCGGCGCGGGATCTCGACATCGAGGTTTTCCGGGTGCCGGCCGATCGC
>CAYLIV010000041.1:14145-36262 GCA_964384055.1 uncultured Fibrobacteraceae bacterium
GTCGGGTCGGTCGCATCGACCGGCTGGTACGCGTGGCCCGTGCCGACGTGCTCGGCCGACCGCCGCGCCCCGACCGCGGTTTCCCCGCCGGGCGCTGGTTGCTCGAACGGGCGCAGGCGCTGGCGGTCAGCGATGCGGCGCCCGAGCCGCTGGTCAAGGGCCGACACCTGATCGCCATGGGGCTGCAGCCGGGCCCGCGTTTCGGGGCCATACTCGACACCTGCTACGAGGCGCAGCTCGACGGCGAGTTCGATTCCGTGACCGAGGGCCGGGAATTCGCGGCGCGGCTGGTTGCCGAGCTGCCGGGGGAAGAATGATCACGCGCGCTTGATCAGGTCTCGTCGCCGTTCGGCCGCTGCAACCAGCGGAAATCGGCATTGATCAGATCGGGTTGCATCGTGCAGATGAATGAGGCCTTCTCGCTTCGCCACACCATACGATACTGGCTTTCCTTGTCCGGCGGTCCGAAGTGGCTCGTGCACACCTCGCACAGTCGGTCGAGAAAATTGGCGGCGGCGTAATGGCCGTCGACAACCTGCAGCCGGACCTCGCAGAGACGATCCTGCGCGAAACGCAACATGGCGTCGGTTCCCCACCGGCGATCCCGGTCGAGGTAGTTGTCGAGGCAGGGATAGAGGACGAATTCCTCGCCGAAGCAGGTCAACGTGCAATTGGGGGAGCGATACCAGGTCTGCCCGAGGGGTATCTTTTTCGTGAGCCGTCCGAAAAGGCCAATACGGCTGAATCCGGCCAGCTCGAGTACGTTCGGCCGGCGTCGGTCACCAAGCTGCACCGTCACGTCGTTGATGACCAGATCCAGATCCATCGGCTCCGTCCCGCGGTCGACGCTTTCCGTTGTCAGCGGTGTTACGTTCTCACTCCGGCCGCCGTCGAATTCTTGTGTTGCCATAGCTGTATACTACCAGCGCTGTCCGCCCGCGATGTTGCGGAACTTGTACCAGGATGTTCGAGTTTTCCGCAAAGTGGCTCGTTTGTCCAGAAAACTCACTGCCCGATCGCGCCTCACCCTCTTGTTCGACCAAAATTCGCGTTGATTTAGCGCCAGACCTTCCCGGCGGCCAGACGGGTCACACTCCCTCGCTCTGCCGCTCCCGGGTGCTCGCCTCGCCGGAGAAACCGGCCCACGAGCGATACTGGGCGCTTCGCGTCGTCAGCAAGTGCTCTAGCGCGTTCACGGCGTCATCCAGGTTACCGTTCTGCAATGCCGTCATGATACTGCCGTACAGTTCGAGCGTGGGCTGCGGGTCGCTGCGCGCCAGATAGAGACAGTCGTAACGGTAGAGCAACAAGTGCAGGTCATCGATCACGGTCAGCAACCGCGCGTTGGGACAGGCCCGCAACAACAACGCGGTCCAATGCAACAGCGCCTTGACGACGGTTTCGCTGCGTCGCGGATCGAGCCGCACCCGGCTCAGCACGTTGCCGAGTTCGAGCGTTTCGCCGGTCGGCGGCAGGCCGGCCAGGCGCAGGGCTCGCGGTTCGAGCATGGCCAGTACGGCGCAGGCGTCGGCGGCTTCGGTGCTGTCCAGACGCTGCACGAGGAAGCCACGACCCTGGGAGCTGACCAGCAGTCCCTTCTCGGCCAAGGTGATCAGGCTCTCCCGCAATGGCGTTCGACTGACTCCCAGCTCGTCCGCCAGACGCGATTCATTGATGCGCTGGCCCGCCGGTAGCCGGCCGCCGGCAATGCGTCCGAGCAACTCGTCGCGCACATCGGCGCGCAGTGGCTTGCGTCTGAGCATGATCGGTTGTTCCTGCTGCGAATGCTACACGATGACCACGGAATTCTCCGCGTCTTCGAAGCCGCTCGGAGAATATCTATCGGCCTGAAAATCGTTCTCCCAATGCTGTCCATCGAGAAGAAAGCGGTACTGGTACTCACGGCCCATTTCCAGATCTACCGTGACCTTGAAATCGCCGCTCTTGAGCCTGGTCATGGGCGTGGCATCGTGGTCCCAGTTGTTGAACTCACCGACGACGGCTGCCGTATTGGCGATCTTCGCCAGTTCCGGAGGCAGGCAGAACGTCACCTTGGAGATCGGTTTGCTCTTCAAGTACCTCTTCTTCACACTCATAGCGGAATTCCCCCGTTGTTGGAAGTGCGGCGACGACAAACCGCCGCGAATAAATCGGCTCGGGAAACGGGTCGCTTCCCCTTCACTCGATTTGCGGAATTGCATCCGCAACGGTATAGTAGAACCACTGGGCTTGAACCGCAACAGCTATGTGGCAACGAGAATTTTGCGGTTAAAGTTGTGGTTACCACCGAGTTGCAACATCCACCCCTGATGCGCGTACACTCAACCGGCAAACCTGTCCCTGCTGTCCGGCACGAAGGAGTAATCCATGTCGACTCTCCGAACCAGAAACCTGTTTCCGCTGCTGATGTTGATGCTGGCCGTCGGGCTGGTCGCGTCGGCGCAGGCCGCCACGGTCACTTCGCTGGCCGAAGCGCTGGAGCTGTCGGCCAGTCAGAACCGACCGGTCGTACTCGATTTCGCCACAAGCTGGTGACCGGGCTGCATCCACTTTGCCCGTGCGGCAAAAACACACGACGGATTGAAGAACGCGCTCGCGGAGATCGTGCTGTGCGACATCGACGGCGATACCGAGGTGGGCAAACAGCTCGGCAAGCAGTACCAGATTCCCGGCTACCCAACCTACATCCTGATCGATGCCCAGAAAGAGGTTATCGACATGTGGGCCGGCTACAACGATCCGGAGGAATGGATCGCCACACTCGACGAGGCGCGTTCGGACATGTCGACCATCGCCGAGAAGAAGGCGCGTTTTGCCAAGACGCCCTCCGTCGCGCTGGGCAAGGCGCTCGTGCGTACCAGCAGGACGCGGAGCGAGTACGCCGACGCCGTGACCTATCTCGAGACAATGCAACGGATCGATCCGGACCGGGAAACCGACTACGCCCTGCAGATCTTCCAGTCCATGGCCTACGGCATGATGAGCGAGAGCTTCACCGCGGACCAGGTCATCGGCCAGGGCCGGCAGGTCGTCGATGATCCGGCGAGCACGGCGGAGCAGAAGCTCGATGTGGCCATGATCGCCCGTTCGGGCCTGGCCCGCGGGCTGCTCGAAGTAGACCAGTACGTGCCGTTTTTGACCGTTGCCGTCACCGCCAGCGACGGCGCCGACGACGAGAGTCTTGCCGACAGCAGGCAGGAGCTGATGGTCGACCACGCCCTGTACGTGGACCGGGACGCCGATACTGCGGTCGCCCGGAAAAAGGCGCTCCTGGACGAGGACTGGCAGAAAGATGTCCGCCAGCTGAACCGATTCGCCTGGTGGTGCTTCGAGAACAAGGTCAATCTGCAGGAGGCCTACGAACTGGCCTTGCTGGGGGTGGAACTGGCCGACGATGACGAGGCACGGGCCAATGTCCTCGACACCGCGGCGGAACTCTGTTATGAACTCGGCGATTGCCAGCAAGCGGTCGAACTGATTCGGCGGGCGGTGGACGCCCACCCCGATCGCGAATACTACCGCAAGCAGCTCGAACGTTTCGAAGGGCTGCTGGCGGAAAAGGGCTAGCGGCGCGACGGCTCGCGCCGTGGCGACGCAACGGTGGAGCACTGTACGTATGCATCTGTCTTTCCACGGCGCGGCAGGCACGGTGACCGGTTCGCGGCACCTGCTCGAGGCCGGCGGGCTCCGTATCCTGATCGACGCCGGTATGTTTCAAGGCTTGAAGAAGCTCCGGCTGCTGAACTGGCAGCAGCCGAGCTTCGACCCCGCCGCGGTCGATCATCTCCTGCTGACCCACGCCCACATCGATCATTCGGGGTATCTGCCCCGCTTGCTCAAGTACGGATTCAACGCGCCGGTGCACTGTACACCCGCCACGAGCGAGCTGATCGAGCTGATGCTGATGGACTCGGCACACATCCAGGAAGAGGATGCCGAGTACGCCAACAAGAAGGGTTTCAGCAAGCACAAACCGGCTGAGCCGCTCTACGACAGCCAGGACGCGCTGGCGGTGCTGAAGCTGCGACAGCCCAAGGCCTACGGCAAGTGGATCAAATTGAACGCACGGGTACGCGCCCGTTTCACCAACTCGGGACACATCCTGGGCGCCTCTTTCGTCGAGGTGCGGATCAAGGATGACGGCGGCAGCAGCGGCGGCGAGAATGGCGGCGAGAACAACGGCGAGAAGACGGTCGTCTTCAGTGGTGATATGGGCCGGTACGACGTGCCCCTGCACACCGATCCCGATCCCTTGCCCGCCTGCGACTATCTGGTCATCGAATCCACCTACGGCGATCGCCTGCACAACTACGAACCGGTGCGCGATCAGATCCTCAAGCAGTTCGAGCAGACGATCCACCGGCGCGGCATCGTCCTGATCCCGGCCTTCTCGGTGGGTCGGGTGCAGATGGTCACGCTGATCCTGCGCGAACTGATGCTGGCCGGCGAATTACCCGAGGTGCCGATCCACATCGACAGCCCCATGGCCATCGACGCGACGGCCATCTACTCGCGCCACCTGTACGACTGCAATCTGGACGACGACATCGTCGAGGACGGACGCAGCCGCCTGTTCCCGCGCGAGGTGCACCTGCATCGCACGGTGAAGGAATCGAAAGCGCTGAACATGATGTCCGGGCCGCGGGTGATCATCGCCTCGAGCGGCATGATGACCGCCGGACGCGTCATCCATCACCTGATCCAGCGGCTGCCCCACCACGAGAATCTGATCCTGCTGTCTGGCTATCAGGCTGCCGGTACCCGTGGACGCGCGCTACAGGATGGCGCCAAGAGCCTGCGTATGCACGGCCGTGAGGTGCGCGTGAACGCCTCCCATACGACGATTCACGGCCTGAGCGCCCACGCCGACTACGCGGAGATGCTCCGCTGGATCCAGACGGCGCCGCGGCCTCCGCGCAAGGTCTTCGTGGTGCACGGCGAGGAAAAGGCGGCTGCGGCGTTCGCCGCGCGGATCGAGGACACGATCGGCGTCGAGACCGTGATACCGGGTCTTGGCGACGGCTACGATATCTGATTCGACGGACAGGACGTTCCGCAGGAAAGGTCTTGATGAGTACGATTCCGAACCTGGCAATCCTGGGTGCCGGCAACATCGGCACGGCCATTGCCCGGGGCTTGCTGGCGACGCCCAGCGTGTCGCGGGAAAAAATTATCCTGACGCGGCGGCATCCGGACAAGCTCGCCGTTTTTCAGCAGCAAGGCTGCGAGACGACCGCGAACAACGAGGACGCTGTCCGCGCCAGTGACATCGTCATCGTGGCGGTGGAGCCCCAGCAACTGAACGGGTTGCTCGACGAGATCGCGGCCGTGCTGGAGCCGGAGCGCCACCTGATGATCTCGGTGGTCTCGGGGGCGAGTATCGCCGATATCCGGCAGCGAGTCGGCGAGGCGATGCCGGTCGTACGGGCGATGCCCAACACGGCCATCGGGGTGGGGCAGTCCATGACCTGTCTCGCCGCGTCGCCGGACGTCACCGAATCCCTGCAGACCGCCATCCAGATCTTTGAAGCCATGGGCGCGATCCTGATCATCGACGAGGAACAGATGAGCGCGGCAACGGCACTGTGCGCCTGCGGCACGGCGTTCTTTCTCCGGGCGATCCGGGCCGCCTCGCAGGGCGGCATCGAAATCGGCTTTCACGCGGACGAAGCGCTACTGATGGCCGCCGAAACGGCCCGAGGTGCCGCCGCGCTGCTCGCCGGCGAGCGCCACCGGCTACATCCCGAACACGAGATCGACCGCGTGACCACGCCCCGCGGCGCCACCATCTCAGGATTGAACGAGATGGAGCATCAGGGATTCAGCTCGGCGTTGATCCGGGGCATCGTGACCAGCGCACGCAAGATCAACCGGCTGTACGGGAAGGACGACTGATTCTGGGAAGGATGAAACCCCGGTACGTCGACCGGCCTGGAAAGATGATCGTTCCGCAAAACGACTGACCCGGCAGGACACATATGTGCTGTCCTGCCGGGCTCCCCCCATCAGTTGCTGCCCGCGATCGGCGCACGGTCGGTCGTCGAGCAGCTATCCCCGTGGGATGGGTGTATGTAAAAGTTCCGCGGTCCAGTCGCTGTGGGAGATGTGACGTGGTGCGGAACCACTATCAGCATAGGGAATGTTTTTCGAGCAGGCAAATCCGTCGCCTGCGTTTTCACCCCGGGAGCAGTAATGCGTCATCTTCACTCGATTCCAGTCGCGTTTCTGATCTGTGTCGTCTCGTTCGCGGCGCTCGCGACAGCGCCCGTCGCCACTGCCGATACCGGTAGCGCGGCTGACGAGACACCCGCCGACACGGTCCTGGAGCGGGCGCTGGTCCTGGGTCCGATCCCGCCCGGACCCGTCGCCGAGGACGGCCCGTTTCCGCGGGGCGATCGGCAGCTGATCCCGGAAATCGATCCCGGCTGGTGGTTACCCGAGGCGGACGCGGCAGTGGCCGTCGCACCGGGAATCACGCGCAAGTGGCGGCACGCCGACACCAACGATGGCGAATTCGTTTTTGACGAACCCGGAGTCTACTGGCTGGCCGCCCGTCTGCAGACCGACCACTGGTCGGAGTTGACCGTGAGCGTGACGGCCGGCGGCGTTGCGGCACTCTACTTCGACGGCGCACTCGAAGGCGAGAAGGACGCGGACGGCGAGGATGCGCTTCAGGCAACACTGCACCCGGGACGTGGCTCGTACACCGTGTTCGTGCGGGTCGTCGAGTCGGATGACGAATCCGCCGGTGATGCCCGCGACGACGCGGCGACCGGTGATGACGCGGTGACCGACGACGACAAAGCCGAGGCGGGCGGCGAGCCGATTACCGGCGTACGGATCAGTGCCGAGGCGGTGGCGACTGCTGAGGATGCGACAACCGACGACAAATCGGCGACTGCCGCTGCCCCACGGCTGGCCTGGCACCTCGACCCGCAGCGCGCGCCGACGAACTTCGACTGGTCGCGGCAGGTCGCGTCGATTTCCGGCCTGGCCATCGCGCCCGAAGGCAAGCTGATCGCCCGCCGGCTTTCCCGGCGCAACCCGATCGGCGAGGGCTCGCGCGCCACGGTCGCTGTACTGGATCAGCAAGGCCGACTCGTGGCCGACGACCTGGGCTCCGGCTCGACCACGCCGCTGCAGTTCACGCCCGATGGCAAACAGCTCCTGCTGCGCCGAAGCGGCGAATCAGGGACCGACCTGCTGCTCTGGACGGCCCCGGCCGGCCCGGTGCGAACCGTGGTGCGCGACGAGCCCGGCCTGGGCCTGGTCCGCTTCAGCGCCGACGGAAAGTTCCTGCTGCTCGCCTCCACGCGGGGGCAGGCGGACGACGATACGGCAACCGATGCCGACGACGCTGCACCGCGCCACTGGGAGCACCTACGTGAGCGCGTGTCCGACTACTCGGTCGGACCCCATCTGCACCTGGTGGACGTGGCCACCGGAACCCGGCGCGAGCTGAGTTGCGCCGGCGATTACGTGCTCGACGACGCCGTGTTCCTGCCTGGCGACCGCGCCATCGTCTACGGCATCACCCGGCCCCAGGCCGAGCGGCCGTGGTTCCACACCGAGATCCGCACCCTCGATCTGCGCGACGGCAGCGACCGCCTGGTCGCCGATTTCGTCGGCGGCTGGGAGGTGCGGCCGCAGCGCTTCGCGCCCTCGCCCGACGGCAAGCAACTCGCCTTCCTCGGCCCGCCCGAGCAAGTGGGCGGCGGCCGGACCGAACACAACGTCTACAACAAGCAGGTCTGGCTGCTCGACCTGGACACGGGTTCGTACGAACGTATCAGCAACGACCTGCCCTACGCCTTCGAGGGCGGCGGCGGACTGCCGCTGTGGGATCCGCGCGAGCCGAAGATCCTGCTGCGGGCCAACGAGGGATCGCGCAACCGGCTGGCCTGGTTGTACCTGACGCGCGGCAACGGCTGGCAGGTGCGGCCGCTGGAGACGGCGGACGAAACGGTCGGCGCATACGCGGTTTCGCCGGATGCGGGGGCCGTCGTCTACACGAGCAGCGGCCCGGCGACACCGGCCAGCCTGTCCTGGTTCGACGTACGGCGCGGCCGCGATTTCCGGCTCGATAATCCCAACGAGGCACTGACCGACCACTGGCGACTGGTCGAGCCGACCGATGCGTCGTTCACCGGCCCCGGCGGCGAAACCATCGAGGCCTGGTTCTATCGTCCGGCGGGCGCCTCCGAGGCGAAAATCCCCCTGCTCGTCTACTACTACGGCGGCTGCACGCCGGTGATCCGCGGCTTCAGCACCACGCACCAGTTCTTCGTGGCCAATGGGTATGCCATGCTGGTGATCAACCCCCGGGGGGCGACCGGCTACGGCGATGCCTTCGCCGACCACCACGCCGGCGACTGGGGACCCAAGGCCTCGGCCGATATCATCCGGGGCACCGAAGCCCTGCTGGCCGCCGAGTCGCAACTCGACGCGCAGCGGGTCGGCATCTACGGCGGCTCGTACGGCGGCTTCATGACCGAGTACCTGGTCTCGGCCACCGACCTGTTCGCCGCCGCGGTCTCCATGTACGGCATCAGCGACCTGGCGACCTACTGGGGCCAGGGAACCTGGGGCTGGACCTACGGCGACATGGCGCTCGGCGGCGCCAATCCCTGGCACGACTGGCAGCTGCTGGTGAAAAACTCGCCTCTGTTTCGCGCCGACCGGATCAACACCCCGCTGCTGCTGTTGCACGGACAGGCCGACAGCAACGTCACGCCGGGCCAGTCGGTAGAGCTGTTCACGGCCCTGTCGACCCAGAACAAGCCCGTCGAGATGGTGCTGTTCCCAGGTCAGGGGCACGGCATTGCCGGCACCTGGGAGAGCTGGCTCGGGCACCGGACCATGATGCTCGAGTGGTTCGATCGGTTCTTGAAGGATCAGCCGGGGGCGTGGGAGTTTCGGTGGGAGTAGGGCAGGCAGGGGGGTGCCGTTCGGGTCGACGCGAGCTCAGGCGTTGGTTCTGGTGCATTGAGATGTTGCAGCGCACCGAGTTGCCTGTCGTTGTCTACCAGAGTATTTCAGCCGGACGGTATATTCGGGGTTTTTTAATGAACGGTGGCGGGTTCGAGTCCTTCGCGGGGAGGCGGTCTGTTTTTAGGGGAAATTATTGGGCCAGAATCCCGCCCTGCAATCGCCTCCGACATCCTCCCGTATAACCGCTTGAAAACGAAGGATTAGCGCGACCTGGATTTTGGATTCTACCGTTTAGTCGATTCTGACGAGAGAATCTGGCCAGCGGCGGTTCTGGTTGTCGAGCTGGAGTCAGTCTGAAACTCTCAGATTTTGTGGTATACTCCCCTAACGTGTGACGGGTTGTGAGTATGGAGTACAGGTCGCGCAAGGGAGAAGGATATGCGCTGCCGATCAATAGCAATTATGCTACTTGTTGCGGTCTGCTTTAGTGCTTCCAGCTGGGCGCAAGGATCTCATTTTTTCACGGACGTCACAGAATCTGTCGGTCTGACTGATGTAGGAAACAACAAGGCAGCCTGGGCTGATTTCAACAACGATGGTTGGGTGGACCTTTACTGCGGCGGCACACTCTGGCGCAACGAGGGCGGCATTTTCGGATGGATGATGATCTCGCTCGTGGTCGGCGATGGCATCTGGGGCGACTACGACAACGACGGCTATCTCGATTTCTTCAGTTACACCCATCACAGGCTCTATCATAACATCGGCGGTTTCGCCTTCGAGGAACGCTCGGATCTTTTACCGGAACTGCCGATGACGGTCACACTTGGGGCTGTCTGGGGCGACTTCAACAACGACGGGTACCTGGATCTCTACGTCGGCGGTTACGAGGAACCGTATCAACCAGACGCACTGCTGATCAACGAAGACGGTGCTTCGTTCACTCTCACCTGGCAGGAATCGGATGACATCGATCCCGGGCGTGGCGTCACGGCGGCCGATTTTGACGAGGATGGAAACCTCGACGTCTATGTCTCGAATTATCGTCTAGAAGCCAATTGGCTCTGGCACAATGACGGCCTGGGCAATTTCACCAATATCGCACACACTTACGGTGCTGCAGGAGACTACGATGGCTGGAGTTATTCCTACGGCCATACCATTGGGAGCGCTTGGGGCGACTTGGATGACGACGGCCATCTAGACCTTTTCGTGGGGAACTTCAGCCATCCTGAAGAATGGCAGGACCGTCCTAAGTTCCTTCGGAATACCGGACCCATAGGTTCGGAACAAAGCTGGCATTTCGAGGACAAAAGCGCAGGCGCAGGCCTTGGTTGGCAAGAGTCCTTCGCATCTCCTGCCTTGGCGGACTTCGACAACGATGGTGACCTGGATCTCTACTTAACTACCGTCTACCCCGGCGATACCTGTGTGCTCTACCGGAATCAGGGCGACTGGACATTCAGCAACGAGTCTTATTTGCTCCCTGGTACTATCGGCAATACCTACCAGGCGGCCTGGGCGGATTATGACAACGACGGTGATCTGGATCTGCTTTCCGGCGGCAAACTGCTGCGCAACGAATTCGGTCAGTACAACAACTGGGTCAAGGTCGCGCTTATCGGCGCCAACGAACTCAATGACGGTAGTCAGACCGCTGTCGGCGCCCAGGTTCGAATACCCCTGGGAACGCGCCGGTTACTGCGCCAGGTCGAGACGGCCACCGGCGAAGGTAATGGAAACGAGCAAACGCTGCATTTCGGCCTTGGTGATTATTCCGATCCAGTGCAGGTGAATGTGACCTGGCCGGATGGCTCGATCAGCGTGGTGGAGACTGAAATCAACAGAATGGTGATCATCGAGATGGATGACTCTGCAGTCGCCGTTGACCAGCAGGTCGGCGAGCCCGTCCCGCGTTTTGTCCGAGTGTATCCCAATCCCTTCAATCCCCAGGCCTCGATAGAATACGAATTACCGGAACAGACCACCGTAATCCTCCGCATCTTCGACCTAGCCGGTCGCCTGGTGGATGTCCTGGTAGAGGGGGAAGAGATGGCAGCTGGCACCCACGCGGCTACCTGGACGGGTAGAGACGCCCAGGGCCGCACCCTGCCCTCCGGCACCTACTTCTACCGCCTGGAAACCGACGGGTTCGTGGAGACGAGGAGGATGACGCTGATAAGATGACGCCCCTTAACGACAACGGTGTAGGCGCCTACATATCGTTGATCAGTGTGTGTCCAGACAACTGCCGCAAGGTGAAGAAACGAGAGCGTGCGGCGCAGGCTCGCTCGCGCCTACCCGCGCCCACACTCATACGTTCCAGTCGACGAATTGGCCCTATCGCGCGAGCGTGACCTTCACCACCCTCCACGCCCCACCCGACGTAATCACGCGGACGAGGTAGACGCCGGATGGGACCGCTCTCCCAACGGAATCCCGGCCGTTCCAGGTCACGACATGCCGACCCGAATCGCGGTGGCCGTGCCACAGGGTACGCACCAGGCTTCCTCGCACATCGTAGACCGCCAGTGTGACCTCGTCGGCCTGTGGCAGGTCGAAGCTGATGGTGGTCATGGGGTTGAAGGGATTGGGTGCCACATCGGCGATCGCCAGGCTCGACGGTGCCACACCGCCATTCACACCGGTGACCACTTCCGCGCAGAGGGGATCCACGTCGTCGCAGCAGTCGCCGTACTCCTCGCAGTGCTCGTCGCACCAGCAGCCGTCCGGCGACCGGGTGCCGCAGTAGCCTTCGCACGGACTGATCAGATCGCACTCGTCGGGTGCGCCGTTGCCGTCCAGGTCGAGGCTGGTGCCGTTGTAGATGTCGACGGGATCGTGCACGCCGTTGCCGTTGCAGTCGTCGATGCCGTCCAGCGAGACCACGAGGTCGTCGAGCCAACCGTCCTCGAGCTCGATCTCGACCATGTCCAGCTCGAATTCCTCGGGCAGCGACAACGTGAACGGCAACCAGGTATCCGCTTCCGGTAGATCTGCGCTGAACACATCCCCGGCCGTGTTCGTCGCGGTCACCAGGCCCAAGGTGCCCGGCGCGGTCTGGTAACTCAGGTCTACCCGGGTCGCTCGCATCGGCACGACCGTCGGCAGCGACGGCCGGACGCTGTAGATTGCTCCCTGCAGGCGAAGCGAGGCCGGAGCCGAGACAAAGGTCTCCTCGTCGAGCTCGCCCCCGGCCGGGGGCCAGATCGAATAGTCCTCGAAATCCGGGTCCGGGAACGGTCGCTCGTATTCCAGGTCCAGGAATGCTTCCACGAGATCACCGATGATGAAGTCGACGTGGTCGACGCGCTGCCCGATGGCCTGGATCGCGCTCGGGGTGTGCGCTTGCGGCGGACCGGTGCGCACCGCTACGCTCTGGTGCACGCTGCCGCAGCTCATCACCTCGAGGAACGCCCGGTAGGCCCGGAACCGTTTCGGAGCCGGATAGCAGGCGGCGAACGCGGGCGGCACGGTGCCGCCGCGCAGGGTTGCGGCCGACACGTGGCCCTGGAACATCGGGCCGAAGCCCTGCACGGCAGCCGGCAGGGTCAGCACGGTACCGTCGTCGCAGGTCAGCGTGTTGTCGCCGAGGGTACCCGGTTCGAAGAAGCCCGGGCCCGCCGGGTTGAGCGTCACGATCGGCGGCGAGATGATCCCCGCGAGGTGCTTCAGGCCATACATGCCCCACAGCAGCCCCTGGTCGCATCCGTCTTGCCGCTCGGTCACGCGATAGGTCGGATTGAAGAAGACCTGCCCGTCCGCGCACAGCGGTGTCAGCAGGACCTTGGGAGCCACGTAGAAGGCGTCGCAGGCGGGCTTCGGATTGCCACCGCCACCGCCGCCGCCGCGACCGAAGACCCACCATGGATAGATGCCTTTGCCCGGCTGGTAGACCGTCTGGTAGTCGAGCAGATGGTCCTCGATCTCGCCGTTCCAGCCGTGGCTCGCGTTCATCGTGGCGTCCCAGAACGGTTCGCCCGCCTTGAGTATGGTGCCGACCGGCGCGTCGCTCACCACCAACCTCAGCCAGACCGATTGCGTCGGATCGGCCAACCGGATGTAGCCGAACGAGACGTCCCGCACTTCGTCGGCCGGCATCTGGATGGGCAGGTCTTGCACCACCCATTCCAGGTCCCAGGCTATGACCGGGGACCCGAGGTACCAGCCGTCCTTCCATTCGCCGGTGCGGTTCTGGTCGATGAACACGTTCAGGTAGAACGGTTGAGCAGGGTCATGGGCTGCGTCGGTGCTCACCTTCACCAGCAGTTGAGCCAGCGGGTTCGGACCGAGCGCCTCGAGGACGATGATCGGATCGGCGTCGTTCTCCGGTGCTCCCGGCTGCTGGAGCGTGTCGGCGCTGGGCGTGGGCGGAATCTGGCCGAGCCGGAAAGTCGATCCGGTGTGCAGCCAGGTGCCGTTGAGGTGCTGGACCGGAACCGTGACCGAGTTGCGGTGCTGGTACCAGCTGACCCACCGCGCCAGGACGCCGGGATAGGCCTGGATGTTGTCGGCTACGTCGCCGACCGGTGCGTCGCCGAAGTCACCCGGCGGTGGCTGCGCAATGGCAGAACTCGCAAAAACACCCAGACCGGCGACCGCCACCATGAACGATGCCGCGATGAGCAGGGCCTGGTGACGACGGATCATGGTGCGGGCTGAAATGTGGTTACGCACGTTGCCTGGTGCGTTTGGTGATGAGAGATATGTCATGAGAGGCCCCTCTCGCTTTGCGGACGAATGTGGTATTCAGCGCGGCAGGATCAGAATCCGGGAGGCGATCGTTCCTGCCGGGCATTCGATTTCTCGTCGTTATTTCGATTCAATACAGGACCATTATAGTCTTACATAGAAGTGTGCACGATGTCAATTCATGAGGCCGTGCCGCGGAAGATGTTGGACTTGCCTGCCAATTCCTGACATCTCGAAAAGGTTATTTATGCATAGCCCGGAGGTGTTGATATGAACTCTTTCTGCAGCAGTGCAGGAACGTCCGCATCGGAGTGAGGGAGGGATCAGCTAACGACCACTATCGATCCCAACTCTTGGTGACCGGGTGGAGGCTTGATTCGTAGCAACTTCAGGGTCGGATATGCAACAGGTTATTTTAGTATTCCGATTCCTAATCACTTCAACCGAAGCTGCGGCACACACATAACTCATCCCATTGGCTGAATCTCGGTGTTCAAAAATCGGAGGCAAATCCGCACGGTAGTGTCGCTGGATCTATACACCACGGCCCCCCGGGGGGCACCACTGACTCACGACTCCTCGCCGCCAGACGGCCCGCCGCCGGCCTCAACCCGCCCAAACGAAAACCCCTTCGCCGCCTCGGCCACCTGATCGGCGAACGCCCGCCCGCTTGCCCGGTCCCGCACTTCTTGCTTGACCGGAATGATCATCGGCGCCGGCTGCCACACGAACGGCTCGCCCGTCGTCTCGTCGACTACCCCGCCCCGTTCGATCGTGGCGATGATCTCACCGAGACGTAATCCGCGCAGCGACTGCTGCACGGCGAGGAAGCGGGCCTCGTCTGTCGGGTTCCAGAAATAGCCCATGGGTTTGGCCATCTTGGCCAGGTAGAAGTGCGTCGGCACGAAGGCGATACCGTCCAGATCGAGCTGTTCGCAGACCACGACCAGGGCCGCCACCGTATCGCGCAGCAGACCGAGACCCGGGTAATGCTGCCCCGGCAAGAGCGGCCGCTCGAGGGTGAAGGCCTCTCGTTCGGAAGGTCCCTGCCGGGTATCCTGGATCAGCAGCCACTCGACGAACAGGAACTCCCGATCGCGGGCGAGCGAGCGATCGCGACGCAGGCGCAGTTCCATGACCGGCCGCGGCTGCTCGCCGCGGGTCAGGATGCGCAAGGTGTGGCCCATGGGGTCGGACAGGTCGAGATCGATACGCAGCCCCTTGAATCCCTTGGCGCGCAGCCGTTCGAGCAGTCCGCAGTCCTCGAGGGCGCGTTCCACGGCCAGGCGCGAGTAGCGGCCCAGGAAACGCGTCTCGCCGCCGCTGCCCACCGCGCCCAGGTCCTCATCGTTCAGACCCCAGTCGTCGGCGTCCAGTCCCGGTTTCGTTTCCGACTGCCGGGGACTCTTCATCAGCTTCGTCAGGCGCCGGTAGTGGTCGACCGGGAACTCGATATCGAGCGGCGGCACGATGGAATCGTTGCCCGTCAGCAGCCAGGTGAAGAAGCGCGCGCCATGCCGCCAGGCGCTGTGCCCGTACCCGCCGGCAAGCAGCAGCACGCAAGGCACGTCGACCCGAAGACGACCCGAGCGCTGGGAACCCGTACGCCCGGAACTGTAGCCATGATCCCGCGGCGACCGCGCACCGCCCGCCAGAGCGACGATCTGCTCCATCACGAAGCGATCTCGTGCCAGCAAGCCGTCGATACTGATGCGCCAGTCGCCGAGCTTGTCCTCCACGGCCGGATCGCAGCCGGCGAGGTAGTAAACCAGCCCGGGGCGGACCTGCGCGATCACCGGCGGCAACTGCTCGCGCAGGACGGCGAGGTACCGGTCGTCCTCCACGTCGACACCGAGTTCGATACTCGTCGACGCCACGGCATCGGTCTCGCCCAGATGCCGGTTGTGGATGGAGAAGGTGTGGACCGTCGGGTCGTCGGCGAAGAACTGGCGCGTGCCGTCGCCGTCGTGGATGTCCAGATCCACCACGAGGATCGGCCGGCGGTAGCCGTTCTTGCGAAAGGCCGAAATGGCGATTGCCACGTCGTTCAGCGCGCAGAAACCGTGTCCGGCGTCCCGCCGCGCGTGGTGCAGCCCGCCGCCCAGGTTGACCGCCGGCCCACGACTCCGCAGTGCCAGCTTGGTCGCCAGGATCGTGCCGCCGACCATGGCGCGCTGGCAGCTCAGAAAACGATCGTGCGCCTCGGCCGACGGTTCGAAACCGAGGATGGGGGACAAGCCCGCTCGCCGCTCGAGGGACTGCAGGTAGGCTGCGTCGTGCACCTTGCCCAGCCGCGCCAGCGACGCCGGTCGCGGCCGCCGCACGCTGCGTCGCGGAATCAGTTTCTGCGATTCGAGAAAACTAAGGATCTTCAGTGGCCGCCGGTGGTCGTACTGCGGTACGGGCATGTCGCCCAGATAGCGCTCGTGGAAAACGAAGGGCATGGTCGATCCGCGCCAGGGCAGCAGGCGGCGCAGGATCGCACGCAGGTGGTTGTGGAGCACTTGTCGGGTTGGTCGTGGCATGGCGAATCAGAACATCCCACCAAGCCCCACCGGAAACAAGCCCAAACTCCGGATCGTGATACCCGTCATCACCTGCCGGTCGCGGTTCAAGGCGACGAAGAATCCCGGCGAGAAACGACCGATCTTCACCAGTCCCGGGTAGACGTTCAACCGCGTGCGGTAGTCCTTCTTCTTGGAGTAGAGCAGCGAGGCCAGCAGCGAATTGTTGCGGTCGTAGAACAGTCCCGCCGAGGCAGCCACGCTCACCGTCTGGGTGAGCTTGTCGATCTCGACCAGTTCCTTGGCCACCAGGCCCAGCCCGAAGGAAAAACAATCGCCCGACGGTCGGGTGAACGAGAGGCCGGCCTCGGCGTGGGTGCCCCAGTGGTAGAACAGGCTCGTGCTGCCGGACTTGTTCAGCGCGTACTTGATGGCGTAGTTCTGGCCGTTGTTCTGCAGCGTCTGATGCTGGGGGATGTACACCGGTTGGTACGACCAGTCGGCCATGTGCAAGGTCTCGCCGAAGAAGCGGCACACCTTCTCCGAGCTGAACAGCCAGATGCTGACCGGATCGAAGACGAGCAGGTCGGCGATGGGATCGGTGGTCGGGCCGTCGCGGTCGTCGTTTTCCACGACCTCGTTCAGGAAGTGGTACCAGAACATGGTCACCACGGACCACGTCTCGGCATGACTGATGCCGTGATGGCGATACCACTCGCTCATCAAGCGGTAGCTCATGCCGCCGCCGATGAGGTGTTGTGTGTAGTTGGGCCAGTACTGCGCCTTGCCGCTGTTGATGCTCACCGGGATGATCTCGCGGTTCAGAAAATCCCACCAGCCCTGCACACGAATGGTCGAGAAGGGATCGGAGCAGTTGTCCCACACGTTCCGCGCGCCGCGCGCGTACTTGATCTTCCAGGGGTTGTTGGAGCGATTGTCGATCTGCATGATCCCGAATCCGCCGTTGACGCACAGCCGCAGCGGATTGGTCAGCGAGTCGCTGCCGTAGTCCAGGCCCTGGTAGAAATAGTAGGTGTACGCGTCGTCGCCGGGAGGAGCCTCGGATTCTGCGGGCTCGACCGGTTCGGCCGCGTGTGCGATCTGGATGATCTGGACGAACAGAAACAGGATAAGCAGGACGGGTGTGCGGTATCGCTCCATCGAGATTACGTGTCGCTCCTTGCGAATTGCCGACGATCTGCCGACGAACTGCCGAAGGTTCTGCCGCGCGATCTTCCGAACGATCCGGCGTCGGCCGATCTGGGGTATGCGATCAAGGGACAAAACTGGAGGTCGAGCCCGTTTTACTCAAGCTGAATATTTACCCGGGCTGCCGGGCATATACGCTGGTGACCGCGCAGCACCGGGGCTGTGCCGGAACCGACATCGGTGTCCATATGGAAACCAGCCATCGCGTTCGGTCGAGGCTTGTGTTTGAATACAGCGACATTACTGCCCGGTCCTTGGAGGGGAGACCATGACTATCCAGTACCTGGAGCCGCTGTCGCGCGCCTGGCAGCGCACCAAGTTGATACTATTTCAACCGTTTGCGTTCGAGAAGTGGTTGGGGCTGGGTTTCACGGCCTGGCTCGCCACCCTCGGCGAAAATACTTCCAGCGGCGGCCGGACGGTGCTGGACGCGGGCGACGACGATCATCGTATCCGGCGTTACGACCACGACGACGTCAGTGACTGGGCCGGCGATACCGTCGAGGCGGCGCGCGACTTCTTCGCCAGCGGTCTCGAGGCGACGATCGTCGGTATTCTGGTCTTGCTGTGTATTCTGGTCGCCCTGCTCGTGGTGTGGCTCAGCTCCCGCGGCCATTTCATGTTCCTCGACAACGTGGTGCACAATCGCTCGCGGGTGGTCGACCCGTGGCGGCGTCTCGGTCATCTGGGCGACTCACTCTTTTTCTGGCGCCTCGTGGTCGGCGGTATCTGTTTCCTGTTCTTTGCCGGTCTGGCCGTGGCAGGTCTACTGTCGTGGCTGCCGGCGATCGCCGACGACGACCTGACCGCCATCGGCGTACTGGGCATGGTGCTGCTCGGGCTGGTGGCCGTCGCCGTCGGGCTGCTCTTCGCCTTCATGGAGATGCTGCTGTACCACTTCGTCGTGCCGCTGATGTACCGGTACAACATCGGCGTGCTCGAGGGCTGGCGCAGCTTCCTGACCTTGTTGCAGCGCGAAACCGTCTACTTCGTGCTGTACGCCGCGTTTCTGCTGGTGATCTACCTGGTGCTAGGAGTGGCTGTCGTGATGATCGGTCTGATGACCTGCTGCCTCGGGTTCCTGGCCATGATGGTGCTGGCGGTGCCCGTGATAGGCGCCACGCTGATGCTGCCCTTCCACGTGACCTGGCGCGGTCTCGGCCTGGAGTTCATGGCGCAGTTCGGTGACGATTTCCGGGTGTTGCCACGCGGGGATGATCACGGCAATGATCTGGTTCCGGCTGACGGGGACGACGGTACGGCCTAGCCGCGGTCGGCGGTTTGCGTTCGGGCGAGGCGATCAGCGCCGGCGGTGCCGTCCATCATTCGTTATGCGGCGGCGGGGATTCCTCGACGGCGCCACGGGGTGCGAGGGTGCCGACCAGCGCGCCCACCAGTGTGGGGTCGATCGTCTCTCGTGAAATCGGATCCGTTGCCGGGATAGTGGTTTCCTCTCCCGAACTCGCCAATGCGTAGCGTTGCCAGTTTCCAGCCAACCGTTGCCGGATCTCCTGCGCCTGCTCGGTCCGGCCGAGCGCCTCGTGACGCTCGGCGACCCGCAGCATGTAAATCGATTCGCTTTGATCCAGCGCGGCGGCCGCCCGTTGTGTCCACAAGGGGATGTACCGGAAGCCGTCTTCCACGAGCGTTCGCGACAACATGTCGAACTGGCGGGCGGCGTCGGCGGGCGAGAACAGCAGGCCGAACACGACCAGGGCGGCCAGCAGCGCGGCCGGAAAACGATCTGCGGTATTGATGCTGCGCACGAAATGCTGGCCGGCGGCCAGGCGCGCTCCCTCGAGGGCCTGCACGATCCAGGCGAGTAGACCCAGCAGCACCGCGCAAGCAAGAACCAGCAACGACTGTTCGACCTGCAGATCGGTGAACAGCGCGGCGGCATCGGCGTCGTGTCGGTCCCACCAGCTCTTGCCCTGCGTCACGGCCAGAGCGCAGACGACCGTCGCGCCGATCGCGTGGATGGCCAGCGCGGTGCGGCGGGTGTGACCGGTGACCAGCAAACCGAAGCCCGGCAGCACGAGACCGAGCACACCGAGCGTGAAGGGCCGCCGGCGCCCGGGTCGCGACAGCTCGAGATCACGGCAAACCCGGCTGGTCACGAGCAGTCCGCGAATCCAGATCTCGCACCACAGAACGCTGACCGCCGCACAGCAGCCAAGTTGCAGGAGGATCGAGCGATCGCCGCCACCGGCGAGCCGGCCCAGGGTGGTCCAGCTCGCGACGAGTGCTCCGGCGAGCACCACGGCCTCGATCGCGATTGCCGACCCGATACGGTCGCGTCGGCCGGCACGGGTCAACAGATAGGACATTGGCCCGGTCAACCAGGCGAGGATCAGCAGCAATCTCGGCCGGCGGGGGCGCGAAGCGAGGTCCGCGTGGAAGATCGAAGCCGAGCCGCGGCGAGAGCCGGGTTGCTCCTTGCGCGCGACTTCAACCCGATCCTCGCGTAATGCATCGAGGCAGGCGATGATCTCGGGATCCAGATCCCCCGGTTCGATGGTGTAGGTGCGGTGGTTGCGTTCCATGATCGACCCGTTCGCTGCGCATCGCTACCGGCGATACCGCGTCGCTACGCGTTACGCCGCAGATGTAACATTCGATTGCCCAGCAGAGGCAAGATCCATGCGCACTCACCGCAACAACACCAGTTTCCGTTCCAGCACCTCGGCGCCCACCCGCAGCCGCGCGAAGTACACGCCGCTGGCCAGATCCCGCCCCCGGTCGTCGCGGCCGTTCCAGGAGGTGGTGAACACGCCGCCGGCCAGCCAGTCGCCTGCCAGCAACACACGCACGCGGCTACCGCGCACGTCGTACACTTCCAGACGGGCCTCGTTCGGCTCGGGCAGTTCGAAGGAAAGACTCAGGCGGGGATTGAACGGGTTCGGATAGGCCGTCAGCGAGTTCAGCACCACCGCTGCCGGACGGACCGGCGTGCGCAGGTTGGCGCACTGGCGCCAGAACACTTCCAGGCCGCCGTCGTTGCTGTCGTCGGCGCGGGTCACGAACATGTGGTTGCCGGCGATCGCGACGTCCGTGGCGGCGAACGGCGTGCTCGCCGTGCCGATGATGGTGGGGTTCGACGGTGTCGAGATGTCGATGATCTGGATACCACCCAGGTCGCTCACGTACGCGTAGTAGTCGGTGACGGCGAGCCCGCAGCCGGCGACGTCGGGTGTGTCCACCGCGCCGACGAGCTGCGGATCGCTCGGATCGGCGACGTTCAGTACCTGCAGGCCGTGAAGGTCGCTCAGCGCGTAGACGTGGTCGCCGGCGGCGGCCACCTTGCACACCGAGCCCGGCAGCGGCACGGCGGTCACCGGTTGCGGGGTGTCGGGGAAGGTTACGTCGACGACCTGCACGCCTGCCAGAGAGTCGGCGACGTAGGCGAAATCACCGGCCAAGGCCACATCCAGCGCCACTCCCGGAGTGGGGGCGGTGCCGATGATCTGCGGGTCGTCGGGATTCGAGACGTCGGCGACCAGCAGGCTCGCTTCGTCGGCGATGTAGACGTGGCCGCCGTCGACGGCCAGGCCGCGCGCCACGCCGGGAGTGGACGAGGCGCCGGCGACCTGAGGGTCGAGAGGATCGGTGATGTCCATGATCTGCAGACCACCGCCGCCGTTGTTGAAGTCGCCGTGGACGACATAGGCGTGGCTGGCGGTCACGGCGATTTCCGTGGCGTCGTGGGCGGCCGGGATCGGCACGCTCGTCGACTGCACGAGGTCCGGATCGCTCGGAGTGGCGATGTCCACCGTCTGCAGTGTGAAGTTGTTGCGGCCGACGAGCACGAACGCGTAGTCGTCGTCGATGTCGAAGCGTCGCGTCAGGCTCGGCATGGACACCGAGCCGAGGGAGGCTGGATGGGCGGGATGGCCCGCGTCCAGCACCAGCAGGCCCTGGCCGGTGAGGTAGACCAGGCCGTCATCGAAGGTGCAACTGTTCATGCCCGTGAACGCGTCGACGGCGAGGATGATCTGCGGATTGTTGGGGTCGAGGACGTCGATGATCTTCAGGCCGCGTTCGTGATCGATGACGTACGCGTTGCGACCCGATATGACGACGTCTTCCGCGTAGGCCTGCACGTCGACCGAACCGGCGACAGTCGGTTGCGACGGGCGGGACACGTCGACCACCACCAGGCCGTTCTCGGCGTCCGCCACGTACACGAACTGGTTGGCGGCAAAGGGGCTGGCCGGCGCGATGGCGTTGGCGCTGCCGGTGTCGATCGAACCGATGATCTTGGGGCGTTGCGGAAAGCGGAGGTAGAGTATTTGCAGTCCGCTGCCGCCATCGGCCACGTAGCCGAAGCGGCCGACCACGGTCAGCGACTGGGCCATGTCCGGCGTGTTGACCAGGCCGACTTCCTGCGGATCGTTCGGGTCGGAGATGTCGATCACCCGGACGCCGACAGTGCCGCTGGCGAGATAGGCATACTGTCCGTAAATGGCCACATCGCGAGCGGCGATGTTCGGCGGGTCGACCGTCGCGACGATGTGCGGATCGGTGGGATCGGCAACGTTGATCACGTGCATTCGCCAGTGGTTGGCGAGGTAGACGTGGTCGCCGGCCTTGGCGAGGCCGCGACTCGTCCCGCTGGCCGCCACCGAACCGACGATTTGCGGATGCATCGGATCCGAGATGTCGACGACCTTCAACCCACCGGTCGGATTGACGGCGTCGGCCACGTAGGCATACTCGCCCGCAACGAGAACCTCATTGGCGTCGGCGATCCACGCCGCGCCGACGAAATGCCAGTAATCCGA
>CAYLIV010000042.1:0-9863 GCA_964384055.1 uncultured Fibrobacteraceae bacterium
CCCGCCGGCCAGACCGAACAGCATGAACCAGGCCCAGTTGGACTTGCGTACCGGCAGGTGATACACGATCCGGCCGTGGTCCTCGCTGCTCTGATCGATGGTCGCGACTACCGTGTGTTCTCTGGCCAATTCGCCGGCCTGGATCGGCAGCCGGGCGATGCCGACGCCATCGGTTGTCGCCTCGCCCAGATGGTGGACCGACGGCGCCACCAGGTCGAATTGCACGAGCACGCCGGCGACGGGTTGTCCGGTCTCGTCGATCACCTGCGCTTGCATGGGGTACTTGAAGGCCTTGCCGACGATCCCGCTCTGATTGTGGCCCGAGACCACCTGGCGGGTTCGCGGGTCGATGGGGTGGCGCAGTTGCAGGTCCGCCGGGTCGAAGGCTGCGGCTGAGCGGTCGGGGGCGGCGGGATTCGCGGCGGCTGGATTGGCGGTGACCGGATCAGCGGCGAAGCTAGTATCGGCGACCGCGTGCTGATCCGCCGTGAGCACGTCACCCATGGCAACGAGCAACAACAGGACAGAAATAGCTATCAGGCCGCTTTTCTTCATGCTTGTTCCAGGTTCTTGACGCGCAAGGTTTTCCCGTCTCCGGCGATAACGACCCAACGGGCGCGCGGTGACGTGGTCCGACCGGGGTTCTGCGGGCGAAACGACACTATATACCAACAAACTACGGCTGCAAAGGGCAACGATCATGCCAGCGAGCAAGGAAGTGGGCGCAAACTTCGCGATACGCCGCGTTCGCCGGCGCCCCCCGGGGGGCACCGTTCGTTTGCTCAAAATACATCCACATACGCATTTCCCGACAACCGGTCTGCTTGCCGAATCGACATCGAGGTTCTTTATTCTGGTAGTCCGTCACGGCTGACCATTGCTATCGCCGGCGACTTGCTGGCCGACCAATCGCTCGCCGACCTCTGGGCGCGAAGGAGTGTCACGACCATGAACGAAGAACGCGTACGCGAACTGATCAGTCAGCTCCTGGTCGAGATCGGCGAGGATCCCCGGCGCGAGGGTCTCCTGAAAACGCCCGCCCGGGTCGCCAAGGCCTATTCCTTCCTCACCAGCGGCTACCGGACCGATCCCGAGGACGTGATCAACGAGGCCGTCTTCGAGTCCGAGGCCAACAACATGATCATCGCCCGGGACATCGAGGTCTACAGCCTGTGCGAACATCACATGCTGCCCTTCTTCGGACGCTGCCATATCGGATACATCGCAGACAAGCACGTGCTGGGCGTGAGCAAGCTCGCGCGCATCGTCGACTGTTACGCCCGGCGCCTGCAGATCCAGGAACGTTTGACCGCCCAGATCGCCCAGCAGGTGAAGGACGCCGTCAATGCCGTGGGCGTGGGCGTGGTGATGGAGTGCCGCCACCTGTGCATGATGATGCGCGGGGTGCAGAAGCAGAACTCGGTGATGACCACTTCGTCGGTCCTCGGCGCCATCCACGACGAGCCGGAGGCGCGAGCGGAGTTCATCGACTTGATTGGTCGGCGGGTAGGGTGAGCCAGGCGGGTAGGTTACTCCGGTCGATGTGCAACGCTGCTAGGCTCGCCGAACCATGAGACGGCGAAACGCTTGACCTATTGACCCTGCGTCGCCTGCACCCCCTCCACCGCACACGCCTGCTGTCCGTCGAACTCCGCCAGGTGCATGTCCCACCACTGCTTTGCCGCTGGACCGGACCACGGGTCGTCGCACTTGCAGGCATCCAGGCGTGCGGCCAGCTCGCCGGCGTCGGCGGGGCGGTCGGCGGGATCCTTGGCCAGGCAATCCAGGATGATTCGGTCGAGTTCGCGCGGGATCGTCAGCTCGCTCAGTCGTGACGGCGTCGGCGGTTGTTGCTTGGCGTGGGCCACGGCCATGGCGAGGGGCGTGTCGGCGTCGAAGACGAGGTTGCCGGTCAGCATCCAGTAGGCCACACAGCCCAGGGCATAGAGGTCGAGCCGGTGATCGGCCGCCTTGCCCTCGACGACCTCGGGCGCCATGAACGCCGGGGTACCGAGCACGGTGTTGGCGGCGGTCAGAGTGAGGTTGTCGCGACTGGTGGCCACCGACTTGACCAGTCCGAAATCGAGCACTTTCACGTAGTCGGTCTGCTGGCCGACGCGGCAGATGTAGATGTTCGCCGGCTTGATGTCGCGATGCAACAGCCCGCAGGCGTGGGCGTCGGCCAGCGAGCAGCACATCTGCTGCAGCAGGTACACGACCCGGCCGGGCGGTAGCGGCCCGAAGCGCTTGATCATGCCCTCCAGATCGAGTCCCTCGAGCAGTTCCATCACGTAGAAAAAGGTGCCGTCTTCCGACACTCCGAAATCGTACAGCTCCACCGTGTGCGGCGAGCGGAGCGTGGCCGTCGCCTGGGCCTCGCGGTGGAAGCGGGCCAGCAGGGCGTTCTGGTCCTCGCCCGGCGTCAGTGCCAGGTGCTGCGGCCGTATGAGCTTGACCGCGGCCGGACGCACCAGCATCTCGTGGCAAGCGCGCCAGACCTCGCCCATGCCGCCGCTGCCGATCTTCTCTTCGAGCTGATAGCTGCCCAGTTGCTGGGCCTGCTGGGCCTGCCGGGTCAGACGATACATCATGCGCGCGATGATCGTGCCCAGCAGGGCGGCGACCAGGCAGGGCACGTAGAAGTCGAGGTAGGCGGTCAGCGGCGCCGGGGGCAGGTCGAACCACCGGGTGCCGGCAAACATCACCAGCACCGGCAGTAACGAGAGAAAGACACCCCGCGCCACGGCGCGTCCCCAGCCGATGGGAACCACGAGCGGCACCGCCAGCACCCAGAGGCTCACCCAGGGTACGCCGGTCATGCGCTGCCCGTCCAGCCACCACGGTCGGCTCACCTCCGCTACCGAGACCAGGATCCCGACGGATATCACGTAGCCGACGGCGATACCCAGTCGCAGTCGCAAGGGAAAGCGGCCGATGCGCAGCAGCACGAGCGCGACGACCGAAAGGACGACGGGGCGGAAAAGGCTGGGCAGATCGAGGGTCCGTTGCCGGCCGTCGAAATACTCCGGCGCCAGTTTCCAGATCACCAGGCCGATCACCAGGTCGGCCAACCACAGGCAGGCGACCGCGATGGCGAGCATGCGTACCCGGCTGACGGCCAGCTCCCGGTCCGGAGCCGCCGCCGAGAACCCGGTGCCCGTCATGCCGACGGTGAAATGGCGAGCGATCTTTTTGCCGCTCAGATGGGCGCTGGCGTGTTCCGCGGCGTGCGTGGCGGCGCGCTTCACGGCGTCCCTGGCTGCTTCCTTCGCGCGGGCTCCTGCCTGCTGCGTCATTCGTGCGGCTCCCCATGATACCTGGTGTGTTCGCCGTCGTCACGCGCGGCGATTGTCGGCGAGTTCGAAATCGCACTCTGCAAAAGGTACCCGGAAAACGACGCCGGGGCAATCCAGACCGACTATGGCGCGGCAGCAGCAAGGCGAGGAGCAGACCGGCGGCCGGCGGAAGATGCCGCCCGGCAGTCCGTTTCAGGCAAGGCGCAGAAACAAGGGTGCCTGGCGCGCCGGCGATTTGCAGAATCCTGGAAACATTCGTAACTATATACAAGTACTTACGCATACGGAAACCCACACCCCGACATCGCTACCCGGCATCGCATCTTGATGGCGCTGAAGAAGCGCCAACCTTTCGCAGACTTGCCGGTAATACAAGTGAGGTGGTTGATACGGCGAAGAACAGCTGTCGGACCGACGTCACAGACCGGACGTCCGGACAGCGAAGCAGAAAGGAGCAGACATGAAGGTGCGAACCAAAACAGACCTGCTGGGTTGCACGCTATTGGTCGCCATGCTCTGGTTGCTGCACGTTGTCACCGTCGGGGCCAACCGGGGGATGTAGGTGGCTAAAACAGGATAATCGACTGACCGGTCTCGCTTGACGGACCGCGGTCTGAGCCTGCGGCCTGATCGGCGATCCCGTCGGAACGGATTGACACGACCTACCAGGATTCTGTAGACTCGCCGCAGCAAGTCACCGTATATCCACCTTGCAACCTGATGCATCCAGATACAGCTCGGTACGGTTCTCGGTGCAGCCGATGGATCGTGGGGCCGGCTTCAGCGCGTTCGGTGCGGAGCCAGAGCGCACCGCGCGTTTTCTGCCGTATCATTCGACCGCACCGGGGTTCCGGAGGGAGTCCCCGCCGGCAACAGAAACACCCGGCAACGGAAACACCAGAAACAGCACCGCTACGACCAGCACTCTCAAGCGAGGAACAAACCCCATGCCCGAAACGCCCCACGGCCACGTCTCCGGCGTCCTGGAAGTCCTGCAGAAAGGCGGCGGTTTCCTGCGCGATCCCGGCCGCTCCTTTGCCCCCGACCGTAGCGATGTCTTCGTCCCCCAGAAACTGATCCAGCGGCTGAACCTTTCCACCGGCGCGACGGTGGTCGGTGCGTCTGAGAAGAGCCCCAAGGGTGCCGTCCTGGCAAACGTCGATTCGGTCTGCGGCGTACCACCGGCCGATTTCGCTGACCGCACGCCGTTGAAACGGCTGACGGCGTTGAATCCGGAACACCGCTTCGACCTGGGCAAGGGCGGCAACGTGTCCATGCGTATCGTCGATCTGACGGCGCCAGTCGGCCGGGGCACGCGCGGCCTGATCGTAGCGCCGCCCAAGACCGGCAAGACCACGCTGCTGGAAAACCTGGCCACGGCCATCCACGCCGACGCGCCCGAGACGCGCATCGTCGTGCTGCTGATCGACGAACGGCCGGAAGAGGTCACCCACTTCCGCCGCGCGACCCAGGCCGAGGTGCTGGCCAGCAGCAGCGATCAGAGCGTGGCCGAACACGTGCGCCTGACCCAGATGGCCATGTCCCAGGCCGTGCGCGAGGTCGAGTGCGGCCACACGGTCGTCGTGCTGGTCGACAGCATCACGCGCATGGGCCGCGCCTTCAACCAGAGCGGTCGCGGCTCGGGCCGTACCATGAGCGGCGGCCTCGACTCGCGGGCCCTGGAAATCCCGCGCAAGTTCTTCGGCATGGCCCGCAACATCGAAGACGGCGGTTCGTTGACCGTTATCGCCACCGCCCTGATCGACACCGGCAGCCGCATGGACGACATGATCTTCGAAGAATTCAAGGGCACCGGCAACAGCGAGATCGTCCTGGACCGAAGCCTCGCCGAGAGCCGTATCTACCCGGCGATGGATCTGCGGGCAAGCGGCACAAGGCGTGACGAGCTGTTCTTCAGCGAGGAAGAGTACACCGCGCTGACCCTGCTGCGGCGGCGGACGGTGACGGCCGCGCCACGGCCCGCCATGGAGGGCATGATCCGCTTGATGGAGAAGTGGGAGACGAACGAGGCGTTGCTGGCGGAGTTGGGGGGCTGAGCGTGACAATCGACGGCCGAGGGCGATCGCGGAAAAAGAAAAAGAAGAAACCGCTGAGCCCGGAAGAAATCGCGCGCACCATTCACGAACTCAAATCCGTGAACGCACCGCAGACCAATTACCGCGAGCGGAGCCTGTCGTTGCACGGGCTGGTCTGCGCCAAGTGCGCACGGGAATTCAACTGGAAAGACCGGCACCTTCTGACCGTTCACCACATCGACGGCAACGACAGGAACAACCCCGCCGACGGCTCGAACTGGGAGAACCTCTGCGTGTACTGTCATGAAGCCGAGCACAGCCGCGGCATGCTCGGCGACTATCTGCGCGACGACGACTAGACGACGAGATTCGACGACCCGGTCGCCATCACGATCTACCGCGATCCCCCGACGACGACGAACGCTCCCCAGGAAAACGGCGGCGCCGACTTCCCCGCGGTTCGACGCGCGATAGCAATAGGTTCCCGACGGCAGGCCGTATCAACCCCAGGTACGCTTCAGAAACGACACCACGTTGCCATGAGCCAGCCGCTCGCAGACCGGCCGGCCCAGTCCCGGTTCCAGCCCCGCCAGGATCCCCTGATAACAGCGAGCATTCTCGTGCTCGGGAAAATAGAACGGCAGCCGACTCTGGTCGGGAACGTTGTCGCCATAGAAAAAATCGGCCCCGAAGCAGAGCGCCCGCTCACCGCCGAGCGCCAGCCCGACGGTGAAGACCTGATATTTTTTCCAATTTTTGTGATCATCCGTCGATTTCCCCGTCTATCATCATGAGAGCCTGAACAGTTCTTATCCTGTAATACAGGGTGCGTTGCGCCATACGGCAGGCAGTGCGGCCGGCGGCACGGTGCCAGTAACCTGGTCCTCTCCGGAAGCAGTAATCAAATCAGGAGGCTCATACCATGTCTTCCCATTCAATCGCAGTCGATTCTATCCGCCGCGCTGTGGCGGTTGTCCTGATCATCGCGCTGACCACCCTGGCGGTCGCCATACCTGCCGGTGCGCGCACGCCCGTGCCGCCTCCGCAGGGTGGCGGGGACGGAACCGCCATCTACGATCCGGACATGGCGCTGCCGTTTTCGCCGGGCTCCGCCGCTGACCCGTCCCGGTTCGTACCGGAGTTCGATGCGTCGCTCAACGCGCCATTCGACGCTCCGGCGGCAGGTGACAGCAGAGGCGTCGTGGTCGGCGGCGACGACACCACGATTCTGGAGACCAACCATATCTACCACAAGGACTTGGCGGCAGCCACCAACGGACACCTGTTTGCAGTTGTGTCCCACGCCGAAGAGGACAACAACATCGGCTTGACCGTATCCCGTTCCCGGGACGGCGGTACCACCTGGGAAGACTGGGCGACATTCGCCGATCCGGATCCGCTGGTCGACTGGTCCCGGCCGTCGATCTGTGTCGCCGAGGGTGTCGAAGACCGTGTCTTCGTCGCCTGGGCCAAGAGAACCGGAACGAGTAATCTCGTGCAGGTGGCATATTCACCGCTCCACGTCGAGACGGCCGACTTCACGACCGTGACGGTTCACACGCAGGCTACGTCGGTCTACTCGGTCGACCTGGCCTCGGACGCCGCGACCTACAGCGACTACTACCTCTATCTCGTATACTCGGCGCGCGGCACATACACCTCACAGATCAACTTCACCCGGAGCACCGATCACGGGACGACCTTCGAAACCCCTTACGTCATCGGCGGCCTTACCATGACCGACCGCGGCTACTACGGACCGAAGGTCGCGTACGGCTATGGCGGGTACGTGCACGTGGGCTGGACCTTCCACCTGGATGACGATTCGTTCGACACGGCGCTGCGCTACCGTCGCGCATCCAGTTTCGCCAACGGCGGCCTCGCTGCGTGGGACGCCATCCGCGGCCTGTCGGATACGAACAACGGTACGGATGAAACCTGTGCCGATATCGACGCGTCCAAGTCCAGCTTTCAGGTCATGTTGGGATACGATCGTGAACCTGTAGACGGCCCGGAGGAAACGTCGGCAGTCGTCGTGTCCGAGGATCAGGGCGCGACCTTCGGCGCCGAAACAGTGTTGGACGAGGACCTGATCCGGATGGGGACCATCGTCCAGAATCCGACCAACGGCAACTGGTTCGCGTGCGGTACGGACGGCTCCTATGCGAGTTACGCCTGGGCTCCTGCAGCCTCACCCACCAGCTGGAGCGAAACCCACTATCTTTCCGACCATCCCAACAACTTCGTGAGCAAGCTGGTGCTGGATCCGGCACACGACCATCAGCCGGCCGTGATCTGGAGTCAGTACTATGTGGATCCCGGACCCATGATACGTTTCGACGCACCGTGGCGCAGCGGCGACGGCTTTCCCAACTACCAGCCCGGGTTCCCCGTCGACCTGGCCCATCAGCCCATCTCCGATCCCGCGGTCGTCGATCTGGACGGCGACGGCGACCTGGAGATCGTGTTCGGCGACAGCGGCGGCAATATCCAGGCCTTCCGCAGCGACGGCACCAGTTTGCCGGACTGGCCGGTGAATGTGGGTACACCGCTGGCGGATACACCCATCGCCATCGGCGATCTGGCGGGTCTCGGTGAATTGCTCGTGGTCGCGGGCACGGCCGACGGTCGCGTGTTCGCCTATGATACCGACGGCGATCTGGCGCCGGGCTGGCCCTACGTGACGACCGACAACGCAGACGCGTACGTGGCCATCGGCCAGCTCGGTGCGCCCAACGAACGCCAGGTCGTCGTGACCTGTGGCCAGCACATGCATTTCGTGAACGCCGAGGGCGACCAGGTACCCGACTCGTATATCTGGTACATGTCGCTGGGCTTCAATCACGGGGCCGTGATCGGCGACATCGACGGCGACGAAGTCAACGAGGTGGTCTTCAGCGTCAACCAGCTGTTGCTGGCCGCTGATATGTACGCCGAGTATACCGAGCTCTATCGTCCGCTGGACAGCACGCCATCGGCCATACCATCGCTGGGAGATTTCGATTATGACGGCGACGTGGAGATCGCCGTGCCGACCGAGGACGGCTTGCTGTACCTGGTCAACGAAGACGGCAGCGACTTTCCCGGTACGTGGCCGTACGTTTCGTATGCGGGCCGCCTGCGCAGCCCCGCCATCGCCCAGTGCCTCGGCACCTCGGAACCCGAGATCTGTGTAACCTCGCACAACTGGACCACGCACATGCTGTGGTTCGACGGCGACGTCGGCTACGGCTATCCCATCGAAACGGACGGCTGGTACCTCTACGCGGGTCCACTCATCGGTCGGGTCAATGGCAGCTCGAGCGACGCGGTCGTCGGTGCGCGGGGCGCCAAGGGCTGGGCCTGGACCAATCTCGGCCTCTTGATCGACGGGTGGCCCAAGCTGTTGAGCAATCACTGCCACCACACACCGGCGATGGGCGACATCGACCTCGATGGCCGCAACGAAATCGTGTTCCTGACCCTGGATCAGCTGGCGGTCGTGGACGTGAGCGCCGCACCCAACGATGACAGTCGCACCTGGCCCATGGCGCAGCACGATCCGCAGCGCACCGGGTGCAGCGATTGCCCCGAGGACTTCATCGTGCCCGTGGCCGAGGATATGGAACGTGTGACGCGGATCAGCTTGTCGGCGCCGACTCCCAATCCCATTTCCACCGGCACGACCTTCGCCTTTGCGGTGCCGGTGCGGGCCGCGGTGGAACTGGCGGTGTACGACGTGCGCGGCCGGCGCGTGGCGCTGATCTCCCGGGAGGAAGTCGAAGCCGGAAATCACGTGATCGCCTGGAACGGTTCTGATAGCCAGGGCCGCCCCATGGCCAGCGGCCAGTATCTGGCGGCCTTGCACGTGCGTGGGCCGGGGGTTGATCAGACCGTGTCGAGGAAGGTGACGGTGTTGCGGTAATTAGTGAGGACGGGTGACCGTTCGCGGCTTTCGTGTTGCACCGGCGCAACAACGGTTCGCTGCTCTACGCCAGTAGCCTGAGGCTGCCGGTACAAAATCGAAGTGCCCCCCGAGGGGACATCGACCGACCGCTTCGTTGGTAGAGTCGGCGTGATTCCGCGATCACTCCCAGTACGATACCGGCCGCGCCGTGATACACAGGGTACCGTCCGGCGGCGAACCCGCTTCCACCTGCGTCTCGACGACCACCCGGTCGGCGCTGCCGATCAACAGCGGCGCCAGTTCCGCAGCTACCAGTTCGGCCAGTCGCGTCGCCTCGACGGTGGTGCGGTGGGTGGCGATGACGCGCACGGGGTGGGTCGGTGCGCAACGCAGGTTGAACCGGCTCGCAGCCTCGAGCAAGAGCGCCGAAGGAGTATGGCCGGGATTGCCGGACCCGCCGCGACGCGCACCGGCCTGCTTACTGCCGTCCTGCTGCCACTGCGCGCCGGAAACCAGGAACTCGGGGCCGGCGGTATCGTCCCGACGATAGGCCGGCAGCTGAAAACCTTCCCCCACGATCCGCCGCCGGTTACCGGCGTTATCCCAGGCTTCGAGCACGTAGGAATAGGTGTAACCGGGGGCGGC
>CAYLIV010000042.1:9963-34899 GCA_964384055.1 uncultured Fibrobacteraceae bacterium
TACCGGCGTTATCCCAGGCTTCGAGCACGTAGGAATAGGTGTAACCGGGGGCGGCGGGGGTGCCGTCGAGACGCTGCCCGTCCCAGGGAATCAATGTTGGCGGATTATCCTCGCCGGCGAAAATCATGGCGGTCTGCCCGCGCGAGTCGACGACCTGTAGCTGCCAGGAAGCGACCCCGTCCATGACGGGCGTGAAGTGCGCCACCGGGCCGTCGGTGTAGGCGGTCAGCCAGGGGTGCGGCGCGTATGGACTGGTCGTCCGGGAGCAGACCTGCAGCAGCGGCGTCACCAGATCGAAGCGGGTTCGATTCAGGATGTCCATGGCGTCGTCCAACTGCAAGCCCGGCGCCTGGTTCGGATCGATGTTCAGACCCAGTTCGGGGCGTTCGAAACGAATCTGTACGCGGTTTTCGTCCTCCACCGTCAAGCAGCGAAAAACGGTGCCGTCCTGATCGCCCTTCAAGGCCAGATCGGCGGTTTCCGCCACGCTGGGTACGCTGGCCTGCACTGCGGCGACGGCGACAACGCCGACGACGGTCACGACGACCGCGGCCAGTAGCAGCGGTTCCAGAATCGTCTCGAAGCTTCGTTTTTCGCGATACAAGTAGCCGGTCGATCTGCTCTTCATCACTGCTGCCTCGTTGCTGGCGAACCGGTCGGACCGGTCGCGGGTTCGTTGTCAGGGTCGCTTTGACCGTCTCAATCGCTCAGTCGGTACCGGAAGGTGATCGTGCCCCACTGATCGCGGGCTCCCTCGCCGGCCAGCGCCTCGAAGCGCCACTGGCGAAGCGCCGCCACGGCGTTCTCGTCGAAATCCTGGAAACCGGCCGTCTTCTGCACCTGCACGTTCTCCTTGACCCGTCCGTCGGGCATGACCAGGAAATACAGGGTGACGGTGGCCTCGACGGCCTGAGTGGTCGCCCAGACCGGGTAGGCAGGCATGGGGTGCGTCAGCACCTGGCGATCGGCGACCAGGCCGGACAGGGTTGCGCCGCCGAGCTGTAGCACGGTGTGCGAATCCGCGTCCGGCCGCGCCGCGGCGGTCGCGTTCGGTCCCGATCCCGATGCCGACGAGCGGTTCGGCGTAGCCGCCACCACCGCCGCCGTCTTGTTCGACGATGTCGGCCCGCGCACCAGGGCAACAGCGCCCCGGCGCGGATTGCGATCGCTGGTCAGTATGGGCGGCGGCGTTCGTTGCTCGCCGTGGGCCAGGTCGCGGTTCGGGATCCGCAGCGGATCGACCGAGCCGGCCGGCAGCGCGGCCATGGCCTTGTCCGCCACCGACGAGGGCGCGAGCGAGCGCAGCTTCTCCCGTACGCGGTCCACGTTTCCGGTGCTGCGGGTCAATTCTTCCTTTGCCGTCGGGGCCGGCTCGACCTGCATGATCACCGTTGCCGGCGTGGTCTCCCGGACCACTGGAACTTCCTGGACTTCCGGAACGGTCGGTCGGAGCGCGGGCGTTACCGCTTCGGGTATGGTCGCGGCCTCCGGAAGCGCCGACGCGGTCTGCCGGGGCATCAGAGCGGCGTTCTGGATCAGCTGCGTGGCTTCCTGTGACATGGATTCGATCTTGGGAGTTTCCGGCGCAGCCGGATTAACTAGCGCCACTGCTTCCGGCGCCAGGACCGGATCCGGCAACAAAACCGGCTCCTGGTCCAGCCACGTGATCTCCACGATGGGCGCGCGCAGCGGCGCGAGCTGGTGGACCGCGATCAGTCCCGCGAAGAACAGCAGATGCAGCCCGATGCTCACCGCCAGCGTCCGCCGGAAGCGCAGCCGCATGACGCCGAATTCCTGGTTCAGAGTCAACGTGCTCACGGCAGCGATACCTCCGTCTGGTTGGTCGCGATGCCCAGCCGGCTGGCCCCGCCGGCCCGCGCGGCGTCCAGCACCCGGCGGACCGTCGCGTGGGGTAATCCGGCGTCGGCGCGCACGACCACCATCAGCTGATCCTTGCCGGTGGCCCGCAACCGGTCCCGTAGTTGCGGCACGATCTCGTCCAGGCCGGCGAGCTTCTGCTCGTCAATGGCCAGCTGTCCGTCGCCGGCCAGGGTGATGCTCACGTAGCCCGTCTTGTCTTGATCCTGGGACCGGGCATAGGGCAGGTCCACGTCCAGATCGGCCACCGAGAGCATGGGCGCGGTGATCAGCAGGATGATCACGAGCACCAGCGCCACATCGATGATCGGCGTGATGGTGATTCGCGTCAGCAACGGGGCCGACTGTACGAGGGGCTCTCTCATGGTCTGTCTACTCTCATCGTCTGCCTTCTCTCCAGGCGAATTCGCCCGTCAATTTCCGGCCACGGCGATATTCGTGGCGCCGCTCAGTTTCGTGATGTCCAGCACCTGTACGAAGGTGCCGTGGCTGACCAGGTCGGCGCAGTGGACGGCGATCTCCTTGCTCTCCGTGGTCGCGAGCAACGTGGCGATGATGGCCGGCAACGCCCGCACGCTCACCACCATGTCGTCGACCCGCACCTCGTTGTCCGACAGGATGTCCACACGGAGTCGCTGCGCCGGCGTCGGTTCGCTGTCCGAGGCGCTGTCGGCGTCGGTCCGGCCGATCCCGAAGCTCGATTCGAAGGCCAGCGGTGTCGTCAACAACAAGATGACCACCAGGACCAGCGACACGTCGGTCAGTGGGGTCATGTTGATCCGGCTCAGGGTACTATTCTCATCCGGCGTCCGGTTCCAGCGAAAGGCTTTGAAGGCTTTCATGCACTGCTCCCTGTCCGGCCGGTCATCCCGTCACCGCGCCGACTTTTTCGTGCCCGGTGGCCTCGGCTCTCGCCAGCTCCGCCGCCTGCAGCTTGCTGGCCAGGCCGCTCAGCTCGGCCGCGGCGTCCTTCTCGCGCAGGGCCACGCACAGGCTGCGGGTGTGGTTTTCCGCCACGGTGAGCATGATGGTCAGACGACGGTTGAAGTGGTTGTAGAGCATGACCGCCGGCACCGCGATCACCAGGCCCGCGGCCGTGGTGATCAGCGCTTCGGCCACACCACCGGCGACCACCGACGGCGCGCCGGCGCCGGCCGTACCCATGGCGTGGAAGGCCCGCATGATGCCCCAGACCGTGCCGAGCAAGCCGATCAACGGTGCGATGGCCGCCATGGTGCCCAGCATGCCGGTGTTGCGCTCGAGCAGCATCTTCTGCTGGCTCAAGGCCACCTGCATGACCTCCTCGGTCTCGCGGGGCGCGGTCAGGAAATTCTTGATCGTCGTGGACGCCACCGTGCCCATGGGATGCGGGGTGCTCTCGCAGTAGATGGCCGCCTCGTTGACTCGATCCTCGCGCACCGCTTTCATGGCCTGCGCGAGGGTGGCGTCGGCGTCGCGATCGCGTTTGCGGAAATAGAACGTGCGCTCGAGGGCGAAGCCCAGCGTGACCACGCTGCACAGCACCAGCACCATCAGGATGGGGCTTTCGCTCAGGGCACCGATCCAGTCGAATTCCACGAACATGACTTCTCCTTCATTTGACTCGCCATTCGGCTTCGTGACCCGTCACGGAGCCGGGTGTGGCATCGACGCAACCGATACCGGCCGGCCGTCGGCCTATTGCAGCGCGCTGGCGATCTCCATCGCCCGGCCGCTAGCTGCCGCGACCAGATCCGGATCGCCCGCGTTGCTCATCAGATCTCGATACAAAGCCAGCGCCTTCTCGTACTGCTCGGTGTCCTCGCACAGCACCGCACAGCGCGCCACCGACGACAGGCGGAAGGTGTTCGTTGCATCACCGCCGCGCGACGCCAGGGTGTAGGCCTCGATGGCCTTCTGCGTGTTGTCCTGCTTCTCGAAACATCCGCCCATGCGGTAATAGATCTCCGCACGCAGGTCAGGATCTGGCCTGGCGCGCGCCGCATCCCGGAACCGTGTGATCGCTGCGCCGATGCGTCCCTGCTGCTCGTGAATATCGCCGAGCTGGAAAGCCACGTCGGCGGCGCGTTCATCGTCCGGGAAGCGGGATTGATAGCTGGTGAAGTGTTCCACCGCCTCGTCCAGCTTGCCCTGCAGACGGCAGCACAGGCCGAGGTTGAACAGGAACACCTTGGCGATATCGTCGGCCATCTCGTCCGCCGGTTGTGCGCTCCCCGGCGAGTTCGCCGGACCGAACGCGTCCTCGTGCACCACGACGGCGAAGTGTTCGTAGGCCTGGTCGTACTCGCCGGCCTCGAAGTAGTTCATGCCCAGCCGGAAGCGGGCCGATACCACCAACTCGCTATCAGCGAAGAAGTTGAAGAACTGCTCGTAGGCCTGGCGCGCCCGGACCAGGTCGCCGGCTTTTTCGTACGACTCGGCCATCAAGAGCTGCGCCCGGTCCGCTGTCGAGGATCCCGGAAAACGGCTGACCACCCGTCGATACTCGTCGGCGGCGGCCACGTACTGCTGGGTGTCGTACAGACGGGTGGCGATCTGGAACTGGGCGTCGGGCGCGAAGGTGCTGTCGGGATACTTTTTCAGCAGCAGGCTCAGCTCGGCGACGCCGCCCTCGTGCTGGCCCATGCGGTACAGGGCCAGCTCGATGCCCTTGTCGGCCTCGTCCTGCAGTCGCGAGCCGGGATAGCGGCTGCTGAGAGCCTCGAAACCGGCCACCGCCTCGGCGTCACGGCCGGCGTTGTAATCACACTGTGCGATGCGCAGCATCCCCAGCCCCGCGGCCTGCGTGTCGCCGAAACTGTCCAGCAAGCCCTGATAGCAGCGCTTGGCGTCGGTGTAATGCTCGGCCTGGAAGTACAGGTCGCCGGCCCGCGCCCAGGCCTTCTCGGCGATAGCGGCACCGGGATCGGTCCGCACGATGGTTTCCCAGCAGTCGACGGCGTTGCCGCCCCGGGCCAGTCGCAGGTAACACAGGCCGGCCTGGTACAGGGCCAGCAGGCGCTGCTCGTGGTCCGGGTAGCGGATCAGGAATTCCTCGTAGACGTGGGCGGCTTCCTGGAAGTTCTTCTGGTTGAAGTGCACGTGGGCCGTGTTCAGCAAGGCTTCGCTGAAGGGCCGCAGATCTCGCTGCCCGGTAAAGCGGTTCAGCAGGTTCTTGTTGGTGGCGATGGCCAGGTCGACCTCGCCCTGCTGCGCGTAGGTCCAGGCCAGCAGCTGGCTGGCCGGCAGAACGGCCGGGTGCTGGGGAAACTCGTCCCGCAATGTTTCCAGGCTCCGACGCGCCCCGTCATAGTTGCCCTGGCTGGCCATGGCGTCGGCGTCGATGAGCACGGTCCAGGCCCGCCAGAACGAGTTACTCGCCGGCGAGTGTTCCAGCAGCGCGTGCAGCAACATGTGGGGCGTGCCGGTGAGCTGGCCCAGATCCCCGACCTGGTACCAGGCCACCTCGAGCATGCACAGCGCGGCCTCGACCTGTTCCTGGTGCTCAGGCGACGGGAAGACGAGCGCGCCCTCGCCATCGGCGTGTTTGGCGTAACGATCCAGGACGATCTGGAAATAAGGAACAGCTGCCGCGGGCTTGCCGGCCTCGAGCAAGGCGGTGCCGGCCAGGTAGGCCGCCGCCGGCGCCTCGGGTTCGGCAGGATAGCCCGAGACGACAGCCATGTAGCTGGCCGTGGCGTCGGCGGGCCGGTTGATGGCCTTGTAGCAGCCGGCCAGCCGGTACTGGGCGCTGGCTGCGATGGCGCTGTCGAAATACTTCGAGAGCACGCGGGTGTATTCGACGATGGCCGCCGGGTAATCGCCCGCCGCCACCATCACCTCGCCCAGCAGGAACTGGGCGCGGGCCGCCACGTCCGTGTCCCGGTACGTGAACACCACGTCGCGCATGAGCTGCGCGGCCTCGTCGTGATCGCCGTCCAGGTGTACTGCCGACGCGTGACGCAAAGCCGCCTCGGCACGCACCTGCGGATCACCGGCCTCGTCGACAACGCGCGCGAAATCCTCGGCGGCGCTGCGGTAGGCGTGTGCAACCAGGAAGGTGTTGGCCTTGGCAAAAAGCGCGTGGTCGTGGAGCGGCGAGCCGGGATAACGGTCGGTGACCTGCTGGAAACCGGCGGCCGCCTTGAGATGCTGCCCGAGCCGCTGGTGGCACAGGGCCGCCAGATAGCGGGGCGCCGGACCGTCGCTGCTGCTGTCCAGCAACGCCAGACAAGCGGCGTTATCGTCCGCCATGAAGGCCATCGCGGCGCGGACGAGATGATAGTGCTGCGTGTCGGCCAGCCATTCGTGTTGCCGGACCAGGTGGTCGAGGGTTTCCGTCGCGAGCCGGGTTTCGCCGGTGTGCAGATGGATCCAGACCAGCCGCAGCGCCGCTTCGGTCACCAGCGGGCTCTGCGGATAACGAGCGAGCCACTGACGCCACTGCCCGGCGGTTTCCTGAGTCTGGTGCGCCGCTTCGATCCGGCGGAAAGCCGCGGCGGCCTGCAGGTTCGGATCGTCGGTGTTGGCGGCGGCCGTGGCGAGCGCGTCAACCGCCTCGGCGTAACGGCCGGCGCTGAAGTGGATGCTGCCCCGGAGCATGGCGAGCACATCGCGGCGGTCGCCGGCCAGATCGTCCTGATCCTCGCCGGCCAGGGCCTTGGCCAGAATATCCAGCGCTGCCATATCGCCGGCGGCAGCCGCAACCCGGGCGGCCTCGTACTGTAGACCGTACTGCGCGAGAGTCGACCGGCTGGTGGCCGGCGCCCCGTACGTGTACGTGGCCAAAGCGGCCACCAGCATCATCACGGACAGCACCGAGACGCGCCGTATCACGCCGGTCTGCATGCGTGGAGCCGCCGGGCGCCGACGGTTCTGATTGTGACGATTCCGTCTGCTGTTACATGCTCGCATCTCAGTTGACTCCTAACGATCCGACCCTGATCGATCCCTGCGGACCGCCGGTGCTGATCTCCACCGAGCGTGTGCGTCCCGTCGTTACCCGGCCGTCCTCGGCGAAGACCTGCAGCGCGTAGGTGTAGCGGCCGTCGGGCAGCGGCAGGCCGGCAGTGTTCTTGCCGTCCCAGATGATCTGTGCGGGCACCTTGCCCCGGCCCGAGTAGCTGCGCACCACGTAGCCCGAACGGTCGGTGATGGTCAGCAGCCAGTCGCGCACGTCGACCTTGGTCTGGGCGGTGAGCCGGAATTTCGTGACCGGATGACGACCCGTGGGCGAGAACACCGCCGGACTGGCCTGGCTGTCGGCGAAGAAGCCGCCGAAGGCATAGCTCAGGCCGAAGCGATAGACCATGCCCAGCTCGTGGTCGTTCATGCCGTAATCCAGGCGCAACCCGTTGTCGAACTGATAGCTGAATCCGGCCGCGATGTTTTCGATGAAATAGCCCACGCGCAAGGCCAGCGAGCGCAAGCGGAACTGTCCGCCGAGACGCAGGTCGGCGCCGACACCGTCGCGGTGCACGACTTCGGCCGACAGCAGGCCGTTGCCCTCGAGCAGGGCCGTCGACAGGCCGCCGCGCAGTTCCCGCGCATAGGTCTCGTCCGTATCGCGCAGGGCGATGGTGGGGCCGCCCAGGTTCAGGACCGAGGCGCCCAGCTTCACGCCGGGCACCAGCTCGCCCAGCACGCCCAGGTCGAAACCCACGCCACCGCCGCTGAAATCCTCGACGGTCTGGCGTACGAGCTTGATGTTGGCGCCGGCGGACCAGCGACTGTCCAGCTGATGGGAAGCGGTCAACCCCAGTACCAGATCGCCCTCGGCGAAGGTCCCCAGGGTGTGATTCAACTCGTTGGTCTGCTCGAACTCGCCCGACTTCAGGTACAGCAGGTTGAGCCCGAAGGTCGGCAGGCGGTCGGACGGAACGGCGTAACCCAGACCGCTGACCGAGGTGTCGTCGAACAGGACGGTGCTCGTGGCCTGGACCGTGTTGCGTTGCAGCCAGGACAGGCCGGCGGGATTCCACAGGGCCGACTGGGGATCGCCCCCCACCGCCACGGTGGCGCCGCCCATGCCGATGGCGCCGGGACCTGCGTAACGGCTGAGCCAGTCGCCGGGCAGACCGGCGTCGGCCTCGATTGCCACGGCCGTCCCGCTGGTCCAGATTGCCGTGATCAGCAGCGCGACCGCAATGGTCAGCGCCAGAAGCTTCGCCGTGGGCCGGCTTCGTAGGTGGTCTTGGACCCGATCTCTGAAACTCATGCTGCCTCCTGCTACCACACGACGCCGATTTTCCGGCGCATGACATGCTGGGTCGCGCCGCTGCCCTCGGCCTCGACGTAGACGACGTATCCGCCGCTGGCGACGGGCTGTCCGTCGCCATTGCGGCCGTCCCACTGGATTTCGTTCAATCCCGAACTGCCCCCTACGTCACCGGCGTCGATGCGTCGGTCCAGGACCAGGCCACCGCTCACGGTGTAGATGCGCAGGCGCACCGAGGCCGCGTCATCGAGCGTGTAGGCGATGGTCGTGGCGGTCTCGTCGGGGTGGAACGGATTGGGGTAGTTGGTGATGTGTCCGCCGCCCGCGGTCGGATCGACCAGGGCGGTTTCCATCTCGTAATCGGTATTGAGCTGGCCGCTGCTGGCGCTCAGCTGTGTCACCTGGGCCTGGCGCGGACTGTGGTAGTCCGTGCGTGCGACGCCGTCGGTGTCGGTCAGGCTGATCAGTGGCGTATCCTTGGCGCCGGCCGCCGGATCATCGACCCTCTTGGCGTCGGCATGCGCGCTCATCCAGCCCTGATCCCCGGCCGCGGCCGCGAAGGTCACCGGCTGGTCGGCGACCGGGTTGTCGTAGGCATCGGTCACCCGGGCGATGACCACGGCGGTGCTGCCCGCCGGCACCCACTCGGGTTCGCTGCGCAAGGTAATATTACTCGCCGTCCCGGGCAGCACCTCGAGCACGCCGGTCAGACCCGACGCGTTGCCGGCGTTGTCCGCCACCTCCAGGATGATCGGTTCGGCGCGGGTGTAGATCAGGGGTAAGGTGCGCTGACCCTGCAGGAGCTGGAACGACGACGGCGTCAGGATGCCGCTGCCGGGTTCCAGGGTGTTGGCGTTGCGTACGGTCACGCGAACTCCGGTGTTGGTTTCCTGAATGATGCTGCCGGCGTCGTTGACCGCGATCACGTGCAGCGTGAAGGGCTGGCCGGCCTGGACCGAACTTTCGACGATGGCCACCTCGAAGTGGAGTCCGCTGGAGACGACACGCATCTGGGTGCTGCCGGCGGCGATGCTCGGGTTGCGCGTGCTCGTCAGGGTCAGCAGCTGGAAACCACCGGTGTTCAGGCGCACGTCCAGCGCAGCCATACCGTCGACGAGCGCCGTATCGGCAGGCAGCTCGGCGTCGGGATCGGTGCAAGTCAGATGTACCACGTCGTCGATGCCGGCCACCGGGTTGAACCACTGGTCGGCGGCGAAGGCGTCGACGGTGAACAGGCTCGCGATGGTCTGGTCGGTGGCCGTCCCTGCCCTCCCGTTGAAAGCGCTGGGATGACTCGTCTCGCCCGGGGCGATGACGAGCAGTTTGGCGTAGGATCCCGGCGCCACGGTGAAGGCGCTCGAAGCCGGCGCGCCGATATCTTCGACGGCCGTGTCGAGGGCATTGATGGTCAGGGTGCCGGCCAGGTAGGCGGTCACCGGAACGAGGACCACGCCATTGTCCAGCGCCACGTCGTCCGGCACGCTCAGATTCGGATCGGTCGCCGTGATGAGCACCGGGTCGTGGATACCCGTCACGCGATTGAAGTACTGGTCAACGGCGCGTACCTGGATGACGAACTGCCGCCCTGCCTGCTGGTCCTCGGGCTGCCCCACGAAACCGTCGCCGGTCCCGGCCTGCGCCATCTGACTGGGCAGGATGATCTGTGTGGCCACGTATGGTCCAGGCAGGACGTTGGTCGTCGTGCTGAAGCCCTGGTGGGGCGGATCGGCATAGTCGGAACAGGTTACCTGCACGGCCGCTTCCGCACCGTAGAATTTCAGGATTCCCTGCCAGATGCCGTCGGTGAAGGTGGCCGTCTCGGGCGAGATGCTGCCCGGCCCGGTCGTGGCCGTCAGCTGCGTGTCGCCGTTGAATTCGGGCACGAGCTGGCCGTCGGCGTCGACGGCGCGGATGGTGACCAGGTTCTCGGTCCCGGCCACGACGACCGCCGGCAGGTTGTTGAATTCGAAGTGATCGGCGAATGCCGGAATGACCGCAATGGGCGCCGAAGTCATGCTCGAGACGTTGTTGTCGGACACGTCGATGGCCGTCAAGGTCTGGTCGCCGATGGTGACCAGTTCCACCAGCGCGCTGGCCTCACCGCCGACCAAGGCCAGCACGAGCGAAAGGTTGGCAGCCAGATCCGTCGTCGTGATCCGCACATAATCGTCGCCGGGCACCGGATTCCAGTACGCGTCGGTGGCGTACACATCCACGCCGAAGGGCTGGGTGGCGCCCTGGGTCGCCGGCGAGCCGGTCAGGCCGCTCACACTGCCGGGCAGCGGCTCCTGTCCGGGCAGCACGATCTGGATGCGGCTCAGGTCGCCGGGATGCACCACGAAGGGATTGCTGAAGCCGTTGATGGAGATGTCGCCGGGCAACGAGGCGTAGAGCTTCACGTTGCCGCGGTTGCTGTTGGTCTCGTCGGCCCGATAGGGAACGATCTGGCCGCTCCAGATCCCGTCGCTGAGCGTCACGACCGCGGGACTCACGCGCCCCGGCCCGAAACTGGTGAGCTGCTCCAGGTTGACGGCCCCGGAATAACTTTCGGCGAGATGACCGAAGGGCCCGACGGCCCTGATCTCCACGTCGATGGGCTGTCCCGCGACGTGGAACTCCCGGTCGATCCGCGCAAAGGCGAAGCCGGCCAGCAGCACAGTCTCCACGCTGGCTGAGATTGCCACATCAATGGTCGGGTCGCTCAGATCCCGACCGGAGATGGTAAAATTTCCAGCCGAATTGAAGGTGGCCGTGACCGCGAGCTGCCCGTTCGTGAGCGGGGCGACTGCCGGCGGATCGGCGGTGGAATCGGTGCAGCTCCACTGCACCAGATCCGTGACGCCGAGGGCGGTGTTCCAGCCATCGTCGCAGGCCCGGATCTGCACCGTGAACGGCACCCCGACTGTCTGGACGGATGGTTCGCCGACCTTGCCCGACGGCGTGCCGGGGGCAGCCGTTTCGCCGGGGAGCAGCACCTGTAAACGGGTGAAATCGGTGGCATGTACCCCCCGGGGGGCCACCATGAATAGGAGTACGACAAGGGCCCAGAGCCCCCGATTCCTCGACCAAAGCACCGGCCACGGGCCGGAGCATCCGCTACGTTGCAACCGCACTGTATTCCCTTCCGATGGTTGCCCGAAAACAACCGCGACATCGCTGTCTCAGCCGTTCGAAGTTCGCCCGATGGGGCTCGAATAGAGCCCGCGTTCGCCCGATGGAAAACGGTCCCGGCCCCGCCGTCGCCTCGGCGGGATTGTTTCGATACATCAAGTTGTGTGCCAGGGGTGGGGTGGGTGTTCGTAGTGGATGTCGTCAGTCAGAATACCGGCGAAGTGGGTGTTCGGAACATGAAGCGGGGCGACGAAAGAGGGCCCGGGATGGAGTTGTCCCGGCGCAAACCCGGGCAGCCCGGACCACAGCTCTTGTTCAGAAGCCCTTCCACAACAGCCACAATTTGAAAAACGGATTGATGAACTTGTACTCACCCTGATAACGATAGATGACCTTGATTTGCACGAGCCGTTGCAGGGCTTTCTTGACCGACGCCGGCAAGGTGATGCCGACGCCTTCGAGGAAGGCGGCCGAGAGGGGCGACTTGCCCCCGAACCTGGCCAGGCCGATCAGGGTCTTGAACTGCAGGCCGGTCACCTGTACGAGCACGGTCTCGTAGCCCTTCGCCTCCCGGGAGTAGATGAGCTCGAGCGCTTGCGGAAAGCGCTCCCTGGTTATCCTCGCGCCGCTCGATGAGGTATCCCACAACGCGCCGCACAGTTGCTGCACATCGCCGGGCACCGACTCGGCGGTGGTCATGATCTCCGCGAGCACGTCTTCCGCAATCTTGCGACGCCCCTTTCTGAACTTCGCCTCGAGAAACGTCGTGAATTCGTCGGCACCGAGCACACCGACGTCCAGCGAGATTGCGGACTTGAAGAACGGACTGTCCGGACTCGTGAAGATATCGCTCATCTGGTTGCGGATACTGCCGGCGAAGATGTACGGGATGTCACCGTGGAACTGGATCTTGCCGCGCAACAGGGCCAGGGTCTGCCGCGAATCCTTGAGGTTGAGAACATCCTGAAACTCGTCGAAGACAACGGCCACGGGATGGCGCTTCCGCATGGCCTGCACGAGATCGAGAATGGCGTCGATGGAGTCGGGCTGTAGTGTGAGACGCGGATCCAGGGATACCGAGGGTTGCCCGGTGAGCGGATCGACCGAGACCGAAGGCCGCAGGTGAGCGAGTGTCTTGACCAGTTTCTCCAACCGGCCGGCTTGCCCCTCGGCGGCTATGATCGCCTTGATCATGCGCTTGGCAAAATCATCAACAGTCTTGATCTCGAGCAGATCGACGTAGACCACACGTTGCCGCTTTACCCGCCGGAGCGCTTCGTGGATGAGCGAGGTCTTGCCCATCCTGCGCTCGCCCTGCAGCACGACGTTCTGCCCCGACTTGATGAAGCCGACGAGTTGTTTGAGCAAGTCGGGACGCGGACAGAAGTCGTCGGCGCTCACGACCTGGCCGTACTTGAATGGATTCATAACACCCTCCAGTAATGTACTATATAGTATAACACCAATTAGTTTATGTCAAGATCGTATCGTGGAAGAAACTGTAACGCAAGAAGGATAGAGACTCCGAACCCATACAAGGGCAAGTTACTTCCTCTGTTCTGTGCTATAGTTGCTTTGAATCGCGCAAAGGAGGACGCTATGCGGAACCTGATTTTGATCGTCTTTTGCTGCTTGCTCGTCGCCGCGACGGCCGGATCCCAACCCAACATGGAAGACTTCGATGAAATCGGTTACATCCAGCCGGATGGCTACCGGATCTTTTTCGACTTTGCGACTTACTGGGAATTCGGCGGACCGCTCAACGACCCGGCACTGAGTTTCTGGCAGAGCCAGCCGATGGTGGAAGCCTGGCTGGTGCTGGTCGAGCCCACGGCCGCAGCGATCGGCGGCTATCGACTGGGCATGCGAACCGAAGGCAGCCATGTGATGATGGTCACGGACATCCTGGGCAATCCGATATCGATCCAGATCGTCGACGATGTGGTGTATGCCATGTTCGACCCGCCGCTTCCGGCTGCCGGCGAACCGGTATTGCTCGTTCGCTGGCAATTCTTGAACGTCACGTTCGAGCCGGTGCTGATCTTCTTGTGGCCGGCGCTCGAAGATGACGTACCGACCTATTTCGACGGCGACCAGGCAGTCATCGCCGCCAATACCTACAATGGCGCCTACCATGACTACGAAGCGGCGGTCGCTATCCTCAACGGCCCGGTGACATCGAACGAGAAAACGGCCTGGTCGGATATCAAAACGTTGTTCCGCTGATGCACGCGGCCCGATGAGCGATGCCCCCGGGGGGATTTCTCAACGGGCCGCTGTTCTTATGATCGCCGCGTCCGTACACGGCAGCAAGCGTGTACTCACAGAGACCGCCCTACCGCAAACTCCCCTTGTAAGAAGCCGTCAGTTGCTTCTCCTTCACATGCTCTAGCGTGTAATCCGGCAACAGCAGCGGGGCGATGCGTCCGGCGTCGATACCGACTTCCTTCACCTCGCCGTTGTACCGGTTCACGTGCTCGAGACTCAGCGCGCCATCCTCTGCGCCGCCCCTGGCATACTGACCCGCGGCCCGGCCGGCGATGCGACCGTAGACCATGATGTCCAGCAGCGAGTTGCCCATCAAACGATTCTCGCCGTGGATGCCGCCGCCGACCTCGCCGGCCACGAACAGTCCCGGTACCTTCGTCTCGCCGGTCGACTCGAATTCCAGGCCGCCGTTCTGGTAGTGCAGCGTCGGGTAGATGAGCATGGGCTGCTTGCTGATATCGATGTCGAAGCGCTTGTACATGATGTACTTGCCGGGAAACTCCTTCTCCACGTAACCCTCGCCGAACATCACTTCGAGCATGGGGCTGTCCAGCCAGACGCCGAACTTGCCCGTGGGCGTGGGCACGCCCTTGCCGGTCTCGGCGCACTCGCGGATGATGCAGGCCGCTTCCACGTCGCGCGGCTCGCGCTCGAACACGAACTGGTTGCCGTCCACGTTGACCAGGTTGGCCCCGGCTCCGCGGAACTTCTCGGTGATCAGGATACCCTCGGCCTGCTCGGGGAAGATCACACCGGTGGGATGGTACTGGATGGTGTGCAGGTAACACACCGGCACACCCGCCCGGTAGGCCATCACGATGCCGTCGGCCGTGGCGCCGTAGTGGTTGGTGGTCATGAAGCCCTGCACGTGCAGGCGGCCGCTGCCGCCGGTGGCCATGACGACCGACTTGGCCTTCACAACCAGGTATTCCTCGGTCTCCATGTTATAGAGGACCGCGCCGGCGCAGTGGCCCTTCTCGTTGAGGATCAGCTCCACCGCGGGCGAGAACTCGATGGTGGTGATGTCGTCGGCCCGGTTGCGCGCCTCGTCGCGCACGGTGCGCATCATCTCGGCGCCGGTGATGTCGGCCGCGTAGTGCATGCGCTTGCGGCTGGTGCCGCCGCCGTGCATGGTCTTCAGGGTGCCGTCGTCGTGCTTGGAGAAATTGCAGCCCATTTCGAGCAGCCACTGGATGGCGCTGGGTGCTTGCTTGGCCAGGGTCTCGGCCAGCTCGGGCACGTTGGTGAAGTGGCCGCCGCCGATGATGTCCAGGTAGTGGTAGTACGGCGAATCCTTCCAGCCCTTGGTGGCAGCCTGGATGCCGCCCTCGGCCATCATGGTGTTGGCATCGCCGTGGCGCAGCTTGGTGGCGATGATGACCTTGGCGCCCTGCTCCTGGGCCAGCAGTGCCGCCGCGGTGCCGCTGCCGCCGCCGCCGAGGACCAGCACGTCGGTCTCGTAGTCGGGCTTGGACAGGTCCACCTTTTCGGGTTCGACCCGGCTGTAGGCCTCGAGCAGATCGACCATCTCGTGGCAGATCCGGTAGCCCTTGCTCGGCCCGACCTTGATCTCGCGGCGCCCTTCCTCGTTCACATCGGGATGGAACTTCTTGAGCACCACGTCGCGCTCGTCGAGACTCAGGGCGGGGAATTCCTCGCTGGCCTTCTTCTTCTCCACACGCGCGGGGCGTGTCTCTTCCACGACCTTGATCAGCTGCTGCAATCCCTCTGGATAACCCACGTCAATCTCTCCGGGTTAAGGTGGCGTAGTCGTCGTCCGGCGTCCAGGTGTCGTCGGCGGTGTGCGGTTCCATCTGACGGGCGACGTACAGCTCCTTGAGCTGCTTGATGTCGTCGGTGACCTCGTGGGTCGCGGGATCCACGAATCCGAAGGCCTTGGCCTTGTCGACCGCCTCGTCGTAATACCCGTCGGCGATGGCGGCAACCTGCTCGTTGCAGTGCGTGCTGGGCACGGCGAGGAAGCGGCCGCGGATACGGCGGGCCATCTGGGCGATGTGATACTGGGACATCTCGGCCATGCAGCGCGAGGTGCACAGGCCGCACTGGATGCAGTCGAAGGAGATACGGGCCGCCTTGTCCAGGTCGCCCTGCTTGATCGCCGCCACGTAGTCCATGACCTGTACGTCCATGGGGCAGACCTTGGTGCAAGCGTTGCAGGCCAGGCACTTGAAGATCTCCGGATAGAGCTTCCAGACCTCTTCGGCCTTGCCCTCCAGCCGCTCGATGTCGTACACCGCGCGGGTGGACGGATAGAACGGCAGCTGGGTCAGGTGCATCTCCGGCTCGACCACCGTCTGGCAGGCCAGGCCGACCTTGATGCGGTGGTCGCCCGGCATGCGGTAGACCGTGGCGCAGGCGCCACAGATGCCGCCGCGACAGCCGGCGCCGCGCACGTACTTGTAGCCGGCGTACTCCATCGCCTTCATGATGGTCAGGCTGTCGGGCACGTCGTACTTCTTACCCATGATGAAGACGGGGATCATCTTCGCCTTCACGGCGTCGATCACCGATGTGCTATTCTGCGTGTCGCACATGCGAACCTCGCTTGGCTGTTTCGAAAACCGATGCCTCGCACTCGAGGCACTCCTTGGACATTACGAGGCAGAGACCACCAGGCCCTGCTTCTCCAGAAATTTCCGCGATGCTTCGGGATTCAGATCGAAGCGCGCGACCGCCGGATCGAGACCCAGTGCCAGGGCCAACAGCTGGGTGAAATAGAAAACCGGGACCGGCGTCGCGGCAGCGTCCGTCTGTTCGCCGGCGGCCAGCGCATCGTCCTGGCGGCTGCCCAGGTTGTACTCGCACAGGGGGCAGCTCAGGATCATGGCGTCGGCCTGCCGCTTGCCGGCGTCGCGCACGATCTCGGCGACCGCACCCAGCGCCGCCTCGGGATTGCTGATGATGTTGTAGGAGCCGCAGCAGGTCTGCGCTTCCCGCATCGTGACGGCCTCGGCGCCCAGCGCCGCGACGAACTCCTCGAAGATCTGTGGCGTGGGAGCGCCGTCGATCTCCACCTCCCGCGGCCGGGTCAGGGTGCAGCCGTAGTAGGGCGCCAGTTTCAGGTCCTGCAGCGGTGTCTTGACCGCATTCTTCAGCGCGTCCCAACCGATCTGGTCGCGTAAAAAAGGCAGCAGGTGGACCACTTCCACCTCGCCCTGGTAATCGCTTTCCTCTTCCATGAAGTCGTTCAGCGCGTCACGCTTCACCGAATCCTCGCGCATCATCAGATTGGCCCGCGCCAGGGTGTTGTAACACATGGAACACAGCGTGACGACCGTAGTCAGGCCCTGGTCCTGGGCCCGGATCAGGTCGCGCACCGGCGCCAGGAAATGGATCAGGTCGTCATCGGCGAGGTTGTACACCGCGCCGCAGCAGTTCCAGCGTTCCAGCTCGACCAGCTCCACGTCGAGGGCCGCCAGCGCATGTATCGCCGAGTCCTCGAGGTTCCTGGCCTTCGACTTCAGAGTGCAACCCGGGTAATATCCGATCTTCATCGTCGTTTCCTCAGGCGGTGTGTTTGCGGAATGTGCTGACCAGGGCGATCTGCGGCGCGTCGGCGATCTTCTCCCGATCGATGTCGGCGAGTTTCACGTAGTTCTCGTTCTCACGTAATATTACTTGCCGCAGGCTCTCCATCACGCGGGGGATGTCGATTCCGCGCGGACAGCGCACCTCGCAGGAATGGCAGGACGCGCAGACCCAGGGCGTGTTGGCGGAAAGTAAGGTTTCGCGCTGCCCGAACTGGGCCAGGTGCATGACGGCCCGGGCGGTGTGCTGCATGCTCGATTCCATCGGACAGACGACCGAACAGGTGCCGCACTGCATGCAGGTCTTGATGGGTTCGCCGCTGATGGTGTTCAGCTTTTCGATGAACGCCGGGTCCAGTTTTTCCTGCTTGAACGTAAAGGACATGCCTACCTCGAAGGATGTTGTCCGGAGCCCGAAAACACGAGGAAAACGCATTGGTTTTCTCGCATGATCAGCACTCTTGAGCTTTCGCCAGAAGGGAAATATAGCTTGCCGGAGTGCGCTGTCAATTTATTGTTAAAAAAAAAACGGGAGCGCGGCTGCGCGGTGTTTTTCCGCGTGAATCCAGGCATTCCGTGGCCGAGGGTGCCGAATAGGGGATCAAGGAAAGCCGCATCCACCGTCGCCGATCCGTGCTATTCTCGCCACCGGTAACGCTCGAGATCCACCCGCCCGCGTGCGTCGAAAACAACACCTTCCGCTTCCAGCAACCAGCGTTGGCGCTGGTGTCCGATGCCGTGCTTGCGCAGACTGATTTCACCCCGAGCATTGATCACCCGGTGCCAGGGCACGCCGCTCTTGGCCGGCACTGCCGCCATGGCGTAGCCGGCCATGCGCGGTGTGCAGCGTTCGACCAGCGCCGCGATCTGCCCGTAGGTGGCGACCTTACCGCGGGGAATCCGGCGCACCTGCTCGTGAACCCGGGCGTAGATGCCTCTTGTCCGCTCATTCATGGGTTGAAAAATCCGTTTCCTGCCTGGCTCAACAACCGTGCTGCGCCCGTTCCCAATCCGCACCCGTTCTCACCGCGCCATCTTCACCAGCCGCGGATCGAAGCGAGCGATGATGCGCACGAGGTCCTGCTGCGCCGCCATGACCTGTTCGATGTCCTTGTATGCCATCGGCGCCTCGTCGAGGCCGGCCGAGATCAGGTGCACGCCGGCCTGTTCGAGCACATCCTGCAGCTGGCGCAATTTGAAGCGCTTCTTGGCGGCGGACCGGCTCATGGCGCGCCCGGCGCCGTGAGCGGCCGAGTTGAGTGACTCGGGATTGCCCAGGCCGCGCACCACGAATCCCGGCGTGGCCATCGATCCCGGGATGATACCCAGCACATCCTCGTCCGCCGGCGTGGCCCCTTTTCGATGCACGATGAGCTCGCGCCCCTGCACCTGCTCACGCCAGGCGAAATTATGGTGATTCTCGATGGTGACCACCGGCTCGGCGCCGAGAGCGGCGAGCAGGTGCCGGTGGATCAGCTCGTGGTTGGCGGCCGCATACCGGCCCATGAGCTGCATGGCCGCCCAGTATTCCTGGCCCGCACTGCTGGTCAGCTCGAACCAGGCCAGATGCCGCAGCTCGCGCGGCAGCTCATCGCGCTGCGCCATGGCGAGGCGACTGAATTCGCTGGCCACCTCGTGCCCGGTGCCCCGGCTGCCGCTGTGGGTCAGTAGCGCGAGATGGCGGCCGACTTCCAGTCCCAGCTCGTCGGCGCCCAGCGTCAGGATGCCGAACTCCGCGAAGTGATTGCCGCTACCTGAGGTGCCGAGTTGGGACCACGCACGGTCCTTCGACCGGGCGGTGACCTCGCTGACCGTCCAGTCCTCGTCCATCACCGGGTGCCGGCGTCGTTCGCTACGGTTGAAGGCGGCGCCCCCACCGAAACGTGTCTCCTGATTGATGGCCTCGACGAGCGAATCGTGACGGGTTTCGAGGGTGTCGACGGGCCAGTCCAGCACCGTCATGCGCATGCGGCAGGCGATGTCCACGCCCACGGCGTAGGGAATCACCGCGTTCTCGACGGCCAGCACGCCGCCGATGGGCAGGCCGTAACCAAGATGCGCGTCGGGCATCAACGCACCGGCCACCGATACCGGCAACCGAACAGCGTTGTTCATCTGCTGCACCGCGGCCGGATCGATCTTCTTTCCCCACTGCCGATACGGGATGGGCCGGTCTCGCAGGACCGGGCCGGGCGCGGTGTTGACGCGGCGGTCTCGGTCGACGCGCTTCCGCCTCCGGTCCTTCTTGTTCCTCCTGTTCTTCTTGTCCCGTTTTCCGGATCGAGCCATGACCAGTCCGTTGTTTCGCCGCCGCGAAGGGCGTTACTGCTTGCGGGCCACACTCATGTACGCGCCCTGCTGCCAGGAATCGCCACCGTCCCGTGTTGTGTAGTGCTGCCACTCGAAGTGCTCGGGCTTTATGTTGAAGAACACACGTTTGCCTGTGAGCGCGCCGTCGAACCCGTGTTCGTGTTCGTACATCACCATGGTGTCGTCTTCCTGCTGTGCGGTCATGAACTCGAATTCCAGTCCGGGCGTGAGCTGCTCCACGATGGTCCAGGTGCCGCGCTGCACGTTGAACGACCGGTACATGGTGCCGTGATTCGAGATCGATCCGTCCTCGAGAATCACGAACCAGTCGTCCCGCAAGGCCCAGCCGTCCAGGATGTAACGAATCGTCCACTCCGCCTGGGCGGTGATCACCGAACCGTCGGCGCGTTTCACGGTGATGTCGGCCAGCCAGCAACCGACGAGAAAATCGAATTGCGCGGTTTCCGGGGGTGCGGCGGGATTTCTCGTACCGTATCCGGCGGCCGTTGCGGTCGGTTCGTCCGCCAGCGCGCTTTCGACCGACACGAGACCGCCGGCCGACGCCACCGGCGCCAGTACCAGCACCAGTACCAGCACGGACTTGCTGATCACCGACGTGCGAGCGCCGCAAGTCGACGCAGAAAAGCAACGGATGTTCATTTCCCCTCCCTTGGCCGGTTTCGCGGACAGCGCAACAACCAGCGTACACGAATAGTCGGTATCCCCACGATAACACGGCGTTGCACTCACGTCCGCTGCTACCGGTCGGCTTTTTCGTGGACCTTTCCCTGGGAACCACCGCTGGATTCGACTACCTTGCAGAGATTCCACCGCGATCCGGAAGTAGTTCGTGCGGTCGACGATCGCGCCCGTTCCTGGTCTGCGCGCCAACAATCGAGATGGTTTTCGTCAGGCGACACGATGGCCGACAGCCAGCACAACGGGACCACGACGTCGGCCGGCCGCATCCGCGTCGCACTGCTCACGGTGCAGCTTCTGTTCGGATTCCACTACCTGGCGGCCAAGCTGGTGCTCGCCGAGATGAGTCCCGCCGGCTGGGTGTGCGTACGGGTCTGGGCCTCCTTCGTGGTGCTCGTGCTCATCGGCGTCGCGTGGTCGGCGTTCGGCGCCGGTGGCCGCAGTCGCCTGCCGCCGCGCGGCGACATCATCAAGCTGGCCTGGCTGTCACTGTTCGGCATCACCATCAACCAGACGCTCTTTCTGGAGGGGCTCGCCCGTACCACCCCGGCCCACGCCTCGCTGATCTGCACGCAGATACCCCTGTTCGCCACGCTCACGGCCATGTTCATGGGACAGGAGCGCTTGTCGGTGAGCAAGGGTCTGGCGCTATTCGCCGGCATGGCCGGCGTACTGATCCTGCTGCGTGTCGATCAGTTCCGGCTGGACAACGAGTACCTCGTCGGCGACCTGCTCAACGTGGGCAACGCCATCAGCTACGGTGTATTCATCCCGCTGAGCCGCAAGGTCATGCAGCGCAACGATCCGCTGGCGGCCACCACCGTGCTGTTCTTCTTCGGTGCGATCGGCGTGTCGCTCTACGGAATTCGTGAGATGCTGCAGGTTGATTTCGGAGCGCTCTCGCCGGTCGCGCTGAGCGGCGCGCTCTATACCATACTCGGCGCGACGGTCGCCACCTATTTTCTCAACCTGTGGGCGCTGAAGCGCACCGGCGCCAGCCGCGTCGCGCTGTACATCTTCCTGCAGCCGGTCATCGCCGTTCTGGCGGGTGTCATCGTGCTCGGTGACGCGATCACCGTGCGGTTTCTGGTGGCGCTGGTACTGGTGTTCGTGGCGCTGGTGCTGCGTGAGTGGGGTGGGGACGGCAAGTGACGAGCATCGCTTGCCGCTCGGTTGAACCGCAGGTATACTCGCTGTCTTCGCCGCCACGTCATGCAGAAGGCTGCATGCGCCGCGGATCACATCAGGCTGCCGGCTCTTCTCGACACGAGGTATCGATGAAAGTGAATCTCTCCACGCTACGCGCAGGTTCCGTCGTGCCGCTGCCGATTCGTCTCGCCAGCTGCGCCGTGGCCATGACGATTGTCTTTGCCGCCGCCACGGTCGGCGTTGCGGCAACCAAAGCCGAGTACCATGATCCCCGCGCCATGGTCGCCGCCCTGAAAACCCTCGAATCCAGTTCCGCACGGGTCGAACTGCACGAACTGGCGCTGACCCACGGCGAACGCAAGATACGGATGCTCGAGATCGCCCCCGAGGGGAAACGACCGGGCCAGGATCTCCACGACCACCCGGCGATCCTGGTCGTCGGCAATCCGCTGGGCACGACGCCGCTGGCCGGCGAGGCGGCGTTGCAGCTGGCCGAGCTGGCGATCGCGGCAACCGCCGACAATATCGACACGGCGGCCGCCGCGCGCGCGCGCTGGTACATCATCCCGTCGAGCAATCCCGAGGGCGCCGAGCATTTCTTCGACCGGCCATTGCATCACGACGGCCGCAACCTGCACCCGGTCGACGAGGACCGCGACGGCGAGTTCGGCGAGGATCCGGTGAACGACCTGATCAGGGACGGCATCATCGCTTCGATGCTCGTGCCCGATCCGCAAGGCGAGTGGCTGCTGACCGACGACGATCCGCCCCTGCCGCGCAAGGCGAATCCGTCCCGCGACGAGCGCGGACTGTACGATCTCGCGACCGAGGGCCGCGACGACGACGGCGATGGTCGGTACAACGAAGACGGTCCGGGCGGCGTCGTGCCCGGCCTGAACTTCCCCCATGGTTTCGTCCACTGGCGTGACGAAGCGGGGCGCTGGGCCGCCAGCGAACCGGCGAGCCGGGCGATCCTGCACTTCGCCTTCGCCCATCCGGAAATCGCCATGGTCCTGGTATTCGGCGCCAGCAACACCCTCGCCCAGGTTCCCGAACCCGATACGGTGGGTGCGAATCCGCAACAGAAGTACAAGGTGCGTTCGCGCATGGCCAGGCGCATCGGCATCGATGCCGAGTCCCAGTTCAGCATCGCGCAACTACTGGCCCTGCGACGCGAACAGACCGGCGATACGAGCCTGACCGTCGAGGACATCCTGCCCTATCTGGACGTCGATCCGCCGACCGGCCCCAGTCCCCGCGACTGCGAGTGGTGGCGCGTACTGGGCGAGCGGTACCGGGAGGTTCTGACCGACGCGGGCCTCGACGGACCACGGATCGACCCGCTGCCGACGGTCGCCGGATCGGTCGAGGGCTGGGCCTACTTCCAGTTCGGAGTACCCACGTTTGCCCTCGATTTCTGGTCGGTGCCCGGGCCCGCGCCGGTAATGGGCGCGGCGGGCATGTCGATCGGCGACACGACGGCGGTAACGGGTGTTGCCCCGGGGCAACAAGCCGAGGCGGCATCGCCCGACTCGACCGCGGCCGCCCAGGCAGCAGGCCCCGACCCCGATCTCCAGGCCCTCGTCGCCTTCAGCTCCGAGCAGCTTGGCGACGCCGGCTACCTGCCCTGGCAAGAGATCACACTGCCCGACGGCCTCGCCGTACTGGTCGGCGGCGAAGTGCCCTTCGCCCGACGCACGCCGCCGGCGGCCTACGTTGACTCGCTGCTGTCCCGGCAACTTCCCTTCGTGCTCGAGCTGCCGGCCTGGCTGCCCGAACTCGCCCTCGGCGCGCCCGAGGTCGTACACGTCGGCGCCGGCGTGTACGACGTGACCGTCCAGGTCGGAAACAACGGCCGGCTTCCCTATCCCACTGCACAGGGAGCGCGGTGCCGGCGTCCACCGCCGGTGGTGGTCACCCTCGAGGGCGCAGAGGTCCTCGAGCAACGCGCCCGTCAAGTCGTCAAACAGGTGCCGGCCATGAGCGCTGCCCCCGTACGCTGGCTGGTGCGCGGCAAGGCCGGCACGCAGGTCGAGATCAGGGCTTCCGCACCCGGGTTGGGAACCGTGCAGCTCGCGGTGGATCTGGAACGGCAAGGAGGTCAGCGATGAGTCGGCGCTCCGTTTTTCAACTTCGGATGACCATCCGCGCGATCCTCGTCGGCGTCCTCGTGGCAATCGCAACGATCACTCCGACCGATACCCTCGCCGACGACAAGACGGACCTGACCTGGCACCACTACTACGACCAGGACCAGGTCATCGACGCCTTGCGGCAACTTCACGACGCCTATCCGCAGTTCACCGAACTCGCGTCCCTGGGCACGAGCGCCGAGGGCCGCGACATCTGGTGTCTGACCATCAACAACGAAAAGACCGGACCGGATACGACCAAGCCCGCCATGTACGTCGACGGCGCGATCCACGGTAACGAGATCCAGGCCACCGAGGTCTGTCTCTACACGGCCTGGCTGCTGCTGACCCGGTACGGCGAGTGGGACGAGGTCACCAAGCTGGTGGACCGTGCCGCCTTCTACATCATTCCCACCGTCAACGTGGACAGCCGCGCGCGCTACTTCACCGATCCGAACAGCTATCGTATCGGCCGCACCGCGCGGTTGCCCCACGATGACGACTACGACGGTCTCGAGGACGAGGACGACTACGACGATCTCGACGGCGACGGCATGATCCTGCAGATGCGCATCCGCGATCCCTACGGTGCGCACCGCACCGATCCCGAAGACCCGCGCTCCATGATCCGCGTCAAACCAGGCGAACAGGGCGAGTGGACGCTGCTCGGTCGCGAAGGCATCGACAACGACGGCGACGGCCGGGTGAACGAGGATGTGCCGGGTTATCTCGACCTGAACCGTAACTGGGGTTTCCAGTGGCAGCCTTCGTACGTGCAATCGGGCTCAGGCGACTATCCCTTCAGCGCCGAGAACAGCAAAGCCGTTGCCGACTTCGTGAGCACCAAACCGAACATCTGCTTCGAGTTCTGTTTCCACAACTACGGCGGCATGTTCCTGCGCGGCCCGGGCAGCAAGCATTCGCCGCCCATCCCGCCGGAAGACCTGGCGGTCTGGGACTACCTCGGCCTCGAAGGCGAGCGCACCGTGCCCGGCTACCGCTACCTGGTCAGTTCCGAGGACCTGTACACCACCTACGGCGACTTCGACGAGTTCATGTACCAGCTCTTCGGCATCTACGGTTTCGTGGGCGAGCTGTACATGACCTCGCAGATCGCGTATCGCGGCCGGACGGATGCGCCCAAGGGCCCGGACGGCAACCTCTGGAGCCGCCGCCCGCCCTTCCCCGAACGCCAGGAGTTCAACGACCACCTCATGCTCGGCGAGATGTTCACCGAATGGCACGCCTTCGACCACCCCACCTACGGCGAGATCGAGATCGGCGGCTGGCGCCCCTTCACCATGCGCACCCCGCCGGCCTGGATGCTGATGGACATGCTCCACCGCAACGCCATGTTCGTGATCTGGACGGCGACCCGGATGCCGGAGCTCTCGCTGGATATCTTCGAGGTCAAGGCCCTGGGCGGCGACGTGTACCGGGTGCGCGCCCGGGCCGGCAACAGCGGCGCCCTGCCCACCCTGTCTTCGCGGGCGCGTGGCAAGCGGCTCTTGCCGCTGGACCGCTTCACCATCTCGGGCGACGGGATCGAGGTGCTCTCGGGCGGAGTGCTGACCAATATGTGGTTCGATACGGTCGAGCCGGTCACGCACCATCCCGAGCGGGTGCCGACCTGGGTGCCGGCCTT
>CAYLIV010000043.1:0-34279 GCA_964384055.1 uncultured Fibrobacteraceae bacterium
GCTGCATCCCGACGGCCTGACCCACGGCCCCCAGCCGGGTCGCACGCAGGCTTCCGTCGGCGCCAGGGAAACCAACGAGCTGGCGGTGATGATCGACACCTTTGCACCCTTGACCGTGGCCGGCGGCATCTTGTCGTGCGAGGATCGGGACTACGGCCGGTCGTGGTTGGAGTAGAATCGAGGTTCGCTGTGAAACACAACGCGCTTGATGTGAAGCACGATGCGCTCGGCGCCTTCATGCACGGTTTGATCGACTATGCCGGCCTTTTCCCGCCGGCGCAGCTGGATCTCGAACCGGCCCTGCGCAACTACGCCACCTACCTGCGCGGCGACGATCGCTGGCTGCTGGGCCGGTTCATCCTGCCCGCGACACGTCTGGACGAACTCGCGGTAAACGCCGCGCTGCTCGGCGACCACGACGAGCCGTGTCCGCTGTCGTTGCTGGTCGGTGGCGGCGCCACGGCCGAGGCGGCGCTGGCCAAGGCGCAAGACGACGCCAGACAGATAGCGGACTTTACGGCCGCCCACGGCGATAGCTTCCGGGTCGAGGTGCTGGAAACCGCGCTGCCCGCCGACGTGGTGCGCACCGGTGACGAGCACCGGAGCTTCGAATACCTGGAGATGCTGGCGGCCGCCCTGGCGGCGAGCGGCACGGGCACGTCGCTTTACGTGGAAATACCGACGGCATTGGACGGGGCCGACGGCTCCGGCTGGAAGTCACTGGCACCCGCGGCCGTCGCCGGTATCGATGCCGTGGTACAGAATGGCCGCGGCGCCGGTGCCGCGGCGACCTTCTCGCGGGTGGGACTGAAACTGCGCTGCGGCGGCCTGGAGCCCGCGGCCTTTCCCACGCCGGAACAGGTCGCGTGGTATCTGCTGGCCGGCCGCGCGCGTGGCCTGGCGCTCAAGTGCACCGCGGGACTGCATCATCCGCTGCGCTGCCGCGACGATGCCGTCGGCGTCACGGCCCACGGTTTCTTCAACGTCTTTGGCGCCGGCCTGCTCGCCCACGTCCGGGGGCTGGACGAGAAAACGCTGCAGGCATGTCTGCGCGACGAAGACGCGGCGAATTTCCGTTTCGACGGCAATCGCTTCTCCTGGCACGACCACCACCTCGACGTCGTGGACATCGAGCGGGTGCGCCGGGACGCGCTGATCAGTTTCGGGAGCTGCTCCTTCGACGAGCCGCGTGCGGATCTGCGGCAGTTGGGCCTGCTCACCGGATAGACGGGACGAACCGAGAGAAACCGAGATAAACGAGGTCATCGTGAAAACAACCGATCCGAGCTTGCAGTCCTTTGTCGACGTGGCGGCCGATTCGCCCTTTCCCATCCAGAATCTCCCGTACGGCGCCTTCACGCCCGCCGGTGACGACAGTGGAGACGAAGCCGCGCACGTGGGTGTGCGCATCGGCGATCACGTGCTCGACCTGACGGTACTCACCACCGGCGGCGCGCCCGCACAGGCTCCCTCGCTGCGGCCGGAACTGTTTCGCGACGGCACCCTCAACGCGCTGCTCGCGGCCGGCCGTCCGACCTGGACCGCCGTGCGACAGGACATCTCGCAATTGCTGCGGCACGACGAGCCGGCGCTGCGCGACGACGACGCCTTGCGTGCGCGAGTGCTCGTACCGGTCACCGACACGATCGCCCGGCTGCCGGTCGACATCGGCGACTACACCGATTTCTACTCCTCCAAGGAACACGCCACCAACGTGGGCACCATGTTCCGCGGCAAGGACAACGCGCTGATGCCCAACTGGTCCGAACTGCCGGTTGCCTACCACGGCCGCGCCAGCAGCATCGTCATCGACGGCACACCGGTGCGCCGACCCAGCGGGCAGATGTTGCCCGAGGGCGCCGAACGTCCCGTTTTCGGACCCTGCCGCCTGCTGGACATCGAGCTCGAGGTGGGCTTCTTCACCGGTCCGGGCAACGCCCTCGGCCGGCCCATTCCGGTACACGAAGCGCACGAGCACATCTTCGGTCTTTGCCTGGTGAACGACTGGTCGGCGCGGGACATCCAGAAATGGGAGTACCAGCCGCTGGGCCCGTTCAACGCCAAGAACTTCTGCACGTCCATCTCGCCCTGGATCGTGACCCTCGACGCCCTCGAACCCTTCCGCTGCGCCGGCCCCGAGCAGAACCCCAGGCCGCTGCCGTATCTGCGGGACGACGAGCCGTGGTCCTTCGACATCGATCTCGAGGTCTCGCTGCGGAGCGCCGACATGACCGAGTCGCAAGCCATTTGCCGGAGTAACTTCAAGCACCTGTACTGGAACATCCGCCAGCAGCTGGCGCACCACACCATCACCGGCTGCAACGTGCGGCCGGGCGACATGATGGCTTCCGGAACCATCAGCGCGCCCGATCCCGAAGGCTACGGCAGCCTGCTCGAGCTGACCTGGCGGGGCACCAAACCCATCACGCTGCGGAGCGGCAAGGACGGAAAAGACGGCCAGGAAGATCAACAGCGCTCCTTCCTCGCCGACGGCGACACCGTGACCATCACGGGCTGGGCCCAGGGCGGCGCCTACCGGATCGGTTTCGGCGAGGTGCGCGGCACCATCGAGCCGGCACTGGCGCTGGAAAACGTGACGGACCACGCGGAGCAGCCGTGAGCGAGATCCTCTGGCAACCCTCGGCCGCGCAGATCGACCGCGCGCGGGTCACTGCATTTCGCCGCGAAGTCAACCGCTGGTACGAGCTGGAGCTGCGCGATTTCGTCGCGCTCTACGACTGGTCGGTCAACGATCCCCAACGTTTCTGGTCGGCCGTCTGGCGCTTCTGCGGCGTCACCGCCTCGCGCACCGGCACGACGACCCTCGTCGACGGCGATCGCCTGCCCGGCGCGCGCTGGTTTGCCGACGCGCGACTGAACTTCGCCGAGAACCTGCTGCGCTGGCCCGACGACCACGAAGCCATCATCTTTCGCCGCGAGGACGGGTTGACGCGGCGGCTGAGCTTCGCCAAGCTACGCCACCAGGTGTGCGCCCTGGCCGAGAGCCTGCGCGCCGACGGGGTGGGCGTGGGCGACCGCGTCGCCGGCTATCTACCCAACTTTCCCGAGACGATCATCGCCATGCTCGCCACCGCGAGCCTCGGCGCCGTTTGGTCGAGCTGTTCGCCGGATTTCGGCACGGCCGGCGTGCGCGAGCGCTTCGGGCAGATCGCACCCAAGGTGCTGTTCTGCGCCGACGGCTACCGCTACAACGGCACGGTGCACGACACGCTGGACAGGGTCCGCCGGTTGCTGGACGATTTGCCGTCGGTCGAAAGGGTCGTGGTCGTCCCGTACGTGGATAGCCAGCCCGTGCTGACCGAAATCCGCGCGGGAACCCTGTGGAGCACCTACGTCACCGCGACGGCGCGCTGTCAGCCGGACTACCGGCAGCTGCCTTTCGACCATCCGCTGTACATCATGTACTCCTCGGGCACGACCGGTCTGCCCAAGTGCCTGGTGCACTCGGCGGGCGGCACGCTCCTGCAACATCTGAAGGAGCACGTCCTGCACGTCGATCTGTGGCCGGGCGACCGCCTGTTCTACTTCACCACCTGCGGCTGGATGATGTGGAACTGGCTCGTGTCCGGTCTGGCTTCGGGAGCGACGGTGATGCTGTACGACGGTTCGCCGATGCACTCGCCGACAGGCTCAGCCGAGGCTTCGAGTGCTGCGCTCTGGGACTTCGTCGCGGAATTCGACGTCTCGATATTCGGCACGAGTCCCAAGTACCTCGCCGCCTGCCAGAAAGCCGGCCTGCGACCGGGGCGCACTCACGATCTGCCCGCACTGGCGACGATCCTGTCCACCGGCTCGCCGCTGGCGCCGGAGACCTTCGACTGGGTCTACAACGAGGTCAAGGCGGACCTGCGCCTCAGCTCGATCAGCGGCGGCACCGACATCATTTCCTGTTTCGCCCTGGGTGCAGCCGTGCAGCCGGTGCGGCGCGGCGAGCTGCAGACCCGCGGTCTGGGCATGGACGTGGCCGTTTTCGACGACGCGGGCGAGCCGGTCGTCGGACAGCCGGGCGAGCTGGTCTGCCGCGCGCCCTTCCCCTCGGTCCCGTCCGGATTCTGGAACGACGACGACGGCGCCCGCTTCCACGCCGCTTATTTCGACCGCTTCCCCGGCGTGTGGACCCACGGCGACTGGGCCGAGCTGCGCGACGGCGGCAGTCTGATCATCCACGGCCGCAGCGACGCCGTGCTCAATCCCGGCGGCGTGCGCATCGGCACGGCCGAGATCTACCGTGTGGTCGAGAGCTTCGACGAGGTGCTCGAGAGTGTCGCCGTCGGGCAGCGCTGGGACGACGACGTCCGCGTGGTGCTCTTCGTGGTGCTCAAGGAAGGGCTGGATCTGGATGAAGTCCTGCGCGACCGATTACGCGCGGCCATCCGCGATCAGGAGACGCCGCGCCACGTGCCTGCGGTCATTCTCCAGACCCCGGCCATCCCTCGCACCATCAGCGGCAAGATCACCGAGCTGGCGGTGCGCGAGGTGATTCACGGTCGGCCGGTGAAGAACGAAGAAGCCCTGGCCAATCCCGACGCCTTGGCGTTTTTTCGGGATCGGCCGGAGCTGCAGCGGGGCGAGGCTACGGGGTAGACATCAGGGCTCTGGTTACGAATCCCCGCGCGAGCTGACTTTCGTGTCGATCTGATTCCCCTCGATCTCCAGGATGATCTCGACCTTGTCGCCGACGACCAGGCCGCCCGTTTCGAGGGTCTTGCTCCAGGTCAGGCCGAAGTCCTTGCGGTTGATCTTGCCGCGCGCCGTGAAGCCGGCCTTGGTGGTGCCCATGAACTCGGCGATGCCCCGCACCTCCAGCTCCAGCTCCACCGGCAGGGTCACGCCGTGCAGGGTGAGGTCGCCCTTGAGGATGCCGTTGTGCTCGTCGTGCATCTGCACACCGGTCGAGACGAACTCCAAGGTCGGAAACTTCGCCGCCTCGAGAAAATCTTCGCTGCGCAAGTGTTTGTCGCGCTTCTCGTTACCCGTGTTGACGGAACTCGCGTCGATGGTGGCCTCGGCGCGCCAGCTCTCGGGTTTTCCCGGCTCGAAGTCGAAGTTGACGTCAAAGGTATCGAAACGGCCGCTGACCTTGCTGATGGCCAGGTGACGGACCTTGAATTCCACCGAAGAGTGGACCTTGTCCAGTTCGAAGCTCGCGCCGGCCGCTGCGGCGGCCCAGGCGATCAGGATCGTCAGCGATAACAGGATTTTCGTTGTGTGTTTCATGGTTCTTCTCTCTCGTTCATTGAGCCGATCGCGTAATCGACCGGCTGTTCAACGTCGCGATCCGCGACGCGGTTCTTCGTCTAGCTTGCTCGATCGTGTTCGCAGAGTGAGTGTGTCGATTCCAGTATAGATTACAGAGTAATTTGATCTTGATAATACTGCCAGGTAGTATCGTCTGCGTGCGAGGTGTGACGATGTCGAACTCTGCGTCGATGTTCCCGAAGCCCTTCACCAGATCATCGTCGCCGTCGCCGTTCACATCGATCCGCACGAATTCCTGCTGCAGGTGTACGATTCTGGCCATACCGGAACGAGTGTTGGTAGAACACGCTCCGTCGAATCTGTGATATAATCACCCGGCACCACCGCACACGGCAACTAGTGTCGAGGGGCTTGCCCCGGCGGCCCGCCGAACGGTATTCAGATTCCGCATCGTGGTCGATCTTACTTATCGGTTCACATCACATCCTGGTTCTTGTCACATCCTGGCTCACATCGCATCTCGGTTCGCACCGCAGCATGGTCGATACAGCAGCTTGGCTCGCCCTGCATCGAGGCTGACCCGGCACGTCGGACCACTTTATTCGTAAATGGAGGTAGGTATCATGCGAGTCCCATCGAATCCCGGCCCACATCGTGCGCTCCCCTCCCTGCTCGTACTCAGTTTCCTGCTACTCGCTGTTCTTCCCAGCCACGCCCAGAACCCCGTCGATCCGAACCAATCCTACGTGGAAAAACTCTGCGACTTCCTGCTCATGACAGTTCCCTCCGGAAACGGCGATCCGCTCGGCGACCTGGGCCTGATCGTCCACTGCTTTGACATCGATGGCATGCCCGTCGAGGGCATTCCTCCCGACGCCTTCAGCATCGTCGTTCTCGAAGGCCAGATGATGGACTGGGGCATCGGCGATCTGCCAGAGTTCCCGACCGATGAGCTGGGCCGCGTGTTCCTGACGGCGGATCTGCCGGCATCGGCGACGATCGTACACGGTCTGATCGGTATTCTGGTGACCATCGGCGGAGACCCCGTCCTGCTGGACAACTGGGGCGAGGGGATTCCTGTCGAGATGCGCACGACCGACCTCGACCACGACGGCTTCGCCGGTCTGTCGGATATGGTGCTCTTCCACACGGCCTATGGCTGTTGCGATCCGGAGATCTGGTGCCAGCAGGCCGATTATACCGGCGATGGCTGTGTCACGCTGGCCGACGCAGCCATCTTCGAATATTTCTGGTACCGAGGCGAGCCGGGCAAGGCCGCGCGCCCGTTTCCCGCTGCCCACGCTACTCCTGCGGCCAACGACGTGCGCGACCTGTTCATCGGTTGTCTCCAGCGCGACTTCGAGGAGGATAATAACGGCCCGGGCATTATCCGGGATACGAGGGACGTCATTGCCGGCGTGCCATTCGAGTTGAAGATCATCGCCAAGGATTTCCAGTGCCTGACCGGCGTGGAATTCGATCTCCTGCTGCCACCGTTCATCGTCAATGCCACGGTGTTACCTGAAGCGCCGTTCAGCACACCGCAATGGTCCTACTTGCCAGATGAAAACCGTTTACAGTTCTACGCAACGACTTCGTACACCAACGACAGCCCGACCTTCGTCTGCAACATCCTTCTGACCAGCGTGTTCACCGGCACCTTGATTACCGACCTGTTCGAGTTCGAGCAACCGCTGCTGACCGATTGCGGCTACCCGCCGGCGGAACGCGAACCCTGTATCGGCTCGCCCACTCCGTGCGAAGTTTCCCATGTCACGCAGGACGATCCCGTGTTCATCAGCTGTCCCAACGGGGATCTCGACATCAGCGACACGGTGACGGTCGTGATGCTCGATCAGGAAAGCAATCCGCAGCCGGGCTTGCTGGCCGTAGATTTCCGCACCACGCTCGTCGACCTGCGCGGTTCCAACGAGGGCAACATGTACAAGCTGACGGCCCTGGCTCCGGAGACCGACATCAACGGCGAACTGCCCTACCGGTTCGAAGCGCGCGTCCCGTGCGGCTGGGACGGTTGCTTCGACCTGATGATGACCTTCACCTACGAGGGCTGCGTGCTCACTCAGACCAAGCGCGTGCGGACGGTGAACATCCTGCGCTACGCCGACGGCGACCGTAACGGCTGGTTCGACCTGGTCAGCGACGACGACCTGTTCGCCTGGTACGACGCCAAGTTCACCCTCGACGAGTGCCTCGATCTGTTCGGACGCTTCCGCTGCCCGGTGGTCGACATGAACTCGATCCAGCTCGCGGAGGCGCATCACGGGCACGCCTGCGACATGACCGGCGTGCCGCCGAGCCCCGATCCGGCCGGTGTCGCGTTGCACCAGAATGTGCCGAATCCGTTCAACCCGACGACGAGCTTCACGGTGGAGCTGCCCGGCGACGCGGAACTGGCTTCGCTTTGCGTGTACGATCTGCGGGGACGGGTGGTGCGGCACATCTGGGAAGGCCCGTTGCCTCTCGGCGCGAGTCGTTTCGACTGGAACGGCCGCGACGACGGCAACCGTACCGTCGCCGCCGGTGTCTATGTCGCGCGGATCGACGCCCTGGGCGAGCAGTCGTCCATACGGATGGTGCTCTTGAAATAACCTGCGGATCTGCGGCGGGTCAGTTGACGATCACCATCTTGGCCCGCCGCACCTCGCGGCCGGCCTGCAGGTGGACGAGATAGACACCCGAAGCGGAACGCGCCCCGAAACGGTTCCGGCCGTCCCAGACGATCGAATGCTCGCCGGCCGGGTAGTCGGTACCGGGAATCGCGCGCGTGAGCCGGCCCCGCAGATCGAAGATGCGCAGGTCCAGCCGGCTGGCCGACACCAGCGAGAACCAGATCGCGTTGCTGCCGGCTGCGAAGTCGGTATTGATGGCGTCGATACGCAGGTTGATGCTGCTGTCGCTGCGGTCGTCGTCCTCGTCGCCCTCGTCGTCTCCATCGTCTCCGTCCGGCTCGGGGCTGCGGGTTGCGGTGTACGGGAAGTCCATCTTCACGAACTCTCGGGCCCAGGTTCCCGCGAACACCTCGTCGATGCGCGCCGGATTGACACCGAGTACGCGCACCGGCAACGATTCGGCCACGGTGCCGAGAAACAGGTTGGTCCACGATCCGGATGTCATGTCGTACTGCCAGCAGCCCCAGTCGGGGTTGAAGTAGCCGCCGCCGTCCTTGCGTGTGCCGGCGAGAATGCGTACGCCCGCCGTATCCGAATCGCAGACCGCGACCGCCTCGATGTAGCGCAGCGGGTGGTAGCCGTTCGAGCTTGGCGGTTCGATCAACGTGAACGCAGCCGGATCCTCCAGGGCATTGGTATTGATGTACACGCCGCCCGGGGCGTCGTGGTGGTGCGAGCCGCCGGCCACGACGATGGTGCCGTCGCGAGAGTGAGCGACCGTGGTGCAGCTAACGAGTTCGCCGCCGCCGGCATCGTCGGCGCCCAGGATCTTCTGCCAGTCGCCCCAGCCGCCAGCTGTTCTGCGCAGCAGGAAGAGCCCCCCGCCGCTGTCGAGATCCCGACGCATGGTCGTCAGGTACAGGCGCTCGTTGTCCGCGTCGTACTCGAGTCGCCTGCCGTCGCAACCGTCCAGATGTTGCCAATGTTCGCTGAAGGACCAGGCGCCGCCGGCGTAGGCGCCCTTGCCGACCTTGACCAACACCGAATCGTAGTCCTGGTAAGAAATGAAGATGGTCCCGTCGCCCACCCAGACCACGTCCCAGATCTTGCGTACGAAGTTGGGCGCAACCGGGCACAGGTCGCGGTTCAACTCGTCGTAGAGGTCGTCCCAGACCACGGGTCGAGCCGTGATGTCGGCTACCAGGTACAGCGTGTTGACCGCGTCGAACATGGCCTGGTTGTAGCGCTTGTAGTCGCCGCTGACGACAAACAGTGCGTCGCGCCCCTCGCCGTCCCAGTTGCTGACCGCCTCGACAGCCACGGCGCTCGGGTGGTCGTCGACCACCTCGTTCACCGGGTGCTCCCAGCGTTCGTAACCGCTGTTTTCCGGATCGGTGGCGATCACCACGCCGAAATCCAGCGAGGTGCCGACCACTCGGCCGTCGGCGAAGAAATCCAGATCCGTGGCGGCGAGTTCACTCCAGCCCGTCGTCTGCCAGCCGCTGGCTTCGGTGCCGGTGCAGTACGCGTTCCGCCAGGAGGCACCCCAGTCGTCCGAGCTGTGGATGCGACAGCCGAAGGAGACGATGAAGCGCGGTGAGGACTGTTCCGGCAGGCTGCGCTGGCCATCGTAGTAACGGGACGTGATCGCCGGTTCGTAGCGCACGTTGCTGCCGCCCAGCAGGTTCCAGCCGGTCTCATCGCCGAAGTCGGTCTCGCCGCCGTTGGCGTCGACCGTGATGAATTCGCCTTCGTGACCGTTGTGATACACCCAGCAGGTCCAGGTGGCGATCTCCTCGCGCATGGCGTTGTCGTCGCGGTACGGTTGCCGACCCTGGAACAGCCCGAAGTGCGAACCCCGGTCGCCGAGAATCAGCACATCGTCGCCCCACTCGCTCGGATCCAGTCCGTCCACCGGTCGCGGCTCCAGCACCGAGAAGTAGACCAGCGCCGATATCGGTTCCCCATACACGTTGCGTACGCCGCGGTCGCCGAGGCTACGGTACTGGCTGGCCTCACCGTAGCCGCCGCGCCAGCCCGCCACATCGATCTCGTCGTCGCCGACCCAGAGCCAGGCGGTGTCGTCGTCTTCGGGATCGTCGGGATTGTCCGGACCGCCCAGGTCCCGGATGTTGGGCAGGTGATACACACCCGACGGGAAGGTCTGGTCGGCGGTCTCCCGCTGCATGGCGACGTACAGGGTGCCGCGCTCGGTCAGGTGCACCGTCCAGCCCCACAGCCAGCGTCCGCGGCCGTACCAGGTGCCACCGAGAGAGTCGGCTTCGCTGTGTCCTCGCCACTGCTTGAGCAGGGGATAGTCGTGCAGGGCTCGCCAGCGATCGGCGCCGCTATCGTACAGGAAGATCCCGTGGCCGGTGGTCACGGCGGCATACCAGGTACCGTCGATCTGGGCCACCGAGATATCGCGGGCCGGTCCGAGGGCGCCCACGCCCTCGCTGTCGATCACCGGTTCCCAGGCCTGACTCTCCCACGGATCGGCCAGGACCTTCTTCCAGACGGTGTATTGCTCGGCGCCGGAATAGGGATGCTGGGCTTCGACGCTGCCCAGTCCCGGATAGGCCTTGTTGCCGTTGTAGTCGCGGAAGCGGTTGAGCCCGGCGCCGGCAAGCAGCAGGTCGCTGCGCGATTCGGTCCAGGCCAGACAGCTGAATGGTATGGACCGGTCGTCGTCGGCATAGGTGTACCAGTACTGTTCGGTCTCCCGTCGCCAGGTCGCGCCGCTCTGCGCACTGAGGATGCCACCCACCGACGCAGCGAAGTAACGAGTTTGCCCATCGTGCTCGACATGCAGGAGGTCCTGGAAAAACGTACCCTGATGCTTCGGCCCGATTTCCTGACCGGGGATCATTTCCACGCCATCGGACCAGGGAAGCCAGGTCGCGCCGAAATCGGTCGAGATGCAAGGGCCCGTCATGTCGGTGCCGATGACGATCTCGTCGGGATCGGTCCGGTTGAAGGCGGCGCAGTAGAGGTAGCCGCCGCCACCGACGCCCGCGTAGGCGATGGCGTCGAGATCGTAGGCGCTATCGCCTGCGCCGGCGGTACCGGTCAACGACAGCGGATGGGAGACGGGAAGCAGATGGAGTAACGCGAGCAGCACGAGCACTCGCCGCAGTGATTTCATGATGACCCTGCTCAAATTCGTCCGGACCGGAGCATTCATACCGTGTCGATACAACGACCGTGAACGGGCAGAAACATCAATAAGTGTGCCTGAATGTCATGGAGCGGGCATAGGGACCCGTGCGTGGCGTGTTGTTTCCGATCGGTCCCCATCGTCTGTCATCGTGTACCGCGTATGGCGAATCCGCCGTGACACACCGGCATCGACAACTGGTGCAAACGGCAGGATCGCAACGGCGGTATGCAAATCGCCCTGGCCGGCCCGGCGGCTGGCGGCCGGGCAGATCGCCTCCGTGATCGACGCACAGACGACGAAACGATCGATCGCGATCGTCGGCAGACGGTTCGGAAACGCAAGCGTGCCGCCATCGATGACCAGCTTGCTGCTGCCGCCGCCACCGGGTTCGACGATGTCGAAACCGACGTTGAAGTTACCGCCATCGAGGTCGCACGAACTGCGAGCACCGGAATCGGGGCTCATGAGAACGTTGCCCGCCGTCATCACGCCTCCTGCCTGGACGAACGATCCGTTGGCGTGTGCGTCGACGCCCAGGTAGAGACTGTCGGTCGAGGAGTTTCCTGCGTCCAGCTGGTATCTGCCCGTTCCGTATCTCCCGATCACGATGTTCTTCGGCGAACGGAGAATGGTGGTGGCGCCGGCTGCCACTCCGGCAGCGGACACGATCGCGATGAGTAGTGATAGAATGATGGTCACACGCAGTGGGGTTTTCTTGCTGGCTGATTGTTGCTGCCTGGAATACATGACGTTCTCCAATTCTCCAGCCGTCTTGCGGGTTATCGACCTGCAGCACCCCGACGGCGGGAGGAACAGAGGTCCTGGTTTCGTCGCCATTCGCCCGCTCAAGTCCCTCACAGCGCAGCATCCGGTACGATTTCCACGTCGATCGCGGCGATCCGTCGCGTTCACCTTTCTCTCACGATCGTGAGTCTTGTCCCCTGGTCCGAGGTAACGGGATCAAGTGTCGGCTACCGAGCCGTTCGGCTCTTCTCGGTGGGGATATGCCGCCGGTACGGACATCGCTGCAGTCTCTTTAAATTCTTGTTCGAGAGACCGCTGGAACGCGGGAGTGTGGCAGGTCATCTGGTAATTGCAGGGTGTTCGAGGCTCGTGGGACGTGGAGGCAATGGCGATCGGGTACCACGATGCGGTCGGGAACTACTGCGCTTCGAGCTCTCGAAGCAACATCGACGCGTCCGGTTGGCGGCTGTCTTGCGCACTGACGATCTGTTCCAGGAGTATCTTCGCCGCCGATCCGTCTCCGGCTGCCAGGTGGGCATTGGCCAGTTGCCAGCGGATTTCCTGGAGGAGCTGAGAATCATCCGTGGTACCGGCAGCCCGCTGCAGCAGATTCACGGCTTGCTGGATCTGGCCCTGCAGCAATCTTGTCGAACCCAGGAAGAGCAGAACCTCGGCGCTGGCCGGCTCGAGTACGTTTGCCTGGTTCAAGAACCCGACCGCTGCGGCGTAGTCGTTTGCACGGTATGCCTGCAATCCGCTGTGGAGTACCCGCTCGAATTCGCTCGGGCTCGTGACGTCTCTGGACCACTGGACATCCAGCGGCGCTATTCTCGCGAGCTCGGTCAGCCGGGCGGTGTCGTCGGCGCGTGGTAACCAGATCAACAGAAGAATACCCGCGGCAACCGCACCGAGCGCACCCAGGCGCAGTGTCGGCTGCCGGCTGAATAATTCGCGAATTCTGTCCCGTAATACCGACCAGTGATCCTGACGGTCGGATGCCTGCGGCGTGTGCCCGGTAACCGCGTCATCGCGGAGCAGATCGTCGGCAGAGGACAGGGACCGTAGCGTCGACAGATGATCACGGCACAGGGAGCACTTCGCGAGATGGGTCTGTTCATCCGGGTTCGGTGTTGATACGGCCGGATTTCCGAGAGTGATCAGACGCTCTGGCGTGAGATGTCGGGCACCCGACTCGAGCACATCGCGGTGCAACACCTCCGCTGCGGAAAAAACGTCGGCGCAGTGGGCGCAATCGGCCAGATGCTCCCGTATCAGCCGGGCTCGCGCCGGTGATAGGCGCTGCTCCAGGTAATCGAACAGCTCGTCGGTCACATGATCGTTGTCTTCTGTCAGGTCAACGCACAAGATCCTTGGCCTTTCTCATACAGCGACTGGCCCGGGCGCGAACCGACGACTCGGCCAGTTCAAGCTCGCCGGCAAGTTCGTTGTACGGTGCTCCGTCGAAGTAAAGACGCTGCAGCAGTGTCCGGCAGGAATCGGAAAGCCGCTCCAGTATGCCATACAATACCGTACGAACCTCCGGATTCGGCGGCTCGTTGTCGGCCGGTTCGACTTTCTGCTCCCGTTGCTTGCGACGCCAGGCTCCCCGCGACAGATGGAGATAGGCTCTCTTGACAAACGCATACAGATAGGATCGCCCGGAATTACCACTGCGGAACCGCTCGATTCCCGTGGTGAAGAACCGGTGGCCGGCTTCCTGCGCGACGTCCTCCCAGTCGAGCTCCGGGATTCCGGCCAGTCTGTTCGCACCGCAAACGTGGCGCGCGAAGATCCGTATCAACCGCGCGATCTCTTCCTCGGCCCAGCTTTCACCGCGCCGTGCGGCCTGGATTGCGGAACTGGTCGGCTCGACTTCCGGGGACGGCATCGGTCACCTCGGGTAAGGGGTGGTTTCGCCGCAGATACTATCTGCGGTAGAACAGGTATGCCGCAAAAGCGGGCTCTGCTGCAACCGATTTCGTTCATTCGCACAGCCGGTTTGCCACCGACACCTTGCGGTGCGGGTCTCGACTACCCTCCCGCACCTGCATACGGAAGGGATGCAGGTGACGAATGTCCTCGACGGTCCGCCGCCGGTCCTTGCACTGGCATCTTCGCGCCAAAAGTGGTACAAAGAGCCCTGGTTCCGCCAACGGAGTTGTGCCCATGGAATTGATCGATACACACTGCCACCTCTACCTGGCCCCACTGAACCACGACGTCGAATCCGTACGCAAACGGGCGGCCGACGCCGGAATCCGAGACATCGTCGTACCCGCCTTCGGCCTGACCTCCTGGAATACCGTACAGGAACTCAGCCGCCTGGAAGGCGTCCATCCGGCTCTCGGACTGCACCCGTGGTTCGGCAACCAGGTGGCGCCGCAGGAAGTGTCGTCGACGCAGCGAAACTCGGCCTTCCTCCGGGGAAAACGCGGCCAGTCCAGCCGGGCGAATCAAAGCAGTACGGTCGGTGCCGTCGGCCCCATCGGTCCGACGATCGACGACGGCGACCTCGCAATTCCGCAAGACACTCTCGAATCCATGACCATCGCCGAATTCCGCGATCGTCTCGCGTCGGCGATCGAGGCGTGCGGTGCCGTAGCCATCGGAGAAATCGGTCTGGATTTCATGATCGAACAACCGACGGTGGAGCACCAGGTGGCCATCCTCAGAACCCAGCTCGCCCTGGCGTCGGACTACGATCTGCCGGTGATCTTGCACTGTTGCAACGGCTGGGAGTTGCTCGTCGGCGCACTGCAAGCTCACGCCGGGCGCATCCGGGGTGTGCTGCACGCCTACACGCGCCATACCGAGCTGGCCCGGTCGTTTCTGCGCTGTGGTTTCTACATCGGATTCGGCGGCACCCTCACCCGGCCCGAAGCCAAGCGCACGCGTGGCAGCGCCGCCTCGCTGCCCCTGGACCGCATCATCCTCGAGACCGACGCGCCGTCGACCGGTCTGGACGGTGTCGATCCGCGGCAGACCGAGCCGCGCCATCTGTTGCAGGTCGCCGAAGCGCTGGCCGAAGCCCGAGACATGCCCGTGCAAGAGGTCGCCGAGATCACCAGCAACAACGCCCGGGAGCTGTTCCGGATCTGATCACGAGCCGATGGCGTCCGGCGTCCACCCGAAGTACTTCTCCGCCAGCGCCACGTGAGCCACCTCGTCGTCGACGATTTGCCGGAAGACGGCGGCGGTTGTCGGATCGCTGTCGACGAGATCCGCGCACAGCCGCAAACCGGCCTGGCGCCCTCGTTCTTCGGAGCTGGCGATCCGGATACAGAAATCGCGGCCGCTGGTGAGGTCTTTCAACGAATCCCAGAGCGCCATGGTGACCGGCCTGGCGGTAAGTTCGACGCCCAGCTCGGCCATGCGCTCGCGAATCAGGTTGTAATGGCGAGTTTCCTCTCCAACCTGCGCCGCCCAGTCGTCGCGTAAGGTCTGGGGCACATCCTGGAAGAATCCCGCGGCCCAGGTGAACGCGGCGATGGCCTGGTATTCGGCGAAGGCGGCGGTGCGCATGCGATCGCCGAGACCCTCGAGGGTGTCGACCGGCCGCGGCTTGGCCGGTTTTTCGCCGGGTGGGCAAACGACAAATGGTGCGGGATCGAATTCCATGGCCGCATAGTAACCGCTGGTGCGGCGTAAGGCAACTCGCCGCGGCGGTGACCATTTCGAATATCGATTTCCGATTTTACTGCCGTGGCTATCCGCCATCTGGTATACTGGATCACGATTTCGCACCGGGAAAACCACCAACGTGATGATCGATTTCTGATCAGCAGTTCCATCTAGGGGGGATATGATGGATTGTGCAGTCCGCCACATCGTCCGTTCGCAATATTACTCTCCACGCAACCGATCGCGATGGTTGATCTTCCAGATCATACTTCTCGCGGGCCTCGCCACGTCGGGCGCGGTGGCGGCGACCCTCTCGGCGCCGGGTTCCGCGACACCGCAGCAGTATCTCGATGCAACGGGGCATTTCGATCTCGCGGCCGCGCGCGCGGCCGGTTTCCAGGGCGCGCTGGACGTCTCGGGATACGACCTGGTCGTCGACGCCGAGACCGGCCAGCCACGATTGCTGCCGGCGCCTGACAGTCGCGACAACGCGGACTGGAGCGACGAATTCTGTTTGCCGGGCTGGGACGGGACGGTCCTGGCTATGGCCGTTTACGAAGATGAGCTGTACGTCGGCGGCTACTTCTCCTATTTCAACAACCACGCGATCTTCAGACTCGGCCGCTGGGACGGAGCACAGTGGATCGACATGGGTGATGTCTTCTCCCATGCCTGGTTCGAAGTTCGTGCCTTCGTGGTCCACGACGGCAGTTTGTACGTGGGTGGCGACTTCGTCTTCACGGCGGGAGACGGCGGTCCGGCGCGGCATGTCGCACGCTGGGACGGCAGCCAGTGGCACAGCCTGGGCCAGGGCCTGGGTGATACGGTTCACGCGCTGACGGTGTGGGACGGCAAGGTGGTTGCCGGCGGCTACTTCTGGTACAACGGCAACCAGTCTACCGTACTGCACAACGTCGCCTACTTCGAGAGCAATGCCTGGCGGCCGTTCGGGGCCGGCACCAACGGCACGGTCCGCGCCCTCGCCGTCTACGAGGGCGATCTGATCATCGGTGGCTCGTTTTCCCTTGCCGACAACCATGTGGCCGACGGCGTGTCGCGCTGGAACGGTTCCACGTTCTGGCATCTGACCCACGGCGCTCGCGGCGGGCGCGACGGGTTCGACAACCGCCGCGACAGCAGACGCAGCATCGGTGGCCAGCGCAACGCCGACGTACAGGCACTGGCCGTGTTCCAGGGCGATCTGATTGTCGGCGGATCCTTCGCCTCCATGGAAGGGCAGCCCATGGACAATCTGGCGCGCTGGGACGGCGGCGCCTGGCACGAGGCCGGTGGCGGACTCGGCGACATCGTGTATTACCTCGCGCTGCTCGAAGACGACCTGGTCGTCAGCGGCGATTTCCTTGACGCCGGCGGCGAGCCCCACCGGCGAATCGCCCGGTTCGACGGCGCGGACTGGCAGGCTATGGGCACCGGCGCCGACCGCTGGCTGACCTGCAGCGTGCACTACGCGGGTGAGTGGCTGGTCGGCGGCACGCTCGACGAGCTCGATGGTTTCGCCGCCAACCGCGCCGGCCGCTGGACCGGTACGCATTGGACGACCTTTCCGGGGGCACAGGGCAAAGGATTGCAGGGACGTGCCATGGCCATGGCCGTGTATGACGGCGACCTCATCGTGGCCGGCGATTTCACCGCCGCCGGTCTGCTGGTGGTCGAGAACATCGCGCGCTGGGACGGCAACCAGTGGCATGCCTTCGGCGCCAACGGCACCGACGACCCGATCCGCGTTCTGACCGTGTGGGACGGTCAGCTCGTGGCCGGCGGCTGGTTCGAGAATATCGGTGGTGTCGCCGCCACCCGCATCGCCACTTGGGACGGCGCGGCGTGGCACGCGCTCGGCGACGGACTGAACAACGATCCGCAAGCCATGCAGGTATACGGCGGTGATCTGATCGTCGGCGGCGAGTTCACCGCGAGCGGCACCCAGCCGTTGAGTCACGTCGCCCGCTACGACGGCAGTCTCTGGCACGACCTGGGCGGCGGCCTGGACGACGAGGTGCACACCTTGATCGAATACGAGGGGAACCTCATCGCCGGTGGCGAATTCACCGAGGCCGGCGCCGTCCAAGCGTCCTACCTGGCGGTCTGGAACGGCGCGAGTTGGGCCGAGTACGCCGGCGGCGCCGATCGGACCGTGCTTGCCCTGACCGAGTACAACGGCGACCTGATCGTCGGCGGCGAGTTCGATACCGTTGGCGGCGTGGAATCGAAACGAATCGCCCGGCGGCGCGAGGGTCAGTGGGAACCGCTGGGAGATTGTTTCGTCGGCGGCTTCTGGGTCCAGGTCGGACCGGACGAATGGGAGTTCATCCTGACCTGGGTCGACCACCTGGCGGTCTGCGGTGGCAAGCTGTACGCATCGGGCTCCATCCAGGAATCCGGGACGCTGCCGGTCAATGGTATCGCCTGCTGGATCGATGCGGACCAGTGGACGGCACTGGGCGACGGCATCGACAGCAGTTACACCCTGGCGGCGTTTGCCGGTAAGCTGTACGTCGGCGTGTATTTGAACGCGGGCGGCAAACCCTCCAGAGGCATCGCCCTTTGGCTACCCGACGTCACCCCCGTCGAGAACCCACCGGCGGCGGACGCGAGCGTGCGTCTCGCGCAACCGTACCCCAATCCGTTCAACCCGGCGGTCACCATCGCCTATGCCGTCGAACGACCGGCGGCCACCAGCGTGACCGTGCACGATCTGCGCGGACGTCTCGTCCAGGTGCTCGCCGACGCGTACCGGGAACCGGGACGGTACCGGGTCACCTGGAACGGTCGGGATGCCGCCGGAGCGGTGGTCGCCGCGGGTGTCTACCTGATCCGGCTGCAGTGCGAATCCGAAATCCTGACCCGTAAAGTGGTCCTGGGCAAATAACAGGGGGAACGGTCTCATGCATAAACATGACGGGAAAACAATCGGGCTAGGCGTGCTGCTTCTGTTGATCCTCGGCATCGGCGCGTCCGCTTCCGGTCAGGACTGCCTGGACTACAGCGACTTCATGCACTGGACCGGTATGATCTACACCGGCGGCGATTCCGACCAGGTCGTCTTCGACGGCGCCTATGCCTACGCCGCCAGCGGCCATATGACGGTTATCGATTGCTCCGATCCGTCCGCGCCTGTTGAAGTCAGCAGCGTCGACACACCGGGATACGTGGCGCAGGTCTTCGTCAAGGGCGACTACGCGTACGTCGCCGACCGCCACGGCGGCATGCAGCTGTTGAACATCAGCGCACCCAGCTGGCCCTGGATCGTCTCCGCCGTACCGACCGACGGGGATGCCGTCTCCGTGACCTATACCGACGGCTTCGTCTACGTGGGCGACACGACGCAGCAACTCTATACCGTCGACGTGTCCAATCCCGATCTGCCCACCATGGTGGACGTGGTAGCGCTGCCCGGAATCGCCCAGCAGATCGCCATCACCAATGGCGTGGCCTGTCTCGCTACGTATTCCGCGGGCCTGTGCGTGTTCGATGTGAGCGTCCCCCAGGATCCGGTTCACCTGACCACCCTCGCCACCCCGTCGAGTGCTCGCGGTGTCGTGCTGGACGGCGGCTACGCGTACATCGCCTGCCACACCGCCGGTCTGGTGGTAGTCGACATGACCACGCCCGCCGACCCCGATATCGTCGCCATGCTGCCGCTGGACAACACGGCAACCGGCGTGGACCTGGCCGACGGGTTCGCCTTCCTCGCGACCGGAGTCGAATGCGCGGTCGTCGACGTCTCCGATCCGCTCTCGCCACAGCTGATCGGCAAAGAGGATTTCGGCGGCACGACCTGGGATGTTGCCGTTGCAGACGGTTATGCCTGCGTCGTCGACGACCAGTTCCACATGGCGAAGATCAACAACCCGGACAAACCGGACTGGCTGACCACGCTGACGACACCGGGGACGACTCGCGACATGGACCTGGTCGGCGACCTGGCGTTCCTGGCCAACCAAGACAATCTCCAGATCGTCGATGTCAGCGATCCTTCCGTCCCGACCGCGGTGGGTTCCCTGCCGTACGCCGCCGGTGTCTACGACGTGGCGGTGCAGGATGACCATGTGTACGCGATCAGTGATTACTTCACTGGCGTGCTCGTGATCGATGTCGCCGACGTCACCGCACCCGAGGTGGTCACCACGCTACCGGACGCCATCCTGGCCAACACCGTCGAGACCTACGGCCACGCCCTCTATATCGCCACCATGCTTGGATTCCGGATCTATGATTGCAGTGATCCGGCCGCACCCGTATTCGTGGGCAACCTGGAGCCCACCGGCATGAACGCGCAGGTCTTCGACGACCATCTGTACGTATCCGGCGGCGGTGTCCACATGTTCGATCTCACCGATCCGCTCGCTCCCCTGCTGCTCGGATCGGCGACGTTGACGAGCGAAGTGCCCGACCTGGACGTACAGGGCGACGTCGTCTTCGCGGCCAACGTCTACGGCGGTCTGCAGATCATCGACTTCGGCGATCCGGCCAACGCGTTCGTCGTGGGACAGACGAATACGCAGAGCCGCGCCTACGCTGTGGATGTGGTTGGCGATATCGCATACGTGGCCGACAACTGGACGGGGCTGACCGTCGTGGACGTCTCGGACGTGAGTGCACCGGCTGTCGTCGGCACGATGAGCCATCCTGTTTCGGCCGAGGACGTGGTGGTTACCGACGATGCGGTGCTCTTGGCGGCGGGTGATCTACTCGTGGCGCTGTTCGATTGCGACAGTGTGACCGCTGTACCGCCGACGGAACGCGACACGTTGGCCGACACACCTCTCCCGCCGCGGCTGCTGACCGCGTCCCCCAACCCGTTCAATCCCCGCACGGTCATCAGTTTTGCTGTCGGACGCCGGCAGCACGTGAACCTGGCCGTCTTCGATCTGACCGGCCGCAAGGTGATTCAGCTTGTCGACGGGATACGTGATCGCGGCGTCGGCGAGGCGATCTGGAAGGGAATCGACCAGCACGGTCGGCCAGTCCCGTCGGGACTCTACTTCGTCAGCCTGGTGACCGACGATGCCACCGACACGCAGAAACTCGTGCTGGCCAAATGATCGCGTGGCAAGTGACGCGCCTACGAGCCGGCCGGCGCGGCGTTACTGCTCGTCAAAGAAATCGATCATGTCCACCGGCATGAAAACCGCCGAGGCGATGTTGGCCAGGTGCGACGCCACGCGCTTGTAGAAGCGCATGATCAGCACGAGGCACACTGCATCGTTGGTGGTCAGCTCGCTCTTGGTGATCTCGCCGATGGTCGCCTCGATGTCCCGGCGGAAGGTGTGGGCGCGGTCGACGATGCTCTTGGCCTGGTCCTTGTCGCCGTTGGCGAACGCGATGGTCGTCACGCCGATGAGGTCTTCGATGGTCTTGGAACGTCCGTGGAGTTGTTCCTTGTACAGGTCGCGGTCCACGTTGGCGGGCATCATGCCGGACACCTGGTAATAGTTCTTGATGAAATCGCCGATACGCTCGCAATCCTTAACCACGGACATGAAGATCAGTGCCGACGGGATCTCGCCCGACGAGGTTCTGACCGACAGGCGTGAAATGACCCGCCGCCGGATTTTCCGCTCGAGGGCGTTGATCCGCTGGTCGCGGTCGAAGATCTCCACCTGCGGATCACCTTCGATCTCGCCCTCCACGACGACCATGGTCGCGAATCCGTACATTTCCATGGACAGGTCCAGCATTTCGCCAATCATGCCGACCAGCTCATCGCTCCAGTTATTCGTCCGAAACAGGTCAAGAAATGAGCCCAGTCCCATCGTATCGCTTCCTCCAGGACAGTGTGTCCGGTACCGATCGCTCGCGCGGTAAACGAGAGCGAACCGGTAATTTATCAAGTTAGTCCGTTACGCGCCGCGCAGCAACTTGTCCAGAAACACGAACAGCAACGGCATCACGAAAAACAGGCCTATCATGTAGAGCAAGGCGTACACCCGTCGCTGCGCCGTTCTTTTCGCCAACCACTTGGCCAGCTTGACGGGAATCAGACGTATCGCGCGAATCGGGTAGATCAGCAGAATACCCGACAGATTGAAGATCAGGTGCACCAGCGCCACCGTCACGGCGGCGACATTGCCCGTCAACGACGCGAGCAACGCCGTCACGGTGGTGCCTACATTGGCGCCCAGGGTCACCGCAAACGCCGATTCCAGTTGCACCACGCCAGCGCCGATCAGCGGCACGAGCAAACTCGTCGTGATCGAGCTGCTCTGGACCGAGACCGTGATCACCATCCCGGTCAGCATGGCAACCGGTCCGCTGCGTTCGACGAAGCTCAGGAAACTGCTCTCAGCCCGTTTCAGCACGGCCCGCTTGAGTAACTTGGTCAGGAAAGTCAACGCAAGAAAGATGCCTGCCACGGAGATGACGAGCATGATGGTGCCCACGAGCCAGTCCGCAAAGGTCGTATTGTCCTGGAGCAGATGCTTGACCGCCTTGACGGCGGGCTTGACCGCCGCCTTGACCGGACTCTGAAATTCCAGGCCCTGCGAACCGATCAGCACGCCGGAAAGCGCCGTCGCGGCGCGCTGCAGGATGTGCGTTGCCATCTCCAGCGGAAGGAGCAACATGATGCTCATCAAATTGAAAAAATCGTGCATGGTCGCACCCGCGAACGCGCGCGTGAATTCCGCTCGCCGGTTGATCGACGCCATGGCGACCAGGGTATTGGTCACCGTGGTGCCCATGTTGGCGCCCATGATGATCGGCACGGCATTCTGCACGGTGAGCGCTCCGGCGGCAACCATCCCCACGACGATGGACGTGGTGCTCGACGAGCTCTGGATCAGGGAAGTGGCGAGCAGGCCGATCATCAGGCCGACCACCGGATTGGTCGTCGAGCCGATGAGCGCCTTGCTGAAATCCGAACCAAAGACCTTGAACGCTGCGCCCAGCAAGGCGATGGAGAACAGGAAGAGATAGAGTAGAACCAGCAGGGCCAAAAGCCGTTTGGCGCCGGTCAGGAGGGCACGACTACCGCCAGATTGCGGTTGTGGCACAGGGGGCGCAGGCGCGTTCATGGGCCTCCCAGGCTGCGATTTCGGATCGTGGTTCGCATGCATGCGGTGAACAGACCGCTTCGGTCTACCGTGCTGACGGCCCAATCCTGTGCCTCCATGCGCCGCCAGTCAACTTTTTACAGAAAATTAACCGAATTCTAACCGAGATCAGTCGGACGGCTCGTCGTGGTGCCGGACGATATCCCCGTCGACCATGTAGATGGTGTCCTCGGCGATGTTGGTGGCCAGATCCGCGATGCGTTCGATGTGTCGCGCCACGAGCAGTATCTGGATCAGCAGATCGAGATTGGTAGGATCTTCCTTGATGGTTGCGACCACCAGCCGGGAAATACGCCGTTTCTCGGCGTCGACCTCGTCGTCGGCGGCGCAGACCTCGCGCGCAACCTTGGTATCCATGTTGACCAGCGAATCCATGCTCAGGGCTAGCATTTTCTGGGCGCGGTCGGCCACGGGCACCAGATCGAAACCCTCGGGCAAAGGACTCTGATCGGTGCGCCGCGCGGCGGCCTCGGCGATATTGACGGCCAGGTCGCCGATACGCTCGAGATCGTTGTTGATCTTCAGCACGGCGATGATGAAACGCAGGTCGATGGCCACCGGCTGATGCAGTGCCAGGATCTTCAGGCATTCCTCTTCCAGGACGACCTCCTGGGCATCGACGGTGCGATCGGACTCGATGACCTCGGTCGCCTGCTGGGTGTCGCCCTCGGTGAAGGCCTTCGTGGCCTGGCGCACGTTCTTTTCCACCTGCGCGCTCAGGCTCAGGAGCGATTTCTTCAAGCTTTCCAGTTCGTGCTGCAGATGCGCCGTCATGGCAATCGACCTCCGGTAATCGAGATGTCGGGTGCCCGATCGAGGTCTTGAATGATCGATCGAGAACCGCTGTACCCTTTTCGTCAGCCGGGCAGATAGATCGAGAACGTGCTGCCGATACCCGGTTCGCTTTCCACATCCACGTTGCCGCCGTGGGCCTGGGCGATATGCTTGACGATGGCCAGGCCCAGTCCCGTGCCGCCCAGCCGGCGACTGCGCGCCTTGTCGACCCGGTAGAACCGCTCCCAGAGCCGCGGCAGATGTTCCGAGGCGATACCGCAACCGTCGTCCTGGATCGACACGTGGATACGGCCGTCGACCCGCCTGGCGAACACGTTGACCTGCCCGCCGTCGCTGCTGTACTTGATGGCGTTGTCGAGCAGATTGACCACCGCCTGTTCCAGCAGCCGGGCGTTGACATCGGCGCGCAGGGTTTCGCGGCAGTCCAGTTCCATGCCGATGTCCCGGCTGGCGGCGCGCGGCGCGCACGATTCCAGGGCGGCGGTCAGAATTGGCCGCAACACAGTAGACGCCAGCTCGATCCGCGCCTGCTTGGCGTCCTGTTCGATGCTCGACAAGCAGAGCAGATCGTTGATGATGGCGTCGAGCCGGTCGGCGTGCTCGGCGATGATGCGCAGGAAACGCTGCCGGCCTTCAGCGGCGTCCGGCGGATCATCCAGCAGGGTCTCGACGAAACCCTTGATGGTGGTGATGGGCGTGCGCAACTCGTGGGAGACGTTGGCAACGAAGTCCTGGCGTACCCGCTCGAGCCGGCGCAAGCGTGTCACGTCGTGCAACACGAGCAGGCTGCCGACTCGCTCGCCGCCCTGGCCCTGCAGGGTCGTGGCCTGCACCTGCAGCAAGCGCTCCTGCGCCCCATGCAGCACGATGTCGGTGGCTATCGGATCGTCGCAGGCGAACGCGTTGTCAATCAGTTGCAGCAGATCGGCGTTGCGGATCACCTCGTACACGCTCATGCCGATGATGGAATGCTGATCTGATTCGAGCAGCGCCGCGCCCGCCCGATTGATGCTGCGCAGGCGCATGTCGAGATCGACCGCCAGCACGCCTTCGACCATGCCGGCCAGCACTGCCTCCAGCTCATTACGTTGTCCCACAACGGTTTGCAGGCGGTCATCGAGCTGGTGCGCCATCTCGGTCATCACATCCGCCAGTTCGCCTATTTCCTTCGAATCGGGGGCGGGCAAGGAGTGCTGCAGCTCGCCACGCGCGAAACGTTCGGCGCCCTCACGCAGCGCGACCAGCGGACTGCTGATACGCCGGGACAACCAGTAACTGAGCGCCGTCGCCAGCAACAGCACCAGCACGCCCGCCAACGCCGTACCCACGTAAACCGAGCGCAGAGCATCGTCCAGGTCGGACACGGAAACCGAGGTACGCAGCACCGCGCGGCCACCGGACAGCTCGGCCAGGGGCAGGGCCACATAGAGCATGCGTTGGTTGAGGGTGTGGCTGTAGCGGGTCGATCGACCTATGCCGCCCGCGTAGGCCGTGCGGATTTCGGGGCGACCGGCATGATTGTCCATGTGCGCGGGATCTTCGCGGGAATCGCCGATGACCTCGCCCGAGGGCAGGATCACGGTCACGCGATTGCCGGAGACTTCGCCGAGGCGTCGGCACAGCTCCTGGACGGCGGTCCGGTCGCCGGTGCGCACCGGTTCGACCAGCCGATCCACCAGCAGGTGTCCCTGGGCGGCGAGATCCGCTGCTGTCTTGTCGAGGCTGAAGTGCCGTACCGAGCGTCCGGAATAACCCGTGACCAGCACCAGCGAAAGCAGTATCACCAACAGAAACGGCGGAAAGAGCTGCCACAACAAGGGTCGCCGTTTCAGGGCGCGGACCATGTTCACTCACCCATCTTGTAACCGACACCGCGCACGGTGACGATGTGACTGCCGGCCGCGCCGAGCTTCTTGCGCAACGACACCACCTGTACATCCACGGCCCGGCCGGTGACGGGATAATCCTCGCCGTGCACCGCGTTGACGATCTGCTGCCTTGAGAAGACCCAGCCTGGGCGGGAAATGAGCAGCTGCAGTAGACGAAACTCGGTACGCGTGAGCTCCACAGGCGATTCCGCGACCTGTACCTCATGCCGTCCCGGATGCAGCGTGATCTCCTGAAAGCGCAGGACACCGTCGCCGGAGACACTGGCGGTGCGGCGCAACACGGCGTTCAACCGTGCCACGAGCACCCGCGGGCTGAACGGCTTGGTCACGTAATCATCGGCGCCGGCGTCGAATCCGGCGATCACATCCTGCTCCTCGCCCTTGGCGGTCAGGATGATGACCGGTATCTCCGCAGTCCGCACCGCGGCCTTCAACATGCGACAGACCTCGAGCCCGTTGAGTCCCGGCAGCATCAGGTCCAGCACGATGGCATCCGGCTGCCGCGACGCCGCTTCCTTCAGACCTTCTTCGCCACTGCCGAGACAGGCCACCTGATAGCCTTCCCGCGACAGATTGTAGTGAAGCAGTTCCTGGATGTCTTCTTCATCTTCGATTACCAGCACGTACTCACCAGACATGATCACCTGCCTCTCGTGAGCAAACTGCCATCGGTGCTCGTGACGGAACCGACGTTAACAGAAAAAACGCCGCGCGCAACCATGCCGGGGCATTTTTTGTAAGGGATCTAACACATATCTAACACATCCCTTACCTGTGTCTTACCTGTCGTTTCTATTTTGGGCAACAACGTTAGCGGTAGCGATCCCAGACACGTTTTTCAACGAAGGAAGGATCAGATGTCAATCCTGAGTTCACGTACCATGCTGGCCGTCTTCGCCGGTGCAGTCCTCGCCCTGGCCCCCTCGTTCGCGGATGTCGCGTTCGCCGGGGTCGAGGTCGACCCGAATCTGCCTGCTTACCATGCGACGGGATCGGTTCACGGCAAGCTCAAGAGCATCGGCTCCGACACCATGGACAACGAGATGGCGCTGTGGGCCGAGGGCTTCCACAAATTTCACCCCGAGGTCCAGATCGAGGTGGAGGGCAAGGGTTCCTCCACGGCGCCGCCGGCCCTGATCGAGGGCACGTCGCACTTCGGTCCCATGAGCCGCCAGATGAAGGGCAAGGAGCAGGACGCCTTCGAGAAACGCTTCGGCTACCCGCCGACGCCCCTGCAGACGAGCATCGACATGCTCGCCATCTACGTGCACAAGGACAACCCGATTGCGGGCCTGTCACTGCAGCAGGTGGACGCCATCTTCTCCAAGACGCGCAAGGGCGGTTACGCGAAGGACATTCGTACCTGGGGCGACCTCGGTCTGACGGGCGAGTGGAAGAACAAGCCCATCAGCCTGTACGGTCGCAATTCGGCGAGCGGCACCTACGGCTACCTCAAGAAGCACGCCCTGTTCAAGGGCGACTACAAGGACGCGGTCAAGGAGCAGCCCGGCAGCAGTTCCGTGGTGCAGGGTGTGGCTTCTGACCGATATGCCATCGGCTACAGCGGCATCGGCTACAAGACCGCCGACGTGATCGCCGTACCACTGTCGATCGAGACCGGCGAGGAATTCGTCGACGCCACGCCGGCCAATGCCTACAGCGGCGACTACCCGCTGGCGCGTTTCCTGTACCTGTACGTCAACTATAAGCCCGGCTCCGAGCTCGATCCGCTGCGCCGCGAGTTCATCCGGTTCGTGTTCAGCAAGCAGGGACAGGAAGCCGTGGTGAAGGACGGCTACTTCCCGGTGCCGGCGACCATTGCCCGCGAAGCACTGGCGTCGGTGGGGCTGGCGCCGACTTTCTAGGCCATTGACAGCAGGAATCCGGGAGTAACGGACCGCATGGCCGAGACACCAGACAGCAGCTACTTTACCGGCCGGCGCCGTGAGCGCCGGCCAAAGCGGTCCGTGCTCGTGGGCGATCGCGTGGCGCGCTGGTTGATCACCGGCGGCGGTATCGGCAGCATCGTCGCCGTGTCGCTGGTCGGCGTGTTTCTCGTCTGGGTGGTGCTACCCCTGTTCAAATCGCCGAGTATGCCCGCGGCGACGGTCTTGCCACACCAGGCCCGGGACTCGGTCATCCGCGAGCTGGGTATCAACGATTACGCGACGCTGACCTGGCTGTTCACGGCCGACGGCACCTTCGTCGTTCAACGCCTCGACGACGGCAGCGTTCTGCAGCGCTTGGCCCCGTTTGGCGCGCGGCAGCCGACAGCCTGGGCCTTCGATGCCGTGGCGCGTCGTTGCTCCTTCGGCTTCGACGACGGATCGGTGCAGTTCGGCGATATCCGCTTCGCGGTGGAGTACGCCGAACCCGAGGACCTGCCCGCGGAATTCCAGGATCTGCCGGCGGGCGCGCTCGCCACCCTCGGCGATCGGCTCGTCGAGCGGACACCCGAAAACCAGTTCCGCCTGCAAACACTGCTGCTCGAACTGGGTCAGCCGCTGGCGCTGGCTGATACGACCATCGTCCAGCTCGACCATGCGGCACAGGACAACGGCGACTACGTAGCCGTACTGTCGGCCGCCGGTGAGCTGCACGTGGCCAGAACCCGCCACAAGCGAAATCTGCTCACGGGCGAGATCAAGACGAGACTGCGCAGCGGACGGTTCGAGCTGGATACCACGACCCCGCCGCAATTCTTGTGCCTCAGCGGCCTGGGCGATCAGGTCTATCTCGCCTGGCGGGACGGTCGTCTGGCGCGGCTGGAGGTGCGCGATCTCGATGAGATCCGCCTGGTCGAAACCTGCCAGCTCCTGCCTGGCGCGGATACCGAGTTGACGGCTCTCGGCTTCCAAATGGGCAAGGCCTCGTTGGTCGCCGGCGACAGCGACGGCGGCATCGGCGTGTGGTTCCTGACCCGATTGGCTGCCGGGCAAACCGCGGATGGCCGCTCGCTGGCCCGGGCGCACGAATTGCCTGCCGGCAGCCATGCCGTACGCTCGCTCGCCGCGTCGGCCCGCACCCGGATGCTCGCGGCGGGCTTCGACGACGGCTCGATCGCCCTGTACCATACGACCAGCAACCGGCGGCTGGCGGTCAAACAGATCGATGCCGACAACGCCGGCGACGCGGCTGCCGGCTCGATCGCCAAACTGGTGCTGGGTCCGCGCGACGACGCCCTGCTGGCCGCCACCGGCAACGACGTCGCCCTGTGGCGCGTCGACGCCGAACATCCCGAGATCACCGCTTCCACCTTGCTGTGGCCGGTCTGGTACGAGGGCTACGACAGCAAGGCGCTCGTCTGGCAGTCCTCGGGCGCAACGGACGATTTCGAACCCAAGTACAGCCTGGCGCCCCTGATCTTCGGCACGCTCAAGGCGACCCTCTACTCGCTGCTGTTCGGCTTGCCGCTGGCGCTGCTCGCGGCCATCTATACCAGCGAGTTCATGCACCCGCGGCTGAAGGCGCGCGTCAAGCCCGCCATCGAGATGATGGCCAGCTTGCCGAGCGTCGTGCTGGGTTTTCTGGCGGCGCTGGTCTTCGCGCCGTTCATCGAGCTGGTGCTGCCGCACACCCTGGTCGCCTTCGTGACCGTACCGCTGGCCATCATCGTCGGCGCGCATCTATGGCAGCTTATTCCCGTCGCGGCCGCCACGCGGCTGGCGGTCTGGCGTCTGCTGGCCATGTTTCTCATGCTGGTGGCCGGTCTCTGGCTGGCGGGCCTGCTGGGCGCGCCGGTGGAACGATCGCTGTTTGCGGGCGATGTCGTCGCCTGGCTCGATGGGCAGATCGGCAGCGGATTGGGCGGCTGGTTGTTATTGCTCGTGCCGACCAGCGCTTTGCTTGTTTTCTGGGTCACGGGTCGTTCGGTGGATCCCTGGCTGCGCAAGAACACCGTCGGCCTGAGCCACACCTCATTTGCGCTCGTGAACCTCGGCAAGCTGTTTGCCGGCACGCTGGCCGCCTTCGCCGTGGCCCTGCTGATGAGCTGGCTGCTCACTTCTTCCGGTTTCGATCCGCGTGGTTCGTACGTGGACACCTACGTCCAGCGTAACGCCCTGGTGGTGGGCTTCGTGATGGGCTTCGCCATCATTCCCATCATCTACACCATCAGCGAGGACGCCCTGTCGGCGGTGCCGGATCATCTGCGGGCCGCGTCCCTGGGCGCCGGCGCGACGCCCTGGCAAACGGCGATCCGGGTCGTGATCCCGCCGGCGACCAGTGGTCTCTTCTCGGCCGCGATGATCGGTCTGGGACGCGCCGTGGGCGAGACGATGATCGTGCTGATGGCGGCCGGGAACACGCCTGTGCTCGAATGGAACATCTTCAATGGTTTCCGCACCCTGGCCGCCAACATCGCCGTGGAGCTTCCCGAGGCGGTCCGTGACAGCTCCCACTACCGCACCCTGTTCCTGGCGGCCCTGACGCTGTTCGCCATCACCTTTGTCCTGAACACCGTGGCGGAGATGGTTCGCATCCGTTTCCGCAAGAAATCGGTTGAACTATGAGCAGTACCGCAGCACACACCGGTACCACGGCGCGGCGGCGCCGCTTCTCGGCGGCTGGTTCCATCCTGGCCCGCAACGAACCCATGCTGTGGCTGACCGGCGGCGGCCTGGTGATCTGTGTCGCCATGATCGTGGGCTTGCTGGCGCTGGTGCTCTACCAGGGCGCGACGACCTTCTGGCCCGTCCCGGTGGTGCAGATCGAGACGGTTGCGGGACAGATCCACCTGGGCGAAGTGACCCGGACCGAGACCTATCTTCCCGCCGACACTGAAATCGAGGCGCTACCGGACGCGGCGGCGGCACGTGCCCGCCGGACCCTGGCCGCCGAAGACGGCCAGGCCGTCAGACGCTTGCTCCGTACGGGCAATTTCGAGCTGACCAACGAGCACTTCAACTGGATCAGCAATCTCGAAGAAGCGCCGGCGGGAGAAACCCGACCCGACTGGGCCATCGTAATCGAGCGGGAGGCCTGGGGCCGTTTCTACGGCCTGCCTGCCGCCTTCTTGATCGATGGCCGGACCGTCACCGAGGATCCGGCGGAGATCTGGGCGCGGTTCGACCGACACCACGCGGACGCTCGTCGCGACCGGGTTGCGGGGGAAACAGCCACAGCCGCCGAGGACGCTTCGTCTAGGGCGGCAAACGCGCCGCGCTACGCGCTGGTGATGAACACCTCGAGCGGACAGCAGCAGACCCTCGAGCTGAACGAGATCGTGCGCGCATATCCCGCCAACCGGCTTTCGTTCGGTCAGAAAGCAGGTCTCTATGTCGGACGCTGGTTCGAGTTCCTCACCGCCGATCCGCGCGAGGCCAACAGTGAAGGCGGCGTGTTCCCCGCCATCTTCGGCACCGTGGTCATGACCTTGTTCATGGCCCTGGCAGTGGTGCCTTTCGGCGTGCTGGCGGCGCTCTACCTGCGCGAGTACGCCAAGGCCGGCCCGGTGGTCAGCGCGGTACGCATTTCCATAAACAACCTGGCCGGCGTACCGAGCATCGTCTTCGGCGTCTTCGGGCTCGGGTTCTTCTGCTATATCGTCGGTGGTGGCCTGGATCAGCTCTTTTTCGCCGAACATCTGCCCAATCCGACCTTCGGCACCGGCGGTATCTTCTGGGCCTCGTTGACCCTGGCGCTGCTCACGCTGCCGGTGGTCATCGTGGCGACCGAGGAGGCGCTGGCGGCGGTTCCCGGGTCCATGCGCGAGGGATCGTACGCCTGCGGGGCGAGCAAGTGGCAGACCATCCAGCGCATCGTCCTGCCCAGGGCCATGCCCGGCATCCTGACCGGCGTTATCCTGGCCATGGCGCGCGGCGCCGGCGAGGTGGCACCGTTGATGCTCGTGGGCGCCGTCAAGCTCGCACCAGAGCTGCCGGTGGACGGGACCTTTCCCTTCATCCACGGCGAGCGCAGCTTCATGCACCTGGGCTTTCATATCTTCGACCTCGGCTTCCAGAGCCAGAACTCGGAAGCCGCCAAACCGATAGTGTTTACCACGACGTTGTTGTTGATCACCATCGTCTCAGCCTTGAACCTGGCTGCGATCTGGTTGCGGGCGCGCCTGCACCGCCGATTCGTTGCCAATCAGTTCTGATCGAGGGAAAAAAGATGAATGCTCCCCAGTCCTTGTCCACCGCAGCTGTCGACAGCCGTGGCCGCGACGAGTCCAACGAAGCCTGGCGCCTGCAGGCCATAGGTCAAGGCGAGGTCATCGCCAGCGAGATCCACGACGCCGTGTTGTCCGAGGAAAACGTGCTGGACATCCGGGATTTCAGCCTCTGGTATGGCGCGAAGCAGGCGCTCTTCGACATCTCCCTGGGCGTGCCCCGGGGCAAGGTGACGGCGCTCATCGGACCATCCGGCTGCGGCAAGAGCACCCTGTTGCGCTCGGTCAACCGCCTCAACGACCTGATCGACGGCGTGCGCTGTACCGGCGACATGCTGCTCAACGGCGACAGCATCTACGATACGGGCGTGGACGTGATCGAGCTGCGCCGGCGCATGGGCATGGTCTTTCAGAAGTCGAACCCCTTTCCCATGAGCGTGGAGGAGAACGTGGTCTACCCGCTGCGTATCGACGGCGAGAACAACAAGAATGTCCTGCGCCAGGTCTGCGAGCGATCGCTGCGCGGCGCGGCACTGTGGGACGAGGTCAGCGAGCGCCTGGGCGACAGTGCGCTCGGTCTATCGGGCGGCCAGCAGCAGCGACTGTGTATCGCGCGAGCGATCGCCGCCGAACCGGAAGTTCTGCTCATGGACGAGCCGTGCAGCGCGCTGGATCCCATCGCGACCGGCAAGATCGAGGATCTCATCCAGCAGCTACGCGGCGAATACACCATCCTGATCGTCACGCACAACATGCAACAGGCGTCGCGGGTCAGCGACTACACGGCCTTCATGTACCTCGGACAGCTCGTGGAATATGGACCGACAGCGGACATGTTCACCAACCCGCGGCTGCGGGAAACGGAAGACTATATCACCGGTCGTTTCGGCTGATCTGCACATTGTGATAAACCGTTGCCTCTTCTGGGCGATACCAGAATCGACACCGGATCCCGGCGTGGAGTCACACCGGCGATACCATCGTGCAAACCCACGAGAGGCTCATGATGAAAAACGTACTCCTTGTTCTGTCGCTGCTGCTGATCGCCGGTTCGGCGCTGGCGGTTCTCGACGACGATCCTGACCGAATCGGTATCTATTTCGACCTCACCGCCGACACCGTCTACCTCGACACGCCGCTGTACACGCAAGTGATGACCTACCTGATCATCACCAATCCCACGGCCGCGTCGATCGCCGGCTGGGAGTGTTCGCTCGAATTCGACCTCGAGGCGTTGAGCGTGATGGGAGGCTGGATATATGCCGGCAGCGCGCTGAACGTGCTGACCGAGCCGGATTTCGCCGTCGGTCTGGCGGAACCGCTGCCGACGGAGCCGGCCTCGCTGATACTCTCCTTCAATCTGTTCGTCATGGATGTGGCCGGATCGTGCTTCGTTATCTGGCCTTCGTCGGCGCCCTCGACGCCGGATGACCGGCCGCTTTACGTCGACGGCGAGGATCTGTCGAACCTGATTCTCCTGCAGAACCGGACCGGTTACGAAGGGGGAACCCCCAGCGCGTGCGCCGGCATCAACCAGTGCTGGCAAGTGGCCGACGCAACAACGACCTGGAGCACGATCAAAAGCCTCTGGTGACGATGCGGTCCGGTCATGTACAATCAGGCTCTCACCTGAGCAGCTCGACGTTGACCGGATGAGTTACTGGAGGAACGACACATGCAGATTATCCTGTTTCTGCTCATCGGCGCCGGTATCGGCTGGCTGGCCGGCCAGATCATGCGCGGCAGAGGATTCGGCCTGCTGGGCAACATGGTGCTCGGAATCGTCGGCGCCTTTGTCGGCGGCTTCCTGTTCCGGATGCTGAACATCTCGCTCGGCGGCGCCTTCGGTTCGTTGCTCACCGCACTGATGGGAGCGATCGTTCTACTTTTTGTGGTGAGCGTGTTCAAAGACTAGCGAGGTATTGCCCCGGAGCAACGCCTGGCTTGTTTCGATCAACGAGCCAGTACGTGCGCCGGGGCAACGAGCAAGGCCTGACGAGACATCAGAACCTTTTGGTAATATTACTTCAGCAAGGTCATCTTATCGACCAGGCTCTGCGTCGGCGTGCGCACCTCGTAGAAGTACACACCGGATGCCACGGCATCGCCACGGTCGTTCTGGCCGTTCCAGATCACGAAGTCGCTGCCAGCGACACGCTCTTCGTCGATCAGCGTCGTGACCAGCTCGCCACGTACGTTGAAGATCTTGACCGACAGATGCGTCGTCTGAGGCAGGTTGAACTCGATCTTCGTCGACGGGTTGAACGGGTTCGGGTAGTTACGTGCCATGAACTTGTCGCTCGTCGGCACGTCCGTGATCGGTGACGTCGGAAGGACGTTGAAGAAGAACAGGATCCTCTCCATCACCTGAGCACGAGCCGTCGTCGGTGCATCCACCTTCGCAGGCGTGTAGATGTAACCGAAGTCGTACGGCGAATAGATCACGTGCGAGTCGTACGTCACGTCGTAGTTGTAGCTGAACGCCGCGTACGGGTACGCGCCGCCATTGCCGTCCTCATCGAGGAACTCGGCCAGCTGCTCGCAACCAGTGTTCACCGTCACTGCGTCGAAGGTGTTGATCGCCAGGCAGCCTCCGTAAGCGACCCACTCCATGTCGTCCGGGAACACCGAGTTACCGGACAGCGAGCGAACCGTCGGAGCGATCTGGTCGTCGATCAACGGCGCCAGGTCCTGATCGTCGTGGTTCACGTTGATCCAGTAGGACGCAAACGTCGCCGTCTCCGTACCACCGTTGTTGACCATGTCGAACACGAGGTCGTCACCACTCAGATACGCCTTCTTGCCGTTCTGGAGAAAGTTGTCCAGCAGAGCAACGTCGTTGCTGGCGTCATTGGCGTAGTCGGCGTTTGCGATCGTGTTCACACTCATATCGCCAGCCGAGTACAGCAGCACGTCGTAGCCGTCCAGCTGCGTCGTCGTCGCCATGGCGCCAAGACCGTTACCAACACCGGAATCAGGTCCGTTGGTGTAGTAGACGTCGTAGTCCACGCGCTCGGCGTAACCCAGGTTACGGA
>CAYLIV010000044.1:0-31168 GCA_964384055.1 uncultured Fibrobacteraceae bacterium
CTACCCTTCATCGAGGGGAGCGCCCTGGCCCGGGGCGATTTGATCGCCAGGCTCGACGACCGGCAACTGCGCGCCGAAGTCGCCCGCGCCGAGGCGCTGCGCGATCAGCGCCAGATCACCTTCGATCGTATCGAGACCATCGTCGCACAGAATGCCGGCGCACCCCAGGATCTCGACGATGCCGCTGCCGCTTTGAAGGTCGCCGAGGCGGATCTGGCGCTGGCCCGAGCGCGCCTGGCCAAGACGCGTATCGCAGCGCCCTTTTCCGGCATCGTCGGCGCACGGCAGATCAGCCCGGGTGCGTTTCTGCGCGCCGGTACCGAGATCACCGACCTGGCGAAGATCGAACAGCTGCGGGTGACCTTCTCGGCTCCCGAGCGCATTCTGGGCCAGCTCGTGGCGGGTGCGCGGGTTGTCGTCACCACGACGGCCTTCGCCGACGCCGAGCTGATCGGGACCATCGACGTGGTCGAGCCGCAGCTCGATCCCGACACCCGTAGCGCGGGATTCGTCGCCCGCGTGGACAATCCCGGCCGGCGCTTCCGGCCCGGCATGTCGGCCACCGTCAACGTGGTGCTCGCCGAACGTCCGCAAGCGGCGACCGTGCCCAGCGAAGCGGTGTTCGTCCAGGGCGGGCAGGCCTTCGTCTACGCCGTGAAGGCTGACAGCACGGTGACGCGGACCGCCATCGAACTGGGCACCCGCACCGCCGAGGTCGTGGAGATCCGTTCGGGATTGGACGTCGAACAGCAGGTCGTGCGCGCCGGCCACCAGAAGCTCTACGAGGGCGCCAAGGTCATGCCCGTCAATCCGGATACTCCGGGCAACGAGGAGCGACCCGCCGACCAGGCGACGCCCGCCGACCAGGCGACGTCCACCAACGAGGAGAGCTGATGAAACTCAGCGAGATTTCCATCAAGCGGCCGGTTTTCGCCACGGTGATGAGTCTGGCCATCATCCTGCTCGGATACATCTCCTTCACGAGACTGCCGGTGCGCGAGTATCCCGAGACCGATCCGCCCATCGTGTCGGTAACGACCTTCTATCGCGGCGCCAGCCCGAACGTGGTCGAGACCGAAATCACCGACGTGCTCGAGGAGCAGCTGACCACCGTCGAGTCGGTCAGGACGATCACCTCGTCGAGCCGAGAACAAGGTTCGGTGATCACCGTCGAGTTCGAGCTGGACCGCGATGTGGACGAAGCGGCCAACGATGTGCGCGACCGCGTTTCGCGGGTGGGCGGCCAGTTGCCGCGCGAAGCCGAGGATCCCATCGTCGCCAAGGTCGATGTCAACGCCCAGCCGATCATCTGGCTCGCCGTCTCGAGCGACCGGCACTCGACCCTCGAGCTGTCCGATGTGGGCGACCGGATCCTGAAGGAGCGTCTGCAGCGGTTGCCCGGCGTGGGATCGGTGTTCATCGGCGGCGAGCGGCGCTACGCCATGCGCATCTGGCTCGATCCCATGCGCATGGCCGCCCGCGGATTGACCGTGGGCGATATCGAGAATGCCGTGCGGCTGGAGAACGCGGAGATACCCGGCGGCCGCGTCGAGGGGCTCGAACGGGAGTTCGCCGTGCGTACACGTGGCGAGCTGGCCTCGCCCGAGGAGTTCGGCGCCATCATCGTCGCCCAGCGGGGCGACGACATCGTGCGGCTGGACGAGGTGGCCGAGGTGGAGGTCGGACCCGAGGACGAACGGACCAAGACCCGCTTCAACGGCCAGCCGTCCATCGGGCTGGGCATCGTCAAGCAGAAGCAGGCCAGCACCCTGGCCGTGGCCCAGGCCGTGCGCGACGCCATTCCCGGGCTGGCCCAGCTCCTGCCCGAAGGCATGCGCATCGACATGGCATACGACTCGTCGGTGTTCATCCAGGATTCGGTGGATGAGGTGGGCAAGACCATCCTGATCGCCATGTGTCTCGTGGTGCTGGTCGTCCTGCTTTTTTTAAAGAGCCTGCGGGCGACGGTCATTCCGGTGATCGCCATTCCCATTTCCATTCTGGGCAGCTTCACGGTGGCTTTTGCCCTCGGTTTCACCATCAACATCCTGACCCTGCTCGCGCTGGTGCTGGCCATCGGCCTGGTGGTCGACGACGCCATCGTGGTGCTGGAGAACTCGTTCCGCCACCTGGAGATGGGTAAGCAGCGCAAGCGTGCGGCCTTCGACGGCGTGAAGGAGATCGCATTCGCCGTGATCGCCACCAGCGTGGCGCTGGTGGCCGTGTTCATCCCCGTGGCGTTTTTGACCGGCGCCGTGGGGCGACTGTTCAAAGAGTTCGGCATCACGCTGGCGGTGGCCGTCGCCCTGTCGTCGTTCATCGCCCTGACCATGACGCCGGTGCTCTGCTCGCTGATCCTGCGTTCTTCGCGGCGAGTCGGCGCCGACGGTACGGTCAGCGTCGAGCAGAGCTGGGCGCAACGTTCCTTCGACGCCTTCTTCGACGGGCTCGGCCGCTTCTACGAACGAACCCTGCGGCTCGCCTTGCGCCTGCGTCCGCTCGTGTTGCTCGGAGCGGCGCTGCTCGTCGGTGCCAGCGTGTGGTTCTTCAACCGCCTGCCCGAGGAACTCGTGCCGACCGAGGATCGCGGCGCGGCTTTCGGTATCGTGCTCGCCCCCGAAGGATCAACGCTGGACTACAGTGATCGTTACATGCGCATGGTAGAGGAGCATCTGCTTGGTCTGCCCGAGCGCCGCGGTCTGTTCACGGCCACCGGTCTGGGCTTCGGCGGACCGGGCCGCGTGACCGACGGCTTCCTGTTTCTGGATCTGGTCGACCGTGACCAGCGCGAGCGCAGTCAGCAGGAGATCGTGCAGACCCTGTTCCCGCGCCTGCTGGGCATCCCCGGTGTGCTGGCCTTCGTGATCAATCCGCCGAGTCTGGCGGCGCGCTACACCGGCTCCGACGTGCAGTTCGTGTTGCAGGCCGATAGCTACGACGAGTTGAGCAGCGCCGTCGGCACCGTGATGGCGCAGGCCAGCCAGCTCGGCTCCCTGGTCAACCTCGATTCCGACCTGCGCCTGAACAAGCCGGAGCTGGAAATCACCATCGATCGCGAGCGGGCCTCCGGCCTGGGCGTGTCGGTCACCGACATCGGCACCACCCTGGAGACATTTCTGGGCGGTCGCGTGGTCGGCAATTTCAAGCGCGGCACCAAGCAATACGACGTTATCGCCCAGGTGCGTGCCGCCGGCCGCGCCACGCCGGACATCATCGAACAGGTTTATCTGCGCGGCGCCGGCGGCCTGGTGCAACTCGCCAACGTGGTGCGAATCAATGAGACGGTGGCGCCCAAGGAACTGAACCACTTCAACCGGGTGCGCTCGGCGACGATCACCGCCAACCTGGCCCCGGGCGCGAGCCTCGGCCAGGTCCTGGACGACCTGGACCGCATCTGGCGGGACGAGTTGCCGCCGTCGATCAAACGCGACCTGGCCGGTCCCTCTCGCGAATACCGCGAATCAAAGGGCACGCTGTACTTCATGTTCGTGCTGGCGATCGTGTTCATCTTTCTGGTGCTGTCGGCGCAGTTCGAGAGCTTCATCGATCCGTTGACGATCCTGCTGTCGGTGCCGCTGGCGGTGTTCGGCGCCCTCGTGTCGTTATGGCTGTTCGACCAGAGTCTGAACATCTTCTCGCGCATCGGTCTGATCATGTTGATCGGTCTGGTGACCAAGAACGCCATCCTGATCGTCGAGTTCAGCAACCAGTTGCGCAGCCGGGGACGTTCGATCGTCGAGGCCGTGGTCGAGGCCGCACGTATCCGCCTGCGGCCCATCCTGATGACCTCGCTGACGACGGTTTTCGGCATCCTGCCCATCGCCATCGGCTTCGGCGCGGGCGCCGAGTCGCGGCGGCCGCTGGGCATCGTGGTGGTCGGCGGCGTGTTCTTCTCGACCTTCCTGACCCTGATACTGGTGCCGGTCGTCTATTCGCTGCTGGCGCGCTTCACCAAGGCCAAGCGCGTGGGCGAGGTGCCCGAGGTGGAGATGGAGGTGGAATCGGTGGCGAGTTGACGGCAGCCGCCCGGTGGTATCGCGGGCTAGATCCTGGTATACTTATTTGTCATTCAATCGCGCTTGCCAGTATCCGGATCCAGGAGGGGGAACTGCGATGCGATACCTGCTGCTTTCTATTCTGTTGATGGTTTTTACCGCGCCATGCCCGGCCGAATGGTCCGCCGACCAGCGGCTCACCGATGATCCCGGCGCCTCTTTGACCGAGGAGGACGGGGGATTCAACGTCAAGATGACCGAGGACGAGCTGTTCTTCGTCTGGTCGGACAACCGCGACGGCAATCCGGAAATCTACTTCAAGGAATTCGACGGCACGCAGTGGCACCAGGAACGGCTGACCAATGATCCGGGCGCGTCGCGGTATCCCAGTCTGTCCCGGCGTTACGGCGGCCAGCTGGGCGTGGTCTTCGAGGACGACCGCACCGGGCATCCGGAGATTTACTGGCAGGCGCGCACGTATTTCGGCGACTGGCTGCAGGAAATCTGCCTGACCTGCGACGAATACGCGTCCAGCTGGCCGGCGACGTCGACCAACGGCGAGTACCTGGTCTGGGAAGACACCCGCGACGGCAACAGCGAGATCTACTTTTCCCACTGGCGGCAGGACTGGGCCTGGTGGGACGACGGGACCCGTATCTCCTACGACGACGCGACCTCCATCCGGCCCGCCGTGGCCGGCACCAGCAACTGGCACGAGTTCGCCATGGTGGCCTGGCAGGACGATCGCAACGGCAGCTGGCAGATCTACTCGCGGCAGTACGAGGAATGGGACGGGGGCTGGCAGCCGGAAACCCTCACCAGCGAAAGCACCAGCGAGGCGCGGAATCCCACGGTTTGCTACGACTACAGCGGCAGCGACGTCATCGAACCCTTCGGCGTGGTCGCCTGGGAAGACACCCGCCACGGGCCCGCCCAGATCTACTACCGGACCGTCTATCCCTGGGCGCTCGGTTACGAACAACGCCCGGTGAGCACCATGACCGGGCAATCCAACCCGTCGATGGTGTTCTCCAAGGTGATCGGACCGGGTATTTTCGGCCCGCAACCCTGGCCGCGACCGCGTCTCGTGTGGCAGGCCTACGACCCCGACTCCGAGTGTTGGCAGATCCAGTACCACGACATCGACACCATGGCCGACGGCGAGTACACCACGCTCAGCACGACGACCGTCGGCGCATCCCATCCGTCCATCGCCACCTGGTCCGCCTTCCTGGGCATCCGGGTGCACAACGCGGTGGTCTGGACCGACATGCGGGACGGCAATCCTGAGCTCTATTTCGCCTTCAACGAGGAAGACTACACGGCGGTCGATCCCGACCTGCCGGATCGGCTCGTGCTGGGACCCGGCAGCCCGAATCCCTTCAATCCGCACACGCAGTTCACGGTCGACGTGGCGACCGGGCAGGAGCTGGCGCTAACCGTGCACGATCTGCAGGGCGGTCTCGTCCGGACCATCTTCGTCGGCGAGGCCGGGATCGGACCGCGAACCTTCAGCTGGGACGGAGCAAACGATCGTGGCGAAGCGATGCCTTCGGGTGTCTACATCTTGCGGGCGCGATCCGGTGAATTGACCGGTCGGCAGAAGCTGACGTTGATCCGCTAACCGCGCCAGGTCCTCTCGATGCGTCCCGGCCATTTGCAGGCCAGGTAGCGGCAGTGTTATCATGAAGTGTCGTTTTTCCGCCGTTTTGGAAAGGGAAGCATGCGTCGCTTCGTGATCGCTGCGCTTGTCGCGAGTGTGCTGGCCGCGCCGGCCTGGGCACTGGACCACACATTTCTCCAGGGTGCTGATGCATCCTTTTTACCGCAGGTCGAGGCCGGCGGGGGTGTGTTCCGGGTCGACGGCGTGCCCGACGACCTGCTCGCCATTCTGGCCGATCACGGTGTCGGCACCATCCGGCTACGCTTGTGGCATACGCCCGGCGCAGGTCACAACGGGCTCGCCGCGACCCTGGCGCTGGCAGAGCGGATCCGGGACGCTGGCTGCGCCCTCCTGCTCGATTTCCACTACTCCGACACCTGGGCCGATCCCGGCCACCAGACCAAGCCGGCAGCCTGGGCCGCGCTACCGCTGAATGCGCTGGCGGACAGCGTGCGCTCCTACACGTGCGACGTGCTGACGGCACTGGACGCCCGGGACGCTGCGCCGACGCTGTTGCAGCTCGGCAACGAGATCACGGCGGGTCTGCTCTGGAACGACGGTCGGGTCGGCGGCGCTTACGACACGCCCGCCCAGTGGGCGCAGCTGGCTACTCTGCTGCAGGCGGCCATCGCTGGTGTCGACGACGCGTTTGCCGGCCGACAGCGACCCGACGTCATGATCCATATCGATCGCGGCGCCGACAACGCAGGCGCGCGCTGGTACCTGGACAACCTGGCGGCGCAGGCAGTGGAATTCGACGTGATCGGCCTGTCGTACTATCCGTGGTGGCACGGAACACTGGCTGATCTCGGCGCCAACCTCGACGACCTGGCGACACGCTACGAGAAGGATCTGATCCTGGTCGAAACCGCCTACCCCTGGACCCTCGACTGGTTCGACGACACCCACAATATCGTCGGCATGCCCGAGCAGCTACTGCCCGGCTACCCCGCAACGCCGCAGGGCCAGGCGGCGTTTCTGGCCACGGTGCTGGATCTGCTGCGCAACGTGCCCGAGGACAGAGGACGTGGCGTGTTCTGGTGGGCGCCGGAGTGGATCAGCTCACCGGGCTTCGGCTCGGCCTGGGAGAATGTCACGTTCTTCGACCGTGACGGCGAAATATTACCGGCTCTGGCAATCCTCGCCGGGACGGTAGCCGTGGAGCCTACGGCGGCGTATCCCGACCTGCGTCTTGCACCCAATCCATTCAATCCGCTGACGACCATCGCCTTCACCCTGTCCCGGCCGGGACACGTCAGCCTCCAGATCTTCGACTGCCAGGGCCGGCTGGTCCACACCCTGCTCGACGGCGACCGGGCGGCCGGAACGCAGCGGATCGTCTGGCGCGGACACGATGATCAGGGGAATCAGGTCGCCTCGGGGACCTATCTGTACCGACTGCAGACCGAGGAAGGCGTTGCGCAACAGGCGACGACGTTGATCAAATAGCGCGGGAAGAAGAATCGCGTCGTGCGCCGAGTCGGGATCAATCGTTCCCCGACAGCGATTGTTTACGTGCCCGCCGCCGAGCGTTCTCGTCGAGCAGCGCCTTGCGCATGCGGATGATCTTGGGCGTCACCTCGACGTACTCGTCGAGATTGATGTGTTCGAGGGCCTCTTCGAGGCTCAACATTACTGCGCTGGCGATACGCATCTTCCGGTCCGAACCCGCGGCGCGGATGTTGGTCAGCTGCTTGGCCTTCTGGGCATTCACGACGAGGTCGTCCTCGCGGGTGTGCTCGCCGATGATCTGGCCACCGTAGAGTACGTCGCCCGGTTCGACGAAGAAGTGGCCGCGATCCTGCAGCCCATCGATGGCGAAGGCCACCGCCGCGCCGCGTCCCATGCTGATCAGGCTGCCGGTCTGCCGCTGCGGTATGCTCCCCTTGAAGTACTCGTACTGGAAGAAACGGTGGTGCATGACGATTTCCCCGCCGGTCATGCGCAACATGCGGCTACGGAAACCGATCAGGCCGCGGCTGGGGATATGAAACTCGAGGCGATTGCGGCCTTCGACCGGCTCCATCTTGATCAGTTCGCCGCGCCGGTCGGTGACGTGCTCGATGACCGTGCCGGACAGATCGCCGGGCACATCCACGGTGAGCACCTCGACCGGTTCCGCCTTGCGGCCGGCGATTTCCTTGTAGATGACCTGCGGCTGCCCGACCATGAACTCGAAACCCTCGCGGCGCATGTTCTCCATGAGGATCGACAGGTGCAGGATGCCGCGTCCGCTGACCTGGAAGGCGTCGTTGCCGGGGGCGTCGGCGACGCGCAGGGCCACGTCACGCTCGGCTTCCCGCCAGAGCCGCTCGCGGAGCTGTCGGCTGGTGACGTACTTGCCGTCCTGACCGAAGAACGGGCTGTCGTTGACCATGAAGCGCATGGTCAACGTCGGCTCGTCCACGGCGATCAGCGGCAGCGGTTCGGGCTGCTCAGGATCGGCCAGGGTGTCGCCGATATCGACCCGCTCCAGACCCACAACGGCGCAGATGTCGCCACAATCGACCTGCTCCACCTCGCGGCGGCCGAGGTTGTCGAAGACGAACAGCTGCTTGACCAGGGTGTCGAGCCGGCTGCCGTCACGCTTGAGCAGGGCGACCTTCCGGTGCGCGTGCAGGCTGCCACGCACGATGCGGCCAATGCCGATACGGCCCACGTAGTCGCTGTGGTCCATGGCGGCGACCAGCATCTGCAGCGGGCCTTCTTGTTTCACCGGCGCCGGAATGTGCTGGACGATCATGTCGAGCAAGGGTGATAGATCCCGCCGCTCGTCCTCCAGCTCGCCGACCGCCCAGCCGTCGCGACCGGCCGCGTAGACGCCGCGGAAATCCAGCTGCTCATCGCTGGCGTCCAGTTCGCAGAACAGATTGAAGATCTCGTCCAGGACCTCGTGGGGGCGAGTCTGCTTGCGGTCCACCTTGTTGATCACGACCACCGGCTTGAGATCGAGCTGCAGCGCCTTCTGCAGGACGAAACGCGTCTGGGGCATGGGGCCCTCGAAGGCGTCGACCAGCAGCAGCACGCCGTCGGCCATCTTCAGCACCCGTTCGACCTCGCCGCCGAAATCCGCGTGGCCCGGGGTGTCGATCAGGTTGATGCGTGTTCCCTGATAGGTGATCGAGAAGTTCTTGGCGGTGATGGTGATGCCACGCTCGCGTTCGAGATCGTTCGAGTCCATGATCCGCTCGCCGACATCCTGCCCCTGGCGGAAGACGTGGCACTGGCGCAGGATCTGGTCGACCAGCGTGGTCTTGCCGTGATCCACATGCGCGATGATGGCGACGTTACGGATATCCATGTTTGCTCTCGATCCCTCTCGGTCTCGCCCATACGTGGTCAGCGGCATGATGCATCGCGCAACAAAGCCCCGGACCAGCCGGGGCTTCTGCGTTGCGGATAAGATGGCGGCCGGTCGCCGGACTTGCAAGTCGGAAGGCGCGACGCGGCTTTCTGCCGACACGTGGCAAGCGACGAGCAACGCCGCATCGGCTGGGTTCGGACCCCGATAACGATACGCGCCGCCATTATCGTTTTTACGGATATCTTTACTTATCAACATCTTGTTTGGTAAAATAGTTGGGGATAACCTGTTGAGGACAGGGGATAACCCGGGGTTAGCCCGTTTATTACTCGGGAATAACTCGAGACCGTACCATACCGGAGGTTCGTCATGGTTGCGCGCCGCTCGATTGCGAGGTCGTGCCCGGTGTATCTGGGACTCGTCTGCTTGCTCGTTGCCGGCGTCGCGAGCGACGCGTCGGCGGCGGATGCGCGTGGTCGAAGCCGACAACCGCCCGCGTCGGCGCCGATACTGCTGGACCAGGACTGCCTGGACTATGGCACCCACCTGCGCTGGGCCGGCAGCAACGAGGCGATCCACGGCTACCCCGGCGGCATGGTCATCAAGGGGAACTATGCGTACGTGGTGGACGGACGCTTGCTGGTCGTTGATATCACCGAACCGCAGGATCCGGTCATCGTCGGGTCGACGGGACCAGCCGTAACCGGTCTGGCGCTCGGCGGCGGACACGCCTTCACTCTCTGGAATCCCATCTCGACCACCATGCTGTTTGTCGCCATCGATATTTCGAATCCGAGCGCTCCGGTCAACGTGACGGAGTCGGATGTGTTCTTCAACCAGGGGCGCTGCGTGGCCGCGGTGCCTGGCTACGCGTACGTCGGGAGTTCCTCGGGTGTACACGTGCTCGACGTGTCGGACCCGGCCTACGCCTTCGAGATCATGGTCCTCGATTTGCCCTGGCGAACCAACGACATACTTGTCGCCGGCAATCGGATGTACGTGGCCAACGGCGACGCCGGCTTCAGCGTCGCCGATATCACCGATCCGGCGGCGCCGGTGCATCTGGCCACGGTGGATACCCCCGATCATGCCTACGCGGTGGCCTTGCAGGGCGACTTCGCCTACCTGGCCGACGACGTGGCCGGGCTGCAGGTGTTCGATGTGAGCGATCCGGCAGCCCCCTCCCTGGTGGGCTCGGTGGACACGCCGGGCAAGGCGGTCGATGTCGTTGTCGCGGGCGATCTGGCCTATGTGGCCGATCGGGATGGCGGGGTGCAGGTTATCGACGTCAGCGATCCGGCATCCCCGCAGATCGCCAGCGCGCTGCGCACCGTGGGCGACCAGCGGTGGTTGACCCTCAACGGTGATGTGGCCTACGTGCAGACCTACCTCTCCGGCGCTTACCCCGGCGTGGGTGGGATGCTCCAGATCCTGGACATCACGAATCCCTACCTCGCAACCGGTCTGGGTTCCATCGATACGCCCGACCACGCCTTCGACGTCGCCGTCTGGCGGGACCTGGCCTGCGTGGCCGACTACTACGGTGGTCTGCAAATCGTCGATGTCGCCGATCCGGCCGCGCCGAGCATAGCCGGTTCGATCGATACGCCGGGTTACGCCCTGGGCGTGGAGGTTGTCGACGACCTGGCCTACGTGGCCGACGGCGGTACCGGCATGGCGATCGTCGACGTCGGCGATCCGGCCGCGCCCGTCCTCGTGAGTTCGACGCTGTTGACCAGTGTCGCCACCGATATCGCCCTGTCAGGATCCGTGGCCTACGTGGCGAACGGATATGCCGGTCTGCAACTGATCGACGTGTCGGATCCGGCCGCGCCGGTCCCGCTTGGCCTGGCCGACACGCCGGGTAATGCGCGCGATGTGGCCGTTGCGGGCGACATCGCCTGCGTGGCGGACCTCGACCACGGCCTGCAGGTTGTCGACGTTGCCTCGCCCGCGCAGCCGAGCATCGTGGGTTCGCTGGATTTCCCGGGCTGGTACGACGAGACGCATCAGGTTGCCATGAGCGGTCGCTGGGCGTTCGTGGCCGTCGAGCGTTCGGGTTTCTATGTGGTCGATCTGATCGATCCGACGGCGCCGGTGATCGTCGCCTCGCTGCCGTTGCTGGTGGACGCCAAGCGCGTGACGGTTGCCGACGGCTACGCCTATCTGATGATCGAGGATTCCGGGGTGCACGTGTACGACATCACCGATCCGGCCAGTCCGGTACCGGTGGGAACCCTCGCCAACATCGATACAGCCGAAGCCATCACCGTTGCCGGCGACTGCGTGTACCTGGCCCGGCGGCAAGCGGGCCTCGATATATTCTGGCGCCAGTGCGAGGACAGCGTGCCGGTGTTCCTGTCCAGCTTCGCGGCCGTCGCCGATGCCGGCGGCGTCACGATCAGCTGGTCCGTATCGGTCCCGGGCGACGATCCGGTTGCGGAAACCGACTTCCGGCTCGTCGGCATGCGCCGGGAGAACCAGTGGCTGGTGCCTTGCCGGCGGGAAAACGCCGGCCGCTTCGTCGCCATAGACGAGCGTGCGTTCCGCGATCACGATGACGACGTCGTCTATGCGCTGTCGCGCCGCGATCCGAACGGCGAGTGGATCCTGCTGGACACGACAGTGGCCTCGTTCCAGGTTCCAGCCGCTACCGACCGCGGCTTGTTTGTCTATCCGAATCCGTTCAATCCACGAACGACCATCGAGTTCGCGGTGAACCAACCGCTCCCGGTGACCATCGCGGTATACGATCTGACCGGCAGGCTCGTGGCCCCGCTGGCCGATCGATCGTATGCGGTCGGTATCCATACCGTGGACTGGGACGGCAATGACGCGACTGGTCGCCCGGTCGCCGCCGGATCCTATGTGGTCCGGCTGAAGACTCCTGATGTCCAGAGGACGAGAAAAATCATTCTGTTGAAGTAACATGTGCTGCGCCACGATGCGCCTGGAGGGAGGTTCACGATGCTGATTCCACTTCCCGTCCGTGCGCGCTGCCGTGCTCCAGCCTGCGCCGTCATCGGGACGCTGCTTGCTGTCTCGGTCTTGCCCGCCGCCGCCCAGCCCCTGTACGTCGACGCGGACGCCATTGGACCGGTCCACGACGGAACGAGCTGGTGCACCGCCTTCCGGGAGCTGTACGAAGCGCTGGCCATCGCATCGTTTGACGCCGAGATCAGGATCGCCGACGGACGCTATCTGCCGGATGCGGCAGGCCTACCGGACCCGCGAGCGGCGACCTTCCGGCTCGAACTGCCCGTGACCCTCGCCGGCGGCTATGCCGGCTGCGGCGCGCCCGATCCCGATGCCCACGATCCTGAAGTGTACCCCACGATCCTGAGCGGCGATCTCGCCGGCGACGATGTCCACGGACTCGTGGGCGACAACGTCTACCACGTGGTCACGATCGGCGGTATGTCGTCCGGTGTCACCCTGTCCGGGCTGCGTATCGTGGGCGGCAACGGCCTTCCCGACGCCGACGGCGGCGGCATCATCAACCTGGTCGGCATACCGGTGGCACTGCATCGCTGCCGGCTGGAGGGGAATCAGGCGCGACGGGGCGGCGCCGTGTACCAGGAGTCCGGTTCGCTGCTGCTGCACCATTGCCATTTGCGAGGCAACACGACCAGCTGGGAAGGCGGCGCCATCTACGACTGGTCGGTGCAGGTGGAACTGTCGAACTGCCTCTTCGCGGGCAACGTGGCACAGTCGGACGGCGGCGCGATCTTCAGCGACCTGAGCGAGGTGGACGCGGTCAACTGCACCTTCAGCGGGAACGAATCGGCGTGGCGCGGCGGCGCGTTCTACAACTACGTGGGCGTCGGGCTCGAGATCGGCAACTGCATTCTCTGGGCCAACAGCGACCAGACCGGCTCGGGAGAGACGGCGCAGGTGTTCAACAATCCCAGCAACCTGGTCACGATCGACCATAGCTGCGTGCAGGGCTGGACCGGCAGCTTCGGCGGCACGGGCAACATCGGCGACGACCCGCAGTTCGTCGATCCGCTGGTCGGGGATTTCACGCTGGCGAGCACATCGCCGTGTCGTGACACCGGTGAAAACGCCTTCGTTACGGTGGAACTGGATCTCGCGGGACTGCCGCGCATCGTGGACGAGATCGTGGACATGGGTGCGTTCGAGTACCAGGGGAGCACAGGCGTGAGCGATGGCGAACTCGCGGGCGAACGCGGCATCGGGCCGCGTATCATCGCCATCCAGCCGAACCCGGTGCAAGCGGATTGCCGCGTCGCTTTCGAGTCGCCGGTGGCGGCAGATCTCACCGTGACGGTTTACGACCTCGCGGGCCGCCGCGTTCGCCGGTTCTTCACAGGCGCGCCCGGCCCAGGCATTCACCATGCGTACTGGGACGGTCATGACACGACCGGCCGGCCGGTCGGCGCGGGCGTGTACTTCCTCGCCCTGGAGCAGCGCGGACGGCAGACCGATTTCCGGAAACTGATCTGCGTGCGCTGAAGTGACCGCACAAAAACCGGCTCCCGGGCGTTAACCAGGGAGCCGGTCCCATTTCCAGCGAGCCCATCTGCGCAAGTAGCGCCCTTGCGCTAAACCCCCTTGCAATGAACTCACCGGTCTGTATCTGACCGTTCGCTTGCCAACGGTCGCTGTTCGAGCGGCCGCGATCGCACCGACCACGGCCGCCCGGACGACTCTGCTACTGAATCACGATCATCTTACGTGATTCGCTGAAGTCCTTGCCCGTCAGGCGGTAGAAGTACGTGCCCGACGCGACCCGGCGGCCACCATTGTCGCGACCCTGCCAGGTGCGCGAATAGTGTCCCGGCGCCAGCGCGCCGTCGTGCAGCGTGCGCACCAACCGACCCGAGGTGTCGAAGATCCGCAACGACACGACACCGGCGTCGGCCGGCACGGCGAAGGCGATGATCGTCGCGGGGTTGAACGGGTTCGGGTGATTCTGCGCCAGGCCGAACTGGGTCGGCAGCCGGTCCGGGGCGACGGCCGTGATCACGTTCTCGCACTCCCAGCCCTGGTCGTCGTTGATGCCCCAGCTGTGCAGGACGCCGGTATCCTGGGCAGCGTGGTCGCTCACCCGCAGGGTCCAGCTACCGGCGAGCGGCTGGCCGAAGAATGCGCTCAACGACTGGGCCGGCGTCAACGTGTTCGGGTAGTTGCCGATGATGTCGTCCGCCGAGCTGCCGGACTGGTTGTGCAGGTAAATGCCGGTTCCTGACGGCGAGGTCAGATGCACCTTGAGGTCGCCGATCCAGGTGTGCGTGATGTTGATGTCGATGTTGAAGTCCGGCGACACGACCGCACTCGTACCCGAGATGGTGATCCGGTTGGTGATTCCGGCCGCATTGTCGTCGGGAATCGCCAGCTCGGGGCTGGCGGCGTGGGACGCGCCCAGCGGCGTACCCGCGTTGAGATCGATATCGAGATACGCCGTGGCTCGCGTCGCGTCGGTGTAGGTGACCACGAGCTGCAGGGCGATGGGATCGCCACAGACGAAATCCTCGTCGAGCACGAAGGTGAACGGTATCGCGTTCTCACCGTGGCCACCGCCCGCCAGGTCGGGGAACGCGGCGTTCGCCTGCGTGATGGAGATCAGCGGATCGGTCGTGTTGAGCGTGGCGCTCACCGCGGTCGCGCCGAGGGTGCCGTCGTTTTCCAGGTAGACATACATGTCTACGGTCTCGCCGGGATCCGCTGCGTCGTTGTCACCCGGATCGTCGATGGTCACCGCACCGATGGCGAGCACGACTTCCGGCTGCAGGATGATGTTGTGCACGAGGAACTTCTCGACGTAGACGTCGGCGTGGGGTTCGCCGGGGAACAAGGTCTGCGCCGTCGCGATGGTGATGTTGGCCATGTCCCGCATCTTCAGTCCGGAACCGATGCCGAAGTGCGACTCGAGGATGATCGTGTCGAGATCCGTTTTCGGGTAGCCCATGTCCGTGACCGTCAGCATGGTCTGGAACAGCGGCGTCGACCACAGCTCGTCGCTCTGGTAGCCGCCGGGGATGCCCTGGTGTGCGCCGTAGTAGGTCGTGTGCACGTACTGGGCGCCGTGGGCGTTCAGGATCCGGCCGGGCCAGCACTGGTTGCCCTGGCCGTGGCCGTCCCAGGTGAATACCCAGTTAGGGTAGAAGATGTCGCCGTTCTCGGCACCGTAGCTGTACGAACCGGCCCAGTAATCGCCGAAGCCTTCACCCATGGCGCCGGTGTCGCCACCGCTCCAGCTGGAGACGATGTCGTGCTGGATGCCGTGGCCGTACTCGTGCAGGACCACGTCGGCGTCCTCGCTGTCGTCGACGCAACCGTGGCCAAAGGCCATGCGGTTGGAGCCGGGGATGTAGTGGGAGTTGTCGGCGCCGTTCAGCCCGTCGGTATCGGTGCCGATGGGGCCGTCCTGAATAGCGCTCATACCTACGAAACCCAGCGATTGCATGTAACGCTGATTCTGGTCGATGTGGAAGTAGGTCAACGCGTCGTTGAAGGCGTTGTTGCCGCGCACGGCGGTCCAGTTGCCGTCGGAGGTGGTGCTGGGCGCTGTGTGCGGCGCCTCGAAGTTGATGATCTCGATCCACGGGCCGTTCAGCCGGTACAGGCCGCCGCTGTATTCCAGGTCGTGCAGATCGCGCGTACGGTAGGCGTCGTTGAAGGATTGGGGCGGCGAGTTGTCCTGCAGGCTGTTGTCGCGCAGGGTCGTGCGCGGGTCAGGATCGAAGACGATGCCCGTGCCCTCGGCGCGGTCGTCGCCGGCCTTGCGCGCGGCGTCCGCGTCGGCGTCCAGCTGAGCGCGGCGGTCGAAGACGGCCTCGCGATCCCAGATCTCCCCGGCGTACTCGTCGATGCGCTCATCCAGCGGAATCTCGGTCGGCTCGGTCTTCAGGCGCGGCAGCCGGCTGTCGGCCAGTGAAACGACCTCGCCCGAGGCGGCGTCGATGTACAGCTGCCAGGCGCCGTCGGGTTCTTCGAGATGCAGGTCGACCACGTAGTTCAGACGGAAGCCGTCGGCTACGGGGGTGTAGACCAGCTCGCTCTGCGGCGTCCACGTCAGGTCGCTGTGCGCCCGCAGACGCTGCCAGGCGATATCGTACGCGGCCTGTTCATCGAGCACCGCGGCACGCACGGCCGGCTCGGCCTTGACCGGGTATGTGTTGTTGTACACCCGGTAGACATGTCCGCCCTGCTCGGCGATCGAGACGATGATCTGTGCGCCCTCGACCTCGATGCCGTCGATCAGTTGCTGGAAGTGGAAATGGTCGCCCAGCAGACTGTGCTTCACGAGGCGCATTTCCAGGTCCGCAGGATCGGCGGGCAGGCCGTAGCGCTGGGCGTTGACCACGACGAACTCGTGGGCCAGTGCCTCGGCTCGGAGTCCCGCCGGCGCATCCCAGTCGGGTTCGAAGTCGACCTTGACGGTCGAGCGGCCGTCGAGGTGATAGGTGTCGGTGACAGGGGAATTGGCAGCCGAGGCGAACGGGACTGCCAGGAGCGTGACCGCGACGGTCACGAACAGAAAGTACGTGCGCGATTTAGCCATTGCTTACTCCGGATCTTCGGGTGAAACAGTTGGATACTTCTCGCAGGCTATCTCCGGCGATGCAGAAGCCAGTAGAGCCAGAATGAGGAGGATCGAAAACGCAAGCATTAAGTATACTGCAATTCCGGGAAAACCGGATGGATTTTCTTTGTTATAGTTTTGTGATACACTGGGTTCTATGAATACGGGCGCGCGGCGAATCGCGCGATACGAGAACTTTACGACACCCTGCTCAGGCCGTCATGAAACTCTTGTATAGTTGCTCGGGATATCGAGCAGTGCGAGGAGGTTGTCATGCGATTGCCGAAAAAACCACCATCCAAAACAAACACCGGTATAAAACTAACATCATTTGCGATACTGAGTTGTGCGCTCGCGTCGTTGTTGGCGGCTACCGGACTTGCCCAACCCTGCGAGAATTACCGTGATTACGTCCACCTGCTCGGCGAGGTCGGCTTGCCGGGCATGGGCATGGATGTGGCCGTTGCCGGCAACTACGCGTACGTAGCCAACGACGTGGACGGATTGCAGGTGGTCGACGTCTCACAGCCACGATCGCTGGAAATCGTGTCCACCCTGGCAACACCGGGCGAGGCGCTGGGCGTCGCCCTGGCCGGCAACTTCGCGTACGTGGCCTGCGGCTGGGACGGTCTGCTCGTTGTCGACGTTTCCCGCCCCGACGCGCCGGTGCTGACAGGATCGACCTTTTTGGCTCAGGACGCCCAGAAAGTCGCCGTTGTGGGCCACTACGCGTACATCGCGGCTGCCGCGTTCGGACTCAAGATCATCGATATCGCCGATCCTCGTTTCCCGCAGTACGTCGGCATGCTGAATCTGCCGGATACGGCCGTCGATGTCGCCGGCTTCGGCCGTTATGTGTGTGTGACGGCGGAGAACGCCGGTCTGTTCGTGATCGACGTTGCGGATCCGCTTGAACCGTACATTGCGAGTTCGCTGGACACGCCCGGAATACTGCGCGGTATCACCCTCGGCAACGGGTGCGCCTACGTGGCAACGCATGGCGACCTGTACGTCGTCGATCTTTCGGATCCCACGTTGCCGACCGTGGTGGGTTCGCTGGAATTTCCGGTACCGGGTCTCGTCATGGACCTTGCCGCCTGCGGCGATCTCGTTTTTGCCACCGACAATCGCGGGTTGAAAGCCATCGATGTCTCCCAGCCCACGGCGCCGACGATCATCGGTTCCATCGCCACGACCTCGTGCTCATGGGCGGTAGCCGTTGCCGACGACATCGCGTATGTGGCGACGTCCGCCTTCGCCGGCAGTCTGCATACCATCGATATCTCGGTACCTGAATCGCCGCCGCTCATCGGTGCGCTGGACACGAACAAGGCGCAAGGCGTCGTCGTGGCGGGAGTTCACGCCTACATCGCGGACACCTGGAACTACACGGTGGTCGATGTATCGACACCCGGGTCACCGGTGTTGACCGGATCGGTCCCGTCGGCGCACACCGCCAACGATCTGATCGTCAAGGGCGCCTACGTCTACGGTGCCGACGGCAGTGCGGGTATGCTCGTGATCGATGTTTCCAATCCGTATCTACCGACCGTCGTCGCAATCCGTGACACGCCGGACTATGCGTGTGGGATTGCCGCCCAGGGGGCCAACGTCTACGTCGCCGACAGCGAATCCGGCGTGGGCGTGTACGACGTTTCCAACCCCGCGGATCCGTGGCCGATCGGCAGTCTGGACACGCCCGGTGAAGCGATGGACATCACGGTATCCGGGATCTTCGCGTATGTAGCGGACGAGGATGCGGGCATGCATGTGCTCGATGTGTCAAACCCTTCCTCGCCGTCGATCATCAGCACGGTCACCGGCATGTCGGCGTACGACACCTACTACGTCGACGGGTATGTGTACATTGCTGCCGACGTGATGGGACTGGTGATCGTCGATGTAGCCAATCCCTACTCGCCGACGATCGTGGGCTCGTGCGATACGGTATGGTGGGCCATGAACGTCCAGGTCGCGGGGCAACGCGCCTACGTGGCCGACGCCGACGGAGGTCTGCACGTTATCGGCATTGCGAACCCGTCCTCACCCCGGCTGATCGGTACGCTGCACACGGATGAGGCGATCGTGGATGTGGCCATCGCCAATAACCTCGTGTACCTGGCGGACTGGGATGACGGCTTGAAGATCGCTCTGCCGCAGTGTGCTGCGACTCCGGTCGAGACCGCAGGCGGGAATCTTCCCTGCGCGTTTGATCAGCTTGCGATCTATCCGAATCCCTTCAATCCCTGCGCAAATATTACTTTCGAACTCTTCACCGGCCAGGCAACGACCTTGAACGTGTATACGCCAGACGGTCGCCGTATCAACACGCTCGTGAACGAGTATTTGCCGGCGGGTCATCATACCGCGACCTGGAACGGACGGGATGCGCGCGGCAGGGCGCTGCCCTCCGGGGTCTATTTCTGCCGACTCGAAATCGGTGACCGGGTTGAAACGAGGCAAATGGTGATGATCAAGTAGGTTAACCATAAGTGACGTCATTACTGCAAGTACCACATTTGTGTGGAAACTTAGGCGGGACGTGATTTGGTGGTTGATGCGCGGATATTATTCGCGATAACTACTGCAGCGGGGGTGAAAGTCTACCTGTTCCGATAGAGGAGGCTCGCTGCTCCACACACGAGGGCATTGCCTCCACGTGCATTCTGTCCATGACATCCCCGATGATCTTTTATATCATCCCGACTCGAATAGAAGTCGATGAGCCGGTAATTTACGTATCGTGAACCACCGTCTCCAGCAGGAGTAGTCGATGAACCTGTTCGAAGAAATACGCGCGCGACGCGTCCCGCAGTACCTGTCGGCCTACCTCGTCGGTAGCTGGGGCCTGGTGCAGTTTGTCACCTTTCTCGAGGACCGGATGCAGTTCTCGCCGCACCTGGTTAATCTGATCGGGCTGACGCTGATACTGTTCCTGCCCAGCATCATCATCCTGGCCTGGTGTCACGGCCGTCCCGGTTCCGAGAGCTGGCACCGGTCCGAGAAGATCGGTATTCCGTTGAACCTGTTCATGGCCCTCGCACTGCTTGTCGTGCTGTTCCACGACAAGGAACTCGGCGCCGTGACCGAAACCGTGCAGGTGCAAGACGAGCACGGCGCGGTCACCGAGCGTGTTGTGCCCAAGAGCGATTTTCGTAAGCGCGTCATTGTCTACTACGCCGACGACGCCACCGGCGCGACGGACGACTGGCTGCCGATCACGGTGCCGATGCTCTTGCGCGTGGATCTGAACCAGGATGCCTTCGTGCAGTCGCGTACAGTCCAGGAGTTTCTGGGTCCGCTGCGTACAGCGGGCTACGAAGAGGGTTTCGGCCTGCCGCGCGCCTTGCAGCGTAAGATCGCACGTGACGCTCACTACCCGCATTTCTTGACCTGGTCGTGGCGCCGGGAAGCCGAGCTCGTCACCATCGATACCGAGCTGCACGACAGTGTGCGGGGCAAGGTGCTCGCCGAACATTCCTATACCGGCGACGATGTGCTGACGCTCGTCGACCAGATGTCGCGGCAACTGCGCGAGGACCTCGGCATTCCTTCGAGTCACATCGACGCCCACGAGGACATGCCGGTGGCCGAACTCGTGTCCGACGATCCGGAGGCGATCGCCGGATTCATGCAGGCGGCGTATGCCCTCGCCCATCACAACGACTGGGAAGCGGCCATCCCGCTGCTCGAGACGGCCGTGGCAAAGGATCCGTCGTTCACCATCGCGCAGTACCAGCTGAGTACCACCTACATGGTTCTGGGAAACGCGGCCGGTGCGCAACAGGCGGTCGAGGCGGCGATGGCCCATCTGTATCGCTTGCCGGAGCGGCTGCAGCTGGCGATCAAATCCATTTACTACATCAACGTCGAGCGCGACCCGGACAAGACCATGGCCGTGGTCGACATGTGGATTCAGCTCTATCCCGAGGACGCCGACGCCTATCAGCAGAAGGCCCTCTTCCACATGATCCGCAGCGAGATACCCGAGGCCATAGCCGCGTATCAGGAAGTGCTGCGCTTCGATCCGCACCGCTACGAGATGTTGCAGGAAATCGGCAAGCTCTATCAGGGTGTCGGCGATTTCGATCAGGCGGAGGCGCACCTTCGCCGCTACGCGGAGCGTTTTCCCAAGAGCGTACAGGGCTGGTCGGCGCTGGCGGACCTGTACGAGGAATACGGCCGCTTCGCCGATGCGACCGCCGCGCTCGAACGTATCGAACTGCTGGAACCGGGGCGCCTCGATACACGGCTGGAACTGACCGCCATCGCCGTCAAGGAAGGGCGTTTCGACGCGGCCGCCACGGAGTTCGATCAGGCGCTGGCCGGCGCGGCCTCGCCGCACGAACAGGTGCAGGTGTACGAGGCGTACATGGTGCTGCTCCGGACGCAGGGGCGCATCGACGCGATGCTCGAACAGGTGCAGGCTTGGCGAGAGGCCGCAGCCGTGGCGTACAACCCGGTCGAGATGAACATGCTGCATTCGACTTTTTTCGAGTTCCTGGTTCCGGCCGGGCGTGCTGTCGAGGCGCTGGACGGTCTGGCGCAATTGAAGACGCAGGTACCATCACCCCTCGACGACATGATCAGCTACGGCGACATCGTGGCACTGGCCGATCTCGGCCGTTACGACGAGGCGCATCAGACCTACACGCAGCTCGAGACGATGATCGATCAACTCAAGCTGGAGGTCTGGCGTTCCCGGCTGGCCCTGGTGCTCGGCAGGCTCTCGGAGGCCGAGGGCGATCTCGAGGCCGCCATCGCCCACCTGCAAAAAGCGAGTGATCTGGATGTGACGAAACAGTACACATTACGAGCGCTCGGTCGCTGTTTGCGCAAACTCGGCCGCCACGACGACGCCGGGCGTCGGCTCACGCGGGCGCTGGAGCTATTCCCGGCCGAGCCGGAAACCAATCTGGAGATGGCGCTGCTGTTGCGGGAGACGGGCGACCTCGTGCGCGCGCGGGAGCATCTGGAACGGGCGTTGACCGCCTGGGCCGCCGCGGATCCCGGGTATCGACCGGCCGCGCTGGCCGAAACCCTGCGCGGGGAACTCGAACACACGCCGTGACGGGCGGACACCGTCGTAAGGGGCACCGGATCATGTACCGTCGGAATGTCGAGGCTGTGACGACGGGTACGCTGGTACCGATTATCGCCGTGGTGCTGGTGGCCGCCGGGCTGCTGTTCGCGGCGGACGTGGGCGCCATTGCACAGCAACACCCGGCTGACGATCCGGATACCAGTGCCGAGAACGACGCCACCGCACCCTACCTGCTCGTGCTCGGCATCGCCCAGGACGGCGGTGCGCCACAAACCGGCAGCAAGACCCATCCGGGCTGGGACGACCCGCGTTACAAACGTCACGCCACCTGTCTCGCCATCGTCGATCCCCTGAGCGCCCAGCGCTGGCTGATCGACGCCACGCCGGACTTCCGCGAGCAACTTCATGCACTCGATGAAAACTTCCCGGTTGCCGACAAGCCGGGACTGGCCGGCATTCTGCTTACCCACGCCCACGCGGGGCACTACACCGGGCTGATGCATCTCGGCCTCGAGGTGCTCGGCGCCGATCGCGTTCCCGTCTTTGCCATGCCTCGCATGGCGGAGTACCTGCGGACCAACGGGCCGTGGAGCCAGCTCGTGCGCTACGACAACATCGTGATCGAACCGCTGGCTGCCGGTGAATCCGTCCGGCTGAACGAACGATTGACCGTCACGCCGTTTCTCGTGCCCCACCGGCAGGAGTACTCGGAGGTCGTGGGCTATCGCATCGACGGTCCTCAGCGTGCGGCGCTCTTCATCCCCGACATCGATAGCTGGGAGGATTGGGACGCCTGGGGAACCGCCATCGAGCAGCAGATCGCGTCGGTGGACGTGGCCTATCTCGACGGCACCTTTTACGCCGACGGGGAAATCCCGGGCCGCGACATGTCGGCCTTTCCCCATCCGCGCATCAAGGACAGCATGGAGCGTTTCGCCCGCCTGCCGATCGCCGAACAGCAGAAGGTGCGCTTCGTCCACCTCAACCACACCAATCCGGCCATGTGGGCGGACAGCGAGGCGCGGCGGAACATCGTTGCGGCCGGCTTCCGCGTGGCCGACGAGCTGGAACGATTCGGTCTGTAGCGGCCGTCGGGTCGGTTCGGATAATCAACAGCGAAATCCCGGCAGCTCTTCGCGATGCGAGTGCGCCCGGATACCGAACGGAGATCAACATGAAAGCGGCCGTCTACGAAGCATTCGGCGAACCGCTGTCCATCCAGACGGTCCCCGACCCGACGCCCGCCGACGATGGCGTGGTGGTTCGCGTACAGGCCAGCGGTCTCTGCCGGAGCGACTGGCACGGCTGGCAGGGACACGACGCCGACATCGCGCTGCCGCACGTGCCCGGTCACGAACTCGCCGGTGTCGTCGAGGCAATCGGCGAGGGTGTGAAGAACTGGCGACCGGGCGACCGGGTCACCGTGCCCTTCGCCTGTGGTTGCGGCGACTGTCCGCAGTGCGCCGACGGTTTCCACAACGTCTGTGACAACTACTTCCAGCCGGGATTCACCCACTGGGGCTCGTTCGCCGAGTACGTGGCGATCAGGTACGCGGATGTGAACCTGGTCCGCTTGCCCGACGACATGGACTTCGTGACCGCGGCCAGCCTGGGCTGCCGCTTCGCGACGTCGTTCCGGGCGGTCGTCGATCAGGGACGGGTGACGGCGGGGCAGTGGGTCGCCGTCTTCGGCTGCGGCGGCGTGGGCCTGGCGGCGATCATGATCGCTAGGGCGCTCGGTGCGCGGGTCATCGGCATCGATATCAACGCACGCGCTCTGCAATTCGCCCGTGAACTGGGCGCCAGCCAGGTACTCGACGCCGGCGCGCAAGGGCAGGGGAGCGACAACATCATCGCCGCGATCAAGGAACTCACCGAAGGCGGCGCCCATGTGGCGCTGGATGCCCTGGGCAACACCGCCACCTGCCGCAACTCCATCCTCTCGCTGCGCAACCGCGGCCGCCAGGTGCAGATCGGCGTCATGGCCGGCGCCGACGCCGAACCGCCGCTACCCATGGGCCCGGTCATGTTCAACGAACTGGAAATCGTTGGTAGCCACGGCATGCAAGCGCACTGCTACGACGGGATGCTGCGCATGATCGCCGCGGGCTCGCTGGCGCCGCAGAAGCTCATCGAAAAGACCGTGACCCTCGAGCAGTCGCTTGCCGAGCTGGAAGGGATGGGGGAATACCGCAATGCGGGTGTGACGATCATCGATCGGTTCTGATGCGGACGCCTGGTCGACGAACGACGTGAGTGAATGACCCTTCGTCCGCCGTTCGCCCGTCTGTGTCTATTCGGATGTGCTGCCGAGCCGGTAACCGGCAAGATCGACGGTCACGTGCCGGAAGCCGAGCTTGCGCGCGGCGGTCAGGATCTGTTCGCGGACAGGCGGATCTACAAGTCGCGCAACGTCACCGGACTCGACCTCGAGTCTGACGAGGTCTCCGTGATGACGCGCCCGATATTGCCTGAATCCCAGGTCTTTCATGAGGCTCTCCATCTCCTCGACCTGCCGGACAGAATCGACATCGATCATCTGGCCGGTCGGGAAGCGGGAGGCGAGACAGGCAAATGACGCCTTGTCGGCGGTGGGCAGTTCCAGCCGCCGGCTGATCACCCGGATCTCCTGCTTCGTCAGCCCAGCCTCGACCAGGGGCGCCGAGACCGCGAAATTTCGGGCCGCCTCGGCGCCGGGGCGGTGGCCCTGAAGGTCGTCGGCCATCGCACCGTAGGCGAGACGGGCGAAGCCGTGCTCGGTAGCGAACTCGGCCATGCGCTCGAATAGTTCGGACTTGCAGAAGAAACAACGGTCGACCGGATTCTTGAGATAGTTCTCGTCCTCGAATTCCCGGGTTCGAATGACCGTGAGCTGCCATCCCCGCGTCTCGGCCAGCGCGGTGGCGTCGGTCACCTCGCTCCGGGGAATGCTCGGCGAGTCGGCGAGGACGAGCCGGCATCCGGCACCGAGTTCTTCGTGGGCCACCGCCGCCAGGAGGGTGGAATCGACGCCTCCTGAATAGGCCACGGCTACCGAGCCGAGCCCCTTGATGATCTCGCGCAGCTTCGTTTCCTTGACCGTGACATCGTTCATGCGTTCACCTGCTGGAGTTGTCCACCATGACATATGCTGTTCAAACAATACCTCGACCTGATTTTTTTGCCACAGCCCGCTATTTTCGCTGCCTCGCCCGGCGCACCTGTTCCTTGATCCTCTGGATATGTCCGCGACCCAGGGCCTTGACCTCGCAACCGAGCTCGAAATAGCGTCGGATACTGTCGTCGTCCAGGATACCGAAACAATCGATCACCGCCAGCGGACCACCGGCCAACTTGACCACCTGTTCGGGGCTCAGGTCCAGGTACGGCGCATGGGGTACGGCCAGGATGAGCGCTTCGACCTTCTTGAGCGCCGACGTCAGATCCTGTTCCACGCGCACCGCGCTCAGGTCATCCTGGTTGCGGAAGAAACGCGACCACGAATGCCCGGGCGCCGGGTAGACATCCTGCTTTTCCAGCTCGAACCAGTGTTCCAGATACGGATCGTGCACGCGCATCTCGGCGCCCATCTCGGTCAGGCGGCGGACCACCAGTTCCGAGCCGCTGTAGCGAGTGTCGCCCACGTCCTGCCGGTAGCTGGCGCCGCAGATGAGGATGTCCGCGCCGGCGATGTACCGGCCCATGTTGCGCAAGGCGTCGCGGGTCAAGGTGGCCACATGCAGACCGCGCGTGTCGTTGATGTCGATGGCCGTGGTGCTGATCTTGAAGATGTCGTCGCCGTCCTCGAAACCCAGGATGTGCTTGTACGCCCAGTAGCCCAGACCGCCGTCCTTGGGCAGGCAATAGCCGCCGATGCCCGGGCCCGGGAAAATCATGTTGCTGTGGGTCGGACGCATCTTGATGGCGTTGATGACCTTGATCAGATCCACCCCGTTACGTTCGGCGAAGAGGCTCCATTCGTGCTGGAAGGCCAGGATCGTCGCCCGGTACGAGTTCTCGACGATCTTGGTGGTCTCCGACTCGATGGGGCGGTCCATGACCGTCAGCGGGAACTCCTCGGTGTTGAGCACCTCGCGCAGGAATTTCTCCACCCGTTTGCGGGCGGTCGGCGTACACCCGCTGCACACGCGCCAGAAATCGCGTATCGACGCCACGTACTCGCGTCCGGGCATGACCCGCTCGAAGCTGTGGCTCAGTAGCGGCGTCGCTCTGAGACCTCGCCGGGCGAAAGCTTTCTTGAGGATAGGCCAGGCAACGAACTCCGTGGTGCCGGGAGCGACCGTGGTCTCGATCAGCACCAGGCATTTGGGCGGGATGTGCTCACCGATGGTGCGCATGGTCGCCTCGAGCGCACTCATCTCCGCCTCGCCGGTGCGCATGTTGCCCAGTTCCCGCTTGGTGTAGTCGCATTGGACGTCCACGACCACGCAGTCGGCCAGCTGCAGACACTCGCTGTTGAAGGTGGCGGTGAGGGTTTTCTTCTCGAGGACCGTGCGCCGGATCATGGGGTCGACCTCGGGATCCTCCGCCTTGACCGGCGATTCACCGCGGTTGAGCAGCGGAATCTTCCAGAAGCTGCGCACGCTCGGCCGCTGGCAGCCGATGACGAACTTGCTCGGCTCGCCCTTCCTTTTGCCCTTCTTGTAGACGGTGTCGGCCACGATCGCCGCCATGACCGCGCCCACGAAACCGACGCCCATCACGACGACGATTTCCTGACCCCGCGCTCGGGCCTCGGCAACGAGTTTCTCGAGGCGCTTTTTTTCCGTGGTGTACTGGCGGGCCGTCGGCAGCGCGAATTTTTCACCGGCCGGGCTGATGGAATATTCTGGCATGACATCCCCCTTTGTTCGCGAAAATGCCCCGTCGGGGTTCGTGATACCTCGCTATGCCCGTGATGATACGCCGGAACGCACCCGGCGTCCTTCGTTTTTTAGCCCAAAAATACTCATCATATGCTATAATCAAGTCACGAAAGACGCGTATTGGCACGGAGAGCATGAAGGCTGATACACGCTGACCGGCGTTCCGATCTCGCACCCCTGAGCGCCGGTCAGCGAGTTTGGTCATACCGAACACGCCGTGAACACCAGCGCGATTTCGTTGCCCGGGGGCCGGAGGACCGTGATGGCACCATCGAGGTCAACACACCAGAGGCATTTCTCGCTGCTTCTCCTGCTGGCGGTGCTTACGATCGGCCGGAACTCGGTTGTCAACGCCGCGGCCGCCGGCTCGTTCGATACCACGTCCGCAACCCCTCCCGCGCAACGGGCACAGCAACTCATCGCCGACGGCTGGTGGCGGGATGCACGGCAACTCCTCGAGGTTGCCGTTTGCGACGAGCCGGCCGATCCCGCGTTACGCTACCTGCTCGGCTACACGCTGTACAAGCTCGACGAGTACAAGAAGGCCGAGAAGCAACTCGACGAGGCCGTCGCGCTGGATCCCGACAACGCGTCGTATCACCGCTGGCTCGGCAGCGCCGTGGGCAAGCTGGCGCGCCACGGGAGCAAGTTCAAGGCGATCGGTCGCGCCAAGAAGTGCCGGCGGTCCTTCGAGCGAGCCATCGAGCTGAATCCACGAGATCTCGATACCGCGTTCGTGTTGTTGCAGTTCTACTTGCGTGCGCCGCGACTGGCGGGCGGTGACAAGGCTGCGGCCTGCGAGCTGGCCGAGCACATCGCACGGCAAGATCCGGTTCGCGGACATGGTGCCCGCTCGCTCGTGTACGAATGGGACGACAAGGACTACGAGTCGGCGCGGCGCGAACTCCTGGCCGCGGTGTCTCGGAGGCCGGCGGATGTGTCGTTGGGCCTCGAACTGGCCGCGTTCCATCAGCGACGGGACAACGTCGCTGCCGCCGAAGCGGTCTACCGAGACATCCTGGCCCGCGACGAGACCGCGTTCGAGGCCCGCTACCGGCTGGCCGACTGCTACCGGTCGACCGAACGCTATGACGATACCATCAACGAGCTCGAGTTGATTCTGCGCCAGGATCCGGGTGAATTGCCCGCACTCTACTACATCGCCGACGCCCTCGTACTCGCGGACCGTGATCTGACGCGGGCCCGGAAGCTGCTCTGTCAATATGTCAGTCATGAAGTCAGGGGCTATTGGCCTTCCCATGCCCAGGCCCACTGGCGGTTGGCGACGATCCACGACCGGCAGGGCCGACGCAGCGCGGCCGTCAGGTCGCTCGAACTGTCCCTCGAGCAGGATCCGAAATTCAGTTCCGCCCGCAGGATGCTCGCCGTACTGCTCGACGACGACTTCTGAGCGACGTAAAACACGCTCCACGACCCGCCTGAACAGCACACCCTGAACAGCACAACAGTTGAATCACCTGCGCCGCTGATGTACCATTTCAGGGTCGGACGTATCCTGTGACAGGAAGGATTTCGCTGAGGCACTGTAACGTTCTTCGTTCTGAAGCGATTGGTTACTGTGAATGCCGAGGCCGGAGACGGTACATCTGGCGGGGAGTGACATGTCGGCCGAGGCTCGAATGGAACGCCAGCACGAGACGGATGTCAGCCCGACGCTCGTTGCGGGTTTTCTGGCCAATCAGCACGAGGCTGTGCGCACGATCGCCGGCTGGGCGCGACAGGTCGCGACCCACCGCGCGTGGGGCTTCGAGACGCCGGAAGACATCGTCCAGACGACATTGCTGGCCCTGGTAACCTGTTTTCGCGAACGCCGGTTTGCCGGCGGGAATTTGAAGGCTTACGTGCAACGCATCTCGAAGAACGCGTGCATTTCCAGCTACCGCCACGCCCGGGTGCGCCGCGGCACCGTATCCATCGAAGCGGAACCGGTGTCGGAGACGGTAGCCGCCCCACCGGCCGAGGTGCCGGAAGAGCGTCTGACCGCGGAGCGCATCCTGGAGCGCATGGAAGAACCGTGTCGACAGATCATCGATCTCGCCTACCGGTTGGGGTTGAGTCGCAAGGAAATCGCCGACCGGCTGGAAATTACCGAAGCGGCTGCCCGGGTGAGGCTGTTCCGCTGTCTGCAGGCGGCTCGAGCCCTGGCCGAGCAGTGACGGTAACCGATCGAAGAGAGCAATCATGAGCCGAGACGATTCACTGGCCAGAGAATGTGTGGGTACCCGGGAGCTCGTGGCCTGGTATCCCTCCGGTACGCTCAGTGACGCCGAACGCCAGCAGGTCGAAACCCATGTGCAGCACTGCACCGACTGCGCCGATCTGCACGCCTTCGCCACGCGCTTCCAGGAATCGCTGGCGGCCGCACCCGGCGATGCGACCGTGCCGCATCCGAGTCCCGATATGCTCGTGCGTTTCGTGGAGCAGGATCCCGATCTGGTGGCGGAGCAGCGCCACCGCATCGCGGAACACCTACGGCAGTGTGCCGAGTGTGCGGAGGAGGCGCATCTGCTGGGTCAGGTCGCGGCGGACCTCGAGCAAGAAAGCGAGACGGACAAGGCGGCAGCGACGGGCGTCGCCGCTGACCGGTCCATCATCCCTCTGCCGCTGGGAACGCGGTTGCGTCGCGGTCTCGACGCGGCGTCCCGGAGCTGGCTCGGCCCGGTGCCGGCCGCCTGCTACATGGCCGCAGCGGCCGTCCTGGCGATCGTGCTGTTTTCCGCCTCGCCGCCGTCGCCGGACGGCGGTGTCGACGGCAACCCTCTGATCGGCCCCTTTGCCGACGGAGTCGCGCTGCTCGCCGACGGCGAGGTTGCGGTGCGCGGCGACGAACAGCCGGGCGACAAGACAACCGTGCTCGTCGCCGATCGACAGAATATTCTGCTGCTCGAGTTCACCGACCTGGTCGAGCCGCCCGCGGCCGATGCCCGCTTCCGGTTGACGATCCGGAGCGTGGATACGGAACAGACCGTCTGGCAACAAACGCTGACCGGCGCGTCGTTCCTCGAGAACTACACCCTTGCCGTCGTGTTGCCACCTACAACCCTCACAGTCGGCAGCTACGAACTGCTGGTTCTTGTCGCCGATGATACGGTATTCTTCCGTTCGCAGATCGTGGTGCAAGACGCTGGCTGACCAGCGAATGGCGCGGGCGCGAGGTCGAGGCGAAGACCACGGCCATCGGACAGCTGGTGCGCTGGAGTTTCGAGAACCTGGAGCTGCAATCGATCTACGCCTGGATCATGGAGGACAACATTCCGTCGCAACGGGCGATCGCCGAGGCCGACTTCCAGCCCGGTGGCCGGATACGCCAGGCGACCAGCTCCGACGGCCGGCCGGTGGACCGGCTGTACTACGATATCGTGCCCGCCGATCTGGCGTAGCGGTCCCGCGGAATCGGTCACGCCCGGCGCAGCCGACTTAAAAAAAGGCCGCAGGTTGTCGCCAACCCGCGGCCTTGTCATGTCCGGTCGATCATGCGGCCGGTCTATCACGCGATCAATCGTTCCTGCGTCCGCGCCCGTGCGCGTCCGCCTGCCTCGGCCTACTGCAGCACGTTGATGTTCTTCGCAGAGCAGATGTCCCGCAACTGCTTCGGCCACACGCTGACGGTGACCTCGCCCAGGTGGGCGGTGCGCAGGAAGTACATGTAGGTCCGTGCCTGGCCGATGCCGCCGCCGATGCTCAGCGGGATCTCGTCGGCGAGGATCATCTTGTGATACGGCATCTCGAGGAAGTCGAGCTGGCCGGTGATCTCGAGCTGCTGCTTCAGGGTCTCCTTGGTCACGCGGATACCCATCGAGGTCAGCTCGTGACGGCGCTTGGTCACCGGGTTCCAGACCAGGATGTCGCCGTTCAGACCGTACATCTGCTTGCCGTTCTTCTCGATCGTGGGGGTGACCCAGTCATCGTAGTCGGCGGCGCGCATCTCGTGGGGATAGCCGTCGTCGAGGATGTGGCCGATACCGTAGATGAACACGCCCGGGTAATCCTGCAGGATCGCCGTCTCACGCTGCTTGCGCGGCAGATCCGGGTAGCGCTCGAGGATCTCCTCGGCGTGCAGGAACTTCAGCTCCTTGGGGAACGCCGGATACTTGTCGGTCTGCAGGGAAGGGAAGTCTTTCGTGACCATCTGGCCGCCCTCGTACAGCACGGACCAGATCTTCTCGACGACGTCGGTCAAGGTCTTCAGGTTCCGGTCCTCGGCCTTCATGACCCGTTCCCAGTCCCACTGGTCGACGTAAGAGCTGTGATCGTGATCGAGGAAGTAATCCTTGCGCACGGCGCGCATGTCGGTGCAGATGCCCTCGCCCTCTTTGCATTCGAACTGCTTCAGCGCCCAGCGCTTCCACTTGGTCGCGGCCTGGACAACCTGAGCTTCGATACGTTTCTCGAGTCCGAGCCCGCACGGAAAGTCGATGGGCGTGCGCGAGCCGTCGCGGTCGAGGTAGTCGTTCATGCCGCTGTCCTTGTCGACGATCAGCGGTACCTGGACCATCTGCAGGTTCAGTTCCTTGCTCAGGTTCTCCTCGATGAAATTCTTGAGCTTGTAGAGCGCTTTCATGCGGTCCATCGGACCGAGCAACGGTGCATAGTCGGTGGGCAGGCAGGCATCCACTTCCGGGTAGGTGCCGATGCCGGGGCCTGCGAGGTCAGCTTTCTTGTCGGACATAGTGATTCATCTCCCTCGGTTGGCTTGGAGTCGTGGGAAATACTGGTGGGTGAAAATT
>CAYLIV010000045.1:0-29138 GCA_964384055.1 uncultured Fibrobacteraceae bacterium
AGGGGCTACCATCTTTGGCACCTTCTTCACAAACATGTGGAGGAGGTGCTTTCTTTTTGCAGTAGGGGATGCATTGACCTGTTCCCATCCCGAATCAAACAACGCCGGGCGGTGTGAAGGGGAAAGCCTGCGTGAGTTGAAATCTGGTCCAGTCGGAAGTTGGTGAATCTGTCAGGTTGAACCAGGATCTCCTTCTTCACCAACACGGCAACTCAGGAACGAGACGGCCCGGATTGATCCTCTGGAATGTTATCAAAGTTTCTGAGTACCCGCTCGATGATTGTATCCGCCGCTGCAGCTTCTGCGGCGACAACATGGGTGGCGCCAGCTTTCTCCAGGCGCTTCACATCGGTTTCGTAGGTGGTTCGCACGGTGATCCGCAGATCGGGTGCCGCAAGTCGCGCGGCTCCAGTTACCCGAGCCGTTGCGTCCGGATCGTTGATAGCGACCACGAGTTCGCTGGCATCGGCAACCCCGAGATGCTCGAGCACCTCTGCGCTCGTAACGTCTCCGAAGCAAGCCGGCTCTCCCCGCCGAGCCGCCTCCCGAACATTCTCGCTGTTGAGATCGACGATAATGTACCGCGCACCTATCTGTGTGAGAGAGCGGGCCAGACCCCTGCCCGTCAAGCCATACCCGGCGATGATGACGTGGTCCCTCAATGACTCGGATTTCTGTATCTCCGCTATGGTTTGCACCTGGAGCAGACGCGTCAAGTGGTTGAGCTTTCCCAATCCAGCCGCCAGGTGGGGCCCCAGCGCGAGCCCAAATGGCGTGGCCAGCATCGAAAGGATGATTGCCACAGTGAGATTGCCCCGAAGAGGTTCTTCCAGCAGGCCTGTTCCGCTCGCCGCTAGAAGGAGGACAAAGGCGAACTCTCCGACCTGGGACAAAGAAGTGGCGGTTAGGATTCCCACACGCGCCGGAAGCCTCATGATGGAAGCGGCAAGGAAAATGATGATGAACTTACCAACGATGATGGCGCCGAATAGTCCGAGAATGGGGAGCAGGTTATCGAGCACGTTCCCGAGATCGAGCAGCATGCCGATAGAGACGAAGAACACACTGGCGAGAACATCGCGCAACGGGACAAGATCGGAGATCGCCTGCTCGCGATACCGGCTACCGGAAACGACCAAGCCGGCGAGAAACGCGCCGAGGGCCAGCGAGACGCCCGCGGTTGATACCACCCAGGCGGTCCCGAGGCAGATCAGAAAGACGGAAAGTACGAAGAGATCGCGCTCCCGCGTGCGTGCAATTGCTTCGAGAAAACGAGGCACGACCAATCGCGACGCCACCAGTACGCCAGTGATCACTGCTGCAGCCTTCAGTAGCAGGACCAGCACGCTCGTACCAGCGCTGGCGGTGTCACAAAGGACAGGAATGAGTAGGACCATCGGTACGACACAGAGGTCCTGAAAGATCAGAATGCCAAGTGCCAGCCGACCGTGCGGCGTCTCGAGTTCTCCCCGGGTCGACAGGCCCCTCAGGACAATGGCAGTGCTCGATACGGCGATAATGAAACCCAGCAACAGTCCCGATCGAATGTCTCGCCCGAACAGATCATTGAGCCATAACACGATCAGGATAGTGGTGCCTACCTGGACGGCGCCTCCTACGGCGATCGGTCTCCAGAGCCGGCGGACCCGGTTCAAGGAGAGCTCGAGTCCAATGCCGAAGAGGAGCAGCACAACGCCAAGTTCGGCGAGAGTTTCGACCTGGTGGATATCCTGAACAAGTCCCAGCGCGTTGGGCCCGATAACTGTTCCGGCGACGATGAACCCCGCGATAGACGGCACTCCCAAGCGGCGTAGAAACGCAACTACGGCAACAGCTGCCGCGAGAATTATAACCAGGTCCAAGAGGAAGACTAGCTCAGTCACAGCCGTTCCCATCCGATAAACCCCGGAGTTTTACCAAGCGGAATTCAGCCAGTTTGTTGAATCCGCCGCCGCCGACCTTAACATCGCAGAACGGCCCGGTATACAGATTATAGCCAGTCAAAACCGGCTGACCACAGAGTACTTATCCTCTGAGCTGGCACAACTTTCATTACTCCAGATTAACAGGGCCAGGCCGCGAGCATGTGTGAAAGATCTTCGATTCTTGCCTGCTCCCACTTCATGGCGTCTGCTGACTACCATCTCGAATGCCTCCCTCACCGATGGTTGGGGGAGGCAATTCTGTGTGCGAAGCGAACCGATCAGCACTCATGGCCGATCTGGCATGGTCGCGTCGAGGAAAGGCACCCTCCCGGCGCGAAGCCAGGTCAAGGTGACGATCCCGGCGAACCGACAGGAATCACGAACCGCAAGACACAGAAAAAATGTAGAGTTGTGCCTGCCAGCACGAACAGATGCCAGACGGCGTGATGGTAAGGGAATCCACGCCAGATGTAGAAGATAGCGCCGGCACTGTAAGCCGCGCCACCCATTCCCAGCCAGATCAGAGCCTGCATCGGGAGTGCCGCGGCAAGTGGTCGAAAGGCGATGGCCACGAGCCAGCCGAGGGCGAGGTAGAAAACGAGGGACAACCTTTTCCAGGGACGGCGCCAGACGACCTCGTAGACTATTCCCAGGGCCGCCAGCCCCCATCCCAGGCCGATGAGGGTCCAACCCCAGCCACCGCCCAGCACGATCAGGGCGAACGGCGTGTAGGTGCCGGCGATGAGCAGGTAGATGGCGCCATAATCCAGCAACTCGAAGACGAACTTGGCGCGGGCCGCGGTGAGGGCGTGATAGAGGGTCGAGGCAGCGTACAGGGTCAGTATGGACCCGCCGAAAATGGTGACGCCCACCACGGTCTGCGCATCGCCTGACGCCGCAGCACGCCAAACAAGAATCACCAGGCCCACCGCGCCACCGAGTGTTCCGAGGCCGTGGGTGATCGCATGGGCGATCTCCTCGCCGCGTGAGAAACGATCATGCTCAAAGGTGCCACGCAACGGGACTCTCTCCTGATCCATGGTGACAGGGCCGGTTGGCTCTGGGGCCGCCCCAGTGCAGGTCTAGCAGAAAAAAGCCCCGATCTCCAGAGAAGACCGGGGCCGTGAGGAAAATCGGGATTCACCGCGCCTTCCGGGCGCCGTGATCAGGTGCTTACCACCTCGAGCCGCCGCGAGGCTCACGCGGGCGCGCCTCGTTGACGTTGAGAGCTCGACCGTCGACTTCCCGGCCATTGATCGCCTGGATGGCCTGCATGGCTTCGTTGTCGTTCTCCATCTCCACGAATCCGAATCCCCGCGAGCGGCCGGAATCGCGATCGGTGACGACCGTGGCGCTGTTGACGGCGCCATGCTCTGCAAACAGGGAATTGAGGTCGGGGTCGGACGTGTCGAAGCTGAGGTTGCCCACATAGATCTTCTTCAAGACTGCACTTCCTTCGGAACTCGGAATCCGCCGTCATTAACAGATATCGGTTCAACTCGACGGATCTACAAAAAAAGCCGGCAGGGTTGCCGACCGGGCGCAATATAGGTGGATTCGGGGGAAACACAAGGTATTTCTCCGATCATCGGTTCCCTGCCAATGGTCCCGGTACCGGATGCACCTCGCTGTCTGATCACTGTTATAGTACTACGGCGAGTGCCCCGGCTCGCGGCCTCGGGAGTGCTCCAGCCGCGGTCTGGGAGGTGGCAGCCCAGGATTCAAATCTTGTGGCTCGAGAGGTGCGGCGGAGGATCGTCCAGACAGGAGTATATCAATTCCGGGACGGAAAACCACTTCCGACGGAGCACTCCGGGAGAGGTTCGCATACTGTCCCATACGGGCTACCATCTTTGGCACCTTCTTCACAAACATGTGGAGGAGGTGCTTTCTTTTTGCAGTAGGGGATGCATTGACCTGTTCCCATCCCGAATCAAACAACGCCGGGCGGTGTGAAGGGGAAAGCCTGCGTGAGTTGAAATCTGGTCCAGTCGGAAGTTGGTGAATCTGTCAGGTTGAACCAGGATCTCCTTCTTCACCAACACGGCAACTCAGGAACGAGACGGCCCGGATTGATCCTCTGGAATGTTATCAAAGTTTCTGAGTACCCGCTCGATGATTGTATCCGCCGCTGCAGCTTCTGCGGCGACAACATGGGTGGCGCCAGCTTTCTCCAGGCGCTTCACATCGGTTTCGTAGGTGGTTCGCACGGTGATCCGCAGATCGGGTGCCGCAAGTCGCGCGGCTCCAGTTACCCGAGCCGTTGCGTCCGGATCGTTGATAGCGACCACGAGTTCGCTGGCATCGGCAACCCCGAGATGCTCGAGCACCTCTGCGCTCGTAACGTCTCCGAAGCAAGCCGGCTCTCCCCGCCGAGCCGCCTCCCGAACATTCTCGCTGTTGAGATCGACGATAATGTACCGCGCACCTATCTGTGTGAGAGAGCGGGCCAGACCCCTGCCCGTCAAGCCATACCCGGCGATGATGACGTGGTCCCTCAATGACTCGGATTTCTGTATCTCCGCTATGGTTTGCACCTGGAGCAGACGCGTCAAGTGGTTGAGCTTTCCCAATCCAGCCGCCAGGTGGGGCCCCAGCGCGAGCCCAAATGGCGTGGCCAGCATCGAAAGGATGATTGCCACAGTGAGATTGCCCCGAAGAGGTTCTTCCAGCAGGCCTGTTCCGCTCGCCGCTAGAAGGAGGACAAAGGCGAACTCTCCGACCTGGGACAAAGAAGTGGCGGTTAGGATTCCCACACGCGCCGGAAGCCTCATGATGGAAGCGGCAAGGAAAATGATGATGAACTTACCAACGATGATGGCGCCGAATAGTCCGAGAATGGGGAGCAGGTTATCGAGCACGTTCCCGAGATCGAGCAGCATGCCGATAGAGACGAAGAACACACTGGCGAGAACATCGCGCAACGGGACAAGATCGGAGATCGCCTGCTCGCGATACCGGCTACCGGAAACGACCAAGCCGGCGAGAAACGCGCCGAGGGCCAGCGAGACGCCCGCGGTTGATACCACCCAGGCGGTCCCGAGGCAGATCAGAAAGACGGAAAGTACGAAGAGATCGCGCTCCCGCGTGCGTGCAATTGCTTCGAGAAAACGAGGCACGACCAATCGCGACGCCACCAGTACGCCAGTGATCACTGCTGCAGCCTTCAGTAGCAGGACCAGCACGCTCGTACCAGCGCTGGCGGTGTCACAAAGGACAGGAATGAGTAGGACCATCGGTACGACACAGAGGTCCTGAAAGATCAGAATGCCAAGTGCCAGCCGACCGTGCGGCGTCTCGAGTTCTCCCCGGGTCGACAGGCCCCTCAGGACAATGGCAGTGCTCGATACGGCGATAATGAAACCCAGCAACAGTCCCGATCGAATGTCTCGCCCGAACAGATCATTGAGCCATAACACGATCAGGATAGTGGTGCCTACCTGGACGGCGCCTCCTACGGCGATCGGTCTCCAGAGCCGGCGGACCCGGTTCAAGGAGAGCTCGAGTCCAATGCCGAAGAGGAGCAGCACAACGCCAAGTTCGGCGAGAGTTTCGACCTGGTGGATATCCTGAACAAGTCCCAGCGCGTTGGGCCCGATAACTGTTCCGGCGACGATGAACCCCGCGATAGACGGCACTCCCAAGCGGCGTAGAAACGCAACTACGGCAACAGCTGCCGCGAGAATTATAACCAGGTCCAAGAGGAAGACTAGCTCAGTCACAGCCGTTCCCATCCGATAAACCCCGGAGTTTTACCAAGCGGAATTCAGCCAGTTTGTTGAATCCGCCGCCGCCGACCTTAACATCGCAGAACGGCCCGGTATACAGATTATAGCCAGTCAAAACCGGCTGACCACAGAGTACTTATCCTCTGAGCTGGCACAACTTTCATTACTCCAGATTAACAGGGCCAGGCCGCGAGCATGTGTGAAAGATCTTCGATTCTTGCCTGCTCCCACTTCATGGCGTCTGCTGACTACCATCTCGAATGCCTCCCTCACCGATGGTTGGGGGAGGCAATTCTGTGTGCGAAGCGAACCGATCAGCACTCATGGCCGATCTGGCATGGTCGCGTCGAGGAAAGGCACCCTCCCGGCGCGAAGCCAGGTCAAGGTGACGATCCCGGCGAACCGACAGGAATCACGAACCGCAAGACACAGAAAAAATGTAGAGTTGTGCCTGCCAGCACGAACAGATGCCAGACGGCGTGATGGTAAGGGAATCCACGCCAGATGTAGAAGATAGCGCCGGCACTGTAAGCCGCGCCACCCATTCCCAGCCAGATCAGAGCCTGCATCGGGAGTGCCGCGGCAAGTGGTCGAAAGGCGATGGCCACGAGCCAGCCGAGGGCGAGGTAGAAAACGAGGGACAACCTTTTCCAGGGACGGCGCCAGACGACCTCGTAGACTATTCCCAGGGCCGCCAGCCCCCATCCCAGGCCGATGAGGGTCCAACCCCAGCCACCGCCCAGCACGATCAGGGCGAACGGCGTGTAGGTGCCGGCGATGAGCAGGTAGATGGCGCCATAATCCAGCAACTCGAAGACGAACTTGGCGCGGGCCGCGGTGAGGGCGTGATAGAGGGTCGAGGCAGCGTACAGGGTCAGTATGGACCCGCCGAAAATGGTGACGCCCACCACGGTCTGCGCATCGCCTGACGCCGCAGCACGCCAAACAAGAATCACCAGGCCCACCGCGCCACCGAGTGTTCCGAGGCCGTGGGTGATCGCATGGGCGATCTCCTCGCCGCGTGAGAAACGATCATGCTCAAAGGTGCCACGCAACGGGACTCTCTCCTGATCCATGGTGACAGGGCCGGTTGGCTCTGGGGCCGCCCCAGTGCAGGTCTAGCAGAAAAAAGCCCCGATCTCCAGAGAAGACCGGGGCCGTGAGGAAAATCGGGATTCACCGCGCCTTCCGGGCGCCGTGATCAGGTGCTTACCACCTCGAGCCGCCGCGAGGCTCACGCGGGCGCGCCTCGTTGACGTTGAGAGCTCGACCGTCGACTTCCCGGCCATTGATCGCCTGGATGGCCTGCATGGCTTCGTTGTCGTTCTCCATCTCCACGAATCCGAATCCCCGCGAGCGGCCGGAATCGCGATCGGTGACGACCGTGGCGCTGTTGACGGCGCCATGCTCTGCAAACAGGGAATTGAGGTCGGGGTCGGACGTGTCGAAGCTGAGGTTGCCCACATAGATCTTCTTCAAGACTGCACTTCCTTCGGAACTCGGAATCCGCCGTCATTAACAGATATCGGTTCAACTCGACGGATCTACAAAAAAAGCCGGCAGGGTTGCCGACCGGGCGCAATATAGGTGGATTCGGGGGAAACACAAGGTATTTCTCCGATCATCGGTTCCCTGCCAATGGTCCCGGTACCGGATGCACCTCGCTGTCTGATCACTGTTATAGTACTACGGCGAGTGCCCCGGCTCGCGGCCTCGGGAGTGCTCCAGCCGCGGTCTGGGAGGTGGCAGCCCAGGATTCAAATCTTGTGGCTCGAGAGGTGCGGCGGAGGATCGTCCAGACAGGAGTATATCAATTCCGGGACGGAAAACCACTTCCGACGGAGCACTCCGGGAGAGGTTCGCATACTGTCCCATACGGGCTACCAGTTTCCTGAGTACGGCTTCCCCCAGCGGAGGGAGGCCGTCTCTGTTTCAAGACAGAAATCACCGCAGCCACAACCGACTCTTGCGCACCGGGCCGATTTGTCTATTCTTCCCTCGATCGGAATCATCCAGATGGCCGCTGCCGGCCACGCTCCAATCTCGGAAAGGCAACGCCATGAGTGAACGACCGGAAATCACGCCCGACCTGATGGTCGGACAGTTCCTGGACGCGTATCCCGAGCTGGAATCCGAGCTCATTGCGATCGCGCCGCCTTTCGAGAAACTGAGCAATCCGGTCCTGAGGCAGACGTTGGCCAAGATCACCTCCCTGCGCCAGGCCGCCCAGGTGGGGGGCGTCTCGCTCGGTGCGATGATCGGTCGCCTGCGCCAGGCTGCCGGCATCGAAGACGAATGGTCCGGTGACGAAGGCAGCGATACCGCCAGGCCCGAATGGCTCGACCGGGTCGAAGTGGTCGACGTCGATGACGCGCGCGCCGAGATCGAGCGAGGTGAACATCCCTTACCCAGGGTGATGGACGCGCTGAAGAACCTGCAACCGGGCCAGGCCCAGGTGCTGATCACGCCGTTCATGCCGGGACCCTTGCTGGACAAGGTCAGGGAACAGGGATTCACCGTCTGGAGCCAAGCGGTCGGCGAAGAGGAATTCCACAATACCTTCGCCCGGCTGGATCCTTGAAAGCGGAGCAGGCTCTACGTCGATCAGCTGGGCTGCGCCGTCGTGTTATGAAAAGCGCCGAGCAGCCTTGATCGCGGGGTTGTTGCCTCGGGGCAACAGGCTCCGGTAGCGGACCGCATCGCACTGGTTCGGGATCACGAAGTTAGCGGCTGGACGAAGCACGACCACCGGCACTAGCAGGTGTACCGCGATGCCCACAGCAATGAACGGCACCACACGTATCGTCCTGATCTTCGTGGACGGCTTTGGCTGGGGCGCGCCGGATCGGCAAACGAATCCGTGTCTGGATTACGGCGGCAGTCTTCTGCGGGTGCCGGACGCGGAGACATCGGCGACGATACCGGCAGCCCAGGACGGTGACCCACGCCGCCTGCCCGGCAGCGGCGCCTGGGCCCGACCCATCGACGCGATCCTCGGTGTCGACGGCCTGCCTCAGAGCGCGACCGGACAGACGTCGTTGCTGACCGGCGTCAACGCCCAGGCGGTGCTGGGCAAACACCTCACCGGCTTCCCCAACGAAACCTTGCGGTCCATCCTGCTCGAGCACTCGGTGCTGCGTACCCTGCGGCGACGCGGCCGGCGCGTCGCGTTCATCAACGCCTTCCGGCCGCGGTTTTTCGACTTCCCGCGCGAGCGGCAACTGCTGTTCTCGGCGACGACGGTAGCCAACCTGGCCGCCGATTTACCTTTCTTCCGGCTCGAGGATATCGCCGCCGGCCGATCGATTTACCAGGAGTTCACCAACCGGTCGCTCCAGGAACGCGGCTTCGACGTGCCGACCTTCACGCCGGCCGAAGCGGGCGCCATCCTGGCGAAGCAGGCGCGCGAGTATGATTTCCTGCTGTACGAGTATTTCCAGACCGACCGCGCCGGCCACGCGCAGGATCGGCGGCGGGTCGCCGGGGAAATGCTCAAGCTCGACGAGTTTGTCGGACGCCTGCTGGCCGACCTCGGCTTGCGGGGAGCGGACGCGAACGAGCGCCGGCACGGTGGCGACGACGATGCGCCCCGTAGCCACAGTAGCGAGGACGAGCACCGACGGGGGCCCGAGGCGGCTCCCGATGACCCGCAATACCTGGTCCTGTTGACCAGCGATCACGGCAATCTCGAGGACGTTTCGACCAAGCGGCACACCCGCAATCCCGTGCCGCTCTTCGCCTGGGGCGACGGCGCGCAGGAGTTCGTGGCGGCAACCACTGGACTGACCGACGTGACACGTAATATCCTGCAGAAGTTCTGAGTCGGCTCGAACCCGGGCGCCTGCTGCCGTGTGCCGTCGGCGCGCGTCCGTAGTGCCATGCAACCATTCAGCACCCGCGGACGTCTTTCTTCCGTCGCCGCCGGGCCGTGGTTTCGCGTATCATTGACCGGCGCCTGGTGTAGTTGGTCCTCGATTTCCACAAGGAGACCGATCATGAATATTTCGCGCGGCAATCTCGTGTCCACCGTTGTCGGCGTCGCCCTGTTGCTCGTCGGCGTCATCGTGACCGTCCTGTTCACGACCGACTCCGCCCAGGCCAAGGAAGTGACCAAGGATTTCGCAGAGACCTTCGACGTGCGGCCGGGCATGACCCTGAAACTCGACCACGGCGACGGTGACGTGTCGATCGAGCCGGCGGACAACGACGTGCTCGACATCACCGTCCGCTATCGCGTCGAACACGCCCGCATCGGCGTGGGGGACAAGGCCAATCTCGACGTGAAATTTGATCGCGACGACGATGTCATCCGGGTCGTCGGCAAGGAGAAGGGCGGATTTGTCATCGGCTTCTCGCACTTCAAGCGCTACGAATATACCTATACCATCACCGCGCCACCGTATCTGATACTCGAGCTCCGGGGCGAGGACGGCGACGTCAGTATCAGGCGTTGGACGGGTAACATCGCCTGTACTCTCGACGACGGCGACGTCACGCTGCACGATATCGAGGCCGAGATGACGACCCTCGAACTGGAGGACGGCGATCTGCAGATAGAAGGTTTACGCGGCGAACTCGACGTGCAGGCTGACGACGGCGATCTCGATCTCTTAGAACTCGTGGTGGACAACTGCAATATCGATCTGGCCGACGGGGAGATTCAGATCGATCGCAGCGAGGGCGTTTTCGATCTCGAGACCGAGGACGGCAACATCGAAATCCGCCGTACGCAGGCCACACGCCTCACCGCACTCGCCGAGGACGGGGATATCGAACTCGACCTGGAAGGTGACGGGCCCATCGATCTGGACCTGGAGAGCGAAGATGGCGACATCGACGTCGATCTCGCCGCGAACCTGTCGGCCGACTTCAGTATCGAAACCAGCGATGGACGTATCCGCCTGCACTTGCCCGACGAGGCGGTCGACGTCGACCGTAAACGCCGTGCCTCAGGCCAGCTCGGCGACGGCGGCGGACGCATCCGCATCCAGACCGACGACGGCAACGTCACCCTACGCAGCGGCCGCTGATCGTTCGGCTGCGGTGTCGCCGTTCTGAAACCGAAGCAGTCACCGCGCGGACTCGAGCCGAAGGCGAATGGAGCACGGTGACTGCTTCGGTTTCAGAACGGCGAGAAGCCAGCGAGAACGTTCACGGCCGCAGCCCCTCGAGGTAGAACACCTCGAAGACCTTTTCGTGGAAGATCGGTCCGTGCCCGAAGTAGCCCTCCTCGCCGAACAGCTCTCCGTGGTCGGACATGATCATGAAGTAGGTATTCTTGGGGCAGCGTTCCATGAAGGTGCCCACGACCTTGTCCAGGTGCTCCACGCAAACGATCTGCTTCTCGTAGAAGGCCTTGAACTGCTCGGGAGTGAAGAACTCTTCTTCCTTGCGGTCCTCGATGAACTCGCCCGGATTCTTCAGGAATTCGTCGAGGGATTTGAACACGCCGTGCACGCCGCTGATGTGGGGCAGGTCGTCGGCTTTCTCACCGGGCAGCAGGTAGGGATAGTGGGTTTCGCCGGTATTGATGAAGAAGAAACTCGGCTGGTCCTTCTTGAACTCGAGCTGATCGCAGATGGCCTGCAGGTCGTTGTGCGAGGGGGCCAGTTCGTACTTGTCGAAATGGGCCGAGAGGCTGGTCATGGGATTGAGTACGGGCAGGCTGACCCAGCCTTCGTTGTAGTAACCCTGGGCCTTGAGGAAGTGCGGCAGCGAGAGCTGCGGCACGAACTTGCTGAACTCCACTTCCGGGATGTTCAGGCGCTCGGACCAGAGCGAGAACTCCTCGCGATACACGTTGGAGGCGAAAACGCCTTTCGGGCTCGTATGGGGGACCATTCCCATCAGGAAGGTATAATGGCTCGGGCTGGTCCAGCTGGCGTAGCTGTAGCGCTGCTCGGCCGCACCGATCCGATCCAGATTGGGAGTATTGGCCTCCATGTACGCGTCGTACCGGCAACTATCGAAAACGATGAACACGATGTTGTTCAGCGTGTCCCCACCGCCGAAAACCTTCTTCACGCCATCGAGAAATCCCGCCATGGTTGTCCTTCGGTTCTGGATTGTACTAGGTAGTCATTGCTAACAAGGTGGTAGTTGGCCGCGATTTCGGCAAGGGCTGGAACACGCGATACGAAGCGGTAGCCGCGAAGCCGGCAGCCGCTCTCGAAGAACACGGCCGGGCCACCAGAGGCGGCCCGGCCAACCAAAGAGGCACTGGTTAGAGCCTCGACCGGGTGTCAATTCAAGGCGCTGTCCAGAGCCGAAGCCAGCTCCTCCTTGGGCTTCACGCCCACGTAACTCGTATGCACGTTGCCGTCCTTGAAGATCATTACCGTGGGAATGCCGCGGATGCCGAATCGGGTGGCGAGCTCTCGATTGTCGTCCACGTTGATCTTGGCGACCTTCACCTTGCCGTCGTACTCGGCGGCGAGCTCCTCGACGATCGGGCCGATCATCTTGCAGGGGCCACACCAGGGCGCCCAGAAATCCACGAGCACCGGAACATCGCTGGCAGCCACTTCGACGTCGAAATTGTTACCGTCAACATTCATGCTGTTAGCCATGGTTGATTCCTTTCGGATTTCGGACTGTTTGCAGTCTGTGCAATGGTAGCTGCAGACCGTGAACGCTGTTTTCGGAGAGCATCATGCAGCTCGCGTGCCCGATCGGGGCAATGAAGATAAATTTTCTCATGAATCAGTTAACGATTATCATTGCAATGTTTTAGGGGTATTAATTTTCAATCTAATCGTGTCCTGTGATGACACGACAAAGTCCGGGTGTTTGACGTTAGCGTTGCATGCAGCTATATTGTTGCAACATAAGTGTTGCATGCTACGCCGGGGTCGTCTTCCGCGGTCATTGTGGTGGCTGACGATGACCGGGTGCTGCCATCAGGAGGTGCGGACCGTGTCCATCGCAGACGATTCGAAGCAGCCGGAACTACCGTGCGAGGCCGGACCCGCGCTCAACAGTTTCGGCCCGGCGTGCTTGCTGCCGGTGCTGTCGGCCATGCGGGAAGGCGTCGTGGGCGTGGATGGCGATCTGCGGATTATCGGCGTGAATCCGGCTGCCGAGCGCATTCTCGGTCGCGACTTCGTCGAACTGGCCGGCAGTCCGGTGTGTACGCTCTACGGCGACGAGAGCTGTCCCTCGGACCAGCTGGCCGAGACCTTGCGCAGCGGTGAGCCGATCCTCGATTTCCAGACGTCCATCAGGCTGCGGAGCGGTGGCAGGGGGCAGGTGCTCATCCGCTCGGTGCCCCTCGAGCCCCGCCAGGGCGGCTCCATGGGGGTCGCACTCATACTTGGCGACGTGACCGAGGTCACCGAGTTGCGTAAACGGATCAGGCGCCGCCGGCGCCTCGGCGATATCGTCGGCCAGGACCAACGCATGCAGGAGCTGTTTCGTCTGATCGAGGACGTGGCGGCGAGTCCGGCCAGCGTGCTTATCCGCGGTGAGAGCGGCACGGGCAAGGAGCTGGTGGCCAAGGCCATCCACAACGAGAGCAACCGGGCGTCCGGGCCTTTCGTGCAGGTCAACTGTTCCGCGCTGTCCGAGTCGCTGCTCGAAAGCGAACTCTTCGGGCATGCCAAGGGCGCGTTCACCGGCGCAATCGCGTCGCGCCGGGGGCGTTTCGAGGAAGCGAGCGGCGGCACCATCTTCCTGGATGAGATCGGTGATGTGAGCCCGGTGATCCAGGTCAAGCTGCTGCGGGTGCTGCAGGAGCGGGTCGTGGAGCGGGTCGGTGAGAATCAGCCGCGGCCGGTGGATGTGCGGGTCGTCTCGGCCACCAACCGGGACCTCGCGGCGCTGCTGGCGACCGGCCGGATGCGCGAGGACTTCTTCTACCGGATCAAGGTCGTATCACTGGAGATTCCTCCGTTGCGCCAGCGGCGACAGGATATCCCGCTGCTGGTCCGCCATTTTCTGGATCGTGCTCGCGCAACCGATGAAGCGGCCGCCGACGTGGACATCTCCAGCGCCGCCATGTCGACGATGATGGCGCACGCCTGGCCGGGCAACGTTCGCGAGCTGGCCAATGCCGTCGAACACGCGCTCGTGCTGCGTCGTGGTGGGGTGATCCAGCCGCAGCATCTACCGGTGGAGATATCCCGCGGCGGGCAGGCCGGTCTGCGGGAGGTGCCTTTGCATAGCGACCAGGAGAGGGATCTCATCCTGGCGGCGCTCGAGCGCGCCGGCTGGAACCGCTCCCGCGCGGCGCGGCAACTCGGCATCGACCGCACGACACTCTGGCGAAAGATCAGGGAATACAGGCTTCAAGAGTCGTCCTGATTGCTGTCCAGGTCGGTCGCACCGTCCGCCTGGTTCCGGCGATTGCGCTGTCTGACCGCCTGTCCGAGCAGGAATTCAATCTGCCCGTTGACACTGCGGAACTCCGCTTCGGCCCAGCGCCGCAGCTCTGTGTAGAGCTGCGGGCTGATGCGGAGGGGAAACGTCTTGCGGGCTGCCACGGTATCGCTCCGGCTACGTGGTTATTGTCTCGATGCGGTTTCGCTATTGATACAGCGTACCGGTGTTGACCACCGGCTGAGCCGCGTGTTCACTGCACAGCACCACGAGCAGATTACTGACCATCGTGGCCTTCTTTTCCTCGTCGAGCTCGACGAGCTCCTTGGCGTTCAGCTCTTCCAGCGCCATCTCGACCATGCCCACCGCGCCCTCGACGATCTTCTTCCGGGCGGCGACCACGGCGCTGGCCTGCTGCCGCTGCAGCATGGCGCCGGCGATCTCCGGCGCGTAGGCCAGGTGGCTGATCCGCGCCTCGATGACGGTCACACCGGCCTGGTTCAGACGCTCCTGCAGTTCCCGCTGCAGGTGAGCATTAATCTCATCGGTGGCGCCGCGCAACGTCAGGCTGTCTTCGGGGCCGTCGTACGGGTAGGAGCTGGCCAGGTGTCGTACGGCAGACTCGCTCTGGGTTGTGACGTAGTCCTCGTAGTCGTCGACCTCGAACAGCGCCATGGCGGAATCCCGCACCTTCCAGACCACGACAACCGCGATCTCGACGGGATTACCCGTCAGATCGTTCACCTTGAGGCGCTCGCTGTTGAAGTTGCGTGCTCGGAGCGAGACCTTCATCTTCGTCAGGAAAGGATTGGCGTAACGGAATCCGTTCTGCGTGCTCGTACCCTTGTAAGCACCGAACAACAACAGGGCAGCCGCCTCGTTGGGATTGATGATGAAGAATCCGGCAGAGAGGAATATGTTCACCACCAGCAGGATGCTCATGGTGATGATCTGACCAGGGATCTCGGCGGCGATACCGGCGATGAGCAGGTAGATGAACACGGCGTACAGGCAGATGTTGATGAACAGTATCGCCCAACCGGACGCGGAATTGAAAGTCTTGTCGGCGTGCATCGTCGAGCCTCCAGCGCTTTGGGATCCGGTGATCCCTGGTTCGTGTCAGATATCATAATGATATCACTATGACATCATACACACAATCGGTATTTCTATTCGGCACTGAAATAAAAAAAACCGGCCGGAGGATCCGGCCGGTACATTAATCCCAATATATTGTTGTAATTGAATGAATTACGATTCAAGCGCAATCAGCTGCGGACTCGAATCAGGACTCCTTCTCGGTCCAGACCCCGATCAGCTGCAGGATCGTGTCCACCGCCAGATGCATGTCCTTGACGCAGATCCACTCGGTGTAGCCGTGGAAAGCCTGTTCACCGGTGAAGATGTTCGGCGTCGGCAGGCCACGCGCCGAAAGGTTCGAGCCGTCGGTACCGCCGCGGATCGAACCGAGTTTGGGCTCCAGACCGGTGCGCTTGACCGCTTCCATGGCGTACTCGATGGCCCGCGGTTCTTTTTCGAGATCATATTTCATGTTGCGGTAGTACTGCTTGATCTCGAAATCGATGCTGCTGCCGGGCCACTTCGCGCACGCTTTCTCGGCATACTCGCGGATCTTCTCGGCCTTGGGTTCGAGACCGTTCACGTCGAAATCGCGGATCAGGAGCGTAACTTCGGTTTCACTCGTGTTGCCCTTGATACTGATCGGGTGGATGTAACCCTCCTGGCCCTCGGTGGTCTCGGGAGTGCCCTCGCGCGGCAAGCTGGCGACAAATTCCGACGCGACCTTGATCGACGGGATCATCTTGTCCTTGGCGTATCCGGGATGGATATCGCGCCCGATGAACTTGACGATGGCGCTGTCGGCACAGAAGGTCTCGTTTTCCACCTCGCCCCGCTGCCCGCCGTCCATGGTGTAGGCGACCGTGGCCCCGAACTCCTCGATGTCGAAGTGTTTCACGCCCTGGCCCACTTCCTCGTCGGGCGTGAAGGCGATCTTGACCGGGCCGTGCTGGAAGTCCGGATTCTCCTTCAACCGTGTGAGCGCCTCCAGGATCTCGGCGATACCGGCCTTGTCGTCGGCGCCGAGCAGCGTGGTGCCGTCGGCGGTGATGATCGTCTCGCCCTTGCAGGTCTCGAGATAGGGATTGTCCTTCACCGTTATCTTCCGGCCTTCCTGGGGCAGGTCGATGTCGCCGCCCTGGTAGTTGTCGTGGAAGGTGGGAATGACGTTCTCGCCGCTGACCTCGGGATAGGTGTCCATGTGGGAGATGAAGGCGATGGCCGGTACCTTTTCCCCGGCCGGGAAATTGGCGGGCAAGGTCGCCGTGACGTAGCAGTTGTCATCGACCTTCGCGTCGTCGAGGCCGAGCGCCCTCAGCTCCGTGACCAGGATCTTCGCCAGATCGAACTGGCGCTCGGTCGAGGGATAGGTTTCGGACTCTTCGCTACTGGTCGTGTGGACCTTGACGTACGAGACGAAACGATCGACGAGCGAGGGGAACTGCGAATCCGCTTTCCGTTCTAGCATGGCGGGCCTCCGCTGGATGATTGACGAAACCGCGCGGCCGCCGTCGGCGACGAAATGGGGAACCGGCGCGGGCAGACAAAAAACAACCCGGCGAAGATAACTGCGCGGACGGGCCCTACGCAAGTCGACGTTTGCCGGTTGTCGGAGCGCCAGGGGCCGCCCGCAGTTGCGATAACTGTTTCTTGTTTGTCCAGCCTCTGGGTGGTAGTGTTCCTAGCCGTGGCAATTTCGCCAGCGGCAATTACGTGCCGATTCATCGACCCACGCGGAGGTACTCATGGAAATCAGCGGCAAGAAGAGTCTGCCCGAGAATGCGTACCGCACGCTCAAACCGGGAGAGGAGTACGTCCCGGTCATCCCGGCCAGCAAGATCGTGCCGGAAGTGACCGGATACTCCCTGTTCTGGGGTTTGTTCTATGCGGTGCTGTTCTCCGCTGCCTGCGCCTATCTGGGGCTGAAGATCGGCCAGGTATTCGAGGCGGCGATCCCCATCACCATCCTGGCCATCGGCCTGAGCGGTCTGCTGAAGAAGAAGGACGCTCTGCAGCAGAACGTCATCATCCAGTCTATCGGATCGGCCTCGGGCGTGGTGGTTGCCGGCGCGATTTTCACCGTGCCGGGTCTGTATATACTCGGGCTCGACCAGCAAGCGGGATTTTTCCGGATCTTCATGGCGTCGCTGCTCGGCGGCTGCCTGGGTATCCTGTTCCTGATTCCGTTCCGCCGTTATTTCGTCAAGGACATGCACGGTGAGTTCCCGTTCCCCGAGGCCACGGCGTCCACCGAGGTGCTGATGGCCGGCGAAGCGGGTGGCGGTCAGGCCAAGATCCTGATCCAGGCGGGCGCCTTTGCCGGCGTCTACAATTTCCTGTCGGGCACGCTGGGACTCTGGCGCGAACGCTTCACGACCACGACCTTCAACTGGGGCAACAACCTGGCAACCGACGTGCGGCTCGAGTTCCGCATGCTCGTCGACGCCGCGGTCGTGGGTCTGGGCTACATCGTCGGCCTGAAGTACGCGCTGATCATCGCCTCGGGTTCGTTCCTGGCCTGGTGGGTGCTCATCCCCGCGGTCGGTTTCATCGGCAAGGAATTCGAGGTCGCCGAGATCATCGCCATGACGCCCCAGACCATTTTCGAAGACTACGTCCGGCACATCGGCATCGGGACCATCGCCATGGCGGGCCTGATCGGTGTCTGGAAGTCGCGCGCCATCATCGTCGGGGCCTTCAAACTGGCGCTCGGTGAGATCGGTGGCGGCAAGGCCGGCGGAGCCGAGGGTCCGATCGAGCGAACCCAGAGCGACCTGCCCATGAAGCTGGTGTGGGGGCTGATGATCATCACGCTGATCGTCGTCTTCGCCTTTTTCTGGTTTGGCGTCACCGGTGCGCTGGGTTGGGCGATCACGGGCCTGTTGATCGTGGCGGTCATCGCGTTTCTGTTCACCACCGTGGCAGCGCGCGCCATCGCCATCGTCGGCACCAACCCGGTCTCCGGCATGACCCTGATGACCCTGATCATCAGTTCGGTGATCCTCAACGCGGTCGGTCTGAAGGGCGACAGCGGCATCGTCTGCGCCCTGCTGATCGGCGGCGTGGTCTGTACTGCGCTGTCCATGAGCGGCGGTTTCATCAGCGATCTGAAGATTGGCTACTGGCTGGGCACCACGCCGCGCGTGCAGCAGCAGTGGAAGTTCCTCGGCACGATCTTTTCCGCCGCCGCGGTCGCCGGTGTGATCATGGTCCTGAACAAGGTCTACGGCTTCGGCGCGGGCAGCCCGCTCGAGGCGCCGCAGGCCAGCGCCATGGCCGCGGTGATCCAGCCCCTGATGACCGGCGATCCGGCGCCGTGGCTGCTCTACATGGGCGGTTGTTTCATGGCCCTGGTGCTCGAGTTCATCGGCGTGCCACCGCTGGCCTTCGCCCTGGGCATGTACCTGCCGTTGCACCTGAACACCCCGATTCTGGCCGGCGGGCTGGTGGCCTACTTCTCCACCAAGGGCTCGACCGAGGAAATCCGGGGCAAGCGGAAAGAAAAGGGTACGCTGATCGCCTCCGGCTTCGTGGCCGGTGGTGCGATCATCGGCGTCGTTTCCGCGTTCATCCTGTTCTTCGGCCAGATGATCGCCGAGAAGTCCGGCTGGACCAAGACGCTCCATGACGGCACCGTGGTGGAGGCCAGCGACTGGTCGCTGATCCATGCGCTGGGCTTGCATCACTGGGTCGAGGAAAATCCGGCCTCGGCAATCGTGTCGGTGGTCGTGTTCGCGCTGCTCTGCTTCTACATGTATCGCACCGCCAAGAAGGCGAGGTAGGACAGCCGTCGGTTGCCGGTAGCAATTGCGAAGCGAATCAACTGGGGCCGCCGGACATCTGGCGGCCCTTGACTGAAGAAGCCAGATCCGAAAACGAGGTTCACACCGATGAACGAATGTCCCTGCGGTTCCGGAGCGTCCTTTGCCGATTGCTGCGGGCCCTTGATCGGCGGCGAGAGGAAAGCCGAAACCGCCGAGCAGTTGATGCGTTCACGCTACAGCGCTTACACACAGGTGGAGATGGACTACCTGCTGGCCACGCTGCATCCGGACAAACGGGCCGAACACGACGAGGAAAGCGCTCGCCAGTGGGCGTCTGATTCCCAATGGCACGGTCTCGAAATCCGTTCCGCCGTTGATGGCGGTGAAGACGACGCCAAGGGCAGCGTGGAGTTCGTCGCCGAGTTCACCTACGACGGCGAGCGCCAGGTCCATCACGAAAACGCGTTTTTCAGCAAGGAAGACGGCCAGTGGTACTTCGTCGAGGGCGAGCCGGTCAAGACGCAGCCTTTCGTACGCGAAGCGCCGAAGGTCGGTCGTAACGAACCGTGCCCCTGTGGCAGCGGTGAGAAATTCAAGCGTTGTTGCGGCTAGTGAGCCTGCCGATCGCGAAGGAGCCGTCGATGAGAGCCCGGAATAGCCACCGACCATATGGCACGCACTGCTGGGTAGGGTTCGTTGTAGTCCTGCTGACCCTGCCGATGCTGCCTGCGGTTACGGCCGCCCAGGACGATACGGACAAGAGTCCGCTGCTCGAGATCAGGAGTTTGCTCGACGCCGCCAAGGACCTCGGCGCCAAGCGTAATCTGTCCGAGGAGTATCGTCGCCTCGAAGGCGAGTTGAAAGACGCCGAACAGAGCGGTTGCGATCAGGACGCGATCGAGCGCATGCGTACGCGGGGGCGTCGACTCGTGAACGCGGCCGAGCTGTTGCGTGAGATACGCGGTCACAAGAATCCGCTGGCCACGCTCCTGGGCCGCTATGATCGCTCGTTGGTGGAAATCGCGGCGCTCTACGACCTGGCGATACCGGAGACGCTGACCGGCCCTGCTGGCGCCGACGCCCTGCTGCAAGCGCTGAGCCGGCGCGTGCTGGCGCGGACCATGCTGATCGATTCCTTGACCGTGGTCAATCGTCGGTTGCAGACCGAAACCGTGGGCACGATCGCCGCCCAGGAATCGACACTGACCGCCTTGCAGGTCGAGGTCAGCAGTCTACGTCACCGATTGTGGGAAACCGAGCTGCGTGCCGGCGTGGCCGAGGCGGATCGCAGCGCTGCGGAATCGGTGCTCACCAGGCGCCAGCAGCGCGAAGAGGCGATCCGGCAGATCGGCGACACCTTCGCCGCACAAGACGGCGAGGTCGTATTGTCGCCGGAAGGCGAAATCAGGGTTCGCGTTTTCGGCTTCACCTTTGCTGTCGGCAGCGCGACGCTCAGGACCGAGCGGACGGATCTGCTGGAGAATCTGGTTGCCGCTATCGGGCTTTTCCCCGCTGCTACCATACGGGTCGAAGGCCACACCGACGATACCGGCAGTCGCGATGCCAACCAGCGTTTGTCCCGCCGCCGGGCCGAAACCGTGGCGGATCTGCTGGCCAAGCGGTTGTCGCTGCCTGCGGAGCGTTTGCAGTCGACCGGCCTGGGACCGGACTTTCCCATCGCTCCCAACAGCCGGCCGGAGGGACGTTCTCGGAACCGTCGCATCGAAGTCGTGATTCTGCCGGCACCGTGACGAGGCAACAACCATCGCTTGCGGTGACAGAGGTTGTCCTGGTGGGCGACAGCTTCGTGGCGGGTTACCACGCCGGTTTCCGACACTATTCCTTCAGTAGATTCGCCACCAGCTTGAAGTCGTCCGTCCTGGCTCGCTTGAGGATCTCGAACATGATCATCTCGACGCCCATGTTCCGGACACCGAGATCCGCCATGCACCGCAGCCCGATCTCGCGATCGGCCGCGCGCCGGGAGCTGACGGCATCGACGGCGACCGTTACCAGCTTGTCCCTGTTGACCAGATCCAGCGCGGTCTGATACACACAGACGTGCGTTTCGATGCCGCAGAGGATCAGCTGATCACGTCCGAGCTGATCGATCGTGTTGTTGAATTCACCGTTGCCGCAGCAGCTGAAACTGATCTTCTCGATGGGCTCGAAGGGATCGAAGAGCCGCCGCAATTCGGGTAAGGTCACGCCGAGGCCGCGGGGATAGTGTTCGGTCGTCACGATCGGGATCTGCAACTGCTGGCAGAAACGAATCAAACGGTCGGTGGCGGCGACCACCGCCGGCATACCGTGAATGATATCTCGAAACCGCTCTTGCAGATCGATCACGACCACTGCGACACGTTGTTTTTGCAGCCGCTGGTAGCGATTGCCTTCGGGTACCATTGACGAATCCTCCTGAGTGCGTGCGCCGGCACGAGAGGCCTCAATCGGCCAGCGTGAATTCCCAGCTACAGAACCACTGCTCCGGATGATCGTCCGGAGGGCAGGCGATACAGCGAGTCTCGATCCGCGGGTCGACCGTCCTGGCGAAGGTCGAGTACTCCACGATACCTACTTCCTTGCACGGGAAATCGGCAAGCCCTTTTCGGGCGCGTGTTCCCTGGACGCGGCATTGCCGCATGCGGAACACGACCCTGCGGTCGCTGCGTTCGCCGATCTCCTGTTCGTTCAGGTGCCCGTAGAGACGGTGCTGCAGGCAGGCGACGAGCGCGTCCACACCGCCGCCGGGTTCGATATCCAGGCGTTTCATGATTCGCCGGGCCTCGATGGGGGAGAAGCGGCTCCAGGCTGTGGCATCGTGGGCGATGGCCTGGTCGAGCCCGGCGTCGTTTTCGATGGCCTGAAACCACAGGCCGTCGTGGGCGAGCCATAGCTTGGCAGCATCTTGCAGCCAGCCCAGCAGCTCTTCCTTGCTCATGTCCGCGAAGGGATAGGGCAGTGACACGGTCAGGTCCTTTCTGGTTGCTGTGCCTGTTGCCGATGGTCCGTCTGGCCGCCGACCGCCGCGGTCGGCCAGCCTGCTATTCTCGCCGCGGCGGTTCGTACTGTCCACAGGGATCGACCACTTCAGCGAATTCGCTGGACCAGCTGCGCGCGAAGAATCGATCGAGCGTCGCGGTACAGCCGTCGCCGCGCAAGAATAGACTGATATTGCGCGATGAGTGGAAATAGCTGCGCGACCAGTTGGCCGTGCCGAGCCAGCCGGCCTGCCGGTCGGCGGTCAGGTATTTGGCGTGCTCCACCCGGGCGTAGGGCACGAAACCGCTCGAGTGTTCGGGGATGTTGGTGAAGCGGATCTCGAGGTTGGGCAGTACGGCCAGGCTCTGGATGTGCGGCAGCATGTAGTGGCGTTTCGACCAGTTGGCGAGGATCATCCTGACCTGCACGCCGCGCGCCGCCGCTCGCCGGAGCGCGTTGTCCAGAGCAGCGTAGAAACCGCCCGAGCGGTCGGTCGGGTTGTAGCTCAGCAACTGCACCCGCAACGTGTCGCGAGCCGTATCGATCATGTCGATCAGCATCGGCTCATCCCAGGGAACGCCGGCGGGCAGGGCGTGAGGCGGACTGGCTGCCAGACATCCCTCGACGACACGGTCGTTCGCGGTCAGCATTGGCTGATAAGCGGCCGGCGTCGTCGTGTGCACATGGCCGGGTTCGGCACCCGTGACCCCGCTGTGCGCCGGCGTCGAGTCCGCTACCGGGTTCAGTTCGCCGATGTCGTCGGCCAGCAACCAGTCGTGGCGAAAGAGCGCCTGGAAAGTCGCGGCCAGTTCGCGCTGCCGGATGACCGCACCGAGCTCGCGGATGTGCTCCAGCGCGCGCCAGTCCCAGTTCTGGCTGCCCAGAAATACCGTCTTGCCGTCGATCACGAATCCCTTGGCGTGCTGTACGCCTCCCCAGAGTGTGCGTGCGTCCAGCAAGCGGACATCGATGCCCGCGATCGCGGCGAGTCGGCGGGTGCACTCGGGATACAGCGTGTCGAAGCTCCGGTCGGCCAGAACACGGACCCGTACGCCGCGCGCCGCCGCTCTGGCGACGGCGGCGAGGACCGGCTCGAGCCGACCGGAACCGCCAGGTCGGGAACTGAAGTAGAACGACTCGATGTCCAGCGATGTTCGCGCGCCGTCGATCAGCTCGATCCAGACCGAGGCGGCGTCGTCCAGGTCGGGTAGATCGAGTGCCGTCTCCGTCGGTACGCTTTCGACGAATTCGATGGAGCCGTCGACGACGGCGGTCTGCGCCCGGCTCGATCCCGGAAGATCACCGCTGGACAGCAGCAGCAAGAGCGCGATCAGCGCGCTGACACCGCCTCGACATTGCCGGTAACGGTGCTGGTGTGATTGTCGGCAATCAGGCACGCATGTCTCCCTCATTGCAGTACGCACGGCCGTGTGATCTCGACCATACCATGCCGGCGGGTCGTCGCTCAGGGGAAAATCCGGCCGCGTCGCGGATCGAGGCGACCGGCGGCAGCGCACCGGTACGCAACGGAAACACCTGGCGCTCCCGCCACTCGCGGCTATACTATCCAGGACACACCTGCGGTAGTTTACCATCGACGAATCAGGTCGACGGATCGTACCGACCGCCACCTGTCCGGCCTGCCACCGCTAACCGCCCGGATCATTCACTCCCGGATTTCCCCATCCGTCTCCCCGCACAACTCGACGCGTTTCCCTTGTTTGCCGCCAGTCTAGCGGCGGCCGACGCCCGTGCGAGTGCGCGTTATCCGACTACCCACGACCAAAGGAGCACTCATGTCAAACCGGAATGATAAGCCTGACGATCGTACGCAGCACGCATCCCAGACCCTGGGGCAGATGATCAGTGGTTTTCTCGTCACGCAGGCCGTGTATGTCGCCGCCCGCCTCGGTCTGGCCGATCTGCTGGCCGACCGACCGCGATCGGTCCCCGACCTGGCCCGCTCACTGGAAGTGGACTGCGACGCGTTGCGCCGTTTGCTGCGGGTACTGGCCGGCGTCGGCGTGTTCGAGTCCGACGACGACGAGCTTTTTCGGCAGACCGCCCTGTCGGGCTGGCTGCGGTCGGATCGTCCGTCGCTGCGCAACTTCGCGCTCTGGGCGGGTGGCGACTGGACGTGGCGGCCGTTCGGCGCGCTGTCGCGGGTCGTCGAGACCGGACGCCCGGCATATCCCGACGTATTCGATTGTCCCATCGACGAGTACCTCGCTCGCCACAGCGAAGCCGCGCAGGTATTCAATGACGTGATGGTGGAGCGGACGCAACCGGTGGCGACGGCCCTGGCCGCCGCCTACGATTTCGGCGCCGCCCGCCAGGTCGTCGATGTCGGCGGCGGGCTGGGCTGCCTGCTCGCCGAGGTGTTGAACGCGCACCGACACCTGCAGGGGACGCTGTTCGAATTGCCCGCGGTCGCCGAGCGCGCGCGGGCGTGGCTCGCCGATCAGCGGTTCGGCGATCGGTGTCGGATCGTGGCAGGCGACTTCCGGCGGCAGTTTCCGGTCACCGGCGACGTCTGCATCCTGTCGAGCGTGGTCCATGACTGGGACGATACGCAGGCGCGGGCCCTGTTGCGGCGCTGCCGGGACGCGCTCCGGCCCGACGGACGGTTGCTGCTCGTGGAATACGTGCTGCGCCCGGACGCGGGACCGGATCCGGCGAAATTCTCGGATCTGATCATGCTGGTCAGCGGCACGGGACGGGAGCGCACCGAGGACGAGTTCCAGGACCTGCTCGAATGCTCCGGATTTACGTTCGAAGGCAGCCGACCGCTGGCGGCGGGGCAGTACTTGATCGAGGGACGCGTGCCGTGATCCCGAGGTGGGATCACGGATTCTCCGCCAGCCAACGACGAGCTCGTTCGTCATCCGGCCGCAGCCTGAGCAAACGCTGATAGGCTTGTCTGGCCAGTTGCAGCCGACCGGTGCGTTCGTACACGCCGGCCAGGTTGCCCAGCGCCTGCCAGTTGTCCGGTTGCCGGCGCAGCAGTTCGGTGAAGGTGGTCTCGGCCTCCTGCAGGCGCTCGAGCTGGATCAACGCCAGCCCGACACCGAACAGGGCGTAATTGTTGGTCCCGTCCGCGGCAGCCCGCTGAAAGCGCGGCAGCGCCTCGGCGGCCTGGCCCTGACCCAGGAGAATCCAGGCCTGGCCGAGCAACGCGCCGGTGTTGTCCGGATCGATCTCCAGCGCACGGGCGAAATGCCCTATCGCCTCGTCGCGACGCTGCAATCGGAGCAGCAGGTCGCCGAGGTTGACGTGCGCAGCCGCGCTGTTCGACCGTTCCCGTGTCCACCGGCCGTAGAGTTGCAGTGCTTCGGACTGGCGGCCGAGTTGCAGCAGGATGTTGCCGCGTTCGGCGAAGAGGTAGTCAGCGATCCATGCGAGCCGTTCCGGCGAGGCATACGACCGGTATTCAAAGGCGCGTTCGTAGGCCCGACTCGCCCGATCCAGCTTGCCGGCTGCGGCGTAACTCTGTCCCAGCGAGCGCCAGATGAACGGATTCTTGAAGCCCTCGGCGGGCCGGAAGTTCAGAGCGTCGGGGATGATCGCGAATGCCAGTACCGCCGCGGCGACGATCAGCCCCGGTTTCGCACCGGCCCAGGAACGACCACGCCACATGGTCCACAGCCAGTCCAGCCCGCCGCCGGCCGCTACGGACAGCAGCGCCAGCGCCGGCAACCGAAACCGCGCGTTGACGAAGAACGCGAGCAAGGTCACTGCGTAAGCGGCGGGAACCGCGAGCAGCACGAAACGGCGCGCCGGAAGCAGATCGCGCCGAAACCACCCCAGCACGGCCAGCGCCAAGATCGGCGCCCAGCCGAGCCACACGGGCCAGCGCAACAGAGGCGATCGATCTCGCCAGAAGTAGATGTTCTTGTTGTTCGAACGTTCGCCGGCCGCGAAGAGATAACGCAGCTTGGCCGCATAGAGCCGCGCCGCCTCACCGGGTTCGCGCATCAGGAAATCCAGTCCCTTGCGGTAATAAAAACGATCGACCTGCGACGGCCGGAGTGAGCGCCCGCTCTCGTTTTCCGCCAGCGCGGTCACCTGATCGGTCAAGCCCTCCCAGGACGCTGCCGTCCCGGGTACATAAACGCTCATACCGTCGGCCTGGCTGTTGTTGCCGACGTAGAAATTGACGCCGCCCGAGCTGGCAATGAGGACCGGGTCATGCCCTTTGAACAGATTGTAACCGGTTACCGGCAGCAGCGGCAGTGCCATGCCCAGCAGCAGGAAAAGCCAGGCGCGCGGAGGTCGCAGACCGCCATGCCGGTACAGATACCAGGCAATCACCGGCACGAGGATCAGCACGTTGGGGCGCGTCACCGCACACAGCCCCCACAGCACACCGGCCAGCAGCAATCGTTGCGGAACCGCCTGCCGGCGCGCGTCCGTCTCGGCCGCGAGCAGGGCCCACAGCAGGGCGAGCAACAGGGTCGACGCCAGGCTCGTGGCCAGCAATTCGCCGGCGAAGTAGACACTCGTCCAGGCGCCGGCCAGCAGCAACCCCGCGAGCCAACCCGCCCGGCGGTTCCAGATCCGCGCCGCGCACAGGGCCGCCAGGCCGGCACCGCCGGCGGAGACCACACCGTGCGCCAGTTGAACGAGCAGGCGGTTGTCCAGTCCGAAGATCTTGTAGAGCAGGGCCAGGAAGTATGGATAGAGCGGCGCCTGGAAAAACGGGTTCGCCGTCGGCCAGGTGCCGTTCAGTATCCCCCGCGCAAGATCGTCGTACACCTGCTCGTCCATGATGGGATGCACGAAATGGGGATTGATGTCCGGGTTGGCGCTGATCAGGACGTGTGCAAAGCGCGTCGCCAGGGCAATAGCGCTCACGCCCCAAAACATCGTATGCTGCTTGGACCTCATGTGTTACCCCGTTTTCGCCGCTCCGGTGGCGCCACGTTGTTAGACCGGGAAACAATAGCACTCATACCCTGCGCCGACATACTTTTTCTACCGGGACCGTCGGCTGCGCATTCGAGTGCGTCCGTCCGAGAATCGATTCCGCGGGTATCGATCTGTGTTTCGATCTGTGTTTCGATCTGTTGCGCCACGACGAGATTGGCGGTACATTCAAAGCTTCTCAGGCATATTTGTTTTTCCAGGAGGGGATCATGCGTCAACTCATCGCGTTCGCCATCGTGCTACTGTTTTGTTTGCCCGCCGAGGCCCAGGTGCGTCAGAAAAAGAACACGCCGGCCGATTTCGACGGGTTGCTGAAAGCCAGCGGCGAGGCCTTTCACCAGCAGGATTTCGGCACCTGCATCAGCCGTCTGCAGGACGCGATTTCCCTGGCTGCCGCGCAGCACCATGCCGTGATCCTGGCCGCCATGCCGCCGGCACCCAGTGGGTTCACGAAACAGGAGTCGACCCAGCAGCAACAGAACAATCCGTTCGGCGGCGCCATGGCCGGTTCCATCGGACTGGTGGTCGAGCAGAGCTACAACCAGCAGGGCGGCAACGGACATATCTCGGTAACGGTCACCGCCAACTCGCCAATGGTCGGCATGTTCGAAGCGATGTTCCGGATGGCCGGAATGGACCCGGACCTGGAAGTCGTGGAGTACAACGAATTCGATGCCCTGTTCAAGACGGAGAACGGCGGCAAGAAGTTCAACCTGCAGATGCCCCTGTTCGGTAAACACTTCCTGGATATCACGGCGACCGGCCTCGACGAAGACACGTTCTTCGCGACCTTCTCGCAGAAGTTCGTCGACGCCCTGGCTGCGGCCATGGGGAGCTGACGGCGCGCGCGGTGCCGAGCTCTCCGGAGTCGCCATGCCGGTATCGTCCGTTAACGATACAAGGCTCTGATCCGGCTCCAGGTACTGGCGCGCGACTGATCTTCCTCGGGTACGGCCACCGAATCGTCGCTCACCATGATGGCTACCGGTACTCGGGATTCGAGGTGATTGCCGCCGCCGGCGTTGACGCTTCCGAACCAGGCAGCTTCCCAGGTGTAGGGACCGGGGGCGTACGGTGCGCGCGCCTGCAGCGATACGGGGAAGGTCACTGGACTACCCTGCCCGTCGTCGCCGGTTCCCGTCGGTCCCGACGCACGGTCGAGTTCGTTGTTGGCTTCGTCGTATAGCAACCCGCGAATCCAGCCGCTCTGGCTCCCGCCGGCCAGCGTTACGGTTACGGTGCTGCCGGGCGCATACGCATCCTGATCGGCTGTTGCCGTCAGCGGGTTGCGATGCCAATGGCAGCCGTTGCAGCTGATCGTGTCGTCGCTGTGACAACTCGCGCAGCGGCTGTTCCAGAAACTCGGGAAGGCGTTGGTATCACAGGCCATGACGACACCGAGAACGAACATTACCAGAATCGCAAAGAGATATTTTCCTGTTTGAGTTCGCGCTGACATGCTGCATTCCCCATTCTCTGCTGCTGTTGCCGGTGGTGAGTCCTATGATCATACTGGATAGATGGGATATTTTCAACCGCGTGCGCTGCGCCGTTGAATAAAACGACCCCCCATCGGGAGACGGGGGGTCGAACGGTTGGTGCCGTGTATCGTGACGGCGCCCGTACTACGCTTTCGCCGAACCCACCATCTCGGAGAGGATCTTCATCCGCGACTCGAAGTCCTGCGCGAAGCGGACCACGCCGTCACGGATTGATTCGGGATCGATCTTGGCGTCGACGCAAACCTCGGCGATGCTGCCGCCGGGCCGCCACTTGTCGTCCCAGTCGCTGCTGAGGGCGTATTGCTCCGCCACCGGATTGAAGGTCCAGTCGCTCATGGTGCGGCGCGACATGTTGGTGATGAAGGTGCTGTTCATCCGATCGCCGGCATTCAGGACACTTTCCTGGTAGGCGGCCGGCTGCAGCTTGAACAGCTGCACGCTCGGCACGGCGACGATCTTGACATTGACGTCGGCGGCGTCGATCTCGGGCAGCGCCTGGATCAGGTTGTACGTGGACATGGTGCCACGCACCATGATGACGCCCTGGCGCGGCTGTCCGTCCCGGTAGTCGCGCAGGACGTAGGCACCCTTGGCGGCCTCGAAGTGCGATGCGAGGCCTAGCGCCGCCCGGTCCGGCAACTCGAGTCCCGGGCGGGTCAGATGCAGCGCGACGATTGGCTGTTCCGTCTGCATGGCGGCCGCCAGCATCACCGGCACCTCGTTGTATTCCCAGGGATGGATCTCGATGACGTGTCCATCCGGGAAGAGCGAGGTGACGCCCGGCGCGAAGATGCCGAAGTGGGTTCGGCTGTCCTCGGCGGTTTCGGGTCCCGAGTGGCCCGCCACCCAGATCGTCTTGCCGATCTTCAGCTCGCAGTCCTGCGCCAGCTGGCTGTACAGGCGCATGGCGCCGTA
>CAYLIV010000046.1:0-19110 GCA_964384055.1 uncultured Fibrobacteraceae bacterium
TAACGAACGGTAAGCGAAGAGGAAGGGGCAGTCGACGTTGGTCACGACGACGCGAGATCTCCAGGAATCGCCTACGGGTTGACCAGTGTGTATCATACCACACAATCTCGCGCATACAAGTCGCAAATACAGAATGAAATCTGTCCTCTTTTCGGCGCCGGCGGAGCCACGGCGCATGGTACACCTACCGGCGTTTATTGCTGGGCACTGACCGTCGATCACTCTATCCTTGCCGCAGCAGTCGTCTACCGCGTCCATGTCGGAAACCGAGTTTCCGTGGCGAGCGATTCGGTGGCGAGGGCGACCGGGATTCTTTTCGTGGAGCGACCATGGTCTGGAAACCGTCGGAACTGAGCACCACCGAACTGAGCACCGCTATCGGCACCGGCAATCGGGAAGCGGAAGCCGAGTTCTACACGCACTACCAGACGCGGGTCAGGATCCTGGTCGAACGGGCGCTCTCCCCCGGTCCGGATAGCGAGGACCTGACCAGCGAGATCCTCCAGGATACGATCGTCTGCTTGCGAGAAGGTCGCTTCCGCGGCGAATGTCAGCTCGGGACCTTTGTCCACGCCGTCTCGCGCAACAAGATCGCCGCGTTTCTGCGCAAACGCCGTCCGGTGACCGCGGAACTGTCGGAAAACATACCGGACGAGGCGCCGTCGCCGGTGGAAACCGCCCAGTCGGCGGAAATGGCGCGTGTGCTGCGCGACACGATCGGCGAACTCAAACCCAAGTACCGGCAGGTGCTGTATCTGTACTATTTCCGCGGCCAGACCGTGGCCGAGATCGCGGCGACGCAAGACGAGACGCCCAAGCGCATCAGCGAATGGAAGAACTACGCGCTGAAACTGATCCGCTCGCGGTACGAAGGAGATCTGATTGGTTTCCGATAAAACGGTCCGTGATGCAACTAACTGAGAGCAGGACCGCAGCCGACGGTGACGGCACGACAGGCACGTGAAGAGCAGGTGCCGCGAATACATGGTTGGCGCGCGGCGGAAACCATCGCTGCAGAGGAAGAATCTGATGGACTGCACGACGATTAGAGAACGGCACATGGCGGACGAGTACCTGGCCGGCCGGCTGTCGGCGTCGGAAACCGAAGCCTACGAGGGCCACTTCTTCGTGTGCGACACGTGCTTTGCGGATCTGGAGTTCCGGCGGCAACTCGCCCGGCAACTGCGGCAAGACGGACCGGAGCTTTTTTCGGAGCTCGATCCGGAACAATTCGCGGCGCAGCGAAGCGCGCGAAGGTGGCTGCCGGCCCGCCGCGGCTGGTGGGGCGGCGGTCTGGCCGCCGCGGCGGTGATTGCGCTGATCGTGCTGACAGTGAACGTGTCCCGGGAGCGCTCGGCGCGATACCGTGGCCTCGTCGAGCCGGTGCCGTACCCGTATCTGGCCAGTGAACTACGAGGCGAGACGGATTCGGCCGCCTTTACCCAGGCGATGGCGCACTACACCGAGGGTCGTTACGAGGAGGCCGCGGCGGGGCTGTCGCGCTGTGTGCAGGCCGGCGCCGCTGACGGAGAGGTGTTCTTCTATCTCGGCGTCGCGCGCCTGCTCGCCGGCGATGCATCCGGCGCGGCGCAGTCGCTCGAAGCGGCGGCCGAAGCGATGCCCGCGTCCGCCCTCTACCGCTGGTACCGTGCCCAGGCGCTGCTGTCAGACGGCCGCGGCGAGGCGGCGGCGGTCGAGTTGCACAGGCTGCGCGAAGAAGGCGCGGAATACGCGGCGGCGGCCGATAGTCTGTTGCGGGATATGGGGCTACGACCTGCGAGCGAAGACCGCGAATAAGCCGACGTGACGCGAATTCCGCCCGTGAATCCGATCCACTTGACACCGCATAAGGTTTTGTAAGATAATAGCATGCAGTCTGGTCTTACCTGGGAGGGAAGGTCATGGCAAGACGTCACAATCCCCTGAAGCCACACGCTCTGGTCCTCGGTCTGCTGGTTATGTGTTTCTTGTTACCAGCTGGATTGGCATCGGCGAAATCCGACCACGACCGCGAGGCGATCCCCGCCTCCCGCGAGACCACCTGTGCCCAGGTCGTCGACATGGTGACCTGGAAGGTCCGGTCGGAGATCTACACCTTGTATGAATTCGAATCCGAGGTGGCCAACGATTGTTTCGTGGATCGTCCCGGCACGATCACGGAGGTCATGTGGTGGGGCGGACCCATCGACGGACCGCCGAGCGATCCCGAGGTGACCACCTTCAATCTCCGTTTCTACACCGACCACGAGTGTCTGCCCGGAGAGCTGATCGCCGAGTTGCTGGAAGTTTCGCCGGCGATCAACTACGTGGGCGACGATCCGAACGGCTTCCCCACCTACATCTACGTACTGGAGACCGACGTGCATCTCGACGAGGGGCCGTTCTGGTTCAGCGCGCAGGGTATCAACGAGGGCGCGCGCAAGGAACGGTACCCGCCCAAGCATGGTCGCGCGGGTGACGGCGTGGACAAGGCGGCGGAGAATAGGTCGTGCGAGACCGCGTTCAGAAGTCCGAATCTGGGCTTCCCGCACTGGGTGCCGGTGATCGAGTACCTCGGCGAGTACTGGACAGCCAGCCAGCAATTCGAGTTCGACCCGGATCCGTCCGAGACCGATGTGGTCAACTGGGGCAGCTTGAAGGCACACTACCAGTAAAACCGATCAGGGCTCCCCGATCAGCACGAAGGCCGCCCAGAAGAACGGGTGGGCGTAGCTCAAGGACTGACCGTTCGGGCTGGTCACCACCGTCTCCCGCAGTTCCACCTTCGCCTGTTGCAGCGCCGCCGCCGCATCGCGTCCCCGAGCGAGATGTGCATAGAAGTGTTCCATGAGGATCGCCGTCGAGGCGTCGTTCACGCTCCACAGACTGACCAGCATCCGGCGCGAGCCGGCATAGAGAAACGATCGGGTCAGCCCCAGCAGCCCCTCGCCGGCATAGTACCGGCCCATCCCGGTCTGGCAGGCGCTCAGGGTCGTCAACTCGCAATGCAGCGGCAGGTCGAGCACTTCGTAGGCATGGAGAAAACCGTCCTGATACGTCGCGTCACCTCCCGCCGCCGCGGCCGCATCCGACCCCAGCACGAGACCGGAATACAGAGGAATCCGTTCGTCGACCACACCGTGCGATGCGAGATGAAGCAGCTGGAATTCAGGTGCGAGCGTTTTGAAGTCGCGCTCGGTGGCTTCGGTTCCGATCCGCAGTACGGCATCGGGAAAGCGGGCGGCGATGGATCGGGCTTCGCGATCGGCGAAGCGCAGTCGCGCCGCCGGGACGAGACCGTCGGCGCCAGGTGGGCTGCCCAGCGCCAGCAGACTGCGCCGGGCAGTGGGCGCCGTATCGCCGGTTCGGGTTGCGTCGGCCAGAACGAGCCAGCTCGCCGAGGGCAGGTAGCTGACGGTGTAGCGGCTACCGACGAATGCAGCGCGACCGAACGCGGCGAACAGCGTGTCGGCAGCGGTCGGCGCACCGGCGGTGGCGGCGGGCGCGGGCGGCGCGACGAATAGCATTTCCAGCGGCAGGTAGTGCAATGGCCCGTCGGGCACGACGATCAGGCGCGTGGTTTCCCGACCGGTCTCGCCCAGCAAGGGCAACACCGGATCCAGCAAGACCTCGCGCAGTCGCCTCGCGGCGGCGGTGTCGAAGGCCAGGGTCGTCACGCTGCGCGGCGCCAGCAGCGGTTGGCGTAACGCGTCCACGTCGCGGCTCAGCTCGGCCTCGCTCACCGGCAGGCGGACCGCCCGAACCTGACCGTCGCCGACCACGAAACAGATCGCCTGCTGCGGACCGAGGAAGTATTCGAGCAGGGCGACCCCGGGGTCGAGTGTGCGCACGATCTGCGCTGCGTCTGGGATGGCCGCGCCCGGCAACACCGCCCCGTAGCGGGCGTCCTGGAGCAGGATCTGGGTGCGCACGTCATCACGTTGTTGCCGGGTCCGGGCGACGGCGCGCTCCAGGGTCGCGATCCGTGGCATATCCGGTTTCTCGACCGCGGCCAGTGCGGCCAGACTCGCCCGCTGGGTCCGGAGCGTCGCTTCGAGCGCCTCGTGCCTCGCCGCCAGCCTGGACGGCACCCGCGGCGCCACCGGCTCCGGCGACGCCGCCAGGAAATCAGACAGCGCCCGCGCCCGGGCCCGCTCGCAGACGATCAGGGCCTCCGCCGGGCGGTCCAGTTCCAGCAACAGATCCGCGGCCTTGAAATAGAGCTCGATCCGGTTCTGCAGCATCCGCGCCTTGAACTCTTCCAGACGCAGCTGGCGCTGACTGGATTCGACGGCGTCCATGGCCGCGCGGTAGTGTTCGAGCGCACCCTCGGGATCGCTGTCGCGCAGCACATCCGCCAGCGTCATCTCGGCCAGCCAGATCACATCGGGATTGCGCACGGCGCGCGCGAGTTGCTGGCCCAGGCGGGCGTCGGTCTCGGCGTCGGCACGATTGCCCAGGGCGAGATTCGCGGCCGCGGCGCGAATCCTGCCGATGGCTGCCCGCGAACGGCGGCCGTCACGCTCGCTGAGCTGCACGGCATGGTGGGCGAAGGCCAGAGCCCGGTCTGGTTCGCCGCGGTGCAAGGTCAACCGCGACAGCAACAGGGCGACGAGCTCCTCCCCCTCGGCGTAACCGGCGTCGGCGAAGAACTGCAGCGTGCGTTCGGCGGTCGTCACGGCGTAGGTCGTGTCGCCTTCCTGCACGGCGACCTCGCACAACCCGCAGACGGCCGAGCCGGCGCCCGATGCCAGTCCGATGTCGCGATACACACTGTCGCACTGCGCGTAGTGCGCGCGCGCCCGATCCAGGCGACCGAGATCCCGGTAGGCATCGGCCATCACCAGCAGCACACCCGCCCGGTGCCGCGGATCGGCCACAGACTCGGCGATGGGCAAGGCCTCGCGGCACGCAGCCAGCGCCTGGACCGGATTGCCGAGGTCCACGTACGCCGTGGCGCGATTCAGGAGGCCGGAGACCTCCTCGTAGGGATCGTCCAGCTCGCGGGCCAGGGCTATGGAGGTATCGCTGCAGGCGATGGCGCGGTGATAACGGCCGGCCAGGATGTCGAGAAAGGCCAGGTTGGACAGGATCCAGCACTCGCTCTCGCGGTCGCCGGTTTCCCGCGCGAAGGCGCGCGCCTGTCGGAACGCCTGCATGGCCTGCTCGAGATCGCCCAGATCGGCTTGCGTCAGCCCCAGGTTGCCGAGTACGACCACCTGGGCGGACCGGTCGTCGAGTGCGCGCTGCAGCGAAAGCGCCTCTGCGAAGTCGGCGATCGCCTTGCGGAAATCACCGCGCTGCCGGTGTATCAGCGCGATGCGGTTCAGGGCCCAGGCCTCGTCCTCGCGATTGCCCTGGTCGCGGAAGACCTTGCGCGCCCGGCGCCACGCCTGCACGGCCTCGCGCGGCCGCCCTGCGTAGTTGTGGACGCTGCCCAGCAGCAGGTAGCCGTAGCCGAAAAACGGATCGAGCGCCACGGCCCGCCGGCCGGCGCGCAGGCCGGCGTCGAGATCCTCGCGCCGCACCGCGAGGGCGCCGAGGCCGTAGTAGGCACGGGCGTTGGTCGAATCGGCGGCGAGCAGCGACAGCAGGACGGGCTCGACCGCGTCCAGATCGCCGCGGCGCGCGTGGGCGTCGACGAGCCGGTAGTAGGGCCGCGGATCGCGGGGCTGTGCGGCGATGCTCTCGAGGAAAGCGGCGATTGCCGCATCGTAGTCGCCGGCGAAGTAGGCCGCCTCGCCGCGGGGAAAGTGTTCCGATTCCCGGACGGGCGGCGGCGCCTCATGCTTCTGGACGTAGACGATGCCGGCGATGATGGCCAGCGCCAGCACCGGCAGGGCAAAGAGCACGAGCCGGGTGCGCTGGAGCGGAAGGCGATCGGGTCGCCGAGGCGTCGGGGGCTGGGCGTGCACGGTACACCGCCGTGATCGAGGGATGCGGAGATGGGTCCGCCGATTATGGACGTGCTGGGAGAGTAGCGCAGCGGGTCCCGGGAGCCAAGCCTCGAGCGTGGATTCGCGACCGTAAACGGGCCGACTGCTCCCTGGCTTCGACTCCTGGTTGACAGATGGGCGAACTACGGCTTCTCATGCAGTATCATCGTCTCATCCGAAACTGATCGCGAAAAGAGGTCGATCGTGACGAACGCACCAGCCAGCCGACCCGCTGACCCGCCGGAATCGTCGATTCAGGTCGAGCACATGCGACTGCGGCACTTCCCGATTTCCTTCTTCGCCATCCCCCTCGGCCTGGCCGGCTTCACCCTCGCGATGCAGAAAGCCGTGCCGCTGGTGGGCGTGTCCGCAGGACTCGCCACGGGGCTGGTCTGGTTCACGACCGGTATCGGCGTGCTGATCGCCCTCGTCTACGCGTTGAAACTGATCCGTTTCACGGATGCGGTCGCGGCCGAATTCCGACACCCGGTCCGCGTGAATTTCTTTCCGATCATCGCCAAGATCCTGCTCGTGCTGAGCGTGGTGTTTCTGGAACGATCACTCGCGGTCTCGAGGACGCTCTGGATCGCCGGCGCCTGTGCGCAGCTGCTCTTCGCGCTGGTTGTGGTTTCGTACTGGTTCAACCACACGAAGATCGAGATCAAACACCTCAGCCCGGCCTGGTTCATTCCCATCGTCGGTTGCGTCATCGTGCCCATCGCTGGAGTGCGGCACGGCTTTGTCGAGATCTCGTGGTTCTTCTTCAGCGTGGGTCTGGTATTCTGGCTGGCGCTGCTGATCATCATCCTCTACCGGATGATCTTCCATCCCCCATTGTCGCAGAAGCTCGTGCCGACCATGTTCATCCTCTTCGCCCCACCGGCCATCGGCTGCATCTCCTGGATCAAGCTGACCGGCGGCGTCGACGCGCCGGCGCGTATCCTGTTCTACTTCTCGCTCTTCATGTTCGTCCTGGTCCTGATGCAGGTGCGCACCTTTCTGCGCATCCGCTTCTTTCTCTCCTGGTGGGCCTACACCTTTCCGCTGGCCGCCCTGTCGCTGGCCACGGTGCTGATGTATCACGAGACGGGATTCCCGCTGCTGCGCGGCCTGTTCATCGGCCAGCTCGTGCTGCTAGCGGCCATCATCCTGGTGCTTCTGGTGCGCACCGCCATCGAGATCATCCAGCGGCGTATCTGCGTACTCGAAGAGGAGTAATACAGCGTACAGGTAAATCAACCGCCCATTCCGCGTTCCCCGCGACCTGGTAGCCACCCCACGGTATCTAATCGTTCTACGTCAACTCATTCAGGCCCGTAGACACCGGTCAAACCCTGGAATCCATCATTCACGGGGCGATTCATGTCAGGAGCAATCAAACCCGTCCGTCCACCACCTACGGCACGTAATCAACCCGGCTCGTACTTTACTGGGTCGACCGATTCATATCCAGATGTCGTCACCGACACCGGCGATTGATCGCGGACATCTATTCCCCTACTGCAACGGCCTCGAGCATATGCCCGAGGCCGTTGCCAGGTCGTGCCGAACTGTTCCAAATCTACTTGAGCAACATCGCCTTCTTCAGGCAGATGCTATCGGCTGTTTCCAGGCGAACATAGTAGGCTCCGCTCGCCATTGGTCGCCCGTCATCGTCCTGCCCGTACCAGACGATCTCATGTCGTCCCGCTTGCCACGGGCCGCGGGCAAGTGTTGTGACGGGTCTGCCGGCCACATCGAAGACGGTCAGCGTCACCCGCTCGTCCCGCACGAGATCGAAACGCACCGTGGTGCTGGGATTGAACGGATTCGGATACGGCTCCAGCAGCCGCGTTGCCGGCGGCGTCTGGGTCAGATCGATCGCCCGACTCTCCAGCCTGTGCCAGGCGCCGCCTTCATCCCGGTAATATAGCGTGTAGACCACGGTGCCGCCCTCGGCCACGAACGCTGAGCGATCGTCGGCCGCAAACCGACGGGAATCGATTGCCGACACCGGGACCGTCCACTGCCGGCCATCCCGCTGGACCTCGACCCGGAAAGCATCGGCCTCGGCGGTCGTCGACAGCGACCACTGCAGGTGCACCACACCGGATTCGACACGAAGATCGAAGTCGCTCAGGTACGTCGCCGTGACCTCACCACAATCGAACCAGGCGGTATGCAGATCCCACGCCGCCATGAACATACATTCGTCGTTGGCCGCTACATCGGCACAGTATCCGTGCGGCCCGAGCGTGCCGACTATCTGCGGTATCGTGGGCACCGAGATATTGATCATCGTCACACCCGATCCGTGATCAGCCACGTACGCAGTGTTGCTGTGTATGGCAACGTCCCAGGATTCCGACTGTGTCACGATGCTCCCGATAAGCTGGGGATTCGTCGGATCAACGATATCGACCAGCAGCACACCCCAGTATGATGCCGCCGCCACCAGCAGGTTGCCGACCACATCGAAACCAAGCACGCCGGTTGCCGCCAGCTGCCCGACCTCGACGGGCACGAGAGGATCGGTCAGGTCGAATATCCAGATACCGCTTCCACCGCCGTACAACACGCCATCGATGACGCGGAATCCCATGAGATTGGGCGCTGTCGGCCCGGGGTACACGATGGGGCTCATCGGATCGGTGCAGTCGTAAATGTGTGTGCCAAGCGCCGTCGCGACGTAGACGTAGCTGCCATACGCCGCCAGGTCCATACCCAGCAACGCGGACTCGTCCGTGGAGACGACTACCGGCGATGTCACGTCCGAGATGTCGATCACCGTGAAAACGCTCGGATAACCGCTGTTGATCGTGTACGCGTAGTTACCGGAGATACTCACGTCGGTGATGCCTTCCGGAAAATCCAGCTGCGCCACCGCGACCGGAGCGATCGGATCGGTGATGTCGACGATCTGTAGTTCGTAGTTGCTGACCAGGAAGGCAAAATCGCCGGCGATCTCGATCACCTCCGTGATGTCCGGCGTGGCCAGTGTGGCCAGGTAGCCAGGCTCGATCGGGTCGTTGACCTCGATCAGGTGCAGATTGTTGTTCACGACACACACGTAACCATTTGCCACCGACACGCCCCGGCTAATACCGGTGACATGTTCGACGCCGATCACGACCGGCGCGCTCGGGTCGGCCACATCGACAACACTGACGTCGCCCAGTCCGCTCGTCAAGAATGCGTACCCATCCGCCACGTCGAGACCGTATGTATAACGACCGAAATCCAACGTGCTGACAATCGCCGGTGCGGAAAGATCCGAAATGTCGGTGATCGTCAAACCGCTCGCCGCGCCGTACAGGTAGTCGCCATCTATGACCAAAGTGCTGGCATAGGCAGGATCCCCGAGTGAGGACAGCAGAACCGGATCGGTAGGATCGGTGATATCGAAAAACCACAGGCTGCCACCATAGAGCGAGACACAGGCCAGATCTCCCTCGATCGCTAACGCGGCCGCGTCCTGGGGCAGGGCTTCGATGCCGACCAGAATGGGAACATCGGGATCCGACACGTCGACGACCAAGAGCGTCCCCGAGTCGTCTGCCATATACACATAGCCGTTCGCGTAGGCTACCTTGAGGATATTGTCCCCCGTCGACAGCGAAGAGACGATCCAGGGCCATGCGGGATTCGAGATATCGATTATCTGGAGTCCGCTTTGCCGATCGGCAACGAAGGCATAGTCACCGGCGACGGCGACCTGCTGGGGGGATCCAGGTGTATCAACCGTCCCCACCACCTGCGGGTTGGTAGGGTCCGCACAGTCGACTACATTGAGACGATACCCGGTGGTGTAGGCATATTCTCCATCGTACACCACGTGCTCCGAATCACCGGACGTGTCAGCCTTGCCCGTCCAGTGCATGTAGTCGCCGTAATCCAGGCAATCCTGGCCGACCGCCGGAACCGAGCCGGTAACAATCATCGTGGAACACAATACGAGTGGGAATACAACGCGAGCGATACGATGGCGAATGCGCTTCGCACTGTTGCCCGTTGGAGTCGAGTGGATCATCAGTTCCCCCTTGATGACATGTGGCCAGAACGATACGTGTGTGATGGCACGAAACAAGAAATCGTCAGTGATTATACGGGATACTGAGCTTTTTGAATAGGGCCACTTAAGTAGTCGCGTACTCCTTTGCCAGTACTTTCATAATCATTACATCGCAGAACGGTCGCGAAAGAATATCAAGTATATCAAAATCGTTACTCGTCTCGGTGGCGGCGCCGAGCATGACAGCTTTCAGACGCTAACAGGCGACGAGAGGTGGTGGTCAGGTGGTGGGTCAGGTCACCGGTGGTTGCCGGACGGAGCGCTGCGGCGACAACCGTCGGAGACAGTCCGTGGAGATGGAACAGTCTTTCGGCCGTATCGCTTGCGGGTTCGAGGCCCGGGTGCATCAGAGTTTATCTCTTCTGGCGCATCATTATTGTGACCGATCAGGAGTTGAGCGGCAGGATTCGTGAAGTCGCTCCCGAAAAAGTCGCCCCGGAGCAACAAGAGCTCCGGGGCAACAGGAAACGCTCGACTAGCCGTTCCACATCATTTCACGCGCACCACCTTACCGGTATACGCCGGCCCCGCTCCCTCGACGCGATAGTAGTACACGCCGGACGGCAACGACCGGCCCTGCGCGTCCAGTCCGTTCCACTGCAGGACCAGTGGACCGCCATCGCCGCCAGTGCCCTCGCGCGACCAGATCTCGCGGCCGGCGAGATCGTACACGCTCAGGCGGACGGGATCGCCGGCGGCCAGGTTCGACATGCTGAACTTGACTAGGCCCTGGGAAGGATTGGGCGAAGGTAGGCACAGGCCGGCGACGCTGGGCGCTTCGATCTGCACCGCGGTGTCGTCCAGGAGCAGGCATTCGTACAACCCGCCCATGGTACCGCCGAAGATCGCGGGCGTGTCGATGTACGGATCCCAGCGCAGGCGATTGACGGACAGATTCGGCAGCTCGAAGTTGAGCGTGCCGAGGAAGGTGCCGCGAGCGTCGATGCGGTAGATGCCGCGCTCAGCCATGCCCACGAAGATAACGACCTCTTCCGGATCGTCGTGGGAGAAATCCTGCAGCAGTTCGGTGGGATTGGGCAGGGGAATCACCCGCTGCCAGCTGGCGCCGAGATCATCGGATCTGAACACGCCGTCGGTTGACGAGCCGTTGCCCAGCGCCGCGAAGACGAACTCCCCGGGCGGGCCGACGGGACGGCTCGCCGATTCGATGTCGTGAACCGGCAGGGGCAGCACGTCGGGATCCACCGGCACCCAGTGCTCGCCGAAATCCGTGGTCCGGTAGATTCCCTCGTCGGTGCCGGCCAGCATGATGGCGCCGTCGAAGGGATGGAACCAGATACAGCGTACGGCGACGGGCAGACAGCCAACGCCGAGTTGGTACCACTCGAGCAGGTCGTTCGAGGCGAACAGCCCGAGCCGGCTGCCGCACACGAACCACTCGGGAAATATCGGATGCTGCTCGATGAAGTACGGCCGGCTGCACCAGAAGACCGGTTGCCAGGTCTGGTCGATCTCGCCCCAGCGGTATATGCCGTCCGACTCGCAGTAGCCCGAGCCGTCGGAGAAGGCGCAGAGGATGTCGCGCTGGTCGTTCCAGTACACGGTAACTGCGCCCTCGGGGCAGGCGGTGGCGACGATGTCGGCGTCGCCGTCGTTGTCCAGATCGCCGGTGGTGATGCCCATGGAGTGGCCGGCGGCTGCATCGACGACCTGCTTGTGCCAGTAGAGCGCGGCGTCACCGGGCGACCGGTACCAGGCGACGGTCTGCGCCTCGCGGCCCGCCGCCACCAGGTCGGTCAGCCCATCACCGTCGAAATCGGCGGCGGCAATGGGACAGGCTTCGGGTAGGTCGTCGTCGATGATGTTGCGGAGCCAGACGTCGGTATCGTCGGTCCGGTCGTAGACCGTGACCCAGCCGTTGTACTTGCTCGTGGCGGCGATCTCCGGCGCGGGATCGGCATCGAGATTGCCGCACCAGACGCTGACCGCGCCGGGCAGGTCCGCGTCGACGAAATGCTTGGTCCAGACCGGCGGGTCGACGAAATCGCCCTGCTCGTACCAGACGACGGCACCTGCTTCCCGCCCGGCGGCGACGATATCCATGTCGCCGTCCAGGTCCACGTCGCAGGCAAAGACGCCCTTGACCGCGGCGAGGTCGGTATCCACCACATGACCGGTCCAGGGCCCGGTCGGATCATCGGGCGCCTCGAACCACATCACCGTGTTGTCGTTCATGCCGCCGGCGACGATGTCCGGTCGCGCATCGCCGTTGATGCGAGCGACGTACACGCCGCGCGGTCCGCCCAGCACGCCGACCTCATGAGTGGGCCAGGGATCGGTTGGATTGTCAGGCGTGTTCTCGCACCAGATGATCCGATTCTCGTCGCGCACGGCGACGGCGACGTCCAGATCGTAGTCGCCGTCCAGATCGGCCACGTAGACCTCACGGGCGCCGTCGGCGACCGGGTCCACGTCGACCATGGGCCAGAACGCACCGGGCGGCGCCGGCAGGGGATTCTCGAAGTAGACCACCGCGTCGCTGATCTCCTTGGCGGCCACGACTATCTCGGGATAGTCGTTGCCCCGCAGATTGCCGACTCCCACCCCCGTTGCTCCCGGGAGGGCCAGCTCGTTGATGGTCTCCTTCACCCAGCCGGCACCGTCCCGATACGCAATCGAGTACGCGCCCAGTCCAGGATAGTCCGGACCCATGGCCTGCCACCCGCCGGCCATGCCGAACCCGTGAAAGACGCCGGCCTCGGCGCCGACAAAAACCTTGCCGTCACCGAACTCGACCTCGTACACCGGATATTCTTCGTGCGAGTACGGAATATGAATCCACCGATACGCCTGCGCCGAAGCGCTCGCCAGCAGCACCAGTATCAGGGCCAACACAACCACTGTTCGTCTCATGACACGACCTCCTGAAAGACCCGACGACGAGTTGCCATCTTTTTCGGGCTGGCTTCCAGGAGTAGCACTCACAAGTAGCACTCCGGTCGCACCGCCCCCCATCTACAGCATTGGTTGCGGCGGGGCGCGAAATATTGAGAAATTTCGGGAATAAAAGCGGGAGGTTGCGCCGTTCAGCGCGAGATCAATGCGATGGTATCAACCCGTCGAACGGTCACCGACCCCCCGCAGACGAGGGTGGAACCGTCCACGTTGACGGGGAACTGGCCTCCGTCGATCGGCTCGAGCCGCAACGCTTCGGCAATTGTGAAGCTTTCCAGGCCCCAGCGCTCGGGGTCGGCCTTGATCGTGCCGTTGCGCATACGTTTGGCCTGCTGCAGGAGCCTGCCGGCGCCGATGTCGCGCAGGGCGAAGAGTTCGAAACGGCCGGCGCCGAGCGTTTCCGAGGAATACGGCAGATCGGGGCCGAGATAGCCGTTGACGATGACCAGCGTCTGATACCGGCCTTCGGCCTGAAGCTGGCCGTCGATGTGGATGCGCCAGCGACGCCGGGCGCCCATCAGCGACTGCATCATCTTCTCCGCCAGGGCGAGGGTCATGCCGGTGGTGAACGGTCCCAGATCACCGAACACCTGGCTGAGCACGCCCTTGTACCACTTCATGAAGCGGTTCTCGGTGAAGTGCGGGATGCGACCGAAAATCTCCGCGCCGCCGTACCCCACGAAGCGGCGCGCCGTCGCCCGGCCCGCACCATCCTCGGCCAGCAGCACATCGCACGGTAGTGTACGACGGGCGGCGATGGATTCGGCGAAGACGGCGATGGCCGGTTCGATCTCGTCGGGCATCTCGAGCACCTTGCCGATCAGATCGGCCGAACCCTTGCGCAGAAAACCGAGACGGATCTCGGACACGGGTACACCCGCATCGAAACAGCCCTCGAGCACCGCATTGAAGGTGCCCGAACCGCCCGCCGAGATCAGCACGCGGCTGCCGTCCTGCAACACGCGACTCGCGAGCCCGCGCGCCTCGGCGTGACTTTCGGCCACGTGCAACTCGACGTCGCTGCGTCCGTGTTCGATGAACAGCGGCACGATCCGCTCGACCTTTTTCCAGTCGCTGATCGAGCCGGACACGGTCGTGGCGACCACGTCGATCCGGTCAGTCATGGCTCACCTCTGATTCGGTGTCGGGAAGCGCGGTGTCCGGTATGGAAGCCAACGCGTCGATGAGCGCCGAGCAACCTCCGCCGTGCAGGTATTCGGCATGATCAGCAATGTTCTCGAACCGCCGGCCGACGATGGCGGAGCACTCGAATTCGTAGTCGGTGCGGCGCAGAAACGTATCGATCGCATCGAGGCCGGAGGAACTCTTGTAGACGAATTTCCCGTCGCCGGTGGTGATTCTCTTCAGACCGAGGATCCAGACCGCGGCGCCCAGGGCGCCGCAGCCGCCGCCGCACAGGCCGATCCCGCCCGCGAGTCCCGCCGCCATAACCGATTGCAATTCGGACGCACCCAGCTTCCGGGCCAGCAGTGCCGCGCAGCTCAGCGGCTGGGCGGGCGCTTCGGCAGTCTCCGCGGACATGGCCGTTTCTATTTCCGTGAGGGCGAGCTGGGCGAATTTCATGGCTTTGCGCATACATTTGATCGAGCCGCCTTTCAGGAGGAAGAAACTGATCATCTGCATCGTGGACGAGGATTTGTCGATGCCGGTGATCTCGAGGCAATCGATCGCGCCGTTGGCGTCGCGATACGACGTCACGAGCCTCTGCGCGGCTAGAATCGCGGCGCATTCGGCGCGAGGGCCCGGACCGTAGAGTCGATATGCCTGGGCACCCGCGGCCAGCGTCGCGCCCCAGAGCATGCCGCACTGGTAGCCGTGCTGCATGACACCGCCGGCCAGCGATGCAACAGCGGTCTCTTCAGCTTCCATCTTGATGTCGTAGGCGTTGTTGAGAACTCTCAACAAGGCTCCCGATCAGGCGCTGGTGAAAAACGGTTTCACAACCCGAAACGCAGAGATCTTCTTCGTTGCGTTGGTCTTCATGTTTCCTCCTTCTCGCACCCATTCACTGGTTCGTCTGCTCGATAATGCCGCTCAGCACCCTCCTCGCTTCGGTCACGATTTCTTCGACTGAACCGGCGCCGTCGATGGTGAACGCCGGCACACCGAACTGCCGGTCGCAGGTCGTCATGACGAGTCTGTAGGCTGTGCGCAGACGATCGAGTTTTTCCTCGGTCTCGTGGACCTGCATGGCTTCGCCACGGCTCCGGATGCGTTGCATGGAGACGGCCGGGTCCACATCGAGGAAAAAAACGATGTCCGGTAGGCTGAGCCGGGTCAGGCCGAGGCGTTGCATGGTCTTCAACTCGGGGAACTCGCGCTCGAGTCGCGCTCGGTCCGGTCCGCGCCGGCCCGTGCCTGACAGCACGCCGATGGCCTGGGCGCAGAAGGTCTCGTCGAGCAGTTCCGGGCGATAGAGCACCGACCAGGCCGTCATGTTCAGCAAGGGCGAGCCGTCGAGAAAGATGTAGTCCGATCCGTACCACCGTTTCGCCTCGCCGATCAGGGCATTGCGCAGCAGCAGCTCGGTCATCTTGGGGATCTTGTAACGCGCGAGGGACTTGGCGTCCTTGGCCTGGGCACTCATCCAGCGACGGAGTTTCTCCTTCAGCAGCGGCTGCGCCGACCGCGAGCCGCCGCCGGCGAAGAGTTCGAGGCGGTCGCCAATCAGGCAGGTGGTCGCGAGGGCCGGTCCACCCCCCGGCGACGCCAGCTCGGAAGCGTTTTCGGCAAGCCGCCGCGACAGGGTGCTCTTGCCCGAGCCATCGATGCCGAGCACAGCGACCACCTTCACGTCCCGCCGCCCTGACCGCCGCCGATGCCGCCGGGCGGTTTCCGACCGTGCCAGCGTCAAGATGCTCTCGCGTAACGCGTCGGTGATCTCGTCGGCGCCGCCGCCGACCGCCAGCGGTGGGCCGATGTTCACGTGGTGCCACAGGGGCACCGGCAAGGACGCTCTGCGCGGCAGCGCCCGTTCGGTCCCCAGCAGGAAAACCGGCAACACCGGCACCTCCGGATGCCGGGCGACGAGCTTGCCGACGCCGCAGAAGAACTCGGCGATGGTACCCGCTTCGCCGCGCGTCCCCTCCGGGAATATGACGATGTTCTCACCGGCGGCGAGCCACCGGCTCATGGTCGCAACCGGATCGCTGTCCCGCTGCTGGCGGTCCACCCAGACCGGCTGGAACAGAAAACTCACCGCGGCGAAGAGTTTCTTGTGCGGCGCGAAATAGTCCTTCGCGGCCACCGCGTGGGTCCTCGCGAGCATGGACAGGGGCAACGAGGCGAAGAGCAGCAGGATATCCAGATGACTGTTGTGGTTCGCCGCCAGGATGAACGATCCGTGCCGGGGCAGGTTCTCGCGTCCACGTACGCTCAGGCCGAAGATGAGATGCAGCAGCGGCCTGAGCACCAGCAGGTGCACCGTGACGCGCAGCAGAAAGCGCAGGTCAGCTCCCACATCAGCCCCCGCGACCGATCACCAGTTCGCCGAACTTCATGGTCCAGCGCAGATAGTGGAACACGATGGGCGCCACGAAGCAATATGGCTGCACGGCGTCGAGTACCCGGCCGCGTCCCGGTTCCAGGTCCGCGGCGCTGATGCCCAGGTCCCGTTCCAGCGCGCTGATGGTGATGCCGCCCATCTGTACGAGCACCGGTATCAACACACCGACGAAGAGCGACGGCCCGAGGGGAATCCCGGTCCAGGTCATCAAGAGCAGCGCGAGCGCCAGGGTCACGACGTTCGACAACAGATAACCCGGCAGGCGTCCGTGGCTCGCCGTGAACTTCATCACCGCATTGCTGCCGGCGACCGACAGCACCAGCAGCATTGCCATCCAGGTGGAGAAATACGCGAGATAGGCGATATGGCCGAGACAGTACACACAGAAGAAGACCCCGAAATCGATGGCGCCGATGGACATGACGGTGCCTTCGCCCTGGCGGTAGACATCATGGTCGTAGTTATCCTGTGGGCGGGCGTCCGGTTGGTGGGCGTCCCGTTGATGGTCGTCCCGGCGGTCGATCCGGCCGGCCCGATCGCCAAGGGCCACGAGAAAGGGGATCACGAGAAACACGTACACCGGGATCGACACGATGAAGAAGCCGTACCAGTCGATCTGGATCAGGTAGATCATGAAGGGGATGGCGAGGTAGGCGACCAGGACCGCCCAGCGATCGGTCGGGCGCCAGTCCATCAACGAGAAGTACTCCCGCAAGGCCCGGAAGGAGATCAGCGCCGTGATCCAGACGGCGACGGTGAACGACACCCAGTCGGCGACGGCGAAGACGAGCAGGAAAGCCCAGAGGTAGCCGAGATAGCCGGGGGGCGACGAACGGCCGCCGGCACCGCGCGCCGTGGCCAGATTGCGGATCAGCAGGATGACGGACAGCAACCCGAACAGGACCACAGGAGTTATGCGCGGCCAGTCCATCGGCAGCCTCTCCTTGCGGGGCACATGGTGGTAGCCGGATCCGGATCGGTTTCTCTGCGCGAAACGCGTTCGCAATCCCGATCGCCAGCATCTTCGCGCGGCTGTTCTGGTTATACCATACGGTTCCGTTGTGAAACACCGAAATAGCGTTGGTCGGAAGCGTTCATGCTTATCGTCGCCCCGTGTCGCACCCATCGGGCACACGCCGTACCCCGCCGAACAACGCGACACCCTGCGCCCCACCGGCCAGGGCGTGCTGGACGGCCCGGTCGAAATCCTCGTCGTTCTCGAGCGCGGGCAGATACAGACCGGCGTAGAGCGGCCGGTTCGCCGGCAGCGCGTTCACGCCCTCGGCGACCGACGCCTCGATCCAGGCGATGGGCTGCTCGTAGAAATGGTGATAGAGCATGGGCAGGACCGCGTCGAGCTCCCACTGCGGCCAGTCCTGACGGACCAGGCGGCGGGCGATGGTCGGCGTGGGAAAGACGGCGGCGGTGATCTGCTTGCCGCGCGCGTGGACCACGTCGACCAGTTCGTTGACGAGCCGGGTAATGGTGTCGAAACGATACCGGCGCCAGCGGGGATCGGCAGTCGGGTCGGGAAGTTCCAGGGGATCTTGACCGGTCAGTTCCCGGAAAGCCCGGCGGCACACCTCGCAGTAGCAGAAATCGAACTCAGGTAACTCTTTGTCTTGTATGAGGTTATACTTCTCCCACAAGCCAACCGGCAGGATCACGTCGGGGTAGCGGACGTAATCCAGGTGGACACCGTCCAGGTAGTCGCATTCGGCGAGCTGGGCGACCTGTTGCGCCAGCAGGCGGCGCACACCCGCGCGGGATGGACACAGGAAGCGGTAGTAGCCGACGTAGGGCGGATCCGTGTGGGTGGACACGCCGTTGCGGCTGACGGCGTACCATTCGGGGTGTTCGGTCATCAACGATTGATCGCCGCGACACAGGGTCCACATCCAGGCGTGGGCTTCGATTCCCAGCTCACGAGCGATACGACAGCCGCGCTCGTCGCCGCCCGCGATCAGGAGCGCCTGGACACCGGCGTCGCGGAACACCGCAATGGAACGACGTATGTCTTCATCGGATTCGTCGGGGAGGAACCTGGTCCAGGCCCAGTGCTTTGCGGCGGTGCCGGGCTGCGGCTCGACGGTGCCGGCGAGTGCTCGCCGGCGGCCGGGCACGTCGACGGCGGCGGCGGTACCGAACGTGATCGCACCCAGGCCCAGATAGCGAAGGAATGAACGGCGATCCAGCTTCATGTAACGAATGATCCCCTGCTGTCTTACCTGACCGTCACCGAGTGTTCCCAGCGGGGAACGTCCTGCTTGTCGAGATAGATCTCCAGCGCCGCGAAACCACAGCCGGAGCCGTCGGGTTCGCCTTCCGGGATCGCCAGGTACATGCCCGCAGGCACCGGGACCTCCAGGGGAAACAGCAGCACGCCGAATTCCCGGACCCGGCTCGGATGCCGCGTGTCGGCGATGCGCAGGACATCGTTCTCCAGCTGCAGCTCCAGACGCGCCTCACCCAGGTGCGGCAACGGATGCCACAGCGTGTCGGCGTCGAGTCCCGTGCTGACGAGGATCCGGTCCTTGACGACCCGCAACACCACGAGCGGTACCGGGAAATCGGGCGAGCCGGGCGGGCTGTCGCCATCCAGTATCCAGAGCTCATCCGAGCCGGGCGCCGGGTAGAGTTCGAAGTAGCAGCGAGCGTCTTCGAACCGAAAATCGCCGACGACATGCAGGACGCTGTCCGCC
>CAYLIV010000046.1:19210-27434 GCA_964384055.1 uncultured Fibrobacteraceae bacterium
ATATCCCCCGTACGCATCGTAGCATTTCCCCGGGCCGTGTGTTAGTTCTTTTCTGTTGGCGTATCGTAAGCAGGCTGCGACGACGAAAAAATCGAGGGTGTTCAGCGATGACACGAGTAATTGCCGTTGTGGGATTGATGCTGTGGTTCGGCGCCGGCGTCCCGGTCGAAGCGCACGAGATCGACCGGTACGTGCCGGAGACCGATCCGCTGGTACTGGAGAAGATCGAACGCTGGCAGGATCTGAAATTCGGCCTGCTCATGCACTGGGGCGCGTACAGCCAGTGGGGCATCGTCGAATCGTGGTCCCTGAGCCCCGAGGACTATCCCTGGTGCGAACGTCGCGCGGGCGCGAATCCGCAGGACTACTTCGCCTACAAGCAGGAGTACGAGCAGCTGCCGACCACCTTCGATCCGCGCGATTTCGATCCCGAGCGCTGGGCCGAGGCCGCCGCCACGGCCGGCATGAAGTACGTCGTCTTCACCACCAAGCATCACGACGGCTTCTGCATGTTCGACACCGAACAGACCGACTACAAGATCACCGGTCCCGCCTGCCCCTTCCACACCCATTCGCGGGCCGACGTGACCCGCGCCATCTTCGACGCCTTCCGCGCGCACGATATGTGGACCGGCGCCTACTTCTCCAAGCCGGACTGGCACAACGAGTTCTACTGGTCACCCTACTTCCCGCCCAAGGACCGCAACGTCAACTACGACCCCGCCGCCTACCCTGAGCGCTGGGAGAAATTCGTCCAGTTCACCCACGCCCAGATCATGGAGTTGATGAGCGATTACGGACCGGTGGACATCCTCTGGCTCGACGGCGGCTGGGTGGCGAAGATCGATTCCACGGAAATCCGTGATTGGTACAAGCGACGGATCGCCGAGACGACCTCGGGCTTTCTCGGTCATCGCATCGTCAACCAGGACCTCCGCATGGACGAGCTGGTCGCCGAGGCGCGCAAGCAACAACCGGGGTTGATCGTGGTGGATCGCGCCGTGCCCGGCAAGAACCAGAACTACCTGACGCCGGAGAACCGCGTACCCGAGACCGAGCTGCCCTATCCGTGGGAGTCGTGCATCATTGCCGGCGGCGGCTGGTCCTGGGTGCCGGACGCCCGCTACAAGACCGTTCGCGAAACGGTGCACCTGCTCGTGGACATCGTGGCCAAGGGCGGCAACCTGCTGCTGAACATCGCACCCGGGCCGGACGGCACCTGGCACGACGGCGCCTACGAGCTGCTGCGTGGTGTCGGCGAGTGGATGCGGGTCAACGACGAGGCCATCTACGGCACGCGCGCGGTGGCGCCGTACAAGTCGGGCAACACGTGCCTGACGCGGAAGCGGGACGGGGATGTCGTGTACGCCATCTACCTGGCGAGCGAAGGGGAAACCGCGCTGCCGGCTCGCCTGCGGGTGGATGGGATCCGGCCGGTGGCGGAGGCGCGGATCACGTTGCTGGGTCTTGATGGCGCGGGAGACGGCGCGGGTAACAACGCAGGTGCCGGTGCGCTAGTCTGGGAGCGCGATGCCACCGGTTTCGCCGTGGCAATCCCGGAAAGTGTCCGGCGGCATCTCCCCTGTACCAATGCCTGGACGCTGCGGATTTCGGCGATCGAGTAGAGGCGAATCCAAGGTGATGCGGTTTCGTACCACCGCGACATTTCTCGTTTCGAGTAGTCCGGAACGAGTGTTCCTTGTGCCCCCCGGGGGGCCAACCGGTTTCCCCCGGCTGTCATCCGGTTTCTCCAGGCGGTCCTCCTGTGCCGGGTGATTGTCGCCGGCGGATGCTCCGGCAGCTCGGTCGTTGCGCCGGCGCAACAGCTCACCACCTCACCGCATCAACACCGCCTTCATCGTCCGCGTGAAGCCGCCCGCGGACACCCGGTAGAAATACACGCCCGAGGGCGCGACCTGGCCGGCGCCGTCCCGTCCGTCCCAGACCAGGGTGTGCTGTCCCGCCTCTTGCCGGCCGAGATCGAAATGGCGGACCAGGTGGCCGCGGATGTCGAAGATGGCCACGTGCACGGCGGCGGCGTCCGGAATGATGTAGCAGACCGTCGTGGTCGGGTTGAAGGGATTGGGGACATTCTGTTCGACCGTGAAACAGGTGTCGGCTTCTTGCGGCACGCCGGCGGGATCGTCCACCGAGATGTATCCGGGTATGGTCACGCTGTCGGTGCCGCCGTCGTAGTCCACGGTCAGGGTGACGTCGTAGTCGCCGACCTCGGCGTAGGTCCAGATGGGATCGCGGGCGTTGCTGTCTTCGAGGCCGTCGCCGTCCAGATCCCAGTACCAGCCGATGGGGGTGCCGGTCGATAGATCGGAAAAACGGACGACGAGCGGGGCGTCGCCCGCGGTCACATCGGCGGTGAACGCCGCCGTCGGCGGCAGATCGCCGACCGTGAAGGTCGCCGGCTCGGACCACGCGGACCACAGCAGATTCTGGTCGCGGTAGCGGATCCGCCACCAGTAGGTCGTGCCGAGCTGCAAGGTGCCGTCGTCAACCGTGAGGCGAGTCAGATCCACCAGCGCGTTCAGGTCGATGGGTGCGTAATCGGGCGCGCCGGTGTCCCAGTAGACGTTTTCCCAGTCGCGCAGATCCGTCACCGTTGGCGAAGACCAGTCGCCCTCGGTGTCGGTCAGCTCGAAGCGGGCGCTCATGATCGGCTGGGCGGCCGTGTACGGCGAGGCGGTGAGCGTGACCGGCAGGGGCGCCTCGGCAGCCGGCGCGAGCGCCGTCGGCGTTTCCGGCGCGGGACTGTTGCGATCGCGGATGAACGAATCGATGAGCACGTTGTCCAGGGGCAGGTCCAGATGCCCCAGCGAGTAGGCCTGCGCCGTGTAGCTGCCGCTCGCGCAATCGACCTCGATCAGGGTGTAGCCGTAGTGGTCGTGGGCACGGTTGATTTCCGGGTAGTCGGTCTGATTGCTGTACATACCCCAGCGGTCCAGCGCGCTCCCGCCGCCGCCGGCGAGCATCAGGCGCAGGTTGCCCTCACTCGTGGCGCCGCGCTCGTAGTTGTGGGAGTGGCCGTAGCTCAGCAGTTCCACCTTGTCGTACTGGTTCAAGAGCGGGATCACCTGGTCCTGCACCCAGCTCGTGTTCCCGTCGGGCCAGATCTCACTGCGGCCCGGATGGTGCAGGAAGGCGAAGATCCAGTCGACCTGGGTGTCGACGGCGGCGTCCGCGAGCAGGGTCTCGAGCCACATGAACTGGGCACTCCCCTGGACGTTGCTGTTCAGGGCGATGAAGAGCACCGGACCGATGCGGAAGCTGTAGTACCCTTGCCCCGTGTATCCCTGCAGATCGTCGTACTTCACGTAGTTGTAGAAGTGGCTCGCCTCAGCCTCGTGATTACCGATGCTGATCATGGTCGGCACGAGATGGGATATCGAGCTCATCGGATCGAAGAACTCGTGGGTGTACTGGGACAGCGTGTTGCCGTCGGTGACGATATCACCCACGTTCATCACCAGGTTGAGCTGCTGGTGAAGGTCGTCACCGTAGATCTCGATCGCCTTGTCGCGCAGGGCGCGCACCACCTCGGCGTGCTTGTCCGCCTCGGTGCGGTTGTCGCCGTAGACGGCGAAGCGGATGACGCGGTCGGTCGCGTCGGCGGGTGGTTGGGTGCGCAGGACATAGACGTCGCTGCTGGCGGTGTCGGTGCGGCACTGGTAGAAGTACTCGGTCTCGGGACTCAGACCGGTCAGCTGGGTCCAGTGCCAGATCACGCCGCTGCCGAAGTCGTGAACGTCGCCGCTGACGACGGTGCCCAGCGCCTCGGTCGCTCCGTACTCGACCACCGATTCGGTGCCGGCGTCGCTGTGCCAGCACACGTAGATCGAACTCTCGGTGGGCGTCTGCAGATAGGGCACCATGTACGGCGGGATCGGGCTGTCGATCTCGTGGCCGTAGCCGTCCAGCTCGAGCAGCTCGGCCGCGCTCAGGTCGCGGTCGAAGAGGGCGACCATGGCCACGTCCAGCGCATTGTCCTCGCCGTTCTCGTCGGCGAAGAACAGTACCTGATTGGCTCCGTCGGCGGGATAGAGCGAGAAGCGACCCTCGTAGTCCTGGGACCCGCCGATGTGCAGCAGCTGGCCATCCAGGTAGTAGTCGTAGTGCTCGCCGAGATTGACCGAGATGGCCAGGCGGTACCATTCGCCGGCCACCAGCTCGTAGTTCGAGTAGCCGGTGTCGCCCACGCCGACGCTGCCGTCGGGATGGACGAACCAGTCGCCGTCGTTGGCGTTGCTGTAGTTGGTCTGGTAGAAGCAGTACCAGGAGCCGATGCTCGGAACGCGCACGTCCATGAGGATGGTGAAGGTGTTGACCCACTGGGGATTGGCGCCGTCGCCGTTGGCCGGGATGTCGTGGAAACAGCGGTAGAAGCTGCCCACGCCGATGTTGACCGCGCCGTCATCCGGTGCGGGTCCGGCAACGGCCGTGTGCGAGCCGACCAGGTCCAGCGCGTTACCGACCGTGGCCAGGGTCAGATCCTCCGGCACGTCGAACTGCCACAGGCCGACCAGGCCCTCGGGGAAGGTGATTTCGGCAGAAACCGAGGAGGCGATGACCAGGGCGAAAACCAGCGCGCGGACCACGACGCTTGCCTTGCTACGTTGTTTCATCACGCAACTCCTTGTCCGACTCCATGATCGAATCTACTACCGAATCTATCCTCACCCGGCTCGTCAATGTGCTGGTTACGAGGCTACCGCTTCCGGCTACCGGCGACCATAGTGTAACACATTCCGCAAGCGTTCCCGAGTGGCTGGTTGACTTCCGGCGTGTCGCAGTCTTTGATACGGTGAACCGTACGCCAAGCGGCAGCGGGATCGCGCGGCGTACACGGTTGTCCGACGCCGAGAAAACAAGGGCGATACATGACATCAGGTCCACGCGAAATCCGGAACGACACCAACGTTGATACAATCAGATCGGGTGCCCTCGCGCGCTTCTTGAGCGCTATCGAGAAGATCGGCAACAGGTTGCCGGCGCCATTCTATCTGTTCGTGATTCTGGCGCTCGTTGTCATCGTCGCCTCGGCGGTGCTCGCGCAGTTCGGCGTGCAGTTCCAGCACCCGAAAGACGGCTCCGCCATGGCGATCCGGAGCCTCGCTTCCCGCGAGGGCGTGGCCTTTCTGCTGGGCGGGACGGTGAAGAACTTCACGGGATTCGCGCCGCTGGGGCTGGTCGTGGTGATCATGTTCGGCATCGGACTGGCGACCAAGGTGGGCTTCTTCGGCGCCTTCATGAAGCGGACCATCCTGCATGCGCCGCGCAGGCTGGTCACCTACGCGGCCATGCTGGCGGGGGTGCTGGGCAATCTCGCCTCGAGCGCCGCGTTCATCATCGTGCCGCCCATCACGGCCATGGTGTTTCGCAGCATGGGGCGGCATCCGCTGGCCGGTCTGGCGGTGGGTTTCGCCTCGGTGGGCGCGGGCTTCACGGCCAACTTCATGATCGCCGGCACCGACGTACTGATCGCCGGTATCACCACCGACGCCATCGGCAGCCTGCGCGAGGGCATGGTCGTCAATCCGTACGACAACTGGTACTTCATGTGCGCGTCGGTGGTCTTGCTGGTGCTGGTCGGCGGCTGGATCACCGAGCGGATCGTCGAGCCGCGGCTCGGGCGCTACGAGGGTGATGCGGACAGCGGCGCCAAGGCGGCCGGCAACAAGGCAACCGGCAACAACGCGAGCGGCGGCAACACGGTCCCGGACGAGATGACGGCGCAGCTCTCCCCGCTCGAGCGCAAGGGCCTGCGCAACGGCTACATCGCCGGCGGCGTGTTCATCGCGCTGGTCGTGCTGGCCGCCCTTCCCGAAGCATCGTTCCTGCGGGCGGCCGACGGCAGCTTCGACAAGGCACCACTGCTGAAGGGTGTGGTGACGCTGCTCTTTCTGCTGTTCGTCACCGTGGCCGTGGCCTACGGCAAGACGGCCGGCACCATAACCAGAGCGGCGGACGTGCCCCGCCTGATGGCCGAGGCCATGCGCGATCTGGCGTCTTTCTTCGTGTTGATCTTCGCGGTCTCCCAGTTCGTGGCCTACTTCAAGTGGGCGCACCTGGACGTGTGGATCGCCGTGAGCGGCGCCGAGTTTCTCAAGAGCATGAACCTGACCGGGCTGCCGGTGGTGGTGGCCTTCATCGTATTCGCCGCCCTGTTGAACCTGTTCATCACCAGCGGCTCGGCCCAGTGGTCGTTGATGGCGCCGATCTTCATTCCCATGTTCATCCTGCTGGACTATCACCCGGCTTTCACCCAGCTCGCCTTTCGCATGGCGGATTCGTCGACCAACATCATCACGCCGCTCAGCCCGTGGTTGCCGGTCATCCTGGAATACATGCGGCAGTACGACAGGCGCACCGGGATCGGTACCATCGTGTCGCTGATGCTGCCGTACTCGATCCTGTTTCTTCTGAGCTGGGTGGTGCTTTTCGTCGTCTGGAATCTGCTCGGTATTCCCATCGGACCGGGCGTGACCATGTACCTGCCGGCGGGGGGCTAGCCTGATGACGTTTTCCCTGGACGAGTACCTCGCCGACCTGGAGCACCTGGTCAACCTGGACAGCCACAGTCTCGATCCGGAGGGCGTGAGCCGCGTGGCCGCGTTCTTTCGGGAACGGTTCTCCGACCTCGGCTGGCAGGTGACTGAGCACATCGTCGACGAGAGTGTCGGGCCGTGTCTGGAGATCGTGAACCGACCGGCGGATCGTTACGACTTTCTGTTGCTCGGGCACATGGACACGGTGTTTCCCCGGGGCACGGCGGCCGCGCGCCCGTTCCAGGTGCGGGACGATCGCGCCTACGGGCCGGGCGTGGCGGACATGCAGTCGGGCTTGCTGTCGATCTACCATGCGGTCCGCACATTGCAGCAGGATTTCGCCGGCCGCGACGCGGCAGATCGGGAAGCGACACAGGAACCCGCCATCTGCGTGGCGCTGAACAGCGATGAGGAGATCTCCTCGCGGTTTTCCCGCCGGTGGGTCGAGCGGCTGGCCCGCAAGAGCCGGTACGCGTTCGTGTTCGAATCAGCCCGACCGGGCGGCGGCATCGTCGTCGAGCGCAAGGGCGTGGCCAAGTACGCACTGCGGTTTTCGGGCCGGGCGGCCCACGCCGGCGAGGAACCGGAAAAGGGCGTCAGCGCCATCGGCGAACTCGGGCACTGGATCGTGAAGCTGCACGCCCTGAACGATCCGGCGCGCGGGACCACGGTCAACGTGGGCGTGGTCAGCGGCGGCACCGGGCCCAACGTGGTCGCCGAGCAGGCCGAGGCCAAAATCGACATCCGCTTTACCGACGAGGCCGAGTTCCTGCGTGTGGAAACCGCGATCACGGCGCTGGCGGCGGCGCCGGTGCTGCCGGGCGCTGCCGTGAGTATCGAGCGGCTGGGCCAGCGGCCGCCCTGGAATCCCGACGAGCGGACCCGCGTGTTGCAGGATGTGTTCGAGGCGGTCGGACACGAACTGGGCGTCGCGTTCTCGTGGATCTGTTCCGGTGCGGCGTCGGATGCGAACCTCGTGGCGGATCAAGGAACAACGGTGATCGATAGTATGGGGCCGGTCGGGGGGCGGTTGCACAGCGATCAGGAATATCTGGAAGTCGCGTCGATCGAGCCGAAGGTGGGCTTGATCGTGGGGGTTCTGCGGAAGCTAAGCGAACGATGATGCGCAATACCGCCAACACCAGCGCAACCGACCGCCGGCCGACGGTGTGCCACATCTCGACCGTACACGTCCCGTTCGATACTCGTGTGTTTCAGAAAGAATGCCTGTCTCTCGCCGAAGCCGGCTACGACGTGCATCTGATCGCTTGCCACGATGGCGACGAGACTGTCCAGGGCGTTCGGATTCATGCGTTGCCCCATCCGCCCGGTCGGCTGGCGCGGTTGCTGCGCTGGCCATGGCATGCGTACCGCGCTTTGCGCCAGATACGGCCGCGCCCCCGGATCTGCCATTTTCACGATCCCGAACTCCTTCCGCTGGGCCAGCTGCTGCGACTCACGGGATACACGGTGATCTACGACGTGCATGAGAATGTCGCCGAGCAGATTCGCTACAAGGGATATCTCAAACCGACGCTGCGTGTGGTGTTCTCGCACGTGTACCGGCTGGTCGAGAAGCTGCTCACCCGTGGCCTGGCGACGCTGCACGTGCTCGAATCCATCGCTCGCAACTATCGACAACCCCGCGAGGTGGTCCGGAATTTTCC
>CAYLIV010000047.1:0-26628 GCA_964384055.1 uncultured Fibrobacteraceae bacterium
GGGATCATGCTGTCTCCGGCGTTGCCGTGACCCACAATGTTACCAGGAGAGCCTCATATCGGCGGGTATTCATTGAGGTTTAGGCTATTGGCGGTGTCTCTGATTCGCGATGTTCATTATGTCTGCGATGACGCCAGGCGCAATATCGCGCGCCGTAACTTACGGTGCCGGTCGAAACGGAGCGCGAAGTCCGATTCGCGCACGCCCCCCTTGGCGCGCACCACGGCGACCAGCGCCCGTTTTTCGGCCGTCGTCCACCGCTGCACGCCGGGCAGGTTCAACAGCAGCGGGCTCCAGCGCCTCCAGGCCAGCCGCTCACCGGTGTTCCACCGCTGGATCGAGCGCACCCCGAGCAGCTGCATCGCCTCACGAGCGCAGGTGGCTGCGGCCTGCTTGCGGCGCGAGCCGAAACGGCGCGCAAGATAGTCGGTGATGCGCAGGCCCACCTGCCCGAGATCCAGCCTGCCGATCACATCGTCACGCCGGCGCTTCAGATCGAAGTAGACGTTTTCGGTGGCCAGTTTTTCCAGGGTGGCGATGCTCGATCGGTGTTTGCGGTTCTTGCGCATCCGCTGCAGCTCGCGGCCCATGAGCTTGAGCACGCCCTCGTCCCGGGCCCGGAACCCGAGCTTCTGATAGAACCACCAAGCGCCTGACTCGAGGCCTTCCTGATTGCCGTCGCCGCCGAGCTGGTAGGGATAGACGGTGAAGGTATCCGCGTCGAACAGTTGGTGCAGCGCCGCCAGCAGCCGGCCGTACATGTAGCCGGCCTCGCCGCCGCGGTAGGTCTCGAAGATGTTGAACGCCACCTCGACCGAGCCGAACAGGGCGCTGTTGAGCACGTAACCCACCGGCACACCGTTCTTGATGGTCAGAAATCCGTAGACCGCTTCGAACATCAGGCGGCGCTCGGGGATGGCGCCGAAGGCCGCGAACTGCAGGCCGTCGCCGCAGTCGATCATCCGCACGTCCCGCGCGTCGCCGAAGGCGAAGATGTCCAGATCGCGGCTGCGCGTGACCATCGCCTCGCGCGCCATATCGATGATCTCTCGGCCCTTGCGTTCGTCGATCCGGCGCACCGACAGCGGCGGACGTTTCAGCTCGTGACGCAGCTCGGGGCGCTGGAAGTTCAACGGTGTGGTCTGATAGTGGATCCGCACCCCGTCGATCTTCGCCCGTGTGCGGCTCGGACCCACCGCGCGGGTACCGGCCTCGTCGCTCGCCGCGATGATCATGGGCAGCTCGAGGTGCTCGTAGAAATACTCGCGGCTGAAGCTGTCCAGGGCCAGCTCCTTGATCCGGTTGACCACGAACGCGGCGTCGGTCTCGTCGGGACTCTTCAGGCGGTCGATCCACTCGCGGACCGGGAAGGCGTACTCGTCAAGCCCGGGCGTCTCGTTGTAGAGCGCCAGCAGAGGCAGGATCTTCTCGAGTATCTCGTCGCGCTTGAATTTCGGCCAGTCGATCAGCAGGCGGTCCGGCCACCTTCGGGCCAGCCACTGGGCCATCTGCATGAAGAACTCGTAGCGGATCTCCGTGCCCTCGATACCCGAGTCGACCAGGCCGCGGCGCACGCGCCGCAGGTCGCGACGGCTGCCGAAACCGGCGAGCATGGCCTCGATCTGCCGCAGGAGTTGCGGGTCGTCGGGATAGGCGCGCCAGAAGCAGAGCAGCTCGTGCAGCCGCAGCACCGTGTCGGCCGAGGGCAGCGACGCGGTGGCGAGCCGACGCAGCAGTTCGTATTTACGCCGGCTTGCGCCTTCGTCATAGCGGGTCTTGAGTTGTTCGAGTTCGGCGAGGACTGTCGTGGCGGCGCCAGAGGTCCTAGACATCCATCCCTCCGTGGAATCGGCAGGTAAATGCGCCGACACGCTTCGCGGCCGCCCGGTACCTGCCGCGTCACTCGCTGGTCATGATGAACAGCGGTTGCATGGAGAAGCTCTTGTAATGAGGCCGCAGGCGCTCGGTGTTGTAGTGCTTCGGCACGTTGACGAACTTCTTGGTGCTGGTGACCGTCTCGATGGGCACGTTGTCGTAGCGGCCGTTCTTCAAGACGACCAGCCGGCCGTGAATCCCGTCGAGAATCAGGTCCAGCGCCAGGTTGCCATACGCCATCGGCACGACCGAATCGATGGCGTCGGGATCGCCGCCGCGGACCAGATAGCCCAGCCGCTGATTGATGGTGTTGACCGGCACGCCGTCGTTGAACTTCGGCGACAGCTGCTTCACCTTGGCCGACACCGTATCGCCGATTCCGCCCAGCTTCATGTGGCCGAACGCGTCCTTCGTGGTGTCGGAGAAGACCATCTCGTCTTCGCCGGCGAACATGGCGCCTTCGGATACGAGCACGATGGAATACTTGCTCGGGTTCTTGAAGCGGTCTTCCACCAGCAGCCGCGTCAGGTTCTCGATGTCGAACTTGTGTTCCGGAATGACGCAGCGGTTGCCGGCGCCGGCCATGGTCGGCAACATGGCCGTGAATCCGGCGTAGCGGCCGAAGACCTCGAGCACGAGAATCCGTTCGTGCGATCCCGCCGATGTCCGCAGGCTGTTGGTGATGTGGATGGTACGCGTGACGCAGGTGCTGAAGCCGATGCAGTAGTCGGTGCCCGGCACGTCGTTGTCCATGGTCTTGGGGATGGCGACGACCTTGACGCCCTCCTTGAACAGGCGCACACCGTAGCTGAGCGTGTCGTCGCCCCCGATGGGGATCAGATGGTCGATTCCCAGGAATTCGAGGTTCTTGATGACCTCGGGGGTCATGTCGTTCATCTCGTCGGTGTAACGGTCCCGATGCTGCTGCGGAACATTGACCTTGGGTACGTGACCGGGGTGGGTGCGCGAGCTGTGCAAAAAAGTGCCGCCGGTGCGTCCCATCTTGTTGACGATCTCTTCGGTCAACACCTGATAGTTGCCGCTGTTGTCCGCGCCCTTGTCCCGTTCGAGTTCCAGCACGCCGGCCCAACCGCGGCGCAGGCCGATGACCTTGTAACCTTCCCGGATGGCGCGAATGGTGACCGCGCGTATGGCCGGATTGAGTCCCGGAACATCGCCGCCGCCGGTCAGAATCCCGATAATTCCCTTTGTTTTATTAACATTCGCCACGAGTGCTTCCTCCGCGAAGGGTTGTCTTGAGAGTTATTCATCACGCCCCGGAACACCGACCAATATAGTCGAGAAACCGCCGGGGGCAATTCCCCGACCCGGAGCGCCGGCGTGTCGTCATCTCGATTCGGGTTACGCCATGTTGTCCGACGACGGGCATTCTGGCAAGCGTGTCTTTGCCGGCGCCGACAGACCCGGGCGCGGGCGATTGAGACCGCGGCACCGATATGGTAGGATCAACGGGCCATACGAAAAGCGTATTGCGGTGAGGGACGCCATGAGATATTTCATATCGAACTTCCTGATCGGTGCCTGGTGCGTGCTTGCGATTGTGCCCGCATTCGCGACGATCCACCATGTTCCCGGCGAGTATCCGCAGATTCAGAGCGCCATCCTGGTCAGCCTGCCGGGCGATACCGTGCTCGTCGAACCTGGCATATACCTGGGGCCGATCGATTTCGGGGGCAGGGACATCCTCGTCGGCAGCCGCTATATCATGAACCAGGACACCACGGCCATCACGCAGACCGTGGTGCGCGGCAACCCGGCCGTGCTCGCCAGTGTCGTGCGCTTCGCCGCAGGGGAGAGTCGCGAGGCCCGCTTGGCGGGATTCACGATCACCGGCGGCGAGACCCAGCGCGGCGGCGGTATCATCTGCGACGATACGTCACCCACGCTGGATCATCTGCGGATCGTCGGCAACACGGCGTCGGTGGAGGGTGGCGGAATCTACGCGGTACATGGGGCGCCGCGTGTTGCGTACTGCGAAATCGCCGGCAACGTGGCCGAGACCTACGACGGCGGCGGCATCTGCGCCTTCGATTCGGGTATCGTGATCGAGGAGTGCATCATCCGCGCGAACCATGCCTGGTTCCGCGGCGCGGGCATCTACTGCGAGAGCTCCGAGCAGACCATCCGGAACAACACTATCAGCGACAATGTCATCGACGAGTCGCCGCCGGAGTATTGCTACGGAGGCGGTATGGCGAGCCGCAACTGCGCGCCGATCATCGAGGGCAATTACATTGCCGACAACAACGGCGGCGGTTACGGCGGTGGCGTGTTCTACTGAATTCCGAACTCTCGCCGCAGTTGCGGCGACTTCGAATCCGAGCGGCTGACGGCGGTCGGACGCCGGTCGACGCGGGCCAGCAAGCCCACGCCCCCGACGCGACGCGTACTGGACCGGCGCCGGGACGATCTGGTGCCGCGCGTCGCCGACAACGTCATCGCGGGGAATTCCGCGGAGATCGGCGGCGGTTTGCGCTTCTGCTTCTTCGGCGGTGTGCTGCCCGAACCGGAAGTGACCCACAATCTCATCGTCGGCAACACGGCGGGTATGCATGGCGGCGGCCTGTGCTGCGAAGACGCCGGGCCGGTCGTCGAATTCACGACCATCGAGAACAACCAGGCAGGCGAGCGGGGTGGGGGCGTGTACGGTTACAACGGCTCCCATCCGGTGCTGCGCAACAGTATCGTCAGCAACAGCTCGCAGGGTGGCGGCATCTACGTCGAATCCGGAGCCGACGTGACGACCGAATACTGTGACGTCTGGAACAATACCGACGGCGATTACGTCGGCTGCTCGCCTTCGCCGTCCGACATCAGTTGCGACCCGGAATTCTGCGACGCGTACGCGCTGGATATGCGCTTCTTCGAGACCTCGGGCTGCGAGGGCGCCGGCGCGGGCGGCGTCGACATGGGCGCGCGGGGCGTGGGCTGCTTCACCGTCGACGATGTAGTCTTTTACGACAACTTCAGCGACCAGGACACCGCGGGCTGGTCGGCCGCTTCGTACGGCGCCGCAAACATGATGATCTGCTTCGGTAAGTACCAGGGCGGTGCGCAGGCGCCCGGCGCCTGGGCGCGCGGCGTCGTCGACCCGCAGCCGACCGTGTGGACAGACTACCGGTACCGGGTGAAGATGATGCTTCTCGAGCCCTGGTCGTCCGGTAGCTGGGCCCGAATCTTATTTCGTTACCGTGATGAACAGAATTTTTATCTGACGCAGTTCGACGGGGAGGTCGGACAGCTCTGGAAGCAGGACAATTCGGGCGGCACGATGCTGCTGGAGTTCCCGTATGATCTGTCGGCGGATGACTGGACCGTCCTGAGCTTTCTGCTGGATGGCCGACGAATTCACGGTAACGTCGAGCCCGAAGGCGGCGCACCGGAGCCGTTGTTTTCGTACGAGGACGTAGCGGATCCGATTCTCGATGGTAGCGTGGGTGTCGGTGTGTTCGGCGAGAGTGCGCCCATGACCTATGTCTGGTACGACGACGTGATGGTGGCGTCGACCGACACGGCGGTTTCGGTGGCGCCGGGCACGCAAGGACCGGCCCCGCACCCCGGCGAGGGCGCTTTCTGGACGCTGGCCGCCCCCAATCCATTCAATTGCCAGGCGACGATCGAGTATTCTCTGGCCGCGCCCGGACGCCTGCTGGTTCAGGTGTACGATCTGCGCGGGCGATGGCTGTGCACGCTGTGCGACGATCACGTGTCGGATGGCCGCGGCTCGCTGACCTGGAGCGGCACCAACGACCGCGGCGAGACGCAGGCCTCGGGCGTTTACTGTTTCGTCGCCACGGCCTTGGGAACGCGGACCACCGGTAAGCTGGTGCTTGCGAAATAGGTCGCAGATTGGAGGACCGTGTCGGCAATGGACCAGGGGAGTATCACGATGACGGAACGATCGGAAACACCACGCCGAACCCGCCGGCAGCCTGAAGCGAATCGGCGACGCGCCCGACACCGGCGCCGCTGGTTTCGAATCGCGTCGATACTGACCGGCGGCGGCGCGCTGCTGTGGGTACTGCTGCGGGTGGCGCCCCGGCCCAACCGGGCGAGTTATCCCTGCCAGCAGGTCGCCGTGCCGCTCGCCGGCGGTTTTCTGGTCTGGCTCGTACACGTGACAGGGGCGGTTTTCCTGTGGCGCCGCGGCCGGTGCTATCTCGGCCAGTCGCGTTATCCGATCGCGCTGGGCTGCTTGCTGGTGGCTGTCGTACTCGGTGGCGCAGCGCTGCTCAGGAGCGGCGAGAAGCCGGCGCTGGCGTTGCCCCAGGAGCCGAACGACCCGATCGGCACTGCCATCGGCGTTTTCCCCGGCCGGGTATGCTGGGCCCACGAACCCGATGCCACCGACTGGGACGGGCCCGGCGACGGACACTGGTGGGAGCCCGCGCACACCGACCAGACGCTGGTCGCAGGCATGTTCTCGGGAACCTTGCGTGGTTTGACCGAACAGGCTTCCGACGCCGCTGCCTGGGACGCGCTGTTTCGCCATTTCAACCAGACCCACGGCAACGGCGACGTGGGGTACACGCCGGGTGAGAAGATCGCGCTCAAGGTGAACTTCGTCGGCTTCCACTGGCTGTGGGGCGGCGTGGATCCGGACAGCTACGACATCGAAAGCCGTCGCGACTACATGAACACTTCGCCGCAGGTCATCCTGGCGGTGTTACGGCAACTCGTCGAAAACGTGGGCGTCGCCGAGGCGGATATTTCGGTCGGTGATCCCAACGGACTGTTTCCCAACGAGTATTACGACTACTGCCACGACGTCTATCCCGACGTCCAGTACCACGACCACAACGGCGGCAACGACGACAACCCGCGCCGGCAATACCAGTTTTCCAGCGTGCCGCTGTACTGGAGCAGCCACCCCGTCGGTGTGACGCAGGACTACGTACCCCAGTCGTTCGTCGAAGCCGCGTACCTGATCAACATCGCCAACTTCAAAAGCCATCACCGGGCGGGTGTCACGCTCTGCGCCAAGAACCACTTCGGCTCGCTCATCCGCTGGCCGCAGCAGAGCAGCTACTACGACATGCACGCCAGCCTGGCCCTGAACAATCCGACCCCCGGCAGCTACCGCGATCTCGTCGATCTGCTGGGGCACGCCCACCTGGGCGGCAAGACGCTGCTGTCGATCGTGGACGGACTCTACGCGGGGGTGCATCCGGTCGACGACGCACCCCGGCGCTGGGATTTCCCGCCGTTCAACGGCGACTGGACCTCGAGCCTGTTCGTCTCGCCGGATCCGGTGGCCCTCGAATCGGTGTGCTTCGACTTCATGCAGGAAGAAGGCGACTCGCACCAGTACCCGCAAATCGCCGGTGCGGACGACTACCTGCACGAGGCGGCGCTGGCGCACGATCCGTCTTCGGAAACCTACTACGATCCCGACCACGAAGGTGACGTGTTGCGACTGGGCAGTCTCGGCGCGCACGAACACTGGAACAACTCGACCGACAGGCAGTACAGTCGCAATCTGGGTACGGGCGACGGTATCGAGCTCGTCGCCGTCGCCGCGGTGACGGCCGTGCCGGAGACGGAGAACGAGGGCTCCGGCGACAACGAATTCGGTGCCGACGGAAACTACGTTGCCGCTCGCGAGACTGACCTTGAACTGGCGGCTTTTCCCAATCCGTTCAATCCGGCGACGACGATCCGTTTCGTCATGCCGACAGCCATGCCGACCCGTGTCGCGATCTTCGCCGTCGACGGCCGGCACATCGCGAGCCTGGTCGATGAGGTTCGCTCCGCAGGACGTAACACGGTAACCTGGAACGGCACGGACGGGCACGGACGGCAGGTGGCCGCGGGCATCTACATGTGCCGGATCCGGGCCGGCAGCCTGCAAGCGACCGGTAGGCTCGTGCTGCTCAAGTGATCAATGCCTCGCCAGTGACAACGGCCTGGACAGGGCCCGGCGCGCCATGGTTGTTGTCAAATCGAACAAATTGTTGTATAATAGACGTTTAGCGGCAGTGCCCAGACCGACACCCGACGCGGCGCCATCACGTATGTCGGCCCGCTTACGGGAGCAAAAGGAGAGAAAGTGATTCGCTTGTCGAGCTTGGTGTTCATCTGCGCCATGCTGTTCGCGTTGCCTGGCATCGCGGACACGATCAATGTGCCGGTCGACCAGCCCACGATCCAGGCCGGGATCGACGCCGCGGAAGAAGGCGACACGGTGCTCGTGGCGGAGGGTGTCTACACGGGAGAGGGCAACCGCAATCTCGCGATCAGCGATGCCAACATCATCCTGGAGTCGGCTGGCGGAGCGGCCGTCACCGTCATCGACTGTGAGGAGCAGAACCTGGCGATCCGCATCACCGCACCTCTCGACAATGTCGAGGTGCGTGGATTCACCATTCGCAATGGCGTCGATGCCAACGGTGGCGGCATCCTGGTGCTCGGTGCCGTGGCGACTATCGCCGACTGTATCCTCACCGATTGCGATGCCACCAACTCCGGCGGCGGTATCAATCTGAACTACGCCGGATCCGGAACGCTCGTGACCGATTGTACCATCTCCGGCTGCAACGCCGCCGTCCGCGGCGGCGGTATCTATATCGACAACAGCGAGGCGCTGATCACGGGGTGCACCCTGTTCGAGAATTACTCCGGCGTCCAGGGCGGCGGCGGCATCTTCTGCAACGCCTGCACACCGACCATCAGCGACTGCACCGTGGTCGACAACTCCGTTTTCGCCGGCGTGGCCGGTATTCACACCAACGGCTCGGCCGTGACGGTCAACAACACGGTCATTGCGTTCAATCGCGGCGGCTCGGCGACGGACGCCTGCTGCGGCACCTTCACGCACTGTATCGCCTTCGGCAACAGCGAGGGCGACGATCTGCACAACGGCGCCGAAAACCTCGAGGTCGATCCGCTCTTCTGCGACCCGGACAACTCCGACTATACCGTCTGCGCGGATTCGCCATGCCTGCCCGGATCGGCCGACAATCCGTGGGGTGAACAGGTCGGCGCGCAGCAAAGCGGTTGCGGCGATTGTGGTCAGCCGGTGACCGCCACGAGCTGGGGTGCGGTGAAGTCGCTGTTCCGCTGATCACCGTTCGGGGTCGGCGTGCTTCTCCCGAGGACGGGATGACGCGGGTGGTCCCACGGCCCTCGGTGCCTGGCCAAGAACCGTGTCACGACGCCGTCCCGTGCATCCCGATGTAATCTTGCAGTAACTCCTTGTCCGACAAGCAGTAACCGTCTTCCTTGCGGCCCATGAAGTAAAAGCCCGGCGCGGCGTCGTAGGTGCCCGGTTTGTCGATCAGGTAGCGGTCCAGGTATTTCAGCCAGCAGGTAGCCCACGCCGTCAGGCGCCTGACGGCGGCGCGGGCCAGATGGGAACGACAGAAGCTGAGGGCGAAGTAGTAGTGCGACCAGGCCAGGGCCATGCCCGGTCCGGCAACCGGTCCGGTTTCGATCTTCCGGTAGCGCCGAAAGAGACGGCGATGACCGAGATTGGTGAAGCGCGTGAAATCGTAGCGTCCCATGTGTACCTGCTGCATGAACGGCGTTTCCGCGTAGACCAGCCCGCCGTCGACCGTCACCCGATGTATCTGCTCGACACAGCGCACCGGATCGAGCACGTGCTCGAGCACCGCCTGGACGACCACGCCATCGAAACTGGCGTCGGCGAAGGGAAGATCGTGGGCATCGCAGACCAGCTGCGTACGCGGGCCGAAGGAGACGTCGGTTTCCACGAGCTCGAAATCCCGGCCTGCGAAGTGCTTGTTCAGGCCGTCCTCGGTCACGCCGCAACCGACCACGAGCACCCGCGGGCGTTTCTTCGCTGCAGCCAGTGTTTCAGCGAAGCGGCCATAGTTGCGGTCCGCGATGAGGTTCTCGCCCAGCGGCGGGATGTACTCCCACAGGCGACGCAGGATGTTCCGCCGCCCGATCCGCGCCAGATTGAAGGTCGTGCTCTGCTGCTTCCGGAAATCCTCCAGACGGAAGACGCTTGCGCTCTCGTTGATCAGCACCGGTGTGCCGCCGAGCACCGGGAAGACGCCCGGGCAACCCTCCCGGTCGCAGACCAGATCGAACGCGGGACCGCTGTCCGCTTGCGGATCGCGACCGGTCGAGCCCACCTCACGGTCCGGCTGCCGGAACATGTCCTGTTCGACGGTTTCGCTGGTGAGCGAGAGTGTCGATGTACAGATGGGGCAGCGCAACAGCTGCCGGATTCTTTCGGGTAGTCTGTTCGTCGCGGTCACTGGCCGGTATCCATTCGCCGGGTGTCGGTGTTAGAGATGGGATCACTCGTGCAATCGTCGTCGATAGCGGAAAGATATCATATGACAGGAAGGGTGTAAAAAAATTGCGTCGAGCGAAGACCGGCGGTGGGGCTGGAGCATTCGCGCCGGTCCATCAGAACCGCAGGGTAGCACCAACCGCGGGCATCATGCCTCTGCCGGACAGCCGGTCCGGCTGCATCGTCAGGGCCGGCCAGCGTGACGAGAGCCCGGAAGCGGCAGCATCGCGTTTGCGAGGCTCGGATTCGCCGGCCTGGTGGAATCCGAGCACGAGACCGGTCGCGCTACCCAGGCCGATGATCCCCCATGCCGCCTCCTGCGAGTCGGGCTGGGCGATCAACACCGCTCCCATGGCCATGACCGCGCCCACGACACCCTTCAGACTGAGCAGGCGAACCTGCTTCTCGGTCATCACCACGTCGCGGGCGGCCAGGCCGGTGATCAGCAGCAGGGCGTCACTGCCGATCAGAACCGGTGGCAGAATCTCGTTCGCATCGGACATGCCGGCCACGACCATGCCGAACCAGGCCCCCCAGCTCATCGCCGCGTCGGTCAACGCCGCGTGGCCTTCGCTGAAGTCATGGTGGCTGGTCAGCCAGACGGCGGTGCCGATGCCGGCCAGGCCGGCACCGATGCCGGTGGCGACTGTCGCCGGCGCATCGGCATCGGCGTGAGCCGCCCAGCCCAGGCCCTGCCAGGTGCCCAGATTGCCTCCCAGGGCGATCATGGTGGCCCGCCCTTCGCTGATGTCGGCGTCGCGGGTCAGGCGGCTGGCCAGCGTGAAGCCGACCGGTCCGCCGAGCAACAAGCCCACGCCGTACGGTTCAGGATCGTCGGCGTCCAGGGCCATCGGTATGGCAAAGCCCAGCCACAGGCCGTAGTAGCCGCCGAACAGCAGCAGGTCGTTACGACCCTCGCCGCTGCCGGTGGCTTCGTTCCACAACAAGACGCGACGGTCTGCCCGCAGGCGTGCGATCTCGGGCGCCAGTTGCGCTGCCCAGGCCGCCGCTGCCGTTCCCGCGAAGTTGTCGGCGAGGTCGTGCAGGATGGCTGCGACCAGGTCGTAGCGGCCCAGCGCGGCGCAACGCAGGGCGACCCGCTGCAGCAGCTCGTCTTCGGTCAAGGGCCGCGAGTCGACCGGCCCCTGCGCGCGGTAGCATTCGGCCAGCCAGCAGTGAAGGCGGGTCAGACGCAACGTGGCCGGCGTGAGACGACGGCTACGAGTCGCTGGCCATTCCCCGTGTTGAACGGTGTACTCGAGCCGGTGGCGACCTGTCTCGTCCACTGAAAGGCGTGCCGAGTGGAAACCCGGCAGTCCCGGCAGCAGGTGATACTTCAATCGCTCGGTGGCATCCAGTTCCGGCCCGATTTCAGGGCTGAACAGCAGTACTTGCCTTGTTTCGGAATGCGTGTCGAGTCGTTCGCACCAGCGGTCGAAAGCGGCCAGGCCAAGTGGTTCCGGCGCGGGTTCGCCCGGCGTGGGGCTGCTGGCTGTCGGGCCATCTTGCGCCAGGCTGCCACCTGTCATCATCGTCAGTAGAACAACCAGTGTTGCGGACAGCAGACCTGCTCGTCGGCAGGACCGGGCATACAGGTTCGCTGAATCGAACGTCACAGAAACTTCTCCTTGGTTTACGATTGTTGGCCCGGAGCAACACGTGCTCCGGAGTGACAGCAGAATCAGGTAGACCGTTTCCGACGCTCTCTCCGCGCGGTCGTCATTTCACGACCAGGAGCTTGCGCACCTGGACGATGCCGGCCTGATCCAGCCTCGCGAAATAGACGCCCGCGGCCACGACGTTTCCTCCCTGATCGCGGCGGTCCCAGCGGGTCGTGAACCTGCCCGCCGGCTTGACCTCGTCCACGAGAGTCGCGACGCGCCGGCCGGCGAGATCGTAGATGACCAGACGCACGTGACCACGCACCGGTAACGCGAAGCGTAGATCGGTACCTGGGCCGAAGGGATTCGGATAGTTCTGGGCGAGCGCGAGGTGCGCCGGACCGGCTATGGGTGCTTCGACACCGACCACCTCACACCCCTCACCATACGCGCCCATGCTGGCGTCGCCGACAATGCCGCACTCGAGGCCGTCCACATCCAGACACGGCGAGGTTGCGGCGAGCGTGTAGTCGCGGGCGGCCGGGTCGCAGAACTCCGGGTCCGCGCAGATGTTGGCAAACTGCCCCTGCAGCCCTTCGAGGCATTCGCTCCAGTCGCCTCCGGCATTCCCGTACACGTCGCTGCACCGGCAGTTGAGCACCGTGCCGGAGCAGGTGACGGCCGCGCCGGGACTGCCGAACGCGATGATATCGAGCATGATGTTGAGCGAACCGCCGGTCATGTCGACGCCGCTGCCGGTGGCGGCTATGTTTTCGGCCAGAGTGCTGCCGGCGATCGAGACCGACGCATCGTTCTCGCCGCAAAGGGCGCCGCCGGTCTGGGCGCTGTTTCTCGACAGCTCGCAGCCGGCGACGGAGACCGTCGCGCCACGGTCGGCCGAGATGGCGCCTCCCCGCTGGGCGGTGTTGCCGCGCAACACGCAACTATAAAGGTGCAGGACGGCTTCGTCCTCACACCTGACGGCACCCCCGGCGCCGTCTGGAACGCTCCCGTTTTCGATGGTGACGTTCTTCAGGTCGACCTGACAACCGGCTCCCTGGAACAGGAAGCCGCGGTGGTCGTCGCGCTCTCGGTCCGAGCAGTCCACGACGCAGGCGGTCGCGTCGCCGTTGAGCGAACGGATATCGAGTTCCTTGCCCACGACGACGATATCCCGGTTGCCCGGACCGGTGTAGACCCCGTCGGTCAGCAGGATCACGGCGCCGTCCACCGCTGCATCGACGGCGTCCTGGATGGTCGGCCAGACGCCAGAACCGTCGGGGTAAACGAGGTAGTCGCTGCAGCCTTCGCCGAGGGCGCCGATCTGGGCGTTGCAGTCGTTGTTGTCCGGCAGACAGGGCGACGGCGTGCTCAGGGTGAGCAGCGTGTCGTCCCACGGATCGCAGAAGATCGGGTCGGCACTCATGTTTCCCCGCAGGCCGAGCTGGTCGGCGAAGGGATCGGTCCAGTCGCCCTCCGGATTGCCCCAGATGTCGCAGCAGGTGAAGGTGGGGATGCCGCCCAGCTCGCACACGACGGCGCGAGTGTCGCTGTTCCCGGTGATGAGCGTGTTCACGATGTCCGGCAGACAGCTGCCGTTCACGGCCAGCGCGCCGCCGCTGTTGCCGAAGATCGTGCAGTTCTTGATGTACGGTTCGACGAAGGCTGCCATGGCAACGCACGCGATACCCGCGCCGGCAAGCGTCGCCGTGTTCCCCTCGATCAAGCAGCTCGATAACGTCGGCGAGGTGTTCGTGCAAAGTATGGCGCCTCCGACATCGAGCGACCAGCCGCCGGTGATCCAAACGCCTTCGAGCACGCTGTCCAGTCCCTCCCCCGAGTGAAAGCTGAACCCGCGTTGCGGCGTGAACGCGCTGCCCCCGGCGTCGATGATGCAGATCTGGGGGTCGCGGTACTGCGAGCGCACGGTGATCGCCTTGCCGCCGAAGCTGATATCGCGGTTGCCGGGACCGGTGTAGGTACCGGCCAGCAACTTGACGGTCTCGCCGGGCAGGGCGAAGTCGATTGCCTCCTGGATGGTCGCGTAGTCGCCGGTGCCCTCGGGGTTCACGAAGATGGAGTGGTCGGGGAAGACGTTGATCACCATGGCTTCGGATTCGTGCCCCCCTTCGTGGCCGTGGATGTCATCGAGCACGTACCAGGCGTTACGTGGACCACCCCAACCATAGTTGAGATGTATCTGCATCTCGTCCAGGACGGTACGCCAGCCGTCGCATACGATGGCATGCCCGGGATACTGGTACAGCGTAGGACGCGCCGCGTCGATTTCAGCCTGGATGAGCGCGAACCAGTCCTCGGACGAATACCGGGAGCCGCTCGCGGAGTCGATGGATTCGTCGTACTTGAAGTGCTTCGGCAGCACGGTGCGGGCCTTGCCCACGCTGGAACCGGACGCGCAGTGGCCGTAGTTCATCTCGTAGGCGACACCGACCTCGTAGCAGAGTTCGGCCATACCCAGGTCGCTGCCCGACCAGTCGTAGGGATCGGAGAAGTCGGCGGACAGCGTGTCGCCCGGGGTGGGGTTTTCGCACGAATGGTCGCCGTTCCACCAGTACGAGTGATCGCCGATACCGTGGTCGGGCCACTGCCAGTAGTTCAATACCTGCGCCGCCGCGGTGGCGACGCAGCCCACGGCGCAGCGCCCACCGTCGCCCGGCGGGCAGAGCAGATCCCACGGCTCGCGCTGGTCCCAGGCCGTCGTCAGCAAGGGACCCACATCGCGCAGGCCCGGTGCCTCGCCGCGGGCGAGATCGGCGGCGAAACGCGCCCGGTCGGCCAGGAGCCATCGCCACGTTTCGCGGTGGCGGCGGGGAAAGGGAACGTGCCCGCGCGCGGGCTGCGAGGCGTCGAGATCGTCGTAAAGTTCTTCGTAGTACTGGATCTGCAGCGTGAGCCGCTCGCGCACGAGCTGGACGAGTCCGCCTTCGTCGGCGACCGCGAACCGCCCCGAGTCGTGGTAGAGCTTGGCCGGCGGCAACTCCTTCAGGACGGGCACGACCACGAAGCCGTCCGGAGAGATGGTAAAGCACCGGGCGAGCACGGTTCCGTCATCACTCTGCAAATCGGTCACGAATTCGACCCCGGGGTCGCGGGTTCCCGCCCAGTCGCCTCGCGCGTGCACCTGGTACGCCAGCCAGTTGCGACAGGCAATCTCCGCCTCGGCCGGTGTGGCGAGTTCGGCCGCGGCGTCGGTCACCGTAATGGCCGCCAGGCAAACGGCAAGGAGCGTCGCGAGGGAAGAACAGCGGAAAACAGCCAGGCATCGCGCGGTAGGAAACATGACAACCTCCTGGTGTACCGTTGGGCCGTTCGGATATCACGTTACTACGGATAATAAAACACAGCATCGCGCGCCGTTGAGGTCAGCGAGGAGATGTTGGCGGGCGACGGCGTGTCGAGCGCGGGTATGCCGACGATTCTAGCACACTGCAGCTGCAAGCGCTTCCAGAAACAGATCGTTCTCCGCTGCCGTGCCAATTGTAACCCGCAAGTGCTGTCCCAGGCCCGGCAAGGTGGACACATCCCGCAGGCGGATGCCGCGGTCGAGCAGCCGCCGGTTCGTCGCGGCCGCATCGTCCACGGCGAAGAGCAGGAAATTGGCCCGACTCGGGTATACCCGAACGGCCAGCTGCTCGAGCGCGGCGTGCACCCGCCCGCGTTCGGCGATCACCGCCGCAACCATGCTTTCCAGATGCGGCTTGACCAGCCGGAGATTCTCGGCCAGCGCGAGCTGCAGGAAATTGAGGTGGTACGGCGCGAAGATGCATCGTTCGAGCACGTTGATCAGTTCGGGATGGCCCACGCCGTAGCCGAGTCTGATCCCCGCGAGACTGGATTTGGCCAGCGAGCGCGCCAGCAGGAGATTCGGGTGCTCCGCCACCAGATCCACGACGCTGCGCCGGGCGTAATCGGCGTACGCCTCGTCCATGAAAACGAGGCAATTCCGGGTGAGGGCTTCGGCGATCAGCGCGCGATCGATCAGGCCCCCGGTAGGGTTGTTGGGACTGACCAGCATCAGCAGGTCGACACGATCGCCCAGTCCGGCGCCGGCGACATCGAAATCGGCGTCGAGCACGACCCGGTCGAGTCTGGTCTGCGATATCCGGGCCCCGACGGCGAAGACGGGGTAGGTGGGTTCGAAGATCCTGGCCCGACGACCGGCGCCTCCGGCCGCCCAGTAGGCCAGCAGGATCATCTGGTCGGCGCCCGCGGTCAGGATCAGGTTTTCCGCCGGCACCTCGATCGCGGCGGCGAACCGCGCCTTGATCGTCTCGTACTGCGCCGGCTGCGGATAGCGGTTCCAGGCCAGCGAGCGGACCGAGTCCAGGATCTGTGCCTTCACCTCGTCGGGCACGTCGACCGGGCTCTCGTTCTGATCGAGCTTGGCGCGGTACGGGATCTCGTTGATGAGAAACGACGGCTCGGTCGGCGCGTCGGGGCGCAACAGCGCGAAAGGAAACTCTGACGGCATGGTTCTCTCCTGGCCCGGAAACGAATATTCGGCGGCCCCGTCGAATATGCTCACGGCTGGCGACAGGCAAGTCAACCATTGAACCATCATCCGTTGAACCGTCGACCTTTGAACCGTCGACCTTTGAACCGTCAGTCATTAAACGTCATGTCATACCATCGCCGCCGGACCTGCTACGCTGTGCCGGTCGGCCAGGGTAGAAAACACGAGGAGCAGACGATGAGCCTGATATGGGACATCATTCAGCACAGTCAGATCTCGAAACAGCAGGACAAGACGACGAGCCTGGAGGATCGTCTCGCCAGTCTGGAGCACGAACTGCAGCGCACGCAGCAGAATTTTCTGGATCTGCTGCATCTGATGGAAAAGAAACTCGGCGAGGATCTGGACGGAGACGGCAAAGTGGGCTAGTTCGCCGCGGTTCGGGACGTCAGGACGTCAGGACGTCAGGACGTCAGGACATCCGAATGTCCGGGTGGATGCCGCGTCCGGCATCGGGTCGGCCCGTGTGCGCGGGCAATTTCAACCGCGTGCGCGTCCGCTCATTCCCGGCAATGCCACCCGCTTCCGCAGATCCTCCAGCGCCGCTCCCAGTGCCTTGCCCTGCCAGGTGTCACGCCGCACGAGTTCCTGCTCGATCGCGTTGACGACGACCATTTTCCGCGGCGCCCAGTCCGGAGCCACGGTCAGCCGTGGCGGTGCATCACCGCACAATCGCTGGATCACGACGGCCGGCGGCAGATGTTCGAGGAAGTCGATGGCGAGCTCGATGTACCGGGTCATGGTCAGTGCCTGATACTCGCCGCGGCGGTGCATTTCGGCCAGCGGCGTGTCGGCCACCACGTGGAGGTTGTGCAGCTTGGCGCCGTGAACGCCGGTTTCGGTCAGGACGCCGGCAGTCGCCCGCATCGCGTCTCGCGACTCGCCCGGCAAGCCGAGAATGACGTGTCCCGACACGGCGATGTCCCGCCGCCGCAAACCGGTGATGGCGCGTCGCGAATCCGCGACCGAGTGGCAGCGGTTCAGGAACGCGAGCGTCGCCTCATGCGCACTCTGCAGGCCGAGCTCGACCCACAGGAAGGTCTCGCGGTTCAAGGTCGCCAGCAGGTCCAGGATCTCCGCCGACAGACAGTCGGGTCGCGTGCACAGCGCCAGCCCCACGATCCCGGGGCTGGCCAGCGCCTCGCGGTAGAGCGCCTCGAGCCGGTCCACGTCCGCGTAGGTGGTCGAATAGTCCTGGAAGTAGGCGATGAAGCGCCGGCTGCCGTGCCGCCGGCCGAGGTACCGGCAACCGACGGCGAGCTGTTCCGTGACCGACATGCCCGGCACGTAGTTCACCGGCGCACTGCTGGCGGGATTGCAGTACAGACACCCGCCGCTGCCCTTGCTGCCGTCCCGATTGGGGCAGGTGAAACCGCCGTACACGCCGATCTTGTAGACCTTTTCCCCGAAGGTATCGGACAGGAAAGCGCCGAGCTTGCGGTACCGTTGGCTTCCCGTTACATGCACAACCGCTCCTCACCGAAGGTGTAGAAGTTCCAGACGATCCAGATGATCCGGGAGCATTCTCGTGAGCACGATATCACAGACGACATCGATTTTCCTGGACGCGTTCGATCTCAAGCCGAGGGTGTCGTCGAGCATCGCCGCGACCGTGCGCTCGTACAGCTTCCCGAAGCTCTGCGAACGATTCCCGGCGCCGACGCGCTGCGCCTGAGCGCCGAGGCCATCGACGACCATGTGCGGTACGGCACCGGCGGTACCTGTTTCTCCCTGACCAATGCGTTGCGTCGCACCGTCAGCCCAGATTTGATAATCGGGAATTTTTTTTCTCGGCGCATGTACACGAATGCACCCTCGGCTCCGACTTATACAACAAGACTATTGCCACCCCGATTGTAATCCCCGACAGACTGGAGTCAGATCATGAGAAACTTGTTTACGCTTACGCGCGCTCTGCCGCTGTTGCTGCTCGGCGCGGCCATCTTCTGTTTCGATATGTTCAGCTCGACCGCGTCGGGTATCGGCAAGAGCTACCAGGGCCCGGAGCCCGGCACCATCGAGGTCGACGACTACCGGGTCAGCGGACCATTCACCCACCAGAACCTCTCCCTGTTTCTCATTCGCGGCCGGGACGAGTTGCCGCGCGGGCAAAAGGTCCTGACCCTCGACGAAGCACTCCGCAAGAAGAAGATCAAGGTCCGTGAAACGAGCGATGTGAACGAGCTGATCTTCGTGAACGTATCGGGCGACTGTACGATCTTCATCATGTCGGGCGATATCGTCAAGGGTGGCAAGCAGGATCGCACCATCAAGTTCGACGTGATTCTCGGGCCGCGATCGGGCGAAGTGTCCATAGCGGTCCACTGTGTCGAGGCCGGCCGCTGGAGCGGGCGTGGCGACGAGAGTGTCGTCGAGTTCAGCAGCTCCTCGAAGATGCTGGCCACCAAGAAGGCCAAGATCGGCAACCGCGCCAGCGATCCCCACGGCGGTGGCCAGAGCGAGGTCTGGGACTCGGTGGCCGAGGCGCAGGAAAAGCTCGGTGCCAGCCTGGAAAAGGACGTGCGCGCGACCGCATCGGCCTCCAGTTACCAGTTGACCCTCGAAGACAAGGATGTCGCGGCCGGCATCGAGGACTACGAGCGTGCGCTGGCGCGCATCGTCGACCGCAAGTCCGACGTGATCGGTTACGTGTTCGCCATCAACGGCGAGATCAACAGCGCCGATGTCTTCGGCAGCCACGAGCTGTTCACCAAGGTGTGGCCCCGTCTGCTCGAAGCGGCCGGCACCGAAGCCCTCGGCGAATGGGACGACCGGATGAACTTCCGACCGGCGACACTGGACGATGTGCAGGCGTTTCTGGCAAGCGCCAGCTTCGGCCGCGCCTCGGTACGGCCCGTGACCGCGACGGTCGAGGAACGCACGCGCGAGTCCGACGAGGTCATCCTGTTCGAGACCAGGGATCTGGACAACGACGGCGCCGCCGTGCGCCGCAACTACCTCAAGAAGTGAGCTGGGCGGCCGGCGCTTCGCTGTACGGCCGCGCGCCGTCGCGACTCGACGATCGGTCGCTTCCGCTCAACACCCGCTTCCCCGGCGACGGAGCGCCGCGGGAGGCGGGTGTCGTTTCTCCGCGCAAAGCTGCCCGCGTGTGGTAGAATGATAACACCACCTGTGCAACGACTCCTGGTGCATTGAACGCGATATGTACGGATGAACCTTCGGTTGCCACAAGGGACGGTAAATATGTCGAACTGTCGATTTTCCGGCCGGTGCACCGGCTGCGTCGTTGTATTTTTGCTGGTTCTCTGTCTCGGATCGGTGGCGGGGGCCGGCCAGCAACTCCATGAACCCGACTGGCGCTACAAGGTGGACGACGGCGTTCTCGATGCTGCCGATCGAGCGCTGAACGAGCCCTTCGAGTTTCTGGTTTTCCTGGACGAGCAAGCCGATCTGCGTCCCGCCGCACTGCTGCCGAGCAAGCAGGCCAGAGGGCGCTACGTCTACGAGACACGATACGAACTGGCGGTTCGGACCCAGGCGCCGCTGATCGACCTGATCACGGCGGCCGGCGCCGAATTCCGCAGCTTCTGGATCGCCAACCTGCTCTGGGTGCGTGGTGATGGTCAGCTCCTCGAGTCGCTGGCTCGCCGCGACGATGTCGCTCGCATTCACGACAATCCGCGCCTGCCGGTGGGGGATCGCCCGGTTGCTGCCCGTCCGGCAACCGAGCCGGCGTCCGAGCCGGCGCCCGAAACCGCCGTCAAGAACCGCGTCGTCGCCTGGAACATCGAGCAGGTCGGCGGACCCGAGGTCTGGGCTGAAGGCATAACCGGCCAGGGCGCCGTCGTCGGCGTGGTCGACACCGGCTGCGACTGGCAGCACCCCGCGCTCATCGAACAGTACCGCGGCTGGGACGGCGTGACGGCCGATCACGACTATAACTGGCACGACGCCATCCACAGCGCCAGCGGTCCCTGCGGCCCGGATTCGCCCGAGCCGTGCGACAACAACGGTCACGGCACCCACGTGACCGGCACGGCGGTGGGTGATGACGGCGAGTTCAACCAGATCGGGCTGGCGCCCGGCGCGAAGTGGATCGGCTGCCGCAGCATCTACCTGGGGTGGGCGAGCCCCATCACCTTCATCGAATGTCTCGAGTGGATGATCGCGCCGTACCCAATCGGCGGCGGCCCGCCGGATCCCGATCTGGCCCCGCACGTGGTCAACAACTCGTGGAGCTGTGTGCCCGGCGTGGGCTGCAACTGGTACACGCTCTTGCCGATCTACGAGGCCGTGCGCGCTGCCGGTATCGTGATCGTGGCCCGCGCCTACGCCGGCGGCCCGGACTGTTCCACCATCCAGTTCCCGCCCGCCATCTATGACGAAGCACTGACCGTGGGCGCCACCGACACCAACGACGACATCACCTCCTTCAGCGGCCGCGGCCCGGTGCTCGTGGACGGCAGCGGCCGGCTCAAACCGGACGTGTGCGCGCCCGGCATCGACGTCCTCTCCTGCCTGCCCGACAACGAGTACGCGTACTGGAGCGGCACCGCCTCGGCGGCGGCGCACCTCTCGGGCCTGGTGGCTCTGGTGATCGACGCGGCTCCGGAGCTGGCCGGCGACGTGGACGCGCTGGAAACCATCGTCACCGAGTCGGCGGTACATCTGCTCTCGTCGCAGTGCGGCGATGGGAGCAACTCGCCCAACAACGTGTACGGGTACGGCCGCATCGATGCGCCGGCGGCCATCGACCAGGTCATGACCGGTGTCGGCGAATCGCCCGCGGAGGCGCCGCCGGCGAGTCAGCGCCTGCTGGTCGCCCAGCCCAATCCCTTCAATCCGCGCACGGTGATTCACTACCGCGTGCCGACCCGGGCCGGCGTCAGCCTGCGCGTGTACGATACCGCGGGACGGCTCGTCTGCACGCTGGCTGACGACGTCGCCGTCGCGGCGGGACGGCACCAGGTCGTCTGGGAGGGTGTGGACGACGCCGGCCGGCTGGTCGCGTCAGGTGTCTATTGTTGCCGGCTGCAGGCGGGGGAATACACGGAAACGCGGTATGTTACCTTGCTGAAGTAGACCGGCCGAACCAGCCCCCGTCGGGCCATCACGGTACGGTCCACGAAAAGCGCTGGTTGGGCGCCTGACCCGCCGCTATAGTGTCTGCTATCATTCGAGTGACTTCTACACCATTGGATGTGTCTATCAAGTGCCCGGCAGCGTGCGGGTTGCGCTGCGTGGCACAGGTGTCGTCAAAGAACGGTAGCCGAGAACGAGCGAAAGGACAGCGTCATGAAGAAAGTCGTCGTCGGACTGTTGATCACGTTTTTCATTCTGAGCAGCTTCGGTTGCGCCAGCATGAGCCGGAAGGAGAAGGGAGCCGTCATCGGCGGGGCGTCGGGAGCGGCGATCGGTGCGGCCATCGGCGACGCGGCCGGGAATACCGCTGTGGGAGCCATTCTCGGTGCGGTGATCGGCGGTGCCGCCGGCGCCTACATCGGCAACTACATGGATAATCAGGCCGAGGAAATGGAACGGGACCTCGAAGGCGCGACAATCGAGCGCGTGGGCGAGGGCATCAAGGTGACCTTCGATTCCGGCATTCTGTTCGAGGTGAACAAGGCCACGCTACAGCCGGCATCGCAGGCCAATCTCGAGCAGCTGGCAACGATTCTGAACAAGTACGAAGATACCGATGTACTGATCGAGGGCCACACCGACGCCACGGGTTCCGAGGAATACAACCTGACCCTGTCGGAACAACGCGCCCAGTCGGTGGCCAATTTCCTGGCCGGGCTGCAGGTCGACGCGACGCGCTTCACGATCATGGGCTACGGTGAAGGGCAGCCGGTCGCCGACAACGCGAGCGTGGAAGGGCGACAGGCCAACCGCCGGGTCGATCTGGCCATCATGGCCAACGACAAGCTGAAGAAGACCGCGGAGGCCAAGGCGGGTTAACCGCCGACCGGTTTCGCCGTTTTTTGTCGAGCACGCGGTATCCGTGGTATAATCAAGCGTTGACGTATACTGCCGGCCCGCCTTGCTGGTGTTCTCCTGTGCCCTGTGCGCGGTGAGAGCACGAGCACGGCGGGCCACCGTGTTGGACGCAGCGTTCCGCGCAGCGTCCGGCGCGGCAGTGCCAGGGGACCGTGTCGTCCGGCGCGACAGGCGAAAGGACCGGTCAGACATCATGCCAGTGCAGAGAACGAGTTTTGCGAACAACCATGCCGCCGATGGATTTCTCCTCCGTGTCACCATTCGAGTATTCTGCTGTCTTGCCGTGGTGGTCCTTGCCACGGACGTCTGTCTAGCCGACGAATCGTCCTGGCGCTACAAGGTCGACGACGGCGCCTTCGCCGCCGTGACGGACGGCCCCGGCGAGTTTCTCGTCTATCTGAGCGAACAGGCGGATCTGAGCCACGCGACGTCGCTGGCGGAAAAGAGCCTCAAGGGGCGCTACGTCGTGGATTCGTTGCGCAGCGTGGCTGCCCGGACGCAGCGGCCGATCGTGACCGACCTGGAAGCCGCTGGCGTGACGCACCGGACCTTCTGGGTCGCCAACCTGATCTGGGTCGACGGCGGCGCGCAGGTGCTGGAAGAACTCGCTCGCCGTGACGACGTGGCGCGTATTCGGGCCAATCCACGCGTTCGTTTGGTGGAACCGACCCGGTCTGCGCAGTCCGATCAAGCGCGTACGACCCGATCGATAGAGTGGAATGTCGCCCTGGTCGGGGCGCCCGATGTCTGGGACTTCGGCAACATAGGGCAAGGTGCAGTGGTCGGCGGCATCGACACGGGCGTCGACTGGGAGCATCCCGCCATCATCCAGCAGTACCGCGGTTACGACGGCTTCCAGGTCGATCACGACTACAACTGGCACGATGCGATTCACACCCCGGACAGCATCTGCGGCGCCGATTCGCCCATCCCCTGCGACGATCACGGTCACGGCACCCATACCGTCGGCACGGCTGTGGGCGACGACGGCGGTGCCAATCAGATCGGTGTGGCGCCCGGCGCACAGTGGATCGGCTGCCGGTGCATGGAAGAGGGCTTCGGCACGCCCGCCCGGTACATCGAGTGCCTCGAGTGGATGATGGCGCCCTATCCCGTGGGGGGTGGCGAAGGCGAACCGACCCTGGCCCCCGACGTGATCAACAACTCCTGGTCCTGCCCGGAGGACGAGGGCTGTAGCTGGGACACCCTGCAACCGGTCATCGAAAATGTCCGGGCTGCCGGCATCGTCGTGGTGGTGAGTGCTGGCAACAGCGGGCCCGAATGCGGCTCGGTCAACCGGCCGCCGGCGATCTACGATGCGGCCTATTCCGTGGGTGCGACCGACGACGAGGACGCGATCAAGTCGTTCAGCGCCCGCGGTCCGGTGACCGTCGACGGCAGCGACCGGCCCAAGCCGGACATCTGCGCACCCGGGTCCGGCGTGCGCTCCTGCCTGCCCGACGGCGAGTACGACGACTGGAGCGGCACGAGCATGGCCGCGCCCCACGTGGCGGGACTGGTGGCCTTGCTGGTCGCCGCCGATCCTGAGCTGGCGGGTGATGTGGACGCGATCGAAGCGCTGGTCAACGATACGGCGCTGGCGCTGTACGACGACGAGTGCGGTGGCGATCTGCCCAACAACGTGTTCGGGCATGGTCGTATCGACGCGCTGGCTGCCTGGCACCTCGTGGTGACGGGGGTGGAGGAGCCGGTCGTGTCGTCCTTGCCGCCGGCTGTGCAGTTGCTGCCCGCGGTGCCCAATCCGTTCAATCCGCGTACGACGATTCGGTTCGAGCTGCCGGGGCCGAGCGCGGTCGATCTGAAGGTTTACGATGCGGCCGGGCGACTGGTGCGGTCGTTGATCGACGGCGTCGAGTTGGCTGCCGGGCGACACGAAACGGCGTGGAATGGCCAGGACGACGCAGGGCGTCTGGTGGCGGCGGGTGTGTACTTCTGCAGGCTCGAGACGCCGGCCGATCGGCGGATTCGGCGGATGTCGCTGGTGAAGTGATCGGGAACCGGTTGTTTATCCTGTTTTGCCCCCGGGGGCTGAATGCCACACGAGAATCCGCTGCACCGGAGCGGTTAATCGCAGCGAGGCAATCTGACAGAAAAGTTCCCCGGAAGAACACCGCCGCCTCATTCGTAATGCTCTTCGATAAGTCCTGAGTTTGTTAGCAACATAAGAGTATAAGATTTAACAGGGTCACGCTCCTGATCTCCTGTGCATTTGCCTTCCCGCACCCTCGGCGCCAACAATCATGCAATCAAACCGAACCCCGACTCGTCTACCGGGTTAGAAGCATGCCCTGCAACTGGAGAGGGAAACCACTGAGGACGGCGTACCAGAGGCTTGGAATCGATGTCAGCGGATGCCACAGGAGCCGAGATTGTGCAACAGAAGAAGCGACGAACCGAGACCACGTCAGAAGTGGATTTCCACGACTTGGTTCAGCGAGGGTACCGTTTCGCTTTCTCGCTCACCCACAACGAAACCTCTGCTGAGGATCTGTTCCAGGACGCCTGGCTCGCGATTCTGAAAGCCGAGGGCCCCTGGACCGTTTCCTACCTGCTGACGACCATCCGGAATCGCTTCATCGATCAGTGGCGGCGAGACCGGCTCGTGGAATTCGAGCCGCTGGGCGATGATCAAGCGCTCTACACCGGCAGTGAGCCGAACCTCTGGTCTGATTATCACCAGGTGAGCATTCGCACCCGCGCCCTGACGAAGGCACTGGACCGGCTGAATCCTGAGGAGAGATCCGCCCTCTACCTCTCCGCCGCGGAAGGCTACACGGCCCAGGAGATAGCGGATCTGTACGGCAAGCCCCGGGGAACGATCCTCAGCATGATGTTCCGGGCCAAGAAGAAGCTGCAAAGACTGTTGAATCTCGACGCGGAGGGGGAATGATGAGCAAGAAGAGCATGCGCGATCATGTGACCCGGTTCTACAAGAGCCGGTCGTTCCCCGACCGTAAAGCGCGATGGCTGGTAGGGCTGTCTCAGCAATCGAAACCCGTGGAGGAATCACCCATGTATCGACCCGCGAAGATCCGGCGCCCGACCGCATTGGTCGGCCTGGCCGCCAGCGTCGCTCTGCTGCTGGCGGCGGCGGTTCTCTACCTGCGTTTGGGAGGACCGGCTCCCGACAGCCCCGTTCAATCGAGGGCCCTGTCCGAGCACGCCGAGGTTATGGTCGCCCCTGAGTCGGCTGACCTGCTCACACCGAGACTGGTGGCCGTCAAGATCCAAGCAGACTGGTGCGCTCGCACACCAGAGGTGGCGCCGATCTTCGATGACATGACCGCACAGTACGGCAACCAACCGATCCTGTTCGTCACTCTCGACATCACCGATGAAACCGGGCGACAGCAGGCACGCTACATGGTTGCCAACCTGGGGATCAGCTCGGTCTACGACGAACCCTTCGAATCCGGCATGGTCAAGCTGATCGACCGGCAAGACGGGCAGGTGCTGTCCTTGCTGACCGGTGAGCAGCACCGGCCAAAGATGGAGGGTGCGCTCGCCGTTGCTCTTCCGCCGCGCCGTTGAGTCTGCGTCCCACGGTAATTCGGTTTTTCAGGACACACACGCCATCAGAAAGCCGTCCGCACGAGCCGGACGACATCGGCGATATTCGGACCGGCCGGTTCGAAGTCTGTCCTGACAGCGGACCGGCAACGATGGGCTGCGCTCATCCAGTAACCGCCGCGGACATTTCGGAGTTCGCCAGGTCCCGCGTAGTGCACAGGATCCACCGGCGGCAGATTCTCGTAATCATATCGGTATGTATCCCAGACATGCTCGAACCCGTTGCCGTGCATATCATACAGTCCCCATGCGTTCGCCTGCTTCTCGCCGACCGGCTTCCGCGAGTAGCCCGAGTTCCCGCAGTACCATCCGAACGGGTGGAGGATCAGATCAACGGGCACGCAATCCACGTTCGTTATCGGACCGCTGCAGAACGCGGCCTGACTGCCGGCTCGGCACGCATATTCCCACTCCGCCTCGGTCGGGAGCCTGTAGCCATTGGCGGACTGATCCCAGACCACATAGACATCGGGATCTTGGATCGAGTAGACAGGAGTCAGGCCATCCTGAATCGAAGCCTCGTTACAGAATTCAACGGCCATGTCCCAGGTCACGTAGTTCTGCGGGAGTTGCGATGTCGATGAACCCGATCCCATCACGTCGTCCCACCGCTCCTCTGTCACTTCGGTGCTCGAGATGTAGACTCCCTGAGTCAAGGTCACCATGTGCTGGACCTCATCGTCGGCCCGACCCGGCTCGTCCGGTGGGCTACCCATCATGAACGATCCCGGAGGTATCAGTACGAAACCATCGAGATTCTCTGCAGCGTAGGCCGTAACGCG
>CAYLIV010000048.1:0-13302 GCA_964384055.1 uncultured Fibrobacteraceae bacterium
CGGCGCGACAGAAGTAGACACCGCTGGCGGCTCGCGCACCCTGGGCCGTCCGTCCGTCCCAGGAGAAACGATGGCGGCGGCCGGTAGGCAGCTCGCCCTGGAAAACGGTGGCGATCTTGCGGCCGCGTATATCGAACACCGTCAGCTCGATCGGTGTCGGGTTGCCGGCGCCGGGCAGGGCCAGCTCGATGGTCGTGCGCGGGTTGAAGGGATTGGGATAGTTGGCCAGCTGCGTACTGCGGACCGGTGTGTCGGAACCGGGGACCGCCACGGCAATGGGCGTGTACGACGTTTCCCGGAACTGGACCGTCGCCTCGGTCACGTCGGTATTGTTGCAGCGCACCTGCAGGAAACGGTAGTTGTTCGGCGACGGCACCTCGACCATGTCCGCGACCGGAACCCAATCTTCCCATTCGATGAGCTTCAGATCGTCGAACCAGGCGAAACCGGTGCCGCTGGCTGGCGGTTCGTTCTGGCAGCGCATGTCGAAGTAGTCGAGGTCCTCGTTGATGCCCAGATCGAGCCACTGGTAGGTCCAGTCGGTCGTACCTGTGAAGCGTGCGTCGAGATCCACATCGAGGTTCGGGTTGTTGTCGCTGCGGCTCTCGTACAGCCGCACCATGATCACCGCGTCGCCGGCGTTGTCGGCCTTGAGCCAGCCGCCGGCCGAGAGGCGTTTCGTCGGATCGCAGGGCAGGTGTTTCTCCAGATCGGTGCCGGTCTGTCCCCAGTCGTTGTCCTCGCGGCGCAGGCAGAGCGAGCTCGAGCCGGCGTGAGCCTCTTGATCGTCGATCCACTCGTCTTCCGTGTTCACGTCCCAGAGATCGGCGCCCTCGTCCTCGAACACGCCGTGCCAGAGGATCTCGCGTCCCCAGCTGACTTCCCAGTCGCCGCCTAGGTCGCCGACCACCGAGAGCACGGCCGAAAGGCTGCCCAATCCCGGCAGCTCGAGGGGCGGCGAGATGACCTCGCCACCATGGGACGGGGTCATGGCGGTGACGAAGGAATCGTCGATGGTCGTCGAGTCAAGGTGCGCGCGCCTCAGATAGATCCGGCCCAGGTTCTCCGCGTAATGGGGCACCACGATGGCATTCATGGGTCGCGAGTAGTCGGCCAGGCGATCGATGATCTCGCGACCGAGCCGGCCGGTGGCGGGCTCGGGAATCCAGTGGTTGATCCAGGCGGGGGTGAACCATTGGCCAACGATGCCCGTCTTCTCGATCTCCAGGGTCAGCACCATCGTCGGCATGGTTTCCGTGTAGTACAGGTCGAAGATGAAGTTGCCCAGGCAGTGCGCGATCAGCTTGTTGTTGTAGGCCTCGAAGCCCTGCAGAACGTGTGGGTGATGGTTGATGTGTACGTCGGCGCCGTAGTCGAGGGACAGCCGGCGCAGTTCCCGCTCGCCCGGCGTGGGCTCGTTGCGGAAGGTGAACGGCGGGTCGTCGGGGTTGATCAGCGCGGCTTCGATACGCGGCGGCGTGCTGCCGTAGGGGTACTGGTACTCGTGGTTCTTGCCGTCGGGCGGTGCCGTGTCGTACTCGTCGCCGCTGTGGGTCTGCATGATGACGATGTCCGACTGATCGCGCACGAAATCGATGGACTTCTGCAGGTTGTCCGGCAACAGGAAGGCAAAACCCGGCTTGTTGTAGCCGGCATCGAGGAAGGGCTGGTAATTCCACTGCCGTCCGGTGCGGTTGCACTGGCCGAGAAAGGCCATGCGCACGCCCTTCTCCGTCCAGTAGCACGGCTGCAGGGCGAAGTACTCGTTCACGCCGGCGCCGCTGTACGGGATATTGAGGTTGTCCAGACCCTCCATGGTGTCGAGCATGCCGATCTCGCCGTAGTCGATGATGTGGTTGTTGCCGATGGTCACCACATCGATGCCGGCGTAGGCCAGGCCCACGATGTTCTCGGGCCGGCTGCGGAAGACCACGCTCTTGGTGGGATGGGGCTCGCCGCGATCGGTGTACGGCACCTCCAGGTTGGCCACGCTCACGTCGGCGGCGTCGCCGAAGATGGGAATGGTCGGCTCGTAGAGCGCCTCGATGCCGTAGGTGTCGATGATCCCGCCATTGCTTTCGAACTGGCGGCCGGTGAACACGTCGCCCACGAAATTGACCGTCAACGGCAACTCGGAATCGCCGTCCTCCACCCAGACCTGGCAGGTGTCGCCCGCGGCCAGGCCGTCGGGATCGCGTACCAGCAGACCCACGGTGTAGGGGTAATCGGCATGCACGAGGAACTGGTGGGTCGGGTTCTGCTCGGTGCTGCTGGTGCTGTCGCCGAAATCCCAGAAGAAGGTGTGATCCTCGGAATCGGGATCGAAGACCGTGCCCTGGAACTGTACGTCGATCCGGTAGGTGCTCTTGGCCACCTTCTCGCTGCCCTCGATGGTGTACAGGATGTTGGCCTGCGGCGCGATGGGCTGGTCCTCGGTCACGTCGGCGATGGCGTCGTAGAAGATCTCGCCGATCTGCCCGTCGTCGGCGTCGTTGACGTAGACGAGCCGGTCGATGGTGGGCAGGTAGCCGAAGGTAGTCAGCCAGTCATCGCCGACCGGCAGCAGGTAGGCGTACCACTCGTCGAGGGGGAAGGCTCCTTGATAGACGGTCCACCAGTTCGTACTGCCCGGCAGGTCGCGGCCGGTGAAGGTGTAGAACAGCTCGTTCGTACCGTCGCCGATCCCGAAGCCGCCCATCTCACCCCGGCGCTCGGTGAACACGGCGATCTGCCAGATCGTACTGTCGGCCACGGCGACCGGATTGATCTGCTGCGTCTTCCAGCTGTTGCCCCAGATACGCAGGGCATAGTCCGAACCGCCGTATGTGTTCGACGACGACACGCTCCAGTCGCCCGGATCGTGATCCTGGTCCGGATAGCTCTCGAGCACCACCGATCCCGACTCGAAATCCTCGACGACCGCGGCCTTGGCGGCGTTATGCGCATGCGCTGCCGGCAAGTGACCGATGGCCACGATCAACAGGCAGCCGAGCAGGCCGCCAACCAGAACCTGGGACAGGGTCGAACGCATGTTTATTGCTCCCGGTGGAATCGATGCCAACGCTTGGAGATTGCTTTCCCGGCTGAAATCGGAAACACTTCGGTGACGGGGCCATGACCTGGCACCTGCTCGCCCGAGTCCATTCGCGCCGTTTTACGCCCTTAATGATACCACACCTGTCGAGCCGCGTGCGAGGCGAGATCCGGCCAGTAAAAAAAGTGCCACGTCCGACCGAACCTTTCGCGCGACCGTTGCGTCTTCCGGGCAAGTGCAGGGCGGAAGCCGACGAGACGTGAAGCGGCAGGAAACGGACACCGGGAAAACATACCGCCGGGACAACGACCGACGGGAAACCGACCGAACCACACGGAATTCGCACATGGACCTGACGGAAATCGTCACACGTTGCCAGCAGGGCGACGAACTAGCCTGGGAGATGCTCGTGCGACAGCACCAGTCACAGATCTGCGCAGTAGCCTTCAACTACGTCAAGGACGTGGATGAAGCCCGCGATCTGGCCCAGGACATCTTCGTGCGTATTTACCAGCGATTGGCGACCTGCGACGATCCGCAGCGGTTCCTGGCCTGGATGCTCAGCATCGCCCGCAACGCCTGCATCGACCACCTGCGTCGCAGGAAAGCCCGGCCGCCGCGCCACGATCTGCCCGCCGAGGAGATGTTCGATCTCGCGGATCCGGGTCCCGACCCCGAACAGACTTGGGTTCGTTCGTCACGCAAGCGGCTGGTGTACAGGGCGATGCAGAAACTCAGCAAGATAAACTGCGAGATCATCCTCTTGAAGGACATGCAAGGCCTGCCCCTGGAGGAAATCGCGCAGATGCTGGACCTGCCCCTGGGCACGGTCAAGTCACGCTCGAGCCGGGCGCGACTGGAACTGGCCAAGGCCGTGATCGATCTCGGCGACGGCAATGGTGCGGAGGCAGCGGTATGAACGACCGCCGCAATAACGATACGCACGATAGCTGCGATGCGCGCGATGGGATGGACTGCCGCTTCTGGGCCGGGATCCTCGAAGACTACCTGTCCGACTCCCTCGAGCAGACGCAACGCGAACGCGCCGACCGGCACCTGGAACAGTGCGCGCGTTGCCGGGAATTGCTGGCGGTCGCCCGGGGCACGAGCGACATCCTGTCCGCCGACGAGGCGGACGATCTGACCGGTTCCATCCTGGCGGCCACGAGTGGTTCGCCATGCACACGAGCCGGCGGGTTGCTGCCCGATCTGGTCGATGGCGCCCTGTCGCACGACGATACCCAGCTGGTCAGGATGCACCTGGAACATTGTCGCCGATGCCGCACGGTGTCCGAGACATTGATCTGGCTCGGACCGGTGCTGGCCGGCATGTCCCGCCTGGATCCCGGGTCCGATTTCACGGCTGCGGTATTGCGGCAGACCAGTCGGCGGTCGCCCGAGCGGTCCGGTGCCTGGCGACACGTTCGTAACGGTGCTCGCGCCGGTTCGCACGCCGGCGCCCGCGCCCGCGCCTGGACACGCAACGCCCGGACGGTAGCCGATCGCTGGATACGCTGGTGGCACGCCCAGATCCAGCGACCGCGCTTTGCCCTCGAAGCCGCGTACGTGGCCACGGTCCTGGTTCTGGGTCTTGTCGCCACTCCCGTATCGCCGCTGCGCGAGGCGCCGCAGAAAGCGCTGGTTGTCGTGCGTTCGGGGCCGTGCGAGATCGAACCCCTGTGCGAGGTATTGCGCACGACCCAGCGGCTGGCCGTCGACATCGGCGAGTACGCGGTTGGCGGCCCGGCGCGCAAGGTGGACGGGATGTTCGCATCGATACGTTTCGATCTGCGGCAACGGCGCACTCGGGTCGCTCCGGTGATCACCGACCTGTCCACACACGGTGCGGTGCTCAAGACGAGCCTCGGGCAGGGCCAGTTCCAGGCGGCCGGGCAGGCGGCGCGATTGCTCGGCGAGGATGTACAGAATCTCTGGCGGCAGTGGTGGCGGGATCCGTCCGTTGCCGAGCCCGATTCGACATAGGCAACAACAAACACAGGTCGATTCATACAGCGAAGGAGAGGATCATGGAACACGAGCAGAACCAGAACCACGAACTGCCGGACGCCCAGCAAGCGAGTGGAGAGCAGATCCGAAGCGGCGATTACGCTCCGGCGTCGGGTCCGCAGGGAGCAGCCAAGCACGGGAAACGACGCGGCCGGGGGTACAAGTCGTCAACTGCCGCCGGCTGGCTGTCCCTCGTCCCGGGCCTGGGCCAGATATACATCGGCTACTATCAGCGTGGATTCCTGCACGCGGTGGTGGTCATCACCTTGATCACGGCACTGGCTTCGGGTTCCGGTACACTCGCGCCGATGCTCGGTACCTTCCTTGCCTTCTTCTGGCTCTACAACATCATCGACGCCTCGCGGCGGGCGTCGCTGATCAACCGGGCTATCGATGGGCTGGGCGACACCGAGTTGCCTGAGGATTTCGAGATGCCCGGCGCCAAGGGAACCCAGGGCATGGGGATTCTCCTCGTGGTACTGGGTGTGCTGATCCTGCTGAACACGGGGTTCGACGTGTCCATGGAGTGGCTCGAGGACTGGTGGCCCCTGGCCATGATCGGTGGCGGCGTCTACTTGATCATGAAAAACCGGAACAAGGACTGAGGCAACGCATCCGACAGCAGCCGGGTCGACCGCGACCGGCCCGGCTGCTGATTCCGGATTCAAGAAATCAATATAGCCGATATCGCGTCTGCCCACGGGAAATACCGCCCCGGCAGGCGCACTGTTTTTACACCGATAATTGCCAATCGTTACTAAATGCCCCCCCGCAGTTGCCGATGCTGGTGGACAGGAGAGGGGCCCGCGGCGCACTACCCGCGCCGGCCGGGCGGCAACGGCATCACGGCGACTGCCGAGCGACCTTTCCAGGGGATTGACTACAGCGCGTTTTCAACAAAGCATGAGCAACGAGGCAGCCTGCGTTGGTACAGAAAGCCCCTCTTATTCTCATTGCCGACAACTCGGCACAGGACCTGCGTATCCACGCCAGTACGCTGGAACGCGAGGGTTTCCGTATCACGGCTGTGGCCACGGCCGAGCGGGTGCTGGCCATCGCCCAAGACACGGTGCCCGACCTGTTCCTGCTGGCGACCGGCCTGACGGACATGGACGGCTACGCCCTGTGCGAGCGGTTGAAGAAAGATCCGCGCCTGACCGACGTACCGGTGGTTTTCGTGACCGAGAGCCGCCTGCCGCAGGACATCGACCGCGGCTACACCGCCGGCGGCGTGGATTACATCGTCAAACCGTGCCCGTTGAGCGAGTTTCTCGCCCGCGTCAAGACCCACGTCCGCTTGCACCGGCTGCTGCTCGAGGTGCATCGCCTGCGCGAGATCGCCATCGACTCGAGCCCCCTGACCCATCTGCCCGGCAACAACGCCATCGTCGCCACCATCCAGGACGCCGTCGACAACGACGAAGACGTCTGCGTGATTTACTGCGACCTGGATAACTTCAAGGCGTACAACGATTACTACGGATTTTCCGAAGGCGACGAGGTACTGCTTTTCACTGCGGAAGCCCTGCAGACGGCTCTGCGCACCGTCTGTGGGGGCAAGGGTTTTCTGGGCCACATCGGCGGCGACGACTTCGTGGCGGTTGTCGACTCGGTGCGCGCCGTTGCCTTCGGCGCCCAGATCACCCGGTGGTTCGACGAACGCATACCGGCGTTCTACAGCCTCGAAGACGCCGAGCGGGGCTCCATCCACGCCAAGAACCGGCGGGGTCGCGTGGTCGAATTTCCGCTGGTTGCGCTGTCCATGGGCGGCGTGCACCTGAAAGGGCGCGGCTTCACCCGCTATCTCGAAGTGGTTTCCATATGCGCCGAGGTGAAGAAGGCGGCCAAGCGGGTTGCGGGTACGAATCTGCTGCTGAGCCGGCGCCTGCCCGACCTTCCCCACACCGCGAAACGTGACGGCAGGCTGCGCTCGAAGATCGAATCGGCAGCGGCATCGGTGAAGCGGGGGTCGGGGTTGGGTTGACCGGTCGACTCACGAGTCTGCCAGACCAGCAAGAATCTCCCCACAGAAATCCGTCAGCGAAGGATCGCGGGCGCCCATGACCAGCACCACATCGCCGGCCTGCGCCTCGGCTGCGATCGCCGGCGGAATCTCGTCCCGTCCTGCGCAGAATCGCGCGTCATAGCCCGCAGCGCAGAGCGCGTCGGTCAGATCGCGCGACGAGATGTCGCGGGTGACGGTGCCGCCGGCGTAAAAGATTTCCGGGAGCCACAGCACGTCCGTTTTCGTGAGGTGGGCGGCGAACGCGGCGATTAGGTCGTCCTTCAGAAAACGTGTCGGGCCGAAGCCGTGGGGCTGGAAGACGGCCAGGATACGCCGCCCGCGGCCGCGAGCGGTCGCCAGGGCGGCGGCGATCTTGTCGGGATTGTGGGCGAAGTCATCGATGACCTCGACGTCGCCGGCCGTGCCGACGCTCTGGAAACGGCGCGCCACGCCCTGGAATCCGGCCAGGGCGGGGGCCATCGCCTCGAGGGAGAGTCCGGCGTGCGTGCCGATGGCGATGGCGGCCAGGGCGTTCAGGACGTTGTAGTGACCGGGAATGGGTAGCGAAAAGGGCACGCCGTCGACGACGAAGCGCGAGCTGTTCGGCTGCAGGTCGATGTATTCAGCGCGGAAATCGGCCCCCGGTTCGACACCAAAAACGGCGCACGGGCCTGCCTGCTTCACAGGCGCCAGGGCGGGCGACTCGCCGACCAGAAACGGCCCGCCGGTCTGGCGGCGGAACGTCAGGAACAGCTCGAGCAACTCGGCGGGTTCCTTGTGGTCACGGCTCAGGTTCAGCACCAGGCCCGCCCACGGATGGTAGCGCACGAGGCTGCCGTCGCTCTCGTCCGCCTCGATCACCAGCAGGTCGCCCGTTCCCGACCAGGCGTTGCCGAGATAGCCCTGCGCCACGAGCGACGGCAGCGCGGCGCCGGTCAGCAGGGACGGTTCCAGCTCGCAGGCGTGCAGAAGGGAAAAGACCATCGCCGTGACGGTGGACTTGCCACTGGTGCCGGTGACGGCGACGGTGCGTTTCTGCGCGACATGGCGGGCGAGCAGTTCCGAGCGGTGCAGGATGGGGATGCCCAGATCGCGAGCGATGCGCACGTCCGGTACCGAGTCTTCCACTGCGGTGCTGACCACGAGGCCGGCGCAACCGGCTTCGAGCCCGCTGCCGTCCTGAGGGTGGATGATCACGCCAGATTTCTCCAGTCCGGCGCGAATGGCTGCACGCTGCCCCTCGTCGAAGGCGCGGTCGCTGCCCGTGGTCCGGCCGCCGGCCAGGGCGTGGTACTGGGCCAGGGCGCTCATGCCGCTGCCGCCCACGCCGGCGAAATGCAGCCATTGCTCATGTTGTGGTTGGTCGGCTGAGTTTGCGCGCGTGTCAGCGTGTGTGTCAGCGCGGCTCTTTTTCACGCGGGATTTCCTTTCGGATTGACGTTCTCAACCTGCCCGGCGCCGACGGAACCGTCGGCGACCGCAGCGGCGCTGGCGTGGCACGACGGCCACTGTAGCACCGCCCCGCCATCAGCGGCAATCACGGGATCCAGAAGAGACAGCGTCGTTTCGCCCCGGACAACGGTCTTGTTGCGCGCTGATACGCAATTTGGCACGTCAGCACAAGCATTTGATACACCGCCGTTAGCGATCGCCGACACCGATGTACTATCATTGCCCGCGATAGTCGGAAGACCCGCGCGGATCGCTTGACCCACGTATTGTTCGGTCTTCCATACCTTCAATCCCACTGTTTTGCCCGGGAGGTCGAGAGATGAAGCGGATGGTAACGATAACCCTGGCTCTGCTGATGGTCGTCAGCAGCGCCGTACTGGCCGAAACCGTGACCGTCGAGTGCATCGGCACGGTCGAGTACAATCAGGTCAACAGCGGCGTTTTCGCCGATGTCAGCAGTGGCGATGCGGTGTACGCCGGATTCACCATCGATTCCAATAACTACATCGACAGCCCGAACTACAACGTTCGTTCGTACATCATCGACCTGGAATCGTTCCGGCTGGACATCGGGCCGGTCAGCGACGTGCAACTGGTGATTCCCCAGCCCATGGACGCGGTACCGTACTTCGTGGTACGTAACGACGATCCGGCCGCCGACGGTTTCTTCTGCTCGACCAACCCCGAGTGGCCGTTCGGCAATCCCATGCTCGACGTCCCCGCCCAGATCGACCCGTATTTCGGCTTTCACTGGGAAGTCGGCTATACTGGCGACACCATCGACTCGCTGGACGTCCTCGAGGCGATCGGTAGCTACGACTACACAGGATTGACCAGCTTCTACACTGCCATCCAGGACGCCTGGGCCGACGCCATGGGCCTGGAGTACGTGCAGATGAACATCGTGATGGGATCGGTGGCCACGGCTGACGCGACCTGGAGTCAGGTGAAGGCACTCTTCCGCGAGTAGGGAACGGTTCGTCAAGACAGCATGGGAGCCCGGATTCAGGTCCGGGTTCCTTTTTTGGGGGGGAGTACTGCGGCGGTGACGCCAGGTGCAGACCGCGGCGATGAAGGCCGGCGCTGCCGCGGGGCAGCCTGCGACCCGGTTCGACGCGTGCGTTTCGTGAACGTGCGGGGAGCATCGATGTGCTCATTGGATATTGTTGATTCGAAGCGGACGCATTCGATGGTCGTGCGTCGGTGAAACAGCCGGCGACTCCGCTATACGATTACCGTAATACCTACCGACCAAGTCCCTGTTCGTGCCACACCCGATGACAGCCGGCACACAGGGTGATCAGGTTGTCGGGCTGGTTGCTGCCGCCGTTCTGGCGCGGCGTGATGTGATGCACCTCGAGAAACCGCGTGTTCTCGCATCCCGGCCCCTGGCACTGGTGACGATCGCGAGCCAGCACCTCCCGTCGTGTTGCCGGCGGGATCGCCGTCGTGTTGCGCTTACCGGGCGCTTTGATCTGCGCATCGCATTGCACGCGTTCGAGTTCCGCCCGGCCGATCGCTCGTTCACCGCGACCGGTCTGGATCGTCGCCCGCCCGCAGTCAGGGCACTGGTGGATGTGGATCTGGAAACGGGGGCTGGTTGTATCGCGTGGTGCCGGCGGGCTCTTTCCGGTTTCACCGGCGCCCGCCGGCGGTGCGGTGACTGCCCCCCGGGGGGTCGTCCGATGTGCCCCCCGGGGGGTCATCTGATCTACCCGCTGGGAGGTCATCCGATGTGCCCCCCGGGGGGTCATTCGATCTGCTTCCCCGGGGAGGTTTTCATCGGCACTTTCGCTCGCCCGCACATCAGCACACCCACGCCCCGCAACCAACCCCGCCAGCGCCTCGAGCAACAACTCCACCTTCGCTCCGCCCGTCGGCACCCCACCCTGCTTGTGTAACTGCTCCCACAGCGCTTCATAACGGGCGAACTGCTCAGGCGTCATCTCCAAACTCACACGAACGGGGATCTCCGCAAGCAGTTCATCGGAACACGATGTTGCACGGTCAGCACCACCGCCCAACTCAGCCGCCGCAACCAGTAACTCGCCCTGCCCCGGATCAGACCGGCGCCGCACCCGCGCCCGCAAACGAACCGCCGACACTTTCTTCTCCAGCTCACGCCGCGAGTGCTTCGTCGCCGCCTCAACCCACGCCGACTCCGTCGCCGGCGTCGCCACCTTGATGATCTCCCGCGCCTTCGTGTACCCGACCTCGCCGCTCGCGACCGATTTGCGCACCGCCGGCAACTCGTCGAGCTTTCTGGCCAGCCGGATGAAATCCCCGGTCTTCGAACGGGAGAACTTCAGTTCCATGGCTGCATACTGATTGATCGACGAGTAACCGAGTTTCCGATAGAGCTTCCGCCGCAACATCTCACCGAACCAGAGCACGGCGTTGTGTTCGGCCTGTTCGAGGGTACATACAGCCTGCTTCAAAGCGCCATCTACATGCCGTGCTGATTGCCTGGTCTTGAATACGGATAATTCCAACGCAGAGATCGCCATTTCGAGTCCTTTCGTCGTGGCATCGCGGAGGTATGGATAGTGTTTTGGGAGGAGGTTCACAATATACATGAAATCCCGAAAAACGGCAAGCGAAAAAATGAAAAAACAGATAATTAATTCTTTTTATATTCCGTATAATCTAAATGATTGATAATTATTAACAACACCAAATCACACCCGGTAAATCCCCCGATCGAATACCTGCGAACCACCCCTGGCAGACAGCCCGGCAGACCTTTGGATATAGACCACTCAGAACCAACCCGACAACCGATTCCCCCGGACAGAATCAAGCCCACACGGCCGGAACATTCAGCTGCTCGGAGCCCGCGACCGAGGTCACACCGGCGTAGCTCGGCGCATGCGCAATCGGCCCGCGCGTGGCGCCACGCGGCCAACATTACCGTACCTACCCGGCCTACATCACGGTACCTACCCGGCCGACATCACGGCACCTATCCGACCGAGCACTCGCATCCTTGCTAAATCGCCGGAAACCAGCCAAGATTAGCGGTGACGTTGTGGTTCTCGCCCGCCGGGATGTTGCCGGTGCGAGCCGCGACCGCGCTATACCGATAGCGGTATCCACGGCACGAAAGGACCCGCAGATGTATCCGCTCGACGAATCGCTGGACAGACAGATCATCCAGGTCATGAATAACCGGCCGACCGTGGTGTTGACCGAACCGTACGACTCGCGGGTCATCGAGGCCGCGTGCTACTTGCCGCGCTTCGCCCGGCTTGTTTTCCTGGCGCCGGAAGAGCACATCAAGGCCGTGATCCACAACGAGCTGACCCACGTGGATGCGACCCGGGTCGAGTTCGCCCTGTCCGAGAGCACCTTCGTGGATATCGACGAGCGGACTGATCTGGTCGACGAGTTCGCCCGCGCGTATGTCGAACTGCCCTCGGGCGTGGGCAAGACCCGCGACCTGGACGAGGCGACCAGGCTGGTCAGCCAGCTCGCACGCTTCGGCATCATGGCCGTGCGGCAGGGACACGCGGACATGGTCGTGGGGGGCGCGCGCCATGAGCCGCGGCATTTCTTCCGGCCGCTGCTGCGCAAGCTGGCCAAGCAGGAGGTGCTCTGCGAGGCCGGCGTCTTCGTGCTGCCGGACAACCATCCCGACGACATCTTCCCCCACAACATCCTGGTGATCGGCGATGTGGGCGTGAACGCAACCATGACGCCGGAGGTGCTGGCCAATGTGGCCGTGGGCACCTGCGCCATCGCCCGCGATATCTTCCCGGAGGACGTGTTGCCGGTGATCAACGCGGCCATGGTCTCGTACTCGAACCGCGGCTCGGACGAGGGGCCGTCGCCGGAGATGGTCCGCCAGGCGTCCGAGCTGGTGCCCGATGTGCTGGCCGAACGGGTACGTCGCGGCCAGCGCTACAACTCGATCCGGATCGAGGGCGAAGTCAAGGTCAGCGTGGCACTGTCACGGCGGTCGGCGGCCATGTACCGCAAGGGGCAGGAAAACACCTTCATCGGCGGCGCGAACGTGATCATCGCGCCCAATCTGGACACGGGCAACCTGCTGTTCCATCTGTACGCGACGCGTTTTCCCGAGGCCAAGAAGTTCAGCGTCGTGTTCGGCATCCGCTTCCAGGCTGTCGATCTGCCCATGGACTGCACCGCCGAGGACGCGCTGCTCGGGGTCAAGGCCAGCATCCTGCGCTTGCATCGCTTCGGACACTGGCATCGCACGCCCAAGGACACCTTCTTTCCGCGTCATCGGATCCTGGCCGTCAATCCAGGCTCCACGTCGACGAAGATCGCCGTGTACGAGGGCGATCAGGAGCGCTTCACCGAGGAGATCCAGCATGGGGCCGAACAGCTGCAGCCGTACGAGGGCAAGAAGATCGTCGAGCAGTTCGCGCTGCGGAAGGACGTGATCCTGGACACCCTAGAAGCCCACGACCTGTACATCGAGGATCTCGATGCCGTCTCGGCGCGCGGCGGCTTGCTGCGACCCATTCCCCACGGCACCTACGCGGTGAACGAGCCCATGCGCGAGGATCTGCTGGCCGGCATAGGCGGCGACCACGCGTCGAACCTGGGCGCGCTGATCGCCCACGAGCTGGTGGGCGATTCGGGCACGCCGGCCTTCATCACCGATCCGGTGGTCGTGGACGAGGCGCCCAGTCGCGTGAAGGTCACCGGGCTGAAGGAGATCCGGCGCAAGGTCATCAGCCACGCCCTGAACCAGATCGCCACGGCGCGTCGTTACGCCGAGGAAAACGAGACCTTCTACGAGTACCTGAACCTGATCGTCTGCCACATGGGCGGCGGC
>CAYLIV010000048.1:13402-26430 GCA_964384055.1 uncultured Fibrobacteraceae bacterium
CTGCTGACCGGCGGTCTGGCGCGCAGTCGGAAGCTCGTCGACGGTATCTCGCAGGCCGTATCCGCCCTCGGCTGCGGCGTGACCGCCTATCCCGGCGAGAACGAGATGTATGCCCTGGCCAAGGGTGCGCTGCGCGTGCTGGACGGCAAGGAGGATGTGCGCGAGTACGCACCGCCGGAGTAACGTGCGGGATTGACGAGCCGACTATCGAGCCGACTTTCGAAAACAACAAACCGAAACCGCGACCGTTTGCGGGAGGGAAATGATGAATCCGATACGCAGCCTGGATCAGCTCATCACCGATCTGCAGGACCAGCCGTCGCGCCGGGTGGCCATCGCCGCCGGACACGATCCCAACACCATTCAGGCCGCCGCGCGCGCCGCCGCCGACGATATCGCCGTGGTGACGCTGGTGGGCGACCAGCGGCGTATCGACGAGCTCTGCGAGCGCTTCGATCTTGACGTGGGCCTGTTCACGATCATCGACGAGGCCGACGAGCTACGCGCCGGGGCGCGGGCGGTGGAGCTGGTGCACACCGCGGCGGCCGACGTGCTCATGAAGGGCCTGATCGGCACCGACAAGTACATGCGCCTGATCCTCGACAAGGAGAAGGGCCTCTTGCCCAAGGGCAACGTGCTGAGCCACCTGACCGTGTGCGAGTTACCGGCCTACCGCGCGCTGCACGACAAGCTGCTTTTCGTCAGCGACGTGGCGATCATTCCCGAGCCCGATCTGGCGGCGAAGTTGAAGATCCTCGGCTACTGCATCGAAGCGGCCCAGAGCTTCGGCATCGCCGAGCCGAAGGCGGCCCTGGTTGCGGCCACCGAAAAGGTCAATCCCAAGATGACCGCGTGCACCGACGCGGCGCTCATCGCCCAGATGAACCGGCGCGGCCAGATCAAGGGCGCCGTGGTTGACGGACCGCTGGCCCTGGATGTGGCGCTGTCGCCCGAAGCCTGCGAGATCAAGGGCCTCGAGACACCGATCGCCGGGGCGGCGGACATCCTTGTGTTTCCCAACATCGAGTCGGGCAACGTCTTCTACAAGGCGTCCACGATCCTGTCCGGTGCCCGGCTGGCCGCCGCCGTCGTGGGCACGAGCGCGCCGTGTGTGCTGACCAGTCGCGCCGACGACGAGGAATCGAAGTTCCTGTCCATCGCGCTGGGGTGTAGACTGGCGAAATAGCGAGACCGGCGTACCCGGCACTCGGGCCGGGACACATGAACGGAGTCAGGTCGATGGTGGACGACAACAACGGCCCCGATCACTGGTGGGGCGACTACACCCTCGAATCCGGGCAGACGGCTTTCTGGCAGGTGGGACCGCTACGTTTCTGGCTGGCGCGCTCGGATCGGGAGTGGCGCTTCACCAGCGAACGCGTGGGCGATGCTCTCGACGAGACCTTGCGCTGCGAGCTGCCGGCCACCGGCACCGAGCCGTCCGGCGAATCATCTACCGGTCCATCTTCCGAACCATCCACCGCCATGCCCGACGCCGGCCAGGACGAGCAGCGTTTCGTCTGCCGGCAGCCGGCGAGCCGCTTGCGACTGACTCCGCTACTGGCCGACCGGCCGATGGTGGTCAGTCCGCAGACCCGGTTGCTCCTGCCGCCCCGGGAAGAGGCGACGCTCTACCTGAGCACCATCGCCTGGCTGCGCGTAGAGATCGGCGAGCCGCCGGTCGAGTTCCTGCAACTGCCGCTGTACCACCCTTCCGATACCTGGTTCGGGCCGTCCACCATGGCGGGCGAACTCTGCTACGCGTTGAAGACCAGAGCGCGGCTGCAAGCGGAGAACCTGCCCGTTCGCCCGCATCGCGCTCTCTCGGCCGTGCGTGTGCGCAATCGTGCGCAGGACAGTCTGATCGTGGACAGCATCAAGCTGCCGCTGCCTCACATGTCGTTATTCGCCGGCCAGAACGGCCGGCTCTGGACCGAGCAGGTCACTCTCGAGCGGCGCGAGACGGGCGAGTTCGCGGCGCTGGAACTGGATCCGCGTCCCCCGGCGCATATTTCCGAGCCGAAAAAGCTGAGCGGACCGCGCAAGCCGCCGGCCAGGGGTGTGCTCATCCGCGCTTTTGGCGGGTTGATGGGAGGAAGCAGGTAACTCATGTTGGCGTTCATCGATCTGGGTCTGGGCGATCTGTTCTCGCGCGAGCAGCTTATGGTGCTGCTGCGCGTGGTTATCGTGGTGGTCGTGGGCTGGCTCGTGGCGCGTCTGGCCGCCGCCACCATCGTACGCGCGGTGCGGCGCCGAACCACCCAGCACTCGGCCATGATCGTGCGCCGGGTTGTTTTCTACTCGTTGCTCGTGCTGGTGCTGCTGATCTGCCTCGACCAGCTCGGCCTGCAGATCAGCGTGCTGCTCGGCGCGGCCGGCATCCTCACCGTCGCCATCGGTTTCGCCTCGCAGACCTCGGCCTCGAACCTGGTCAGCGGCCTGTTCCTGCTCGCCGAACGCCCCTTCCTGGTCGGCAACGTGATCCGCGTGGACGACGTGACCGGCGAGGTGCTGAGCATCGATCTGCTCTCGGTGAAGCTGCGCACCTTCGACAACCTCTACGTGCGTGTGCCCAACGAGACGATCATCAAATCGCGGGTGACCAACCTGTCCCACTTCCCGATCCGCCGCTTCGACATGAAACTCAGCGTGGCCTACCAGGAAGACCTGGAAAAGGTGCGCACGATCCTGACCGATATCGCCGAGCGCAATCCCCTGTGCCTGGTCGAGCCCGCTCCGGTGTTCATCTTCCTCGGCTTCGGCGACTCGGGACTGGAAATGCAGTTCTCGGTCTGGGCCAAGCGGGAAGCCCTGCTCGAGATGCGCAACAGCATGTACTTCGAGGTCAAGCAGGCCTTCGACGCGATGGACATCGAGATTCCGTTTCCGCACCGGTCGCTGCATGCCAGCAGCGGTACGGCGCCGATTCCGGTGCGGGTTGTGGAGCAGGGTGATCGCTCGCCGTCTTCGTGATTCTGCCGTGGGGCGAACTGACCTGAAAAGTTGCGCCGGGGCAACTACCAAGGCTCAGTGAGCAGGAAATGTCGACAGTCAGAGCTCGACGTAGAAAGCCGCCCACCGATCCATGATCTCCCAGTACGGCGCCACACTTGTCAGCCGGTGGAACTCGCGCGGGCCGTGCGGCCCGTTGCCGACCTGGCCGAACACGACAGCGTGGCCTTCGCCCCGGGCGGCAAGCCTTTCGTCGAGCGATTGCTGATAGGCCACCAGGCTGCCGCCGTCGTTGCCGTGCACTTTCACCAGATCAGGCGATGCTTCACCGATCACCGCGGCGTAGGCTTGCTGCAAGCGCGCCGCATCGATCTGATCCCCGGGACAGCGCCAGGGAGGCCGGTTGTTGAGCACCGTCAACGCCGTGTCGTCGCCGAGACGCCCTTGCAGATCGGTCAACAGATCGTGCACAGCGTCACGGTGCGCGAGCAGCTCCCGGATATCCAGTGCCGCGATGCTGGGGCCGGCTTGCGGGGTGACCGCCTCGGTGTCGGCGCTCATGGTGAGGTCCGTATCGTCGTGGCCGGTGATCCACTGCCGCACCGCTTCCACCGTGGTTCCCGTGATGACCAGGCGCATCTCACCGCTGCCGTCGAAGGCGTTGAAGTTGCCTTGCTGACCGATGGCCACGCCGGCCAGGCGAACCCGGCCGCCGGGAAACGCCGCCGACGCCTGCCGGGCCAGGTCGTCGAAGCGCTCCACCAGACTCGGCTGCGCAGTGTCCGCCACCGCGGCGTGCACCGAACCGCCCGGCGGGCGCGAGACGGTGAGCCGCACGGTCTCGCCGGCGACCGCGCATGCCGCCGCGTCATCCACGTCCCGGTCGCCGGCGATGAAGGTGAAGGGGTTGAGAAAGCCGCTCTTGAGGCCTGGCTGCCGCGCTGCTTGCTCTCGCAGCGCCGGGTCGGCATTGAGCCGGCCAAAGGTCGTCCGATACCGGGCGACCGTCCGGGCAAACCACTGCAATGCCTCCAGTCCGGCCCGTCGCTCGCTGGTGATCGTGAACCAGCGCCACGACCGGTTCTCGGGACAGATCGGGCCGACGCGCAGCTCGTCGCCCATCCACTCGAGTTCCCCGGTACGCTCGCCCACCAGGCCGAAACGCACCGTGACCTGCATCTCCTCATGCAGCCAGCGCACTGCCGAGCGCGTGTGGTGCGGTGCGTGGCTGGCGTTCTCCTCGCAACAGGAAAGCAGCAGGACAAAGGGCGGTTTCGGACCTGACCGCTGCTGCCGGTGAGCCATCCAGACCAGCCACGTAGCCACCACCGTCTTCATGTCGGCCGCGCCGCGTGCGTGCAGATCGTCGTCGCGCAGGACGGGAGAGAACTGGTCGTCGGTGCTGGCCAGCACCACATCCAGATGACCGATCAGCGCCACGGCTTCGGTGAGGTCGGGATCGGCGAGGTCGTGCTCCTGGAAGCTCACGACGAGAAAGGGGTACGGATGGTCGGCATCGCTCGGAAGCTGGTAGACGCGCAGTCCGTTGCTTTCGGCATAGCCCCGGGCCAGCTCGCAGATGCGGTTCAGCGCCTCGTGATCCACAGCGTCGGTCGGCACGGTGACCCCGGGCACGGTGCAGAGCTGGGCGGCGAGCCGGGCGGTGGCGCAGGTGTTCTCGTCGAAGCGCTCAGCGAGTGCCTTCGCGAAGTCCGGCGTGTCGAAGTGGTGGTCCATCGCTCCCTTTTCTTCGCGTTTCATCTACGAACCTTGCGCGCAGTGTCGACCAGCGCGAGCAACGTCTCCAGATAGGCGCGGTCACCGGCCGGGACCGTCGGCAGATCGGCCGCGATCTGCTCGAGTTCCGCAGCCACTGCTTCCCGGGATCGCGTCAGCAGCATCCGCGGGTAGTTGTCGTCGGGCAGCAGTCGCGCGTTGTGCCGCAGCTCGACGTTGATCCCGTACCAGCGGCTCACTTCCTCCCGGATCCGCGCCGCGGGCGGCGCAGCCGCGCCGTCGGCGATGGCCTGCACGGTGGCGAGGTCTTCCTGTCGACCCAGCCCTTCGGCGAGCGGCGCCATTTCGGCCAGCAGTCGTCGCAGCAGTTCACGGGCGGTGATCGCGCGCATGTTCCGGGGCATCCAGCTGATCTCGGCGTCCAGTCCGCCGTGCAACACGGCCAGCTCGTTGCTCTTTGCCGCCTGCAGTTCCAGCTCGCCGTATTCGAGATCTTCGACAAAGGACGGATTCTCGGAAATGTAGATGAACAGCATTTCCAGGAAGGTGTGGACGCTCTTGATGTACTCGTACGGCGTGCAGTAGTCGCCGCCGGGGCTGTGCTCGGCAAAAGCCGGCGGTGTTTCCAGGGAGCGGATTTCCACCCGGTTGCGCGGGGCGCGGATCAGCCGGCTCAGACGGTCCTGGCGCCACTGCTCGAGCGCCTGCCAGGTCGGATCCTCGCGCAGCGGATTGCCCGTGTCCTCGGGACCGTAGCGAAAGCTTGCCGACAGCAGGTCGCGAATCCGACCACGGCAGTCGTCGTCGATGCCTTCGAGTGACAGGGTCCGGCAGTACTCGTCGAAACTCGGCCCCTCTGCCACGGCGCCCGGTTGCGCCCGCACGATCAGCCAGACGTCGCGGCCACTGAGCAAGGTGCCGCTGCGGGCGAAACGGTTCATGGTGCGCCGAAAGCTCACCGGATCGCGGTACAGACCGGATACATCCATGATCGTCCGCCCGGGCCAGACGTGACCCAGACGGGCGCTTTCCCAGGGCGTCAACGAGGTCCCGTAGACCGGATCGGCGCCGCCGCTGTTGGCGCCGAAGTACAGGGGTGACGCCGCCGACAGGGCGATGCTCAGCGCGCCGCCCACCAGGCGCATCCGACCGGTCATCTCGATCATCTTGCGCGAGATCTCCGCCTCGCCGGGATGGCCGAGCCAGGGCGCGGAGAGGTTGAGATGATCGCCGGCCGCGGCGCCCACCTTGTCGCCGTGGACGCCGATCTGGTAGCGGTAGTAGCAGCGCTTGAAGGTGTCCACGGCCGTGGATGCGTCATCCGGTGTCAGCAGTGGCGGCCGCCAGGACGCACCGTGCAGCAGGTGTGGCGTTCGTGCCGCGACGCCGGGCAACTCGCTGCCGGCCTCGTCCCGATGTTCCGCGTCACCGAGCTGTTCGACCGCCGCGTCGACGAGGATGGCGAGCAGCCGCTGAGCTGCCGCCGAGCTACGCGGCGAGCGCACGGGCGGTGGGTTGGCCTCGATGGTCGTTTCCGGGATGTCGGGAGTGATCACCTGCGCGGCGCTGACGCCGGCCTCGCCGAGCTGCTCGACCCAGCGTTTGACCGCCTGGGTCGGCTGCTCACCGCCGAGTGTGTGTACGACGTCGAGGGTCTCCGGATCGATCAGGATGCCCTCGGTCTCCGCGCCGATATGCGGTGGGCCCTCGTCGATGACCCGGCGGATATGTTCGATTCTCTGGGTGTTCAGCATCGTACTTCATCGATCATGCGGGCGAAGATCGCCTGGACTTTTTCCATGTCCGCGAGGGTCACCGCCGCGGTCAGGCGGACCATCTTGTTGGCTTCCGGCGCCGACGAGAACATGCCCGCCGGGGCGCCGACCAGGCCGTAGCGGTTGATGAGCAGTTCGCAGATCTGACGCGGGTCGCTCAGGGGCACGCCGTTGTCGTCGCGGATCAAGCTCTCGCCGCGCTCGTCCACCAGGGCGACAGTGCCGTAAAACGAGCCGCCGATGGCCAGGGGCAGGCCGTGTTCGTCGCAGGCTCGCCGCATGGCCGCGCGGGTTTCGTCCAGGGCGCGGTAGCGCTGTCCCATGGCCTCGTGGATGCCGCCGGGAAAGGTGTGCAATGCGTAGGCCACCAGTGCCTCGTTGGGCCGCGGATAGGCGTTGGTCGTGCGCAGTCGCTTCAGGGCGGTGTCGACGACGAGATCGCCGATGCTCGCCGATCCCGCGGACATCGCCGGGGTCATCCACAGCACGGTGCCGGTCTTGTTCTGGGAACTGGTGACCTTCGTCTCGCCCACGATGACGCCCAGATAGCCGAGGGCCTCGGGCGCCAGCTGCCGTTCGAGGTAACCCAGGGGCACCGCAGATGCGTGTCCCGCCGGGTCGAGGGGCGAGTAGAAGGCGTCGATCAGCACGGGCAGGTCGGCGTTCGCCGCCTGCTCCACGTACAGCGCCAGCTCCTGGCGCGCCATGCCCACCCCGGTCGGGTTGCTGGGCAGGATGGGCACCGCCGCGATGGGCGTCAGATCCTGCGCGCGCGCGAAATCCAGCGCCGCGCGCAAACCCTCGACCGAGCTGGCCAGGCCGTGTTCGGGCACCGCGGGCGCGTGGACGAGGGTTAGATCCAGGTCGGCTGCCAGCGGTTTGTAGCCCGACCAGGCGAGCGGATCGAGCAGCAACGCGAAGCGCCCCGACTTGCCCGCCTCCTCGGCGCGCCGGATCAGACCCCGCAATGCCAGATCGATGACCGTGCGGCCCGAGATGGTCTGTACGGCGCGAAAGCCGTCGCCGGTCAGGCCCCAGCTGCGCGCCAGCGTCTCGGTGACCGCGGGGAACTGTTGCTGGTATTTGCCGGGAAAACCGTAGGCGTCACCGGTGGTGCGGGCGAACTGGGTGTGGCCCTGATCGAGCAAGTGGGCCCTGGCCTCGTCGATCCAGGCCACGAAGGACTCGGCAAGGGGCTGTCCCACATCGTCGATATCGCCTGCCGACTGGTCGATGACCTCGTGGCCGGCGGCACGCCGCTCCTGGGCGATCTTCTTCAGATCCGGCAGGGTCGGCAGCCCGGGGATGCTGGCCGACAGACGCGGCTCGCGCAGACCGGGGGCGCCGGCGATGAAGCGCTGCAGGGCCTGGGCCGACGGCGAGAGCGCCGTTGGCGCGGACGCCGACGGCTCTGGCGGATCCGGCGGCCCGGTCGGCCGCTGCGCGGAGTCGGATCGATCGTTCATGGGAACCACCTTGCTGGAGTCCTGGGCTACGGCGCCCACTATACTCGCTGCGGTCGTTCCGGACTACAAGAGTGTTCCGGTGTGGTTGCTGAGCTGCGCGCTCTCCGGTAGGCAAACGAAAACCCCCCGGGGGGCACCCGGGGGGAATCTCGTTTGATCAGCGAAACAGCGCCACCGGCTGGGTCAGCGCACCAGTACCACTCGCTCGGTCAGCATGCGCGGACCGGCGAGCAGGCGTACGAAGTACAGACCGGACGCCGCCGCCGCACCGCTCGCATCCCGGCCGTCCCAGGTCAGCACCCGGGAGCCGCCGGGCAAATCGCCCGCCAGCAGCTGGCGCACCAGCCGACCCCGCACGTCGTAGATATCCAGGCTGAGCCGCGTTGCCGACGGCAGGTCCAGGCGTACCCGGGCTTGCCCATCGGCCACTGAGCCGAGCACCACCAGGCGCGGCTGCGTGATCGGTGCGCCCACGGCGGTGGGATCGTATACCACGAAGCTGCGCGTCTCGCCCAGCAGGCCGCGCTCCACCGGATCGGCGGCGTAGGCCCGCCACCAGTAGATGCCCTGGTCCAGGGTCGGCGTGGTCCATGACGTCTCGGCGGTGCCTTCAGCAACACCATCCACCGCGACGACCAGATCGGTACACCATATATCGCCATAGACCCGGAAGCCGTAGGTCAGCGGTCCCGGCCCGTCCGGATCGATGCTGTTGGCCACCGTGAGCTCGGGGGTCGCGTCCACTGTGGCGCCCGGGGCCGGAGCGATGAGCACCGGCGGCGGCGGGGTCAGGTTGGTGGATTCGTAACCGTAGAGGGTCACGTCGTCGATGTACCAGCCGTCCTCGTTGACCCAGGTATCGGTGGCGAGCTGGAAGCGGATCCTGACCTCTTGGCCGGCGAAGTCGTCCAGCGGCAGGGTCTGCTGGGACCAGCTGGACTGGAAGCCCGTGTAGGTGGCGATCGTCGTCCAGGGGCCGCCGTCGGCCGAAACCTGGACGTAACCGTAATCCCAGTCCTCCTCGATGGCGTAGCGGTGCCAGAAGGACAGGCTCGTGGCGAAGTAACCGTCGTTCAGCTCGGCGTGGGTGGTGGATTCGTCCGGGTAGTTGCCGCTCGGCGAGTCGGTCAGACTGTGCGAGGGCGAGTGGCTCTGACCGGTCGTCAGTCCCCAGGCGCCGGTCAAGGTCCAGTCGCTCGTGCCCATCTCGAAGTCCGTGCTGTAGACCACGGTCGGCGTACCGACCGGGAAGCCGAAGCTGTATTCGAATCCGCCGTCCTGCTGTTCCACCAAAACCGTGACCTCGATGACGCGCCCCGTCGGGCAGGCGGCATCCACGGTCACGGCGAAGGGGTCGGATATCAGATCGACTATCTCCAGGGGATCCAGGTCGCCCAGATTGCGGGTGACGTCGTGGAGCTGCAGGTAGGGATCGGCGCTCGTCAGGACCATGGTCACGTTCTGGGCGCCGTCGATCACGCCCTGGTTCTCCACCGTGAACGACAGGCCGGCGCTTTCGCCCGGATCGAGCCTGCCGTTCATGTTGCCGCCGATCACGACCTGCTGACTCACGTCGACGAAGGCGCCGGCGGCCCGCATGAGGTAGATCGAAGGCCAGATGTTGTCCCGGAACAGATCGCCGCGCCGCGACTCCGGCGGCCAGAACCAGTCGCCGGGTCCGCCGATCTCGTTGGTGAAGCCGAAGATCCGCGGGTGCTCGTCGGTGGCGCCGTAGTCCCAGTCCACCGAACCGCCGTTCACGGTATACAGCCCGCCGTCGCCCAGCTGACCGGGCGCGTAACCGTTGTATCGAACCATGATGTCGGCCATGTGAACGAAGATGTCGTCTTCCGCCGTTGGCGTGTTGGTGTATCCCCAGGGGTACAGCGTCAGGTTACCGTGGCAGTGGTAGCTGTTGCGGGTGACGAACTCGTGACTGTTGACCAAATCCAGGATGGCCTGGGTCTCGGGTTCGCTGCCCGGCGACGGACCGCGGTAGTCGTCATCGCAGGGATCGCCGCTGCTGCCCACGTTGTCGTAGCCCCACATGTAGGGATAGTTGCGGTTGTTGTCCACGCCCTCGCAGCCGCCGGGATTGTCCCGCCGGTTCTTGCGCCACATCTCGCCCCAGTCGTTGAACCAGTAGCCGTCGGGGTTCACGCAGGGCACGATGTACAGCTCGCGGTTGTCGAGTAGCCAGGTGATCTCCGGATCCACGCCATAGTTCTGCCCGAGATACTCGGCGAACATGATGCAGAATTCGCCCGACATGGGCTCGCGGGCGTGATGGAGTCCGTCGAACAGGATCTCCGGCTCGTCCTCGTCTATTTCCGGATTGTCCGAGACGCGGATGCACCAGATGTCGCGGCCCTCGTGGCTCTGCCCGAGGGACCACTTCTGGCTGATCACGGTCGGGTAGTTCAGCCGTAGACTGTCGACGAAGGCGACCTGCTCCTCCCAGTTGTGGTAGACGCCGAAGTCGTCCGACCGATCCGGGCCCATGCGGGACTTGAAAAACGCGACGAAATCCCGGTGCACGATGTCGAAGCGCGCGCCGGCGTCGCGGATCAGTTCCAGATCTTCCGGTGTGGCCACGATGTCCGCGTGCACGCCCGTCTTGACGTAGATCACGTCCAGCCGTGGGTGCGCGCGCAGGAACTCCTCGTCCTGCGGCGAATCGATCCAGTAGCGGACGAGGGATACTGGCTCGCCGTCCTGCGCGGCTCGAGCCGGGGTGGCGAGCCAGGCAACTGCCGTCAGGGTTATGGCGAAGACCAGAGCGAGGTGCAGGCAGACGGCAACCGTCTTGCCACGTGTGGACGTGAACATGGAGCATTTCCTCCTCATCGAGGTGGCAGTGGGGCCGGGCCGGACTGCGGCCGGCGGGCCGGCAGCCCGGCTGCGTTGTTGTCGTGTAACCGTATGATTATACCAGATTTGAAGAACGCGCTCAAATTCCCTGTAACTTCCGTATAACTTCCGTGCGCCGCGACGCCTAGTCGGCCCCGTATCCCTCCCGATACCGCAGCACCCGCGCCGGGTTACCCGCCACGATGGCGCCCGCCGGGACATCCTTGGTCACCACCGCGCCGGCGCCCACGACGGCGTTCTTGCCGATCCGCACGGGCAGCAGCGTGGCGTTCGAACCGATGCTCGCCCCGTCCTCGATGGTCGTGCCGCGCCATACGGAACGATCCGGCTGGGGCGGCATGGTGTCGTTGATGAACATCACCCCGTGGCCCACGAAAACGTCGTTGCCGATGCTGACCATGTCGCAGACGAAGGTGTGGCTCTGCACGCGCGTACGATCGCCGATGGTCACGCCTTCCTGGATCTCGACGAAGGCGCCGACCATGCTGTCGCGACCGATGGTGCAACCGTACAGGTTGACGAAATTCCAGATCTTCGTGCCCTCGCCGATGGTACAATCGCGGATCAATTGCTTGTCGTTGGGCTGGTAGTCCATGCTGGCTCCTTGTGGGCCGAAACACGCTTTGGCACCTGGTTCAGGTCACCACGTTTCGTGCGCGACGGGTTCGCGGATTTACCGGTCACATTTGCCGCGACCGAAATTCGTTCGATCAGGGACGATACCGCATCACGCGCCGTGCGTCGCGGGGAAATTCATCGCGTTCACGCCTTTCCGGTCTGTGTTGCATCCGACGATCGCGCCGCCCGGCGAACACGAGACGGCGTACTTCGGTGTTGACCCGGGGCAATATTTCGCCGGTTGTTCTCTCGATGTGAGGGCCGGAACGGTTCGTGGCATCGCCGGGACGCGCGAATCGATTGCGCGCGACCGGTAGACTGTCGCATACTACAGCGAGATGCCGCCGTGGGAGCGCCTGATCGCTCTATCAGGTGCGGCCGAAACGGTACCAGAAAACGGAGACACGACCATGACCATACCGACCCTGGGCTGGAGCCAATTCGCCCGCAGCCGTCACTACGCGGGCAGCAAGCACACCTGGTTCGAGGGGAGCGAAGCGGAATTGCTCGACCTGGTGCGCGGGCACTGGGACAGCCGTCTTCCGGGCGCCGGCCAGACCGACCTGTCGCGGGTCGTGCTGGTGCCGGTACCGCCCGACGGTTTTGTGTGCAGCACGGTCCGCGTGGACGATTCGACACCGCTGCACGCCTGTTTCGACCGGCGTCAGGTGGGCGAGGACGGTTTCGTCCGGGTCACGGCCGAGGGGCCCCGCGAGCCGGCGCATTTCGCTCACGTGGTGCTGTACAGCGCCGAAGCAGTACAGGAGAACGACGGTCAGCGCAGCGGCGATTTCGACTGGGAAGTCGTGTGCCTGATCGCCTCGCCCGTCGCCGACGAACCCATGCACCCGCTGACCATGGCGCGCAACCTGCTGGAGAAACCGGGAGGGACCTACTGTGAGTACTCGGCTCGAGAATTCGCCGCTGCGGTCTACTACTGGAGCCAGCGGGCGAGCGTCCACGTCGAAACGGAGTGACCGCGCCCGTCCCACCACCTCGAGCCGAAATGACCGTGCCCGTCCCACCTTCGCCTCGCGGTCGCTGGCGGCTTATTACGCGTTGACGCCGGGATTCGCACTGATCGATTTTCTCCTCGGCTGGAACGTGCGACTCGTTTTCCTGCAGGACCTGCCGGCAGTCCGCGTGCTTTATTACCTGGCCTGCCTGGGTGTGGGGTATTTGTATTTCCGCGGCGGCGCCCGACACGCCGCGCTGGCCGGGCTCCTGGAATGTTCCGTCAACCTGCTCGTGCTGGCCCTGAGCGTCGTCGTTCCGCTCTACTCGCTGTTCGACGCCGTCTCCAGCAACGAGACGATCCGGAATCCGTTCACACCGTTTTTCATCGTCAACCTGATCGTCTCCACAACGGTCTTCCTGCTCGCCTTCTACGCTAATCCGCTGGTGAAACAGAGCACGCGTCTGCCGCACCGCTGGGGTCGATCATTCTAGCCAGGTCCAGACCTGTCAGCAGGATTCCCGACGTACAAATGGATTTGCCGGCGGACTAGATACGATCCCGCCGTGACAGTATTTCGCCGTCGAAGGTCGTGTAGCTGCTGAACATGGCGGCGGTCAGGCAGGCGTGAACCGGAAAGACCAGGACCGGATC
>CAYLIV010000049.1:0-26233 GCA_964384055.1 uncultured Fibrobacteraceae bacterium
GCCGGTACGCAAGTCCAACTGGGCCTGGTTCATGCTGTTCGGTCTGGCCGGCGGGCTGGGCCTGTTCCTGTACGGCATGGGCATGATGAGTAACGCGCTGCAGCGCACCGCCGGCAGCAAGATGCGGGCGATCCTCGGCGCGTTGACCCGCAACCGCTACATCGGCGTTGCCGTGGGCGCCTTTGTCACCATGGTCATCCAGAGTTCCAGCGCCACGACGGTCATGCTGGTCAGCTTCGTCCAGGCGCGGCTCATGAATTTCGCCCAGACCCTGGGCGTGATTCTCGGCGCGGACATCGGCACCACGGTCACCGCCCAGCTCATCGCCTTCAAGCTGACCGACTACGCGCTGTTGATGGTCGCGGTCGGTTTCGTCATGCGCGTGGTGGGGGCGCGCCGCGGCCTGCACAACATCGGCACGGTGCTGCTCGGCTTCGGCATGCTGTTCTACGGCATGCACATCATGTCCCAGGCCATGTCGCCGCTGCGTAATTACCAACCTTTCCTGAACCTGCTCAGCGGGCTGGAGAATCCGACCCTCGGCATCCTGATCGGCACCATATTCACGGCCCTGATCCAGAGCAGCAGCGCGTTCACCGGCATCATCATCGTGCTGGCGCAGCAGGGTTTCCTGACCTTGAGCGCGGGCATTCCGCTGATCTTCGGCGCCAATATCGGCACCTGCATCACCGCCGCCCTGGCCACCTTGAACGCCGACCGCGAGGCCAAGCGCGTCGCCCTGGCGCACACGCTGTTCAAGGTCATCGGCGTGCTGATCTTCGTCTGGTGGATCCCGCAACTGGCCGCTTTCGTGCGCAGCATCTCCCCCGGCAGCGACGTCCTGGCCACCGATCCGGCCACCATGGCTCGCCTGATCCCGCGCCAGGTGGCCAACGCGCACACGGTGTTCAACGTCAGCCTGACGGTACTCTTCCTGCCCTTCACGGCGCTGTTCGCGCGTCTGATCCAGCGCCTGCTGCCCGACCAGCCGGAACCGCTCATCGAGGAGAAGTTCAAGGCCAAGCACCTGGAGCCCGAGCTGCTGTCGACGCCGGCGCTGGCGCTGAACCTGGCCAAGGTGGAGATCCTGCGCCTGGGCAACGTGGTGCGCGAGACCGCGCAGCGGGCCATCGATCCGTTCCTGCAGCGGGATGTGGCCATCTGCGCCGAGTTGCACGAGTCCGAGGAACTGGTCGACGCCCTGGACGAGCAGATCACCGACTACCTGCTGGAGGTGGGTAAACAGAACCTCAGCGAGCAGCAGGCCCGCGAAGTGTACATGATGATGCACGTGACCAAGCAGTTCGAGCACATGGCCGACATCATCGACAAGCAGCTGTGCCCCCTGGTCCGCAAGATGCTCGATACCGGAGCCACCTTCTCACCGACCGGCCGCGCCGAGGTCGAGGTCTACCATCTGAAGATGATCAAGCAGATCAGCCGTTGCCTGGATGTGTTCCGCGACGGCAGCCTCGAAAAGGCGGAGCACCTGACCCGCAAGATGGACGCCTACATCGCCCTCGAGGCCGAGTACCGCCAGGCCCATTTCGAGCGGGTGCGCAACGCGGTGACCGAGTCGCTCACCAGCAGCGAGATCCATCTCGAACTGATGGACCACATGCGACGCATCAACAGCTACGCGACCAACGTGGGCCGGGCGATCATGGCGCATCCGGACCTGGACGACTCGGTGCTGGACGCCCGCCCGCTGGACGGCGGTCCGGATGGTGGTCCGGAATGAGCGCTCGGCTGTAGCGCGACACCAACCCGGCAGCGCATATCGACATGACTTCGTCGATACATGTGATATAATCCGCCGGTATTGCTCGCCCAATCACGATATCGTTGAGATCTGTGTGGGAGGTTCGTCGCCATGAAAAACGATCGCGGTACCGTGTTGTTGCCGCGCATCCTGACCTGTATCCTTTGCGCGGCCGGTCTCGTACCGGCGGCCGGCCCCGTCCTGGCCGATTCCGACGAGCTCGTTATCACCGAGATCATGTACAACTCGCCCGGCACCGATGACGTGGAGTGGTTCGAGCTGTACAACCGGTCAGGCGCCGCCGTCGACCTGACCGGCTGGTACGTGCTCGACGACAACGACGAAAACGATCACGTCGCGCTGGTTGGAACACTCGGCGCGGGTGAGGTTCTGGTTGTCGTTCAGGAACACGAGGAGTTCGCCCTCCAGTATCCCGATGTGACCAACGTGAACGTCAACGACTACTGGGAGTCCTTCGGGTTGAACAACGACAACGACGCCGTGCGCGTGTTCAAGCCCACGGACGAGATTGTGGATCAGGTCTGGTACGACGATGTCTTACCGTGGCCGCCCGAAGCCGACGGTGACGGACCGAGCCTGCAACTGACCGACATCGCCCTGGACAACAACGTGCCGGCGAGCTGGACCGCGGGCGCCGAATGGGGCACGCCCGGCGTCGTCGAAGACGATATGCCCGTCGGGATGAGCAATTGGGGTACGATCAAAACCCGCTACCGTTGATCCCCGACCAGTTTCGCGCATACGCGTGCACGGAGGTACGACGAAGGTGACGTTACTGTATGCTCCCGACCGGGTTATCGTCATCCCCGCCGAGGTCGCGGACTTCAAGCGACGGCGGGATTTGCGTAAGGTCGTCATCCGCGGCGACGGCAAGGTCAGCATCAGCGGCAACGCGGACTTCGCCAAGCTCACGGAAAAGCAGCAAGCGCGGCTGCTGAACGTCCTGACCTATGTGTCGCGATTCGTCGCGCGAGGACCGACGGGTGAGCGGGATCCGGACGACGAACCGCACCGCACCGAACTGAGCTTCAACCTGAAGATCGTACCGGTCGCCCTCGGCAAGCCGTCGACCGAGTACGTGAAGGAAACGAACACGGTCCATGTGCAGGTGATACATCTGACCGATGTGTTTCCGCTGTCGTATTCCCACCTGATCGCCCACCACGATCTGATCGAACATGTCTATCGCGGTTACCGCGAACGCCGGGCCGTGAAGGGCACCCAGGCGCTTCTGCAGGTGGACGCCGACGCCAAGGACGCACTCAGGTTCGTGGTGCTGCGCGCCAAACCCTTTGTCGAACCCCGACGGGTCCTCAAGAAGCTCATCACCCGCGACATCAATTTCCAGAAGACCGAGATCAAGTTCATCATCCACGATCTGCGCGTGTGCGCCGACTTCGACTGGTTCATCGCCATGCACGAGAAGGTCGGCGCGCTGATGCCCATCTACATGCCGGACGTCGAGGCGGTCTGCGAAAATATCCGGGTCGCCAGGCGAGCCAGGAAGGAGTACGAGCGGGCGGTCAAGGCCCTCCGTTCGGACGAGAAGATCGTCGTGCTCGGCATGCGGTACATCGAGTCGATCGACGAGGCGATCCAGACGATCGTCGCGTCCAAGTTGACCAAACCCATCAGTCTCGTCGGCGCCCTGAACAGCGACGGCACGATGATGGTCGATATGCAGGAGCTCGGCAACCGGCTCAAGTGGATCAAGGGTATCCATATCCGCATCGCCATGTTCAACATGCAGTTCGAGGCTGGTGAGACCGCGCGCGAGCAGTTCCGTGTGTGCGACGTGTTCGAATACTACATCGCCAAACGCCTGCAGCCGTACGTGTCCGAGCGCACCGCGCAGGCGGTGGAGCTGAAGGCCGGTCGCATGGAGGACGGCATCGTGCAGGGCAACGCGGCGCGCTTCATCCGCGTGATCTTCAACCTGGTCATGAACGCCGTCGACGCCATGGACGATCACGGCGGCTCGATCACCGTGTCGGTGGAGAACAGCAAGCAGAACCTGGTGGTCTACGTCGCCGATACGGGGCGCGGCATGCCGGAGGAAAAGATCCAGCAGCTGCTCACGCCCCGGCGCAACCTGGACGGTGAGCTGCACTCGCTGGGCTTCGAATTCGTCAAACGAACCATCGCCGGCATGGGCGGCGTGCTCAACATCGACAGCGCGCCGGGCTCCGGCACGACCATCAAGATCACCTTGCCGCGCAGCGAGGACGAAAACCTCGTCATGCTCGAATTCCCGAAGGTCGAGAACTTCATGGTCGGCGACATCGCCACCGCGACGCAGCGGCGGACGAGTTGCGGGGACGATTGCCGGGATGATCGCGGGCCGGACCACGATGGCGCCAGCGAGAACGAGGCGGAAGACGACGGCGAGCCGGACGAACGTTACGGCGAGAGCATTCTCGCCAGTTACCGGCAGTCGCCCCGGGGCTTCCGCGGCACGACCCTGGTGATCTCGGCCAACCTGGAAAACCTGGAGGGCGAGATCGAGTACTTCACCCAGCGCGCCTACGAGAACGACTCGGAGGTGCCCCACGAGATCCTCGACCCGTACTTCTACAAGGTCGGCATTCGCGGCCGCTACACCGACTACTACGAGGGCTTCAAGAAATACGGCACCGCGCTGATCCTGAAAACCCCCTTCGCCAGCGACATCGACGAGTACTTCGAGTTTCATCTGCTCGACGACGACCTGAAGAAACCCACCTACCTGCGCGGTATGTTGCACGACGAGCTTATCCTCGTCGCCCGGGCACTGGTCAATACCGGGCTGCCCGGGGATACGTCGACCCATCTGGAAGTTGAGCTAGAGAACATGTTCGGAGTTTATGGGCAGATGCCGAAGGATGAGGTTTTTTTGTTGGAGGAGTTGGCGGGGGTGGAGACGTTGCTGGAAATGGAGAAGAAGTATGATTGGGTGCCGGGGTAGGGGGTATTACTATTCGGTCGATTCGAGATCGTTAGAACGCGTTCATACAAAGGCGCCCAGCTCTTGCGAGCCAGGCGCCTTTTCTCTCAGCAGGTCGGGTCGATGCCGTCCTGCACAATCTCGCTGAACCTACCCCAGCTGATCCGGCGTCACCACCGAACCATACTTCTCCTTCAACTCGTTCAGACCCTTCTCCCACTCGTCGTAAACCTTGAACAGCTGCACCGGCAGGTTGTCTTCCTTGCCGAAGGCTTCGCGCTGCAGGTCGATGCGGGACTTGATCAGGTCGATGTAGATGGAGAACTGCTTGTCGTACAGATCCTTCGGGTACTCCTTGCCGATCGTATCGGCGAAGGTCTGCTTCATGTCCTCGTACTTGGGAATGAAACCGACGGGCGTCTCGATGCCCTTGTAGTCGCCGTGGGCGAAGCGGGCCAGCCAGGTCAGCCAGGCCGGCACGTCGCGCTTCTCGCCGAGGAGCTTCGTGCCCTCGCCGCCACGGGCCCCGTGGGTCAGGAAGTAGTTCAGGCCGGCGAGGATCGGTTTGCCCGCGCCGGTGTACTTGTCGCTGCCGAAGAAGTCGAACTGAACGCGCATGTAGTCGGCCAGGGCGCCGGGAATGAACGGCGCGTTGGCCCAGGGCTGACGCTTCACGCCGGAGGCGCCCACCTCGGTGGCCGTGGCGGCCGACACGATCGACGCGCCGATCACGACGCCGTGGTCCGAGTTCTTGCCCACCCATACCGGCGGCATGGTGTCGGCGTCGCGGCCGGAGTAGGTCACGACCTTCACCGGGGCGCCCTCGGGCGACTCGCCTACCGTGGGGCTGTAGTTGCCGATGTCCTTGCAGCGCAGGGTGCAGCGCGCGTTCGGGTGGGAGATGGGGATCTCCTTGCCCTCGGCGTTGGTCTTGCCCTTCTGCCACTCGCCCTGGAAGTTCACACCCTTGTCGGCGTGCTCTTCGCCGTTGCCCATCCAGTGGGGCTTGCCGCCCTCGTCGATAAGCACGTTGGACCAGATGACCTCGGTCCCTTCCTCGCGCAGGCACTTCATCAGGAACGGATCGCCCTCGTAGTTCACGTCGGCGACGATGCCGAAGATGCCCTGCTCCGGGTTGATGGCGCGCATGGTGCCGTCGTCGGCGATCCACATCTGAGCCAGGTCGTCGCCGATGAACTCGGTGCCGGCCATGGCCGTGGTGGTCTTGCCGCAACCGCTCGGCGCAGCGCCGGCGAACCAGGTGGTCCGGCCGCTGTCTTCCTTCATGCCCGTGATGAACATGTGCTCTGACAGCTCCAGGCCCTTGCCGTAGTAGGTGGCCAGGTCCACGGCGAAACGGTGGTTGCCCTTCTTCAGCAGCAGGGTGTTGCCGGCGTAGGTGCAGAACATGCTGAAGGTCGTCAACCAGCTGCGGTCCATGAACACGCGCGCGTTGGGCAGATCCTCGGGGCGGTTCGGGCCCTCGCTGTGCACGTTGGTCAGCATGAAGCCGGCCTTCGCCACCTGCTCGTCGAACACGTCGTAGCAGTGACGGTAGAGGATGTCGCCGGAGTGCATCACGTAGGTCGACGACGACATCTCGATGGCGGGCAGAGCCATCTTGGCGCCCGCGGGGCCGCGGCTGAAGAAGCCCACGTACATGGTCTTGCCCTTCATGATGCCGCTCATATGTTCCTTGACGTAGGCCGTGGCCTCGTCGCGGATCATCTTCTTGCCCAGAACGCTGACGGGCTCGCCCTCGTTGATGATGTAATAGGTGCGGTCGACGATACGGCCCTGCTCCTCGGCCAGATCGAAGTGAATCGTGTGATCCTTCATGGCCAGGGGCTTCTCTTCGCCCTTGTCCTGGCTGAACTGCCGCATGGCGGCCATGTCCTCAGGCGTGCCGGTGACGATGTAGACGTGGTCGGGCTGGCCCATGGCGATGGCGTTGGCGATCTTCAGGAGCGCTTCCTCGTTCTTGATCTTGGCGAGCCTGGCCTGGTGCTCGTCATCCAGCTTCTCTTTGATGAGAGCCCTGGCCTCGTCGATCGACTCGATTCCACCCACATACGTGAGGATGTCGACACCTTTTTTCAGCTCCAGCATTTCTGCCTCCTTATGCGACCAGCCATTCTTGGCAGTCGGGTCAGAATTCGCGACTCCGCAGGTAACGCCTTACCTGTTTAACCCATTGACGGGTTCGAAACAAGCCCATTCGCCCGGGTGGTCCGAACATCGGCGCGCCTTCTCGCGACCGGATGGCGGGCAGGAAACGGGACCTGTTTTGACTCGATTAAACGGGCCTTCTTGGGCCAAAGAAGCGTGTTTTTAGCGCTACATGCAAGGGGAGCTTGCGGTGTGGCAAGCAACGTATTGGGGCGGCTCACGCCCGGCGCGAGAACCGGTGGCAACGGCGTGTCGGAGTGATTCGTCTTCACACCACGAGAGGGCGTACGGCCGATAGCGTAACTACTTCAATAGGATGAGTTTTTGCGAAGCTGTCAGGCCATCCGCGCGCAGGCGGCAGCAATAGAGACCGCTCGGCAGGCCGCTCGTATCGAGCACCGTCTGCTGCGGGCCCGACGGCAACGAGCCGAGGTTTTTGGCGCGCACGACACGGCCACGCAGGTCGTAAAGCTCCACGGCGACCCGCCGCGATCGCCGCAACACGAAGTGCAGCTGGGTCGCGTGGCCCGCGGGATTGCCAAGCAAACGTAAGGGCAGGCGGCCGGGCCCGGTCAGCCCGATTCCTTCGGCGGAGTCGCCCGCGCTGTCTGCGTGCTCGCCGACCGCCGTCAACTGATCGAAGTAGAACGCGCCCATGTCGGCGACCGTGCCGTCGGGATCGCCCGGCGACTGGGGATCGCCTGCGTCGATACACGGCGAGCCGGCGGCGAGGTTGAAGTCGTCGTCTTCCGCGGCCACGTACAGAGGATCCGCAGCGATGTTGCCCAGGACGCCGAGCAGTCCGGCGATGTCACCGATCCAGTCGCCGCCCATATTCCCGAAAATGTTGCTGTAGGAGATGGCCACCGTCGGCGTGCCGATCAGGCAGATCGCCTCGCCCTGGTCGGCGAAGGAAAGTATCGAGTTGCTGATCTTGAGCACGCAGTTGCGCAGGTACACGCCGCTGCCGAACATGGCCCGGTTGTGCGTCAGGGTGCTGTTGATCACCTGGATCTGCGCTTCGGGATCGACAAACACGGCGCCGCCGGAATCGCTCGCCTGGTTACCCTGGAAAAGACAGTGATCCACCGTGGCCTTGGTCTGGTTGTCGAAGTAGATGGCGCCGCCGTTGGTGGCCACGTTGCCGAAGAAACGGCAGCTCGTCAGCGAGACGGTGCCGCCGGCAGCCAGCAAGGCGCCGCCGGACTCACCGTGGTTGTTGATGAAGATCACGTTCTCGATCGTGGGCGATGTCGCGTCGCAGAAGACCCCTGCGCCATTGCAGCCCGGTCACGGGGCGTCGGCGACGGCGTTGACGATGGTGACGTCGCGCAGGACCGAGGCGGGGCCTTCGTTGTTGTTGAACAGGAAACCGCGCTCGGCGAGGCCGTTGTGGCGGCCCTGTACATCGATGACGCAGGTTTCGGGCTCACCGCTCTGCGACCGGATCGTGATCGCCTTGCCGTTGTAGCTGATGTTGCGGTTACCGGCGCCGACGAAGACGCCGTCGGCCAGCTCGATCACGTCGCCGATGTTCGCGCCGTCGATGGCGTCCTGAATCGTCGCGAAATCGCCATTGCCGTCGGGGCGGACCAGGTAGGTCAGTGCGTGGGCCTGGCCGAACACGACGACAGCGATCAGGATCGCGAAGCTTGCGGTTGTCGCGCGGCGGTACCAGCGGGTTCGCAGCAGCATGGGCCGGCCTTTCCTTGGCGTTTCGAATTCGGTTTTCGAGCACAACAACTCTAGCACATCCAGGAGCGTATCGGTCTCAAAATATGGTACAATCGATACAGTATGCTGGATTCAACAAGGAGGGCGGTTGTGAACGAGGTGATCCGTGTGTTCCTGTTACGGTCGGTGGTTCTCTTCCTGTTTATGCTCGTGTCGGCCGCGGCCCAGGCGACGATACCCCTGACCCCGGATCCACTCGACACGGATAACCCATCGCAACACCAGCTTCCCGAACCGCAACGCGATACCCTGTACTGCCAGAACCCGGACTACGATGCCGTCTACCAGATGTCCACCGGTTTCGACTCCGAGATCGCCGACGATATTCCCCCGGAGCTGGCCGGTCACACCATCCACGCGGTCACCTTCTGGGTGGGTGAGTGGTACGGGGCGTGGCAGGACCCCAACGGGATCAACATCAACTTCTACCAGGAGTCGTGCCCACCGGAGCTGGCGGTCCACCTCGGTTACTTCATCCCCTGGCATCAGCTCGAGACCGAGCACGTGCATTCCGGCCTGGCGACCGTGTACCGGGTCACCGCGTCGTTGCCTTTCGGTCTGGTCGTCACCGAGGGCATGTCCATCGGCGGGCAGGCGGTCATCGACTGGGGGCACGACGAGCCCTTCTGCGGCCTGTGCGCAACCCACGAATGGGATATCGCCGGCTGCGGCGAGGCATACCTGGACGCGACCTGGTGGGGCTACGACCGCTGGACCAGCATCGCACATTACACGCAGATTCCCCGCGACTTCGCCTACTGCCTCGTCGGCCCGAGCGTGGCGGCGCCCGCCGCGGATCAGGTAATATCACCCGCCCTCGAGAGCTGGCCCAATCCGTTCAATCCTCGCACGACGATCCACTTCACGTTACCCGCCGCACAACCGGCGCAACTCCACGTCGTCGACGCCGCCGGCCGCCGCGTGGCCCAGCTCTGCGACGAGCTGCTCACCGCGGGCGATCATGCGCGCACCTGGAACGGAACGCATCAGCACGGCCGGAAGGTCCCGGCCGGCTTGTATTTCGCGGTGCTCGAAACGGGCGGCGCGCGGCATGCGTTCAAGCTGGTGATGGTCAAGTGACGGGGATGTGGGGTGTGGTTTCTAAAGTCGTGGGTGTTCATACGACACAGGTCAGAATAAACCAACCAGGGCGTGGGGAAACACCCCGTTCCGCTCTCCCATTCTCGCACGCCGCAGAATGTTTCAATACGTTTCATATATGTTTCAATGTCGCGAAATGTTTCACCTCGCAACAATAGTCTATGATATAAGTGATTTACGATCCCCGATGGTGCCTACGTTGTTTCGCGTGAAACATACAAGTTAAAAACAGCCCTATATAAGTTTTTGTAACCCATTGTGATAATATAACTTAAACAACTCAATATTTAGGCACACCACTTGCCTCTACCTCGCCGGGTTTCAAGAACGAAACAACGACGGTTCCTACGGTGAAACAAAAACAAGGAGCGAATGTCATGCGACTGAAGACCATAATGGCCCTCAGCCTCGTGTTTCTACTCGGCGTCGCAGTGCTGGCGTTCAACGACAGCGAGGTGCGCGCGAACGAGACCGGCAATGCCGCGGAGGTCACAGCGATGATCGCGGCAGCGGTCGAGACGCAAGACGCCGAGAAAACGGAAGGCGAGAAGGCCAAGAAGAAGACCGTCAAGCCCAGCGCCAAGAAAGGCAAGTACTACTACAAGAAGACCTGCAAGGGCTGCCACACCAAGGACGCCGAGGGCGGCGAACTCACGCCGGTGAGCAAGACCATCAAGCAGTGGGAGCGCGTCTTCAAGAAAGGCAAGCACTACGGCGAGGAGATGTTCGACGAAGCGTTCGATGAGACGCAGATGATCCACATCCAGAAATTCCTGATCAATCACGCGGCCGATTCCGATCAGCCCGAAACCTGCGGCTAGATCCGCACAACTCGAAACCAGCGGCTCGTTCCGCTCTGGAGGAGATCCAATGCGACGATTGTCAAATTGGCTGTTGATGTGTCTGTGTCTGGGCGCGTTACTCGCGTCGTCTGCCGTGTTCGCCGATGTGGACGAGGATATCGAGGAGCTCAACGACCGCGTCGACGAGCTCGAACTGAAGACCGCCAAGAACAAGGTCTCGATCTTCGGCGACTTCCGGATCCGTTACGATTCCCTGAAGTGGCACGTGGCTCCGTACCAGCAGATGATGGGCTTCGATTTCACCGATCCCATGAATCCGGCTCCCGTGTACATGGCCATGCCCGCGTCGGAGAAGAAGAACGACGAGGCCTGGGCTGCGCGCCTGCGCCTGAAGCTCGATGCGAAGATCGCGTCGAACCTGCATTTCACCGGGCGCCTGAACATGAACCGCGGTTACGGTGCGGCGTCGGTGCCCCTGTTCAACGGCTCGCCCAACACCGTCATGTCCGGCTTCAACAGCGTGGCCGTGCCCACCGACGATGTGGTCCATGTGGAGCGTGCGGCCGTCACCTGGGAACCCGAGAGCGTGCCCCTGGTCTTCACGCTTGGTCGTCAAGCGGCGACCGGTGGGCCGCCGCGTGAGATCCGGGAAGACAAGGTCCGTCAGGGTACCCCCGGCGCCATGATGATCGACGCCCAGATCGACGGCTCCATGATCGGCATGCGCCTGGACAAGATCGGTCTGCCCGAGGAAGGCATCGTGCGCGTTTGCTACGGTACGGGCTTCGAATCCGGCTTCGGTTCCGGTGGCCACATCGACCAGACCTACGTCAACCTGTACCTGCCCAACGCCAACTACAATCCCATGGATCCGAGCACCGGCGAGATGGTGTACACCATGCCCATGCCCATCTCAGGCCTGAAGGACTCGAAGGTCGCCGGCATCTGCGGCGAGAGCCCGATCACGGCCATTCCCGGTGACAACCTGTTCTCCTTCGGCTACTTCAAGATGCTCGACATGATCGACATCCCGTCGGCCACGACCCGCGGCTTCCCCAATGGCATGAGCACGCAAGCACAGACGCTCACTGCCACGGCCAACCTCGGCGACATGGACCTGTACGGATTCTGCTGGCAGCACACCCTCGAGTTCGAGGAGTACGAGCTGGATTACTTCGCCAGCGTCGCCTTCAACAAGTCCCACCCCGAGGCGGGCACCGCCAGCGCTTATGGCTTCGGCCCGATGCTCGGTAACGACAGCGAGGACCTGTCCGGTTCCGCCTGGTTCGTGGGCGCTCGCGGTGACGTGCCGCCCACCGGCGGCAAGCTGGGCCTGGAGTACAACCACGGCGACGAGAACTGGTTCGCTTACCTGCCCGCGGCCGACGACGTGAACTCCAAGCTCTCCACCCGCGGTAGTGTCCTCGAGGCCTACTACATCCATCCGCTCCAGAAGAACTGCGACCTGCGGGTCGGCTTCCAGAGCTACAAGTACGATTACGCGTTCAGCGGCTGGCACATCTCGCCGGCGCCGATCGAGTACTTCGATCTGGCCAACAACCCCCAGTTGCCCTACGCGTTCCCCGACGAGATCACGAACATCTACGCGGTGTTCGACGTGACTTTCTAGTCGGACGTGATGGCTTCGGCGCGGCCGGTTTCGGACCGGTCGCGCCGGTTTCTCGGGAGTTAATCGATGCGTGATTCGGGAAAAGGACCGTCCGGTTCCAGCCGTGGTGGCGACTGGCTGCAGCGCCCGCTGTCCCGGCGCCGCCTGCTCGGCGTGGGCGCCGCGGGCGCCGGTGCGCTGGCGCTCGGCAACCTGCTGGGATTCGTGCCGGGACTGACCCGGGCCGACACGGCCGCGGGCGCCGGCGGTGCGGCCGGCGAGGCCGGAGCTGCCCTGTCCGCCGCGATCCGCAGCAGCTGCGGCCTGTGCGTCAACAAGTGCGGTCTTATCGCCCACGTGTACGACGGCGTCGTGCGCAAGCTCGATCCCATCCCCGACCATCCCAAATCGCGGGGCATGCTCTGCGCGCGGGGTAACAGCGGCGCGAAGGTCCTGTACGATCCCGACCGGCTGAAAACTCCCCTGATCCGGTCGGGCCCCCGCGGTTCGGGCCAGTGGCGGCAAGCGAGCTGGGACGAGGCGCTGGACCACGTGGCGACGAAAATGGCCGAGATCCGCGACACCCACGGGCCTGAGTCGGTGCTGTTCAGCTCCACCGAGGGTTTCCAGGAACACTTCTTCACCTGGTTCGCCGAGTCGTGGGGCTCGCCCAACTTGGTGCGTCACCCGACGCTGTGCCTGGCGAGCATGGTCAACGGCATCTTCAACACCTTCGGCAGCATTCCGGAGTACGACTTCAAGAACAGCCGTTACGTGATCATCGCCGGCGCCAATCGCTTCGAGTCGCTGGTCACGCCCGACTCGGTGGATCTGATGCGCAATCTCGGCAGCAAGACCAAGATCGTGGTGCTCGATCCGCGCTTCACCATCACCGCGTCCAAGGCGCATCTGTGGCTGCCGGTCAAGCCGGGCACCGACCTGGCTCTCGTGCTGGCCATGCTGCACGTGATCATCGGCGAGAACCGCTACGATCGCGAGTTCGTCGAGCGCTACACCGTCGGCTTCGAGGAGCTTGCCGAGCACGTGAAACCCTACAGCCCGGAATGGGCGGGCGAGGAGTGCGAACTCGACCCGAAGGTCATCCGGCAGGTCGCGCGCGAGTTCGCCGATGCGGCGCCGCGGGTGGTCTTCTACGCGGGCCGCCGCTCGTCGTGGAACGTGAACGACACCCAGTTCCGGCGCGCCATCGGTATCGTCAACGCCGTCGTCGGCGCCTGGGACCGGCCGGGCGCGCCCATCCCCAAGGCGAAGATCCCCATCGGCGAACCGGACATCTTCCCGCCCGACGACATCGAGGTCGACCGCTGCGACGCCATGGGCGCGGATTTCCCCCTAGCCAACCGGCGCGACGGCACCTATCTCGGCCTGCGCGAGTCCATCATCAAGTCGGACGACTCACCGATCAAAGCCTGGTTCGTCTACAAGCAGAACCCGCTGCACTCGGTGCCCGAGAGTCGCAAGACGCTGCAGATGATGGAGAAGATCCCCTTCATCGTGACCATCGACACCATGCCCTCGGACACCGCCTGGATGAGCGACGTGATCCTGCCCGAGTCGGTCTATCTCGAGCGCACCGACCCGCCCCACAGCCTGTCGGGAGCCGTGCCGGTGGTGGCGGTGCGCCAGCAGGTGGTCAAGCCGCGTTTCGACACCCGGCCCTGCATGGAGATCATGAAGGGATTGGCCGAGCGGCTGGAACTGGGCGAGTACTTCGACTTCACCATCGACGATTGGTACGAGGCCGCGGCCCACGAATTGCCCATCTCCGCCGAAGAGCTCAAGCGCCGCGGTTTCTACACCGACCGCACCGAACCCGTCATCGGCAACACGCTCAAGGAAGGCTACCGTTTCCGTACCAAGAGCGGCAAGATCGAGCTGGCCTCCACACGCTACGCCGAGCACGGCTACGATCCGCTGCCGGTCTACCAATCACCGAGCAAAGTACCCGCGGGCCAGTATCGTCTCCTGACCGGCCGTTCGGCGATCTACACCCACAGCTCGCTGCAGAATGTCAGCTGGCTGGCCGCCGAGGACCCGGACGGCCCGCGGGTCTGGATTCACCCCCGGACCGCCGCGCGCCACGGCGTGCGCAACGGCGACGTGATCGGCGTCCGCTCCGACTACGGGCAAGGCCAGGCGCCGGTCAAGGTGACCGAGCGCATCCGGCCCGACTGCGTGTTCGCGCCCCACGGATTCGGTCACACATCGTCGGGACTCGACGCACGCAGTCGGCGCGGCCTGCGCTCGTCCGATCTGATCGGCACGCACCAGGATCAGATCTCCGGCAACGCGGCCATGCACGAGACCTCGGTGGAGCTGTTCGCGGTCAACGCCAGACGCATCGAGGAGCACGTGCCGGTCTCGACCCGGTTCGAGGGAGGTAGGTCATGACACCGCGCTACGTGATCGTCGTCTTCAACCAGAAGTGTGTGCGCTGCAAAGCGTGCGCCGTGGCCTGCCGAGCCGAGAACGACGTGCCCGAGGAGTACTCCCGCAACTGGATCACCGAGAGCCCCGAGCGTGGCGAGTTTCCCAACCTGGGCATCACCTTCGAACCCGGCCAGTGTATGCAGTGCGACAATCCCCACTGCGCGCGGGTCTGCCCGGTGGGCGCCACCGACAAGGGCGAACACGGGGTCGTACACATCAACACCGACACCTGCATCGGTTGTCGTTACTGCATGATGGCCTGCCCCTACGATGCGCGTTACTACGACCGGGAGCGGGGCATCGTCGACAAGTGCAACTACTGCTACGGACGCGTTCGCAGCGGCCGCGAGCCGGCCTGCGTGGCCACGTGTCCGAGCCGCGCCCGGGTGTTCGGCGACATCAACGATCCCCAGTCGGAAGTCTCGCGCCTGCTGGCGAAGTACCGGACCCAGCGCCGCAAGGTCGAAGCCGGCACCGGACCGCAGATCTATTACGTCGAGGGTTAGGATCACGAGGCAAGAAACGAGGCCGGGAGCATAGCATGCATCACCAATGGGAAAATCTGGTTGTGGTCTACCTGTACTTCGGCGGCCTGAGCGCCGGGCTGTTCATCCTGTCGGCCTTGTGTTCCTTGGTCGCGCCGGCGCGGCTGGAGCGCCTGTCGCGGGTGGCGGCGATGGTCGCCCCCTTTCCCGTCGCCATCGGGTGCCTGCTGCTCGTTTTCGATCTCGGCAGCCCTTGGCGATTCTGGCGTCTGTTTTCCACCATCGAGTGGACCTCGCCCATGTCCATCGGGAGCTGGCTGCTGGTGGCGTTCACGGGACTGGCCTTTCTGTACATGCTGCTGTGGTTGTTGCCTGGACGTGTGCGCCGGATCCGTCTCGGCAAGCGATACGTATCCCTGCCGTCCGACGCGACCATGCTGACCCTGCGCCGCATCGTCGCCGTGGTGGGCGTCCCGACCGGACTCGGGGTCGGCATCTACACCGGCGTGCTGCTCGGTGCCATCCCGGCCCGGCCGTTCTGGAACACGCCCATGGTGGCGATCCTGTTCCTGTTCAGCGCCCTGTCCACCGCCGCGGCCCTGATGATGATGCTGGCGGCGCGGCGCGCCGACGCGGTCGCGCCCGAGGTCCGGCAGATCGAGCAGAAGGTGCTCATCGGCGCGGACATCGGCATCATTCTCATGGAGATCTTCCTGGTCATTCCGTATATCCTGCATAATGCGTTGTCGACGGCCAGCCAGGCCAGCTCCATCGAGCTGGTCCTGGGCGGGCCCTACACGGCGCCGTTCTGGATCGGATTCGTGCTGATCGGCCTGTTGATTCCGCTGGTCATCGAGCTCTTCGAGATCGTTCCGCTGGTCGCGAAAAAGGACCACCAGCCCCACGGGCGACTGCTGGCCTATCTGACCGGCGTTCAGGTGCTGATCGGCGGCTTCATGTTGCGCTGGGTATTCGTTTTTGCGGGGCAGGAGAGTTACTTCGGGTAGCGTTGCTGCGTCCCGATATCCCGATGTCCCAGGTTTCGTTGAACGATCGAGTTGAGCGGTAATGCACGAAGCGACATCACACGCTGATCGAATTCTCGCCTACCGGCAGTTGCTGGCCTGGCTGATCGTGGCCTTCCGTTCGCCGACGCACGATTCGCTGGTCGAACTCGACGGCGCCGACGTCGAGGCGTGGCTCGTGGCCGCCGGCCTGCCCGCGGTGGCGCAGTCTCGACGTGCAGATGCGGACCGTGACGGCGACCTGCCGCAGCTCGCGAGCGAATATGTGCGCCTGTTCGTGAATGCCCCCCGGGGGGCGGTGGCCCATCTCGAGGCCGTGGCCTATCTTGCTGAGGACGGACCCGAGGCGCAGAACGAATATCTCGCCGCGCTGACGTCGACGCTGGCGACCGCCGGGCTGACCGTGACCGACGAGAGCCCCTGGCCGCCGGATCATCTGACCATGCTGCTCGAGTATCTCCTGTTCGCCTGGTCGACCGCGCCGCCCGGCGAGGTGCCGGCGACCGATCCGTTCGTACAGCGGTACCTGGCCGGCTGGGTGCCCGCGATGCTGGAGCGTCTCGACCGCGCCGACCCGCCGCCGTTCTATCGCCGCGCGGGGCAGGTGCTGACCGCCGTGCTGGCCCCGTAACGCCTGGGCAACGGTCCCTGGAGGGAATCGATGCATCCCGGAAACGACCCTGGACCTGATCTACCGCTGGACGAGATCCTGCAATCGTTGACCGACGGCCTGCTCGTGGTGGACCTGAACAAGCGAATCGTCTTCGTGAACCACGTCCTGGCCGGCATGTATGGTTTCGAGCCGCGGGCGATGATCGGCAAGTCGTGCGCCGAGCTGATCGGTTTCGACCACTGCATCAACTGCCCGTTCGAGGATGTCATCCAGGGCGACGGCGCCTACACCGGTCACAATCTCCGTTGCGACCAGATCCACGCCGGCCCCCACTGCGTGTCGGTCTCGCCGTACCGCGATGACGAGGGCACGATCATCGGCGCCGTCGAGATCTACCGGGACATGCAGGCCCTAGGCGCCTACATCGAGGACATGGAAGATCGTAATGTGGAACTTGCCCACGAGCGGCAGCGTCTCGACGATATCCTGACCGACAGCTCGGACGGCTACTTCACCGCCTCGACGGACCGGGTGATACAGAGCGCAGATAGCAAACTGCTGGCCCTGCTGGGCCGCAGCGAGGAGGAGGTCGTCGGCCAGCCCTGCCCCACGGTCTTCGGCTCGGACAAGTGCGAAACGGACTGCCCCTTGCTTTGGGCGAGCGAGAACGACAAGAACGTGATCGGCTGCCGGGAACAGATCAGCGCCATGGGCGGCGCCTTGCCCGTGGACAAGAGCATCTTCCTGCACAAGGACACCGAAGGGCGCCTGGAACACCTGATCGGCGTGCTGCGCAACGCGTCGGAGATCGTCGAGCTGCGGCGCAGCGCGGTGAGCGCCAGCGGTATCCATCGCCTGGTCAGCCGCAACGCCCAGATGGAAGGCGTCTTCGATCTGATCCGCATCTTCGGTCCCACCGACACGGCGGTTCTGGTTCTCGGCGAGAGCGGCACCGGCAAGGAGCTCGTCGCCACCTCGTTGCAGCAGATCAGTCCGCGCAAGAGTCGGCCCTTCGTCAAGATCAACTGTTCCGCGCTGGCCGAGGGTCTGCTCGAGAGCGAGCTGTTCGGCCACGTGCGCGGCGCCTTCACCGGCGCGGACAAGGACAAGCGCGGCCTGTTCGAAGTGGCCGATCGCGGCACGATCTTCCTCGACGAGGTCGGCGACATGTCGCCCAAGCTGCAGGCCAAGATCCTGCGCGTGCTCGAGGAACAGGAGTTCGAAAAGGTCGGCGGCACCGAGACCCTGAAGGTGGACGTACGCGTGGTGGCGGCGACCAACCGGGATTTGCGCCGCGCCATCGGCGACGGCTCGTTCCGGGAAGACCTGTACTACCGCCTGAACGCGATCCAGATCAAGATCCCGCCCCTGCGCGAACGGACCGAGGACGTCCCCATCCTCGTCGACCGTTTCCTGTCCGAGCTGAACCGGACCCACGGCAACGAGGTGCACCGTATCTCCGCCCGCGCACTGGACCATCTGCAGCGTTACCGCTGGCCCGGCAACATCCGCGAACTGCGCAACGCCGTCGAGTTCGCCTACCTCTGCGCCCGCAGCGACCGCATCGAGCGCCAGGACCTGCCCGAGTCCATATTCCTGCCGGACGGTGCCAGTGCCGATCCGGCCGACCACCGCCCAGCCATCCACCACCCGGCCGGCAGCTCGCGCGACGCGACCCGCATCCGCGAAGCCATGCAACGTTTCGACGGCAACCGCCGCCAGGTCGCCGAGGCCCTGGGCATCAGCCGCACGACCTTGTGGCGGCGGCTCAAGGCGATGGGACAAGACTGATCTTTCCCGGCGCCCATAACTCGACACGCCGACTGCTTTGCTTTATAATGTAGACCATTACAGTCTTGAATATATACCCGTCCAGCCGAGCGTAAGATTCCAGGCGAAGGGAATAACAAGCATGTGTACGCGAAGAACCGGCTTACTCTGGCTCATGTTCAGCGTGACCATCCTGGCGGCGCCGGCGCTACAGGCAGAGGTGGTGCACTACGAACTCGACAACCTCATTCTCGATGACAACAACGCCCAGATGTTCGGCACCTTCACCTGGACCTACGACGTCGGCGACTTCGAGAACGGTGTCGGGCAGTTCACGTTCCTGGATATCCCCTACACGGCGCACGATCATACCGATCTGGACGCCTCTTTCGATGTCGACAATTCCATCGAAATCACCCTCGAGGGCAGCGTTCACGACGATGGCGTGGATATCACGCTATTCCTCGTACAGCCGCTCACGCCCACCAGCGGCTCGGCAATCGATCTGAACGAAAGTCGGTTTGAGATCGGCGGCAACGGATTTCACGACGGCTTCTTCCTGAGCGGGAGCGTCGTTCTGGCCGGTGCCACGAGCGTCGATGACCGCACAACGCCGCCGGATTCCGAAGCTGCCATGCGGCTTGGCAAGTTGACCACCTACCCGAATCCCTTCAATCCGCAAACACGGCTCGAATTCGAACTGGACCGCGACTTGTCGCTCAGGCTCGAGGTTTTCGATCTGCACGGCCGCCTCGTCCGGCGCCTGGCGCAGGGGGTACGCCCCGCCGGCACGCACGCCGTCAGCTGGGACGGTACCGACAGCAACGGACAATCGGTTCCCAGCGGACGCTATGTTGCGCGATTGAGCACCCGCGACGCGATCGTGACGCGGTCCATGATGCTGGTTCGATGACTCCGACCGAAAGGCGGTATCACCAGGCCCAGCAGGTTGATGCCGCCTGTCCCGCAAGTCAGTATCCAGGCCGCTTTCTTCCGGGCGGTTTCTTCACCCTTGATCAGCGCGAGGCGATCATGTGCACCTCGAAGTCCGTGGCCTCGGGCAACACCAGAACCGTGACCAGGTGCCGGGGTTTGTTCACGATCACGAGCTTCTTGCGCGGGATACGAACTATGCCTTCTTCGCTGCCCGTATGGCTGACGAAGTAGCACGATTCCGGCCACGCTTCGCCGAAAACGTTGCGCAGGACTTCCGGAGCGTACACTCCCCGGTTGCGGGTCCAGGTCAAGCCGAACACGGTCTTGTCCGCGCGCTTCTCGATCTCATCCAGGGTGTACGGTCGATCGGGTTCGCTGTGCGAGGCGACGAACTTCAGGCCGCCGGCCGTATTATCGTAGACGGCGAAGATCGGGAGCTGGTTTTCCCAGGCGGCGTATTTCCCGGCGAAGGAGGAGCCGAACTTTTCCAGGGTCCAGGCGCGCGCGATCTCGCCCTCGCCGGGCCAGGAGACGTACTTGGACAGGGGGCCGTTACCGAACTCGTCCGAGTTGAGGATGTTGTCGTGGTTTCCCTTCAGGTACAAGACTCCCGGAATCTCCTGCTGCAGCGTCAGGATCATGGCTGCCAGACCGAAACCGTTGGCCATTTCCCCGTCCAGGCATGGTGAGGCGCCGGTCGCCTCGGCGGCCGCCGTGAATTCCGAGACGTATTCGTCCTCGGCGGCTTGCCAGTTGCCCTTGCTCTCGGAATGCAGCAAGTCGCCGAGCAACAACAGCTGCAGATTGCCCCTCGCGAGACTCTCCAGATTGGTCGCACCGATGTAGCGGTCGTGCAGGAGCTTGTTGAAGGCGTCGCGCAAGGTGTGGGAATCGGAGATGATCAGCACCGGGCGCTGCGGATCGAGCGTGCAGTAGCCGCCGGTACGCGCCGGCGAATCGACTCGCTGGTCGAGCAGTTTCTCCACCGTTTCCTGCAACAGCGTCAGATCGTCGGTGGTACTCAGGCGATCGAGTTTTCTGGTCAGCTTGGCCAGCCGGCGCTCGACGCGCTGGCGGGTGAAGACCTGTTTCTGGCGAATCGCCTCGACGGGCATGGCTGGAAACTGCCAGGGTCGGCTGTCGTCCAGTTCCTCGTCGGCCGGTCCGGTGAAGGGCAGGCCCGCGGCGCGCCAGGCGAGCAGGCCGCCTTTCAGGCCGTGGAGTTTCGATACGCCCATGTCCTCGAGTATATGCAAGGCCAGGGCGGTCCGGCGTCCGGACCGGCAATACAGCAGCAGGGAACGGTCCCGGGGCAGGTCTTCGGCCTTGATCGGCAACATGCGCAAGGGCAGCAGGCCGGCTCCCGGCAGATGGCCGCGGCTGTACTCCTCGGGTTCGCGCACGTCGAGCAGCATCGTGTCCGGATCGCCGGCGAGCTTGTGGAACGCCTCGGTGGTCAGATTCAGTTCGTGATCGTGGTGCGAGCGAACTACCGGCGGCATCTCGATGTCGTAGGCGTGCTTTTCCACCGCCATGCACTCTGCGAAGATCCGCTCGTGGCACTCGTAGGTGCACACCGCTGGATCGAGCACCTTCTCGAACAGATACTCGATGGCCCCTTCCGGCGGCAGGATGTGATCGCGACCGAGGGTGTCGTCGAGAAAACCCGATTGTTCCAGCTTCGCCAGCACCGGCGCGCGGGGCCTTACGAGGAAGACATCACCGCCGAAATCCCGGTACGTGGCCACCGTCGATTCGAGCATCTCGATGCCGCTCAGGTCGCAGATGTCCACGCCGTGCATCCGCAGCACGAGAAAGTTCTGACCCGGATGGTTCTCGTGGTTGTGGCGCAGTTCCTCTTCCAGGTGGTAGACGGCGCCGAAGAACAGTGGCCCGCGGATATTCATGACGGCGAGCTGGGGGCAGACCGGCGCCCCCGGATTGTGGACCAGGTGCTGGTAGGTCGGATTGGGCACCACGGGCACTACCCGCGGCAGGCTCGAGCGGATCACGAAAAAGGCCAGCGAGAACACCACGCCCGACAGCACCGCAAAATCGAGGGGCAGCAAAAGGGTGGCCAGGAAGGTCACGCCCATGATGGCGGTTTCCGAGCGCGAGGTCTTCAATACCCGCCGGATGCTGGACCGGTCGATCATGCCCCAGGCCACGAACAGCAGCACGGCGGCGATGGCCGGCCGCGGCACCAGCCGGGCGTAAGGCGCGAAGAGCAACATGCTGGCCATGATGGCCAGTCCGGTGAAAACGCCGGTCAGGTGGGTGCGGCCGCCCGACTGCTGGGCCAGCGCCGAACGTGTGAACGACCCGGAAACCGGATAGCCGGACAGCAGGCCGGCGGCGATGTTGGCCAACCCCTGGCCAAAAAACTCCTGGTTGCTGTCGAGGCGATCGCCGCTGCGGCGGGCGAGTGTCTGCGAGGCGGCAACGGCCTCGATCAGGCCCAGAGCCGCCACGGCCATGGAGCCCACGACCAGGGCGCGGATCATGTTCAGGTCGGGCAGCAGGCCGGTGGTCGACCAGGTCGTCGGCGGCAGGCTGCGCGGGATCGCGCCGACCACCTGCACGCCGCGCTGTTCCAGTCCGAACACCGCGACCGCGATCGCGGAGACGACCACGGCGATCAAAGCCGCCGGCATGCGCTGGCTCCGGTGCTTGAGCACGACGACCAGCACCATGGCGCCCAGGCCGAGAAACAGGCTGATCGTGTGGGCGTTGCCGAGATCGCCGGCCACGGCGCCAACGGTACGATACAGCTCTGGCATGGCCGGAATATCGAGTCCCAGCAAATGTCGCAATTGCCCGAATGCGATGTGTACGGCCGCACCGGTCGAGAAGCCGACCAGGACGGACCGGGAGGCCAGGGTCACCAGTGCGCCGAAGCGCAGCACCGCCAGCAACACGTTCAGCAGCCCGACCGTCACCGCCACCACGCCAGCGGCGAGCAGAAAGGCGCTGGTGCCGGGTGTCGCCACGGTCAGCAGCACCGGCAGCACCAGCAGCGAGGTCGCGTTGACGGGGCCGGTCGCCAGATGGCGGGAACATCCCCACAACGAACCGACCACCGCCGCCACCGCCGCGGCGTACAGACCGGTTTGCGCCGGCAGCTCGACGATGGACGCGTAGGCGATCGCCTGGGGAATGGCCACCGCCGCCACGGTCAGCCCGGCGACGAGATCGGCGGGCACATCTTCCCGGCGGATCGACCTGAGTATGGTCAACGGCTGGAGTACGAAGTTCAGCGCGTTCGGACCCACGCTTTCGACGGCCGCTCGGGTCCGGTGCTGGAAGTCGTTCGAAGCTGGCATGGCTAGAGGGTGTCCTCATTGTCGCGTAGACATTTGATCATGTACTTTGCCTGGGGGCTCACGACGCGGTAGTAGATGCGTTTGCCGTCGCGTCTGCTGTCGACGATCCCGTTGGCGCGCATGATGTTCAGGTGCTGGCTCACCGCTGCCGGCGCCAGCTTGACATGATCGGCCAGCTCACCGACCGAAACGATCTCCTCCAGCAGGAGTTCGACCAGTTTCAACCGTACGGGATGGGACAGAACCCGGTACACCCGCGATGCCCGCTCGAGCATGTCGAGATCGAGTTCCTTGTGCCGTGGGCTGCGTTTCTTCCCCATTATCTCCTTCTTCGTCGTCCACCGGTCGTCTTCGGCCGGTCGAAACGGGTCGATTCAATATGTAGCACGACAAGGAATCACATGCGAAAGAAAATAGTTGAACTCGAGAGATGATAAGGTTAATTTATTAACATGTCAATATAATCTGATATATAAATACTAGGACATTCACGGTTCGGCCGCGGTGACCGGCGTGTTTGACCTGACAGCGGAAGGAAGAGGCCATGAAACGAAAATCCCAGCTTCGTTCGGGTTCGATGCCGGTGCTCCTGGTTGTCATGGTGTTCGCAATGGCCGCGGCAGTCGGGTTCGGTGAAGCCGGGGCGCTTGCCGCCGATCCGCCGGACTACAGCGGACAGTCCGTCAGCTCGGTAGCCGGCGCCGTCCGCGGCAGGACGACCGCAGACCATTCCCAGTTCGAGGAGCTGCAACACGAGTTTCCCGACGGACCGGCGGTCACCGCCGCCTGCCTGAGCTGCCACACCGAAGCCGCAAAGCAGATCATGAAGACGAGCCACTGGACCTGGCTCTATTCCACCGACGGCGACAACGATCGGTCGGACGGCCAGGCCGGCGAGGTTTTCGGCAAGGCGCACAACATCATCAACAATTTCTGCATCGCCTTGCCGTCCAACGAACCGCGCTGCACGAGTTGCCACATCGGTTACGGCTGGAAGGACGGGAGCTTCGATTTCAGCAACGAGCTGCTTGTCGACTGCCTGGTCTGCCACGATCGAACGGGATCGTACAAGAAGTTCCCCACGGCCGCCGGTCACCCCGTGTACGAGAAGGACTTTCCCGACGGCAGGGAATGGCCCAAGGGCTCGGGCAAGACGATGCCGCCGGTTGATCTGACGAAGGTGGCGCAGAACGTCGGCCCGGCCACGCGCAATAACTGCGGCTCCTGTCATTTCTTCGGCGGCGGCGGCGAGGGCGTGAAACACGGCGACATGGACGTGACGCTGGCCAATCCCCACCGCTCCCTCGACGTGCACATGGACGTGGACGGTCCCAACTTCGACTGCACCATGTGCCACACCACCAAGGAGCACGACATCGCGGGGCGCCATTTCGAGGTTGCTGCCTACAACGAACGCCAGTTCGTGCTGCGCGGCGTCGAGACCAACCTGCTGGCCTGCGAGACCTGCCACACGAACAATCCCCATCCCGACCACGCCAAGCTGAACGATCACGCCGACAAGGTATCGTGCCAGGCTTGCCACATTCCGACCATGGCTCGCGAGAAGGCCACCAAGATGTGGTGGGACTGGTCCAAAGCCGGCACCAGGAACGAGCAGGGCAAAGCTTTCGCCAAGAAGGTCGACGTGAAGGGCGAACAGGTCATGAGCTACCACACCAAGAAGGGCGAGTTCATCTGGGCCAAGGACGCCGTGCCGGAGTACATCTGGTACAACGGCACCCTCAAAAACCAGAAGTACACGGACAAGGTGGACGATGTGACGCCTGCCAGCGAGAAATGTGATCACCCGCACGGGCACTTCGACTATCTCGACGAGAGCAAGCCCGTCGTGTACATCAACCGGGTCCACACCGACCACAACGATCCGGCGGCGCGCATCTGGCCGGCCAAGACCCACCGCGGCATCCAGCCTTACGATCCGGTCAACAAGACCCTGGTCGTGCCCAAGCTCTTTCCTGGCGACGGGCCGGACAAGCAAGAGGCGTACTGGAAATCCTACGACTGGGGACGCTCGATCCAGGCCGGCATGGACTACGCCGGCCTGGAATACAGCGGCGAGTACGGCTGGATACAGACCGAGATGATCTGGCCCCTGAAGCACATGGTCGCCCCGAAAGAAGACGCGCTGTCTTGCCGTGACTGCCACGCCCGCGACGGCCGGCTGGCCGCCCTGGGTGGTTTCTACTTGCCGGGACGCGACTACAGCGCGCTGCTCGACTGGCTCGGTATCATCATGATCCTGGGCGCAGTCGCGGGCGCCGTGATTCACGGACTGGCGCGGGCCATCTTCGGCCGGAAAGGATGAGCACCATGAAACGCGAACTGATCTACACGGGATTCGAGCGTTTCTGGCACTGGAGCCAGGCCGCGCTGGTGATCATGCTGGCGCTGACGGGATTCGAGATCCATTTCGGCTGGGGGCTGTGGGGTTTCGAGACCGCCGTTCATCTGCATCGGGCGCTGGCCTGGATCTTTGTGGGCGTGATCGCCTTCGCCATCTTCTGGCACGTTACCACCGGTGCCTGGCGGCAGTACCGACCGGGCGGCAACTTCATCGCCATGGTGGTGTACTACGCCATCGGCATCTTCCGCAAGCAGCCGCATCCCGTGCGTAAAACCGCGCTGAGCAAGCTGAATCCCCTGCAGAAAGTGTCCTACCTGGTGCTCAAGGTGCTGGTCATCCCGATCCAGGTCACCACCGGATTCCTGTACTACTACTACAACCAGTGGCCGCAGCTAGGACTCGAGTGGTCGCTGGGCCCGGTAGCCCTCGCGCACACCATCGGGGCCTTCGCGCTGATCGCGGGCATGATCGGCCACGTCTACCTGACGACAACCGGCCGCACGCCGCTGACGAACCTGAAGGCGATGGTGACCGGGTGGGAGGAACTGGAGGCGGATTAGGGGCGCTCAGACGGCGCAGGGGTTCTCTCGCGCCAGCAGAATCTTCGCGCAGACAACGGCGCTTTCCTGTGCTATCGTTGCGGCGCGTAGAGCGAGGGACCGTATCCCGTATTGGATTCAGGAGGCGCTTTCAGATGACCGAGAATAACAAGCTGAGAATCGAACACATCACGTCGCAGGACGGAAAATCCGTGCTGTACCGCCTGGCCGGCCAGATGGTCGTGAGCAAGGAGTGTTACGAACTGCTCGACACGCTGCGTGATGATATCCGTGCCGGACGCGCGCGCGTGGTTCTGAACCTCGAGAATCTGGAGCGGATCAACAGCACGGGCGTGGGTATCTTCGCCTCGGCCTTCACGGCGACCCAACGCGCCGAGGGTTCGTTGGTCCTGGTCAAGGTGCCGGATCGGATACGTCGGATCCTGGAAGTGGCGCACCTGCTGAGCTTCCTGGAAATCAGCGACAGCGAGGAAGCGAGCTTTCCGGGTTAGAAGCCGCGCTCGGTGAGTTCACCGACGGACGCGATTTTCGGTCAGCATAGAAAAAGGCCGGCTCACCACGAGCCGGCCTTCTGCAATATTTT
>CAYLIV010000050.1:0-25900 GCA_964384055.1 uncultured Fibrobacteraceae bacterium
ATCGTATGGGGAATTCTAATTGTCGCTGAGGGGAATTGTAGTTGACGCCGGGGAGGGTTGATATCCACGTACTCGCGATCGATTGCCCAGTTGTACATGGCGCTCAGATGTTTCTGAACCTCCCGTGCAGCTCCTACCCCAGTATCCTGCTTCACCTCGTCTAGAAGCTGATGAGCCTCTCCGCGTGAAACGCTCTCCAACTGCATCTCGCCCCAGCGCGGAATGACATGGTTCTTGAACACGGCTCTTGCCAATTCGGGGTGTTTCGTTCGTCCAACAAGGGAGAGATCGACATACTCCATGCAGGTATCTGCGACTGATCGGAAAGTGGTCGGTCGCGCCTTCGGATCTACGCCGGCGTCAACTTGCTCTCGGAGTTCGAGGGCTTTCGAGCGGGCTTCGCTGAGGGAGATCAGCGGAAATTTCCCAAGTGTGATACGCTGCTGTTTGCCGGTGCGCCACTGCCCATCGGGTTTCTTCTCGGGCATCTTATACGTGAAACTCCAGCTTTTGTAGCCGAGGGATGACACTCGCAAGCACAGTCCCGTCACTTTGAGATCGCAGATTTCGATGCGGCCGGTCTTGTCTGGCCGAATTCGTCGGGTGCCGCGAGGAGCGAGATTGCGGACAAACGGATCCGTGAGGTATTTTACGGCCATGATAGGTCCTTTCAGATGAGGGGGAGCGCCGGGGGGCTCCCCAGACCCAGCGCACACCCTTACGAAAGGCTCTATCGTCTGAAAACGAAAGCACTTAAACCGAAAAGCAACTAAAAGTTCTTCGGGTGAATGCCTCTGTACACTGCGATCGGGAACGACAGGTGTCGGGATCGCTTAAGTGTTGTACATTAGCTTGGACAATGCGTTCGGCGATCCACCGCCTCGCTGACACTTGCCCCAGGGGCTTGGCTTTCATCGACACTTTTTCTGAACGCGGAATACCGCGAGGAGGTCCATAATGACGATCCGCAACACCTTCACCTTCACCTTCACCCTCCTGGTCTGGGCGCTGTGCTGCCTTCCTGCCCTGGCGCAGGAAGCGGGCGAGGCGCCGGCCATGACGGCAGAGCAGCAAGCGGAAATGATGGCCTGGATGGAACTCGCCCAGCCCGGGCCGCATCACGAGCATCTGGCGTCGTTCGTCGGCACCTGGCAGGGCATGGTCCGGATGTGGATGGGACCCGACGCTCCGGAAATGACCGAAGAAGGCCGGGTTGAGGTTTCCTGGATCATGGGTGGCCGGTACCTCATGTGGCAGCACAGCGGCAACTACGGCAACATGCCCTACGAGGCCCTGGCGATCGAGGGCTACAACAACGGCCAGAAGCGCTACGAGTCCACCTGGATCGACAACTTCGGCACCTTGATCATGACCTTCGAGGGTTCCTGCTCTCAGGACGGCAAGAAACGCGCGATGTCCTCCCAGTTCGAGGATGTCGTCGCCGGCGGCACCGTCGATTATCGCACCGAGTACCAGTGGATCGACGAGGACCACTTCACGTACACGGCCTACATGGACAAGGGCGACGGCGAGTTCAAGAACATGGTCATCACCTACGAGCGGCAGTAGCTGCGGACTGACACGCTTGCGAACGAGGGAAGACACCCGAACCGCCGAGTGCCCCTCGCGCAGATTCCTGCAATGCCCTCGCCCCCTCATTCGTCTACAATACGGAGGCGAAACAGACCGACGCGTTTGAGGGGAGCCGGTTCATGTCATCGGATGCAGCGTTCGTCACAGCAGCGGTGGCCGGTGATCGCGATGCCGCCGCCGCGCTGATCGAGCGCCATGCCACCGCCGTCTACGCGGTGTGCCTGGGGCTGCTGGCGGATCCTGATCGTGCCGAGGACATCGCCCAGGACGCACTGTTGAAGGGTGTCGAACGATTGGCCACGCTGCGCGAGCCGGCGAATTTCCGCGGCTGGCTGCTCGCCATAGCCCGGAATCTGTGCCGGGACCACTGGAAGCTGCACCGGCGACGGCAGGAGCTGCTCGCCGAACACGTGGAGCAGACAGAGCTGCGGGTGGTCGGCGACGCGGCGATCGACAGCCCTGCGGCCGGAAACACGGTCCCCACCAGATCGACGGCGCCCGACACCGACGCGGTGAACGCCGGCCCTAATCTTCAAATGGCCCTGGCGAGACTGCCGAAAAAACACCGCCTCCCACTGCTTCTCTATTACTTCGACGGCCTCAGTTCCGCCCGCGTCGGCGAGGCTCTGGGCATCAGCGCCACCGGCGCCGGCTCGCGCCTGTGCCGGGCGCGCCAGGCCCTGCGCCGGATCCTGGAGGTGCACGATGACTCGTGATGACCAATCTTGCGACCGCCAGTCCTGCGAAGCGACCCGCGAAGCGATGGGCCTGCTGCTCTCGGCCGACGCCACGGTGCCCGAAGCCGCCGCCGCGCGGCGGCACCTCGGCACCTGCCCGGCGTGCCGGAAGTACCTCGAGAAGCTACAGGACGACGACCGGGCGCTGGCGGTTTTCGCCGCGCAGCACACCCGGCACATCGATGCCCTGAAGGTCCGGGCCGTCAACGCCCTGACCGATCCGCCGGTGCGCGGCAGGGCGACCTCGAGCTGGTGGAGGTGGATCATGGCGACGCATACCCGACGTCTGACAGCGGCCGCGACCGTGGCGGCGGCGGTATTCATGGTGATTTTTCTGCGCGGGCCCGGTACGTCCTTCGATGCCTGGGCGGAAGTCCTCGACACGGTCCAGCAGGCCACGTCGGCGCATTTCCGGATCAAGGACATGGACAACCGCGACACCCATGCCCGGCAGGTGTACAGCGCCGGGGGCACGTCGCACCGAACTTACGAGAACGGCGAGCTGGTCGAGGCGCTCTTCGTGAGTTTCGACGACCGCGAGCTGGTCTACCTGGCCTATCCGCTGAAGATCGCCGCACGCATGACCATGGACGAGGCGATGCTCGACGATTATCGCACGCACAATCCAAGCCAGACCTTCAACTTCCTCGCGGACTACGAGCACGATGATCTGGGACGGCGCCGGATCCGCGGCCGCCGGGTGGCCGGCATCCGGGTCACGGACGCCCGTTTCCTGGCCGAGCGGCTGGACCACGCCGAGCTCGAACTGTGGGTCGATCCGGACACGCGACTGCCCGTGCGCTTCGACGTGCGCGGCGAGACAGCCGACGGCAACCGCTCCCGCCACGTCCGCTACCAGGACTTCCGCTGGAACGAGCCCGTGGCCGCCGACGAGTACACGCCCGACATCCCCGACGACTTCGAAGTCACCGAGGGCATACACCTGCAGGTGGACGAGCAGCACGCCCTCGAAAGCCTGCGCCTGTTCGTCGACGTCGTCGATCGTTACCCGAGTTCCCTGTCCTATGAATCGCTGAAGGCCGAGCTGTGGCGCAGCTTCGACGGCAGCTATCGGCAGATCGGCCGGATGGTCCTGAAGATGTTCCAGATCCGACTGGTCAGCAGCTTCTACGGTAAGCTGGTCGAGGACGAACGCGAGGTCGTCTACTTCGGTGATCAGGTTCGACCCGGCGAAGGGCAGCGGGTGCTGTGGCGGTGGCGGGAAGCGCCGGACAGGTACCGCGTGGTATTCGGGAATCTGCGGACCGAGACGGTGAGCGGCGAGCGGCTGCTGGAGCTGGAAGCCCGGCGCTAGGCGATCGCGGCCATCGTTGGACCGTCGCGACATCGGCCCGACAAATCCGAACGAGGCGCGCCCTACTCCACGGAAAGGCGCGCCTCGTTCGTTGCCGACTACGGCGTGGCTTCCTCCTGCCACAGCGGCAATCGGAACTGCTCCGGCTTCTCGGCCAGGATTCGGCGCAGCCACGCGTCGGGATACTCCACGCCCTCCGACTTGACTCCCGGTTCGCGCACGAAACCGTCGTTGTGCCTGGTGAGGATGACCTCGCCCAGCTCGCGCCAGCGCTCCAGCAGTCCCTCGGCGGTGCTCACGCAGTAGGTGGTCAGGTATTTCCTGGCCAGCTCGGGATCCTGCTCGTGGAGTTGCTCGGCCGTACTTTCCACAGCCGGCTGCATGGCGAAGATGGCGTCTTCCATCTCCTGCTGCACCGCGGCCACCTCGGGCATGATGCGTGAGTAGCAGTTGTAGACGCGGTTGGAAACGAAGTTGTAGACCCACCAGGCCGAATCCCACGAGAAACGATCCACATCGCCCAGGGTGAAAGCACGGGGCGCCCGCTGGATGCCGGCGTAAAACGGCGCGAAGCAGGTCGTGTAGCAATCGTCCGGCGTGTACCAGTAGACGCCGCCGATGGCGTCGGGCAGCCAGTCGCGGCACTGGCTCACCATGACGAAACCGGCCTGTTGCGTGGAAATCGGTCGTTCCCAGCAGTACTCGACCTCGTCGACCTTCCACTTCAGGTCCCGCCAGCGGTAGGGGCTGGCGAACGGTCCGGCATCGATGCCCTGGGTCATGTCGTACGGCGTGCCCTCGAAGTGATCGCGCATCAGGCCCATCACGTCGCGCACGGTCAGCTTCTCGTCCGGTTCGATGAAGAGCGGGTAGTCCTCGACGCCCTCGACGCCGCGGTAGTAGTCGGGCGAGAAATTCCGCGAGGGCGCCACTCGGCGGTAGACGGACCAGACCCGCCCGGCGCAGACCCGCAGCGCGTAGGGCGACGGCGGATCGTAGATCTGCTTGAAGCTGAAGGGCTCGCCCGCGGCGGGATCGTAATAGCCCTTCTCCACGGCGAAATCGATCACGTCCTCCGCGTAAAGCCAGTTGTCCGGATCGTCCAGCGGGAAGGTGCCGATGCGCGGCTGATTGGCGTGGGCGGTGATGGTGCCGTCCGGTACGCGGCAAGCGACCCAGACCGCACCCTTGCGCTCCGGACCCTTGCCGATGATGTCCATCATCCAGACCTCGTCCTGGTCGGCCACGGAGAAGGTCTCGCCCTCGTCGCTGTAGCCGTACTCCTGCATCAGCTCGGCCATGCCCAGGACCGCCTCGCGCGCGTTGGTGAAACGCTGCAGCGCGAGGGAGATCAGTTCGGCGTAGTTCAGACCCACGTGTTCGTTGTGCAGCTCCTCGCGGCCGCCGTAGGTGGTCTCGCCGATGGTGAGCTGGTGTTCGTTCATCAGGTTGACGACGCGATAGGTGTGGGCGACCTGCCGCACCTGGCAGCCGGAATAACGCTCCTCCCAGTTCACGGGCACCACGAGCGTGTCCGGCTTCTGGTCGGCCGCAGGCAAGTGGAAGAAGTGCGCCAGGGAACCGCCGGAGTCGGCGGAGTAGGTGATCATGACCGAGCCGTCGGCCGAGGCGCCCTTGGTTACGAGGATGTTGGTGCAGCCGAAGGTGGTCGAGATCGGGACGAGGACAACGGGGACGGCGACCAGTATGGCCAGCAGGGTTCGCAGTTTCACGGGCTGTCTCCTTGGTAAAAACGAGAGCGGTCGGCCGGTAACAGGCGCAATCGTCGCAACGACGACCGAGACACTTTAGCATAACCGGGTAGTGGGAATTCTCCAAATCGTAATCGTGGTGGTGGTTGCTCCAGCACGACGCAACCGCACAGCTGCTCCGGCGCAACTCGCCCTGGCGTTTCGCCGCACACCGTTGTTCAGAGTTGCTCCCGGGCTGCTTCGTAGAGCTGTTCCATGTCTGCGTCGAAGGCGACGAATACAATCCGCTCTAATTCCGGACATTCGGCCAGCGTCGCCGCCACGGTCCGGAAGGCGATCTCGGTGGCTTCCTCGTGGGGGTAGCCGTAGACGCCGCAACTGATCGCCGGGAAGGCGATGCTCCGGTATCCCTCGTCCGAGGCGACCAGCAGCGCCTCGCGATAGCAGGAGGCGAGTAATTCGGCCTCACCGGCATGGCCGCCCTGCCAGATCGGCCCCACGGCGTGGATCACGGCCCTGGCAGGCAGATCGTAGCCGCCGGTCAGGCGCACCTCGCCGGTGGGGCAGCCGCCGTGTCGCCGGCACGCGGCGAGCAGCTCGGGACCGGCCGCACGATGGATCGCGCCGTCCACGCCCCCACCCCCGGCCAGGGCGCTGTTGGCCGCGTTGACGATGGCGTCGACCTCCAGGGCGGTGATGTCACCGCAGAGCACTTCGATGCGGTCGGCCATGGACATGAGGGTTGCTCCTCGGGTGGTCGGATACGTCAGTGGTTTCTTACTTCCGAACGGTATTTCAGCTCGTGCCAGGATACCCGAAGCCCGGATTGTTTCGCCAGCGGCAATCCCGTATCATGCGTGGTATAGGAGCGAGGATACTACATTTTAGAAACTGACGATTGGGATTGATCCGTGATTCCGACAGCCAAGCACATTCGTCGAGCATTGAAACACATGAGACCGAACGACAGTGGAGCTGTTGCCCCGCCGCAACGGTGCGCGCACGGCGCGACCGGCAACCGGTCCAAATCCGCGGCAGCGCTCATCATATTGGTGACCACCTGCATGCTGACCATGCTTGCGCTGCCCGGTTGCGAGCAAGCGACCTGGCCTAGACTTGCCAGTGATCTGGATGATCCCACCGTCTTTCCGGGTGTGACGATCAGTAGCCAGGACGAGCTGGAACTCCTCGCCGGGGTAACCGAAATCGCGGGAGATCTGCGTATCGAACGAGACGCGAATCAACTTTCGTATATCAAGAACCTGCGTCCACTTTCCGAACTTCGGCGGGTCGAGGGCGATTTCGAGCTCGCCTATCTCGATTCACTGACCAGTCTGGCCGACCTCGCACAGTTGCGCGAGATCGGCGGAAAATTTTCGATCAAAAGTCTACCGCAACTTTCAAGCCTGACGGTTTCCGATACGCTTTCCTGCACGCAGCTGGCGATAACGAATTGCGACTCGTTGCGGTCGTTGTCGGGTCTGCCCGGCCAGTTCCAATGTGAGTCTCTTGTGCTCGCACGCCTGGGATCGATCACCGATCTGAACGGTATGCCGACACCAACCGGCCTGATCCACGTGGAAATCACCAACAACGATAACCTTTTGACCACGGCCGGGATCGAAATGCTGGCTTCGGCTACCCGAATAGCGATTCGGAACAATGATGCGCTCGTTGATCTCGAAGGTGTGGCGATTCTGGACAGCCTCCGCGATCTCATGATCACAAGCAACGATACGCTGGCCGATCTTTCCGGATTGCAGAGAGCAACGAGCATCACCACCATTCAATTCATGGGCAATGACGCGATGCTTGATCTATCGGGCGTTTCCGGCTTAACGGCACTCGAAAGGCTGGATATAGATTCGTGTGAGGGGCTGTCCTCACTCGCTGGTCTGGATGATCTGCCGAGCCTCGAGGACTTGCATATCTCGTTTTGTCGCTCGCTCGACGATCTCGAAGCGCTTGGCAATGTACCTAGCCTACTGATGCTGTCGCTGTATGGGGTGCCGAAATTTACCGCCACGTCGTTGCCGGGGCTGCCGAATCTCGGTTATCTATCGATTAGCAGTGCAAGCATGGACAACCTCGGGCTGCTCGACGCGTATCCGATGTTGACGTACCTGGGAGTGTCGAGTTGCCACGAATTGACCAACCTCGCTGGATTGGACGCATTACCGAAGCTGACCGAGTTGTCGTTATCCGACCTTCCACGCCTCGAGGACCTGAGTGGTCTATCCGGTATACCTCGGCTGAAAATGTTGAGAATCCGCCAGATGAGTGATCTGACCAGCCTGTCGGGCGTGGCCGGTCTCGACAGCCTGGAGCAAGTCTCCTTCTGGTTGAACAGCAAGCTGACGAGTCTTGTGGGTCTGGAATCGTTCTGTTCACTCACGCATCTTAGCGTGGAGAACAACGACGATCTGATCGAGCTGGCTGACCTGAGCTGTTTAACGAGTCTCGAGTCGTTGGACATTCGTGACAATGACGAACTACCCGCCGTGACCGGCTTGGAGTCACTGACCGATATCGGACGCTTGCTGATACGTAACAATCGTGAGCTGGCCGATGTCGCAGGACTGGCCGGCCTTTTACGTGTGGGGGCGGGCGGTGTGGTGATCACGGGAAATCAGGCCATGGATAATTGTGTCGCGACAAGCTGGGCGGAAGCGCTCGAGATCGAGGGTGATATCGAGGTCGGCGATAACGGCGATTGTGAGAATCCGTAAAGCTGGCCACGGACGAATAGTGAATCGTCATCGACTTATCACTTGTCCGCCACCAACCCCCGGTACACCTCCCGCAACCGCGCCGCCGTGACCCCCGGCCGAAACCGCTGTACGTGTTCACGCCCTTGCGCGACCAGATCCGCGTACAGCTGCCGGTCGTCGGCGAGCCGCGACATGGCGTCGCGAATGGCCGCCGGCGAACGCGGATGCACGTAGAGTGCGCCGCCACCGCCGGCCTCGGCAAAGCAACCGCCCTCGCTGGTGATCACGGGTGTGCCCGAGCAGAGCGCCTCGATGATGGGAATGCCGAAACCCTCGAAAAACGAGGGATACACCAGCGCGGCCGCCTGCCGGTACAAGGCGGGCAGATCGGCGAAGTCCCCCCGGGGAATCATCACGACCCGGTCGGACAGCCCCGCCCGCGCAACGGCGTCGACAACCCGCTGCCGGTACGCACCCCCCTGGCCGACCAGCACGAGGCGGTAGTGATCACGAGCGGGAAACTCGCGGAACGCCTCGACGATACCGAGCGCGTTCTTGCGCTCGATGAGCGAGCCGACGTACAGGAAATACGCGCCCTCGATGTTGTTGCGGGCCAGGGTGCGGGCATCTGCGTCATTCGCGTCCACCTCGCGGAAAAACTGTTCGTCACAACTCTGATACACCACGTCGATCTTCTCGGCAGGCGTGCCGAAGAACTCGACGATATCCTGCCTGGTCTGCTCGCTCACCGCGATGACGCGATCGGCGCGACGGCAGGCGAAGCGGAACTTGCGCTCGTAGACCTGTCGGTCGAACCACGGGTACTGCCGCGGATAGCGCACATGGATCAAGTCGTGGATGGTGACCACGGTACGTGTCCGGTGGGGCAGCGCGCGAAAGGGAATCTCGTGGGAAAGGCCGTGGAAGATATCCAGCTCGTCAACCGCGATATCCCCGGCGACGCCGAAACTGCGCCAGAGCGGCGGGCACACACGGCCGAGCCAGTTGCGCGGACGGCGCACCCGGACGTTGGCCGCGGGTTCGGGCGCAAAGGGTACCGGACCGGCCGGTGAATACAGCACCAGTTCGTCGGCGGGATAGTGCCGGTGGTAGTTCTGAATCAGGGTGCGACTGTAATTGCCCAGCCCGGTCCGGTTACAGAATGCGCGCTTTGCGTCGAACCCGATTCGCATCATAGGCCATTCGTCAGCGACCATTCGTCAGCGACGGCTGGTCATCGGCCACTTGGCCCCAACGCGTCCGGCTTGATGGCGATCGTCTTCTCGCCGTACATGGCGAACTTGACCCAGCGGAAGGCGAAGCGCAACAGTTCCTCGTCGTCCTCGCGGATCTTGTCGAGGGTCTCCTGCTGCACGTCGAAGCGCTTCAGGAACGTGCTCTCGAAGACGAAGCGCCGGAAGCTGTCCAGGTCGTAGCAGGCCATGTAGAACATCTCGATCTTCTCGGGACCGAGCGTCTTGCCCTCGGCGAAATAGTCGTGCAGGGTGATTTCCTTGTACAGGCGGCCGAACTCGTCGTACGAGGCCATGCCCTGATCGTCGAGCCACTCGCGCACCGTCCACTTGTTCGTCTCGCTGAAGCCCTCGCACACGTCTTCCTTCATCAGGAAATAGAACTCCTCGTCCTCGGCGCCTTCCTTGGGCGAGGCCATGCCCAGCGGATACATGCGGCAGGGCCACGGACGGTCCTCGTAGATCGTGCAGCCTTGTTCGCCCACGAGCTGGCAGGTCTTCTTCTCGTCGTCGCCCAGCTTGAACATGACGACGGGAAATTTCTGCGCCTTCTGCACCGGGATCTGGGTGTACTGCTCGAGGAACTCGGCCGAGTCCATGCCGAGGCGGTTTTTCATGCGCAGCACGTCATAGGGAGTCAGGAAGATGTTCACGTCGCTGCAGCACTCGTTGAAACACGGCACGCCGGGATGGCAACCGAAGGTGAACCCGTCGTCGAGTCCCATGCGGTCGTATTCCTCGAGGACCTTTTCCTTGAACAGGTCGATGGGCGTCTTTTCATCGGCGGCGGTCGGCGGCTGGAACGGCGTGCCCTGAGGCGCGCGCGGGGCTTCGGGCTGAGATTCGTCCGGACCGCCGGGGGATTTCCGCTGGTCAGTCATCGCTTTCCCCTTCCTCCAGGATCAGATCCCGCAACGCGGACTTGGACCAGACGGGAATAGGTCCCTGGTCGCCGGTTTCCGGATCGTAACGATGCCGATACGACACCTGCTGTTCGAAGTGTTCCTGCATCCAGTTCCAACCGCGAACGAAGTACTCGCACTCGTCGTTGAAGCATACGTACTGGACGTTGCCGCCCCAGGTCGTCATGTCCGGACTGCGCCAGGGCATCAGACGGGATCCGCAATGCGGACAGCTATAGGACTTCTTCTCGCTCATGGTATTCCTGACGCTAGGGCAGTGGACGTTGCCGGCAATTTGCCGGGAGATCAGTGGTGGGAAAAATAGTCAACGGCCGTCCTCAGCGCCAGTGGGTTCGGCCAACGGGATCGGCCAAATTCCGCCGGCCGGGCGGCGTTAGGACCGGGGCACCCGCGAAGGGCTGCCCCGGAGAACGGTCGTTCAGGAATCTTCCAGCTTGATCTCGAGCTCGGCCAGCAACAGGTCGGTTGCGCCGAGATCGAACGCCTCCTCGCTGGCGGCCAGCACGATATCGCCGTCGTGATGCAGGCCGATGCCGATATGGCGGCAGGCGAGATCGACCAGACGTACGATCAGCAAGGTGGTACTGGCGGTGTCCGGTTGTTCCTGATGGTGGTCGCGAACCACGACCTGGTAGTTTTCGGGCAGCTGCCACTGGTTGACCAGACGATAGCCGTATTCGCAATGCGCGGTGTCGAGCATCTCCTGGATCACCGTGGCCGGAATGGTACGCTCCCCCGTCTCCTGCTCGAGGATCTGATCGACGATCTTGACCAGCATCAGCTTGCCGACATCGTGCAGCAGTCCGGCGAGAAAGACCTCGTCCCCCAGCTCGCCGTAACCGAGTTTGCCGGCCAGCCAGCGCGAACCGAGGGCCACGGCGGCGGCATGGGCCCACAGGGGTTCGATCATCCCCTGAAGACTCGGTTGCTTCACCACGTACTTCCCCTTCTCGGTGGCCAGGATCGCCAGGCGGACGACCTCCGGACTGCCGAGTCGAACGATGGCCTGTTTGATGGTCGTGATCTCGGTCAGACCGCCGTAGAAGGCGCTGTTGGAGGCGCGCAGAATCTCCGTGGCCAGCGCCTGGTCAGAGGTGATGAGCCGGACGAGTTCGTCGATGTCGTGATTCTCGTCCTGCGCGATCGCCTGGAGCTCGGTGACCGCCTTGCTGAACGGCGGCAGGTGCACATCCGAGGTGGCCAGCTCGCGCTCGACCAGATCGAGCAGGGAAACGGTCCCGGTCATTGTGTCACTCCTTGCATGCGGTGTAACTGTTGGAGCGGCCTCGGCTTGGCCAGTCGCGGCAAAGCACGGATAATCTCCTCGTACGAGGTCTGGCCTTGACTCGCCTTGACGATGCCGTCCTCGAGCAATGAGACCAGCCCGGTACTCTCGGTACAGATTCGTCGGATCTCATGGGACGTGCGGCGTCCGATGAGCGCGTCGCGGACCTGCTCGTCGAGGATGAGCATCTCGAAGACGCTGACCCGCCCCCGGTAACCCAGGAAGCGACACGCCGAGCAGCCGCGGCCGCGCGCGAAGACGAGGCGCCGTACGTCGGCGGGATTGTAGCCGAGGCGGCGAATCTCTTCCGGCGCCAGGACGTGTTCCTCGCTGCACTGGGGACAGACCCGCCGCACCAGACGCTGGGCAACGACACAGACCACGGTCGACGAGATCAGGAAGGCCTCGATGTCCATGTGCAGCAGGCGCAGCAAGCCGCCGATGCTGTCCTCGGTGTGGAAGGTGGTCAAAACCTTGTGCCCGGTCAGCGCGGCCTGGATCGCGGTATCCGCCGAGAAGCGATCGCGGATCTCGCCGATCACGATCACATCCGGATCCTGGCGGACGATGTGTCGCAGCGTTTCTTCATACGTGAGGTTGATCTTGGGATTGATCGAGCACTGACTGATGCCCGGGATGACATACTCCACCGGATCTTCAGCCGTGACGATACTCGTATTGATATCGTTGAGATAGTTGATGGCGCCGTAGAGTGTCGTGGTCTTGCCGGAGCCGGTGGGCCCGGTCACGAGTACGACGCCGCTGGGCACTTCCAGCACGTCCTCCACGAAACGGTCGAACATGCGCGGCGCCATGCCCAGCTCGTTGATGTCCAGCAGCTTGCTGCGGTTGTTGAGCAGGCGCAGGACGATCTTTTCGCCGTGGACCGTCGCGTAGAAAGACACGCGGATGTCGATCTTCAGCCCGTCGGTCTCGTACAGCAGACGGCCGTCCTGATGACGGCGGCGTTCGGCGATATCGGCACCGGCGAGGATCTTGATCCGGCTGCTCAGCGGACGCGCCATTTCCATCGGCAATTCCTTGTACGAAAACAGCACGCCGTCCAGCCGGAAGCGAACGCGGATCCTGTCCTTCATGGGTTCGATGTGGATGTCGCTGGCGCCGTCTTCGATCGCCCGTTCGAGAATATCTTCGACGGCCTTGACGATGGTATTGTTGTCTTCGGTAAAGGTCTCGGCGTCCGCCGAGTTACGCGACAGCTGCCGGATAGCCGTCTCGATGACGTAGCTTCTGGCGGCGCACGGCACCACCGGTTCGCCGAATATCCGCTCCGCGTCCTTCACGAGCTGGGATTCGGTCGGATCCAGCATGGCGAGCATCAGGCTGCCGTCTTCATCGCGCACGGGCACGCAACCGTGCTTCTCGAACCACTGCTTGCGCGCCTTGCCCACCGCGATCCGGTCGCATTGCAGCTTCTCTGCCTCCAGGTACCGGAAGCCGAGTTGCAGCGAAAGCACGGAAAGCAGCTCGTCTTCGGCCAAGACGTGGTTTTCGCGCAGAATCTCGCCGAGTCGCTTGTCGGGCTGGTCCGCCTTGATGGCCAGCGCGGTTCGCAACTCGACGTCCGAAACGATACCCATTTCCAGCAGCAGGGTACCGAGCTGGATATCCACACGACTTCCCTGCAAGGTTGCGTAGATCTGTTCTTCGCTGATGAATTCCAGCTGCTTGAGAATCGATACGATCGGCTGCGGCGATGGCAGCTTCGACCACACGCGCAGCGCGTATTCGACCTGGTCCGGCGTGAGATGACCGGCCTTGACGAGCAGATCGGCAATCAACGAACCTGGCAGCGCCGGCGTGTCGGTTCCGGTGGTCACGCCGGGCGGCGCGTCGGCACTCTCGGGTGTCGCCGAGGTCGCCGGCGCCCTCGTGCCGTCAACTGGTTCCGTAACCTGAGGCGCAACAGTACTGGATTTGGAGTCAGGCATATTGGCACACCTTGAGATCCGGTTCGAGCCCATGGATGAACGATTTTACGATTATTTGATTATTCGGCTGCTCGTGAAGGGTCTTTACAAAAAGGATGGGAGTGTTTGTTACCGCTCGACTTCCTGCGCCACGGCCAGCACCTCGATCTCGGCCAGCGATGTCCACGGGCCGCGATATGCCGATCGGGCCACGAGCCGGAAATACCTGCCCGTCACCGTCCGGTCGAAGCGCACGGTGCACGCCTGCTCCGGGTGCAGCGCTCCTTCCCGCACGGGTTGTCCCCAGCGCGCAGGATCGTCACTCAGGTAGAACGCATAGTCTTTGATCACACCGTTCAGCGAGCCGTCGGGCCGCGGGTGGACAACGAACCCGGCCAGCGTGAAGCTCGATCCCATGTCCACCACGATTTCGTGAGGATGTTCGGGCGTGGCCCGGATCCACGCCGTGTGCCAGTACGAGTTCTGATCGCCGTCGAAGGCCTGCTGCGCTTCGTGGCCGGCCTCGAACGAATCGGTGGCGAGCAGCCGCCAGTGTTGCCGGTCCGCGTCGATGGTCGCGATCGGTCTGGGGAAAAAAGCCGTGAGCTGCCGGCCGGGCAGCCGTCCTTCACGATAGGCGCGGGCCTTGATCGTCACGTCCTCGCGTACGGCAATGGGTTCCTGGTAGCGCGTGGATTCACCGCCGACCTCGGAGCCGTCCGCCGTGTAGCGGATCTCCTGCGCAGCCGTACATTCCAGCTCGATCCGACCGTCGCGCAGCACGGCTACCGGCGCGGGCAACAGCGTCTTGGTTCGCACCAGATCGGCCGGGTCGCCCAGGCTAGGATCGTAGGGGCGCAACGAATAGGTGAATCCGTAGCGGTTGTAGGGCAACCGGTAGGCACGGTGGGGGCGCGCGCCCCACGAGTTGTCGCCCCCCACGCCCATCTGTTTCAGATCGAGGTGGAGAACGACATGATCCCGCCGGATGACCTCGTGCGCGTGGTTGGCGCCGCGATGGGGCTGGGTCAAGTCTTCGGCGGTGTGGTGCGAGGCCGAGAAGCTCAGCAGCGGCTGGCCGCTGACCAGCAGACCGACGCCGTGCTGATCGGCCAGTAGCAGCCAGCGTGTATCGATGCGCGTGCCGGTCTCCTGCGCGGCCACGTAGGAGAAGAACAGTTCGTCGACCGTACTCGTGTACCGATCGACGAAGGCGGAGCGATAGCGATCGACGTAGTTCTCGTGGGGACCGCGGCCGAACCAGGTCACGTGGTCGAGCCGCGCGGGCAGTTGCAAGGCCATACCAAAGCGCGGCAACTCGGGGAGGTGCTGTGCGCCCGGGATCAGGTTGTGGGTGACCACCACTTCGCCGTTGCCCAGGACCGTGTACAGCACTTCGGAGCGCGCGTCCACGCCGGCCAGGGCGAAGACGAAGCGCAGTTCCACGAACGATCCGCCCTCGAGAACGGTCATGTCTGCAAGTGTCCGGCCGCCTGACGCCTCGCGCCAGACCGCACAGCGCTCGGGCATGCCGTTGCCGAAATCGTTGTCCGTGGGCGCGCGCCAGAACGACGGATCCGGGCCTCGGCGCAAGCGTTCGGACTCCCCCGACCGCAAACTGGTGAGCTTGCCCAGTCGTGTATCGAAACGGGCGGCGAAGTCGGTGCCCTGCACCGTCACGTGGTCCGCGGTCTCGATCAGTATCAGGGCCGGCAGCGCGCGCAGGTCGACGTAACTGGCGGGCACGGCGGGCAACGGTATCTGCTCGCTGGCTATCACATGCCCCGCGGGGATCAGCGGCCGTGGTTCGTTGGTTTCGAGATACACCTGCAGAAAGGTCTCGGCGCCCGGTGCGCGCTTGATCGCCGGTAGCGCCAATCGAAATTCCCCGCTCTCGCGCGGCGCCAGGCCGAGACTCGGAATCTCGCCGGCTTCCAGCACCGTGCCGTCTTGCTTCAATTCCCAGCGCAGATCGGCAAAACCGAGATCCAGGAAGTCGTACTTGTTGACGACGCGAATCTTACCCGCGGCGAGGTCCACAGCCTCGACCGATACATACTGGTAGACCTTCTTGACCTCCCGGAGAGCCGGGTGCGGCGTCCGGTCGGCGTCGACCAGCCCGTTGCAGCAGAAATTCTGATCGCTGCCCACGTCCTCGGTGCCGTAGTCGCCGCCGTAGGTCCGACAGATATTACCGTTGCTGTCCCGCCGGACCAGATCCTGGTCCACCCAGTCCCAGATGAAGCCGCCCTGCAGCTGATCGTGCTGCTCGATGACGTCCCAGTAATCCTGCAGGTTGCCCGTCGAGTTACCCATGGCGTGGGCGTATTCGCAGAGGATCAGCGGTCGCTCCTGCGGCTGCGACGCGTAGCGCTGCAGATGCGGGATTCCGGCGTACATGGGACAGTAGATATCGGTGTTCGGTCCCAGCAACGCGCGCTCGTAGTGGATGGGCCGCGACGGGTCGCGCTGCTTGATCCAGCGGTATCCCGCCGTGAAATTGATCCCGTCGCCCGCCTCGTTGCCCAGCGACCAGATGATCACCGACGGATGGTTCTTGTCCCGTTCCACCATGCGCCGCAAGCGGTCCAGGTGTGCGCCCTCCCACTCCGGATTCTTGGCCAGGCTCCGCTCGCCGTATCCCATGCCGTGGGACTCGATGTTGGCCTCGTCGATGAGGTAGAGGCCGTACCGGTCGCACAGCTCGTACCAGCGCGGATCGTTGGGATAGTGGGACGTGCGCACGGCGTTGATGTTGAAGCGTTTCATCAGCCGGATGTCCTCGACCATGCCGGCCTCGTCGACCACGTGTCCCGTGCGTGCGTCGTGTTCATGGCGATTGACGCCCTTGAGCAGGATGGGCACGCCGTTGACCAGCAACTGACCGCCCGCAATCTCCACCGTGCGGAAACCGACCTTGGCGGTCAGGATCTCCAGGGTCTCGCCGCGGTCCTCGTTCAACGTCAAGACCAGCGAATAGAGGTGCGGTGTCTCCGCCGTCCAGTGCCGCGGCCCGCGCAGGTCCAGACCCAGCTCCAGATGCGCCGTACCTTCGCCGGTCAGCTCGGCGGCGACGCTTGTGCTGGCGACACCACGGCGGTCGGCATCGTACAGACTGGCGACCACCGTGAAGGTCTTTGCCGACGTCGCCGGCGCCAGCGGTGCATTTCCCCCCGGCCTACCCGCCACGGCGAGCAGTTCCACGTCCACGTCCAGCCGGCCGTCACGGTAGCCGTCGACCAGGGTGGCCCGCGCCCAGAAATCCCGGATGCGCACCGGCGGCGCGGCCCAGAGGTAGACATCCCGCTCGATACCCGACAGGCGCCAGAAATCCTGGCACTCCAGATAGGAGCCGTCGGACCAGCGGTACACTTCCAGGGCGAGGGTGTTCTCGCCGGGCCGGAGGTAGTCCGTGATATCCCACTCGGCCGGCGTCTTGGCGCCCTGGCTGTAACCGACCTTCCGGCCGTTGACCCAGATGTAGAAAGCCGATTTCACGGCGCCGAAGTGGATCAGCACGCGGCGGCCCCGCCAGGCCTCGGGGACGGTGAAGGTGCGCCGGTACGATCCGACCGGATTCCACTCGTGGTCCACGCGGGGAGGCTCGGGAGAACGTGTCCAGCCGTAGGGCTGGTTCACGTAGATGGGCACGCCGTAACCCTGCAGCTCCCAGTTGGCCGGAACGGCGATGTCGCCCCAGCTGGAGACGTCGTACCCCGGTTCCTGGAAGCCGGCGGGGCGATCGGCCGGGCGGCGCACCCAGTGGAACTTCCAGGTGCCGCTCAGGGTCTTGTAGAACGGTGACCGGGTCCGGTCGTTCAGCAACGCTTGCTCGATGCTCGCGAAGGGCATCATCGTGACGTGCGGCGCTTCCTTGTTCAGGCCGAACACAGCTGGATTCTCCCAGTCCGGAACCGACTGGGCCGCGACGCCCGTCGCCATCACCGTCGCCATCGCCATCGTCATCGCCATCAGCGCGGCGCGAACGATGCAGGTCAGCGCGAATGCCTGCGGCTTATTCAAGATAGCGTCCCATCAGCTGCGAGCCTCGTCATCGGCAGAGGCGGCGAAAAGTTCGACGTCGTGAGTCTCGTTCCATCTTCGCACGTGTCTGTGCAGATAGCCTTCCCGGCGCATGCCGATCTTTTCCAGAACACGAACCGAGCCGGAATTGCCCGCGAGGCAGTGCGCGTGGATCTTGTCCAGACCGAGCTGCGCGAAGCCGAATTCCACGACCGCTCGCGCCGCCTCGGTCGCCAGACCCTGTTGCCAGAACGGCTTGCCGATCCAGTATCCCAGCTCGGCGTGGCCGTGTTCGTCGTTGATCTGCATCAGGCTGACCGCGCCGACGAGTTCACCGGTGTCATTCCGGGTTATCGCCAGCGACAGGGTCGTGCCCTCGTCCAGCTCGGCGCGGTGCGTGGCAATCCACGCCTCGGCGACACCGTCATCGTACGGATGCGGAATGCGCAGCGTGGTCGCGGCGACCTCGCGTTCACCGGCCAACCGCTGCACGTCCGCCGCATCGTCCAGGGAAAACGCTCGCAGCAGCAGACGCCGGGTTTCGATGCGCGGATACGCCTCGCCACCGGCGCTGCGCCGGCGGCGGTTCGGGTTCGGCGACATGGTCAGGCACCCTTCTGGACGGACCGCGATAATCTCGGTCACGGTGGTTGTATCCCGCAAACACATACGGTACCATGGCCGGTTCCGGAGGTATACAACTGCTCGCGCGGACGGCCGCCGAGCATCAACGCGTTACGCGAAAGCCACGCCTGTCACAAGGGAGACCTGAAGATGAACTTCACAGACTTGTTGAAGAACGAGATGGAGGGCGCCTACCGCGCCACTGAAGGCCTGCTCGAACTCGTCGACGACGACTCGCTGAACTGGAAACCGGAGGCCGGACGGAACTGGATGACCGTCGGGCAGCTCCTGATGCACATTCCCACGGCCTGCGGTTTCTGCTGCCGCGGATTCGTCACCGGTGATTGGGGTATGCCCGAGGGCGCGAGCATCGAGGACATGCCCGCCGAGGAGATGCTGCCCCCGGCGGAGAAGATGCCGACGGTCGAGTCGCTGGCCCAGGCCAGGCAGATGTTCGCCGAGGATAAGGTTCTGGCCTTGGCCATGGTCGACCAGGCCGGCGAGGACGATCTGTGCAACAAGGTCATGGCCGCGCCCTGGGCGCCCGAATTCGAGATGCCCCTCGGCCAGCACCTGCTGGGAATGGTCGGCCATCTCAACCAGCACAAGAGCCAGCTCTTCTACTATCTGAAGCTGCAGGGCAAACCGGTCGACACCAAATCACTCTACGGCATGTAGATAGCCACGCAGGTACAATCGGGAGCGGCGCCGTCATGCTACGAACGATCTTGGTCATCCTGAGCTGCCTCCTGCTGGCGGCGCACTGCTCGCGCATCGGTCTCGATGTGCTGTTACCGATCCCCTTGCTGGCGCCGCTGCTCCTGCTCGTCCGCCGACGCTGGGCCGTGCGTGCGGTTCAGGTCGCCTTGCTGCTCGGCGCCCTGGAATGGATCCGGGCCACCGTCGGTTACGTGCAGGCGCGCCAAGCGGCCGGCGAACCGTGGCTACGGCTGCTGATCATCCTCACGGCGGCCGCGGTACTGTCGGCGCTGGCGGCCTGGCTGCTGGAAAAACGCGCACGCGCCTGGCGGTAGTTCCCGGACGACGAACCGGGCGCATCGTCGCGGTCGCTAGCGCGGTTTTTCGGAGCGCCTAGGGATATTCCTAGGAATAGCGCTCAAGTTTCGTTCTCGCCAACCGATCCTGACTCTAGTCGAAACAGCTCGCAACATCGAACGACCAACGCCCCGCGGCGGCTACGTATGTGTTCGTTGACCGCGCACGTATTCGTAGGCCGTGTGACCCATGGAGATCCTGTGGAACTGACTGAAAATACGCATCTTGACGAAATCCTCGCGTCGGACAGACTTCCATCGCCGACCGGTGTCGCCCTCAAGATCCTGGAATTGACGAGGGACGAAATGGCGTCCGCCGAGCAACTTGAGCAGACGCTGCTGGCCGACCCGGCACTGGCCGGACAGGTCCTCAAGTTCGCCAACTCCGCCGATACGGGCGGCCGGCTGGTGGTCAAGACGGTATCCGAGGCCATTGTTCGTCTCGGCATGACCGCGGTACGACAGCTTGCGCTCGGTTTCTCGGTCGTGTCCAATGCCCGGGGCGGACACTGTGCTGGTTTCGACTACGAGACCTTCTGGGCCCAGTCCCTGGCGACCGCCGTCTGCGCTCAGACGCTCGCCCAAACTGTGCCCGGCGTGCCGGCCGAAGAGGCCTTCACCTGCGGCCTGCTCAACCGCATCGGCAGCCTGTGTCTGGCCAGTGTTCACGCCGACGGGTACACGGATATCCTGGAGACCTGGAACCAGGGCGCGCCCGACGAACTGCTCGTGCTGGAGCAGGAATATTTTTCGATCGACCACTACCAGGTCAGCCTCGCGCTCTTTGCCGATTGGGGGCTGCCCGAGTATTACCACTATGCTGTGCTCAACCAGAACAGACCCGACTGGATGGAGCAGTCACCGGGAACCGGTTGCCAGCTGGCCCGCCTGCTGTGTGTCGCCAACCAGTTTGCGGAAGTGTGTATCACCAGCGGCCGCGAACGGAACGAATCGCTGGACCAACTCCGGAGACTGGGCAGCCAGCTCTGCGGCAACGAAGAAGCAATCCTGGCCCGCTGCAACGAGGCCCTGGACGAATGGGTGCGTCTCGGTTCGATACTCGATATCGTGACGGGCAAGATCCCGAGCTTCGACAAGCTCGCGGTCCAGGCCGATCAGCCGGGAAACGTCATGCAGGAGAAGACAGCGACCGCGGATGTAAACGACAGGGGCCCGGATTCCCTGCGGATCCTGGTGGTCGATGACGATCCGACCTGCCTGCGCCTGATCGAAAAGATACTGAGCAAAGCCGGCCACGAGGTCACGACGGCAAAAGACGGCGCCGACGCGTTGAACTTGTCCCTCCAGCAGGCGCCCCAGCTCGTGGTGACCGACTGGATGATGCCCAGGATGAACGGCATCGAGCTCTGCGGCGCCTTGCGGCGATCGGAAGAGCTGGCCAGGACCTACGTGATCGTCGTCACCGGCGATGAATCGGGCGGCAATCTGGTCGAAGCCTTCGAGTCGGGTGTCGACGACTACCTGGAAAAACCGGTGGACAAGCGAGCGCTGCTGGCGCGGTTGCGCGCCGGACAGCGGGTGATCGCCTTGCAGGAACGCGTCGAACAGGATCGGGAGAAGATTCGCAAAGCCATGGCCAAGATCGGGGTCGCCAATCGTCAGCTAAAGCACCTGGCGCTGTACGACCAGTTGACGACCCTGCCCAACCGGCGCTACGCGATCGACCGCATCGAGCAGGAATGGGACCGCTCGGTCCGCGGCGGCACGCCGTTTCTGTGCATGTTGCTGGACATCGACCATTTCAAGAAGGTCAACGACACCTGGGGCCACGACGCCGGAGACGTGGTGCTGCAATCGACGGCGCTGGTCATGAAGAAGTGCATGCGCTCGAGCGACGTCGTCTGTCGTTTCGGCGGCGAGGAATTCCTGGCCATCTGCCCGTCCGCCGATCTCGAGGTCGCCAAAGAGCTGGGCAATCGGCTTCGCCGGTCGATCGAGACCAACATCATCGATACCCCCGAGTTTCAAGGCAACGTCACCGTCAGCATCGGCGTGGCCGGCCGTTCCCAGGAGGTGGAATCGCCGAAGGACGTGATCAAGCTGGCCGATGAGGCGCTCTACGCCGCCAAGGAAGCGGGACGGAACAAGGTGTGCATCGTCGGCATCTCCTGATTCTACAGCCCACCATCACGGCACCCGGTAATCGCCACCGGCGTTCGCCGTTGTCTGCCGGCCACGGGTTTGTTATGTTTCCGGCACTCTGAATACCCTGTGTCGTCAACTCGGGAATCTTCATGGCCAAGAAAAAGTCGTCAGCCGCCACCCGACGCGCCAACCCGCGCAAGCCCGATATTGCGAACAGGAACGCGACCACGGAATCAGCGGCGTCGCGTCCGCCGAACCGACGCCTCTGGTTGCTGCGCCTGCTGCTGGCTGTCGGCGTACCGCTGCTGTTGCTTCTGGCGCTGGAGGGTGTGCTGCGGCTGACCGGTTTCGGGTACAATCCGGATTTCTTCGTCGAGGTGCCGGACAGCGGTCTGCGCGGCAGCAACCAGGAGTTCGGCTACCGTTTCTTCCCGAAAGCGGTCGCTCGCAAGCCCGTGGAGAACGCCTTTTATCCGCGCAAGCCCGCCAGCACGTACCGGATCTTCGTCCTGGGATCCTCGGCGGCCATCGGCGTGCCCAACGCCGCGTTCAACTTCGGCCGCGTGCTGGGCGCCATGCTCGAGCTGCAGTTCCCGGGCACGCGTTTCGAGATCATCACCACCGGCGTGACCGCCACCAACAGCCACGTCGTGCTGCCCATCGCCCGGGAATGCTCCCGCTACGATCCCGACCTCTTTCTGCTCTATCTCGGCAACAACGAGGTGATCGGACCTTACGGTATCCAGACCGGCCGGGAAGGCCGGGCGCCGAGTCTGTCGACCATCCGCTGGGGTATCGCCATGCGCACCAGCCGGATCGGTCAGCTCCTGCAGCACATCGGCGGTCGGCTCGCCGGACAGGACAAGATCCTCGACCGCTGGCGCGGCATGACCATGTACCTGGACAACCACGTCGGACTCGGCGACCCCGATCTCGACCGGATCTACGACAACTTCGAGCAGAATCTCACCGACATTGCCGCTGCGGCGGCCGCGTCGGGCGCCCGGTTGCTCATGTGCACGGTACCGTCCAACCTGGCCGACAGCCCGCCGTTCGGATCGCGTCACGGTCAGGAACTCGCGGCGGACGCGCTGGCCACATGGGAAGATCTCTACGGCGCCGGCCGGGCGGCGCTCGCGGCCGGCGACACCCTGGCGGCCGTCGACCGCTTCCAGCGCGCGTTGCGGATCGACGGCGACTACGCCGATCTGCATTTCCTGCTCGGCCGCTGCTACGAACACCTCGGCGACGTGGACAACGCGGTGCGAGCGTACGATCTCGCCCGGCAGCACGACACGTTGCGGTTTCGCACCGACAGCCGGCTCAATACCATCGTGCGTCGGGTCGCCCGGGCGGCCGATCAGCAACAGGTCGGGCTCGTGGATTGCCTGCGGTACTTCGAAGCCGGCCTGACCGATGTGCAGCACATTCCCGGCAACGAGCTCTTCTTCGAGCACGTCCACCTGACCTTCGCCGGCAATTACCTGCTCGCTGCGGCCCTGTTTCCGGATGTGGTCCGGCTGCTCCCCCGGAAGATCCGGCAATCAGGTCCGGCGCGCCCTCGGCCGCCGGCCCTGCCCGACTGCGCCCGGGCCCTCGCCTACACCGACTGGAGCGAGTACCGCATGATCATCCAGATGCTCAACATGATGGAGCACCCGCCGTTCACCGAGCAGTTCGAGCACGACGCGACCATGGCTTTCTGGCGGGCGCGCCTGCAGACGATCACCGAACGGGCGTCGCCCGAGGTGCAGCAGGCCACCTACGAGGCGTACGTCGAGGCGTTACGGCGGCGACCGGACGACATTCTCATGACGGTGAACTTCATCAACCTGCTCCAGGAAAGCGGCAATCACCAGGCCGCGCAGCAACAGCTCCGGCGACTGAACCGCCTGCTGCCCCCCGACTCGCCGCTGGCGACCGGGGAGACGACCGAGGGCAACATGTGATGAAAAAGTCGCCCCGGGGCAACGCGTGCTCCCGGGGCAACAACGATACTCTACTTATACTTTCGACTACTTCATCAGGGCCATGCGATCGGTTCGCGTGCTGGAACCCACGCTCAGGTGCGCGAAGTAGACTCCGGAAGCCACCTTGCGTCCGGCTTCGTCGCGGCCGTTCCAGGTCGTCTCGTACCAGCCGGTTTCCGGCTCGTCCATGTCGACCAGAGTGTGCACGAGGCGACCCGACAGATCATAGATCCGCAGGCTGGTCGGCTCGCCGGTGGGCACGTGGTAGCGAATGGTCGTGGCGGGATTGAACGGGTCCGGATAATTATGCACCGCCACGTCGTCCAGCCTGGCCGGCAGCACCGCGTCCTCGACATCCCGTTCGATGCTCAGAAAATCACAGATCTGCGGGAAGGTCGCGTCGTAGGCGGCCTGCAACTCGGCGATGATCTGCAGCAGCGGCTTGTCCGACTCTTCGATGCCGTGGGCCGCGACCTGGATGCCGACCTGCTTGGGCTGTCCACCGACGGTCACGTCCTCCAGATCGGTCAGGAAGTCGAACTGCGCCATCAACGCCGGGTCGCCGTACATGGGTCGGCCGCTGACGACGGTCAGCAGCACGTCCTTGGACTCGGCGGCCAGCAGATCGTCGTACGGCGTGCCCGGATCACCCAGGAAGACTGCGACGTCCGCCTGGTACCCCGCCGCGATCCGGCCGACCCGGTCCTCGACGCCGAGCGCATCGGCGGCGTTGCGCGTGACGAACTCGGTGAGTTGCAGCGGCGTCAGCAGACCGCCCCACTGGTCGATGCTCAGCTCGTTGGCGAACTTCATTTCCTGCAACACGTTCAGCGTCCCGCTCTCGGTCCAGTCGGGGGCAAGCGACACGTTCACGCCGGCGGCCAGGGCGCCCGGGATATCGGCCGTCGCGTTGTACAGGGTCATGTTGGAGGCCGGCGACCAGATGAGACTCGCACCCGCGGTGGCCATCGCCGTCCACTCCGGCGCGGTATAGGGCACGCCGTGAATGACGCTGGTCCGCTCGTCGAGCATGCCCCAGCCCTGCCAGGTGTAGAACTCGTTCAGCGCTCCGGCGGTGATGCCCTCGGACAGATGGACCAGGAAGCGGTCCCACGGTTCGGCGGCCAGGTTCTGCCACCACGACTGGCTGTCATTGAGCGGGAAAGTGCTCGAGTAGCAACGGCTGGGAAAGCGCTCCGCGTTGGTGATGACCATGCCCTGGTGCGCGAACGGGTCATTGTAGTGACCGTTGCAGTTACGGCCCTGCATCATGGTCGTGCCGGCGCACAGGGCGCGCACCTCGGCGAGCTTGAACATGTTGTTCGCCATCGCGTCGGCGCCGCCGTAATCCTGGATCCCATAGTACTGATCGCGGAATTCATCGTACAGCGGCGTGCCCTGCCAATCGGAACGCTCGCCGAAGAAGGTGCCGAAGGGAATCAGGTCCAGCACGTTGTACGGCGGGTGGTTGTGGGAGTCGATCAGGCCGGGAAAGATCAGGCCGGGAACGGCAACGCTCGGAATGCCGACGGGCGCGGTGGTGTGAATGTCGACGATGCGGTCGCCGAGGATCTCGACGTAGACATCGAGCAGGATGTCCCGGCTGTCGTTCATGGTGACCACGTCGCCATACAGTGCGTAGTGCGGGATCAGCTCGGCAACGATATCGCCGGTGCTGCGTGGCGCGAGCTTGAACAGCCCGAAATTGTACTGCAGGATACCGGTCAGAGAGGCGAGATCATCGCCGACCGCCGGGAAGTACATGTAGTCGGCCCAGTCGTCGCAGTATACGCCGCCGCTACCGTCATCGACGATCCACTCGCCGTAACTCTCGAGGCTCACGACGCTCACGTTCTCGACACTGACCAGCACACACTCGTACATCTCCTGCGAGAGCGTGCCTGTGGTGACCAGCTCGGGCACGACGGGATTGTCCGACGAGAGCAGCTGGTAGGCGGTGACATCGGTAATCTCCGTCAGATTGTAATACTCCGCCACCGTGCCGGTGAGCTGCACCTCGTCGCCCACGTCGGGTCCGCTGTCGTAGGTGTAGACGAAGATCGCGTTCCAGGGACCGGGTGCGTCGGCCACGAAGTACCCGTTGTAGGCACTGCCGGTCACGACGCCGGTAATCGTGACGACCTGGCCGGCGTACGGCGAGTCGCCCGACGGATCGGTCGTGTACTGGATATCGTAGATTGGCAGCGCATGGGCGGTACCGACGAGCACCATCAGCCCCAGAAGTAGTACGGCAGGGTACTGTCTGCGCGCGGATGCCGTTGCTGCCTGGAGTCGCTGTCGCATGAGTCTCTCCTTCACTGGTCAGTGTATGGAATCACCCGTTACGGTCTTGGCCAAAGGAATCTACAATTCTAGCACATTGTCGCGGCCACAACAAATTTGCGGCAATAGCATTTATATTGAACCGGCGGCATTTGCCTTTACGCCCGCTCATAGTCTACAATTGATCACGGTACAATCCGTCGACAGGAAACCTAAAAAATACCGAGGATCGCTGATGAAACATCGCCTAGAGCCTTCCCGGCCAATCGTTTACAGGCTGGTGATCTGCTGTCTCGGCGCCGTAGGCCTGGGTTGCGTGGCGAGCGGCGCCGCCGCCGACACCGGCGTGCACACGACGTATCTGTGGCACATGCACCAG
>CAYLIV010000051.1:0-25764 GCA_964384055.1 uncultured Fibrobacteraceae bacterium
GTCAACTGTCGAGCGCAGTGTAATTGTATTGTATTTATCTGATATTTGTGATAACATTTTACATGGTTTCGTATCAGTTTTTGCACCGACGGTTTCGGACGCATGGATTAACCACACCTCATGTGACTACACGGCGTCGCTCGACCGTCATTGAAGGGGGTGATTTCTTCAACTCGCTCGATCACCTATGCCTAACATTTTAAACAGCTTCCAGGTGATCGACCTCGAATCCAACGTCTGAATTGGTTCTGTTTTTCCAGCGAAATGAGGGGGGAACACGATGTTTTCCAGAACCCAGTGTGTTGTTATCCGTACATGCGCATTATTGATTTCGATTTTGATAGTCAACGGACTAAGTCTGGCGGGAACGCCGGCCACACCCGTCGACGAACATTCTGATCTCTTGTTGAAACCGCAACAAGAAAACCCTGTCGCACAAAGAGACCCGGGAGACCTGGTCGATTTCGCGGCCGCTCTCGCCGCGGGAGGCGACTACCTGCGGCATGCGCAGGCGGATATCACCGAGGACAACGCCGGCAACGGCGATCCGGACGCTGATCCGGAAGACGGCGGCTGGGATTGGGTGCTCACGGATCCCAACTTCGTTCACAGCGCCAGCTCGAGTCCGACCAACATCTACGGAGCGACCGCGCAGGGGCTGCTGCGCGCGTACATCGCCTCGAGCGATGCCGGCCTCGCGACGGCCCTCGCCGATTGCGCGACCGGCATGCTCGCCGATCCCGATATCGACTCGGGTGCGGACATGATTTTCCTGATGAACTACAACGATCTGCCCAGTGTCGGTGGCACGACGTACATGGACGCCGCCAGGGCCAAGTATGATGCCAAGATCGTTGTCTACGGTACGGCTCAGGCTCTGGCCGAATACATCCGGGATGCTCGTAACGGCCAGGGTTATCCCAACGGTATCATCGCCTGGGACATCGCGGCCTGGGTCGTCAGTGCCGCTATGCTCGACGATCGTTATCCCGGCAATGGCTACGACGCCGACGCCTCCGCCATGGCCGAGGTCGTGTATCAAGACTCCTTCAACGACAATCCGGGCTATTTCGACATCATCGACGACCAGGGCTTCGATCCGACCTACTCCGACACCAACTTCTGGTGGTACAACCTGGGCATAACCGGTCTGATCGATTCGTTCAACTATGCCGGTGTGCACACGGCCGAGATTCCGGGTCTGGTGACCATACTCCTGGCGGGCCAGCACAGCGACGGCGGCATGGACGACGCCTATGGTGTCAATCCCGACAACGAGGACTGGCAGACCACGGCGTACTCGGTGTTGACGCTGGTTGCGCTGGATCAGGTCACCCACCAGGATGCCATCAACCGGATGGCCTACTGGATCGGCGCCTGGCAGGACGGTGCCAGCGGCGCCTGGATCTACGGCAGCGGGAATCACTATCCGGAGATCGGTGGCGAGTGTACGGCGGCGCTTTCGTACGGAATGTCGCCGACTGCAGTGCTCGTCGACGACGATTTCGGCGATCAGGCCGATGTGGACATATACAACGCCGCCAATAGCACCAGCTATGTATTTGGCTATGACGCCTTCGGGACGATCCAGAACGGTATCGACGGCGTGACGACCGGCGGCACGGTGAACGTGCTGCTGGGCACCTATGCCGAAACCGTGGCTATCGGTACCGGCTTCAGTGGCGGCACCCTCGTGGGTGAAATAGGCAGTTTGCCCCTGGTGACCGGCGGCATGACCCTGGCCGCGGGTACGAGCGGAGTTACCGTCCAGAACCTCCATTTCACCGGTGTCGGCGCGTCAAATACCATCATTCGCATGCTCGGTGGTGTGACCGATCTGACCCTCGACAACTGCATCGTCGACGGGGAGTTGGTCAGCGGACGTCACGGCTTCGGTGGTGGGCAACTGGAAGGCGACGCCACAATCATGAACTGTGAGTTCAAGGATGTGCTCGGCTGGTCGCTCTTCGAATCGCGCAGCGGTAGCGGCGGCGGTGGCTCCCCGCTGGACGTTATCATTTTCTCGGACAACGAGATCAACAATTGCAACGGCTCGGTCGTTTTCCGTGGGGATGAAACGAATCCTCCCACGAGCTACACGAACTCGGTCACTATCAGCGGCAACACCTGGCAGACCATCGGTGGCAACGGCGGCGAGCAAGGTCAGCACTGGGCCGCGTTCGAGGTCAACCGGGCCCAGGATGTGGATATCTTCGACAATACCGTCGACGACGTCGGCGAAGGACAGTGGGGTGAAGGCGAGGCGGCACAGCTCTGGTCGATCACCGACCTGGACGTTCACGACAACTCGTTCACGAACTGCTTCCAGGGAATCTGGCTCGCCTACGTCGACTATGTGTCGGCAGGCACGATCAGCAACAACACCATCAGCGGCAACACGGAGTACGGACTCCTCGTAGGTGCGGGAGCGACTGCCGGCGCCTTGGATGCATCGTGCAACTGGTGGGGCGACATCGATGGGCCGAACGACCCACCGGGGAATCCGTCCGCAGGCAACGACGCCGTGGGCGACGTCATGTACTGGCCGTGGCTCGACGGTCCGGGCGGTACCTGCGATCTGTACAGCGATAACAACGTCTCGGCCGAGGATCCCCTCGACTGCCTCACTCCCACCAATACCTGCGTGACAGTGCCCGTCGTGTTCAATCGCGTGGATACGACACCCTCCCGCGGCGTGAGCGTGACCTTCCAGCTCAGCAGCGAGCTGGTCCTGTGCACGCCGGACATGTACACGGACGTCACCATGGCCACGGGCGTCGGCTCCTGGTCCGAAGGTTTCACCAATATACACCACGAGATCATCGACAACGGCGGCGGATCATATACGGTCGACCGCTTCATCATCGGCATGCCCTGCGGACCAACCAACGGCGGTGACCTCTTCTATATCGACGTGGCCAAGGCATCCGGTGTGGTCACCGACGCAACCGGTACGGTCACCGTCACCGACGTGCTGGTCCGTGACTGCATGAACGTGACGCTAGCCGGTATGCCCGGTGCGCCGGCCACGGTCAGCATCGATCTGACCAACCCGGCAACCCTCGCCGATCTCGCCGCAACCCAGGTCAAGACAGGCAACGACAGCAACGGCACCACCAAGATCGACCTGGCCTGGACCGCTCCCGGCGGCGACGCCGACTACATCGAAATCTTCCGCAAAGGCTTCGGCGACTACCCCGAGTACGACGACGGCACCGGCGCGGTGCCCACGGCGCCGGTCTCCATCGCCAACGGCTGGACCCTGGTCACCACCCTGGCGGCCACAGCCACCAGCTACGTCGACGAGCCGGCCACGCGCGACTTCTGGTACTACGCCGCTTACGTCACCGACACCTGTGAGAACGTGAGCGACGCCTCGGCCTTCACCGGCGGTACCCTCAACTACCATCTGGGTGATGTCCATGACGGCGCGACGCCCGGCCAGGGCGACAATCTGGTGAACATGTCGGATATGTCGCACTTCGGTAACAACTACGGCATCACGCTGGCCGATCCGCCGCCCGATCCGCTGGCCTACCTGGATGTCGGTCCCACGTCCGACTACTACGTGAACGCCTTGCCGACCACCGACAACCGGGTCCAGTTCGAGGACCTGATGATGGTGGCGATCAACTTCAACCAGGTGAGCAAGCTGGCTCCGCCCACCGCGGCGGCGCACAACGAGATTGCCATCAACGTCGGCGCGCCGGGTGAAGTGGGCAGCAGCTTCGAGGTACAGATCTTCATGGCGGGTGACGGTCAGGTCCAGGGCCTGAGCGTGCCTCTGTCGTGGAAGAGCGACATCGTCGAGCCGATCGGCATGCAAGGTGGCGAGCTGCTCGAGCAGCAGGGCGGTGTGCACATGCTGCTGTCGCCGCAGCCTGGAACCGTGGACGCGGCGGTGTTCGGTGATCGCGCGGGTATCTCGGGCGAAGGCCTGCTGGCGGTGGTGAGCTTCCGGGTGCTGTCGGCGGGTGATCCTGGCATCGCGCCGGGCGAGATCATCGCTCGCAGCAGCGAGAATCTGGAGCTGCCCATCGCGGGCACGGTCACGACCAGTACGCCGGATGCGCTGGTCGAGCATACGGAGCTGCACAATGCGGTGCCGAACCCGTTCAACCCCAGTACGGAGATCAGCTTCGCGCTGGCCAAGGACGGTCCGGTGACCTTGCGCCTGTACACCTTGCGCGGCCGTCTGGTGCGGACGCTGGTGAACGAGGAAAAGACTGCCGGTTCGCACGCCATGATCTGGGACGGCACCGATGACGCGGGACAGCGGGTTGCTTCGGGCACCTATCTGCTGCGTCTGGTGGCGACGGATCGGGTGCAGAGTCGTCAGATAACGTTGATCAAGTAACAAAATGTTGAAGGGGGGCACGTTGCTGTGTGCATCGTGCCCCCCGCGGTCATCTGGTTAGTTCCAGTACTGGACCGCCATAACGGTATGCACGAAGGTCAAATGTAGAGATCGATATCTTTCGCGTCGGTTCTCCACACACCTCGAGAAGGAAGGAGACCAAGCAATGAACAACTCGAGACGATTCATGAAGATCATATCGTCGGCTGTGGTACTTGGCCTGGTATTTTCTGTGGCCGTGGCGCTGGCTCTGCCGAGGCCCGAGATCTACCCGGAGCCGAGTAGCGACAACAACGTCGCGGCCGAGAATCCCAGCGTGTGCATCACACCCACCAACACCTGCGTGACGGTGCCGGTTGTCTCAACCGCATCGACACGACACCATCGCGCGGTATCAGCGTGACCTTTCAGCTCAGCAGCGAGCTGGCCCTGTGCACGCCCGACCCGGCGGTCGACATCACCATGGCCACCGGCGTCGGATCCTGGTCCGAAGGCTTCACCAACATCAGTCACCATTTCATCGACAACGGCGGTGGTTCCTACACGGTCGACCGCGTCATCACGGGTTTACCGTGTGGGCCGACCAGCGGCGGCTACCTTTTCTACATCGACGTGGCCAAGGCGCCCGGAGTGACCACCGATGCCACCGGCACCGTCACGGTGACCGAAGTACTGGTCCGTGATTGCTACAACGTGCCCCTGGATGGCGTGCCTGGCGACCCGGCCACGGTCAGCATCGACCTGACCAACCCGGCAACCCTCGCCGACCTGACCGCCACCCAGGTCAAGACGGGCAACGACAGCGACGGCACCACCAAGATCGACCTGGCCTGGACCGCTCTCGGCGGTGATGCCAGCTATATCCAGATCTTCCGCAAGGGCTTCGGCGACTACCCCGAGTACGATGACGGCACCGGCGCTGTACCGACCGCTCCGGTCTCCATCGCCAACGGCTGGACGTTGATCGCCACCCTGGCGGCGACGGCCACCAGTTTCATCGACGAGCCGGCTGTCCGTGACTTCTGGTACTACGCCGCTTACGTCACCGACACCTGCGACAATGTGAGCGACGCCTCGGCCATCACCGGCGGTACCCTCAACTACCACCTGGGTGATTTCCATGACGGCGCGACGCCCGGCCAGGGCGACAATCTGGTGAACATGTCGGATATGTCGCACTTCGGTAACAACTACGGCATCACGCTGGCCGATCCGCCGCCCGATCCGCTGGCCTACCTGGATGTCGGTCCCACGTCCGACTACTACGTGAACGCCTTGCCGACCACCGACAACCGGGTCCAGTTCGAGGACCTGATGATGGTGGCGATCAACTTCAACCAGGTGAGCAAGCTGGCTCCGCCCACCGCGGCGGCGCACAACGAGATTGCCATCAACGTCGGCGCGCCGGGTGAAGTGGGCAGCAGCTTCGAGGTACAGATCTTCATGGCGGGTGACGGTCAGGTCCAGGGCCTGAGCGTGCCTCTGTCGTGGAAGAGCGACATCGTCGAGCCGATCGGCATGCAAGGTGGCGAGCTGCTCGAGCAGCAGGGCGGTGTGCACATGCTGCTGTCGCCGCAGCCTGGAACCGTGGACGCGGCGGTGTTCGGTGATCGCGCGGGTATCTCGGGCGAAGGCCTGCTGGCGGTGGTGAGCTTCCGGGTGCTGTCGGCGGGTGATCCTGGCATCGCGCCGGGCGAGATCATCGCTCGCAGCAGCGAGAATCTGGAGCTGCCCATCGCGGGCACGGTCACGACCAGTACGCCGGATGCGCTGGTCGAGCATACGGAGCTGCACAATGCGGTGCCGAACCCGTTCAACCCCAGTACGGAGATCAGCTTCGCGCTGGCCAAGGACGGTCCGGTGACCTTGCGCCTGTACACCTTGCGCGGCCGTCTGGTGCGGACGCTGGTGAACGAGGAAAAGACTGCCGGTTCGCACGCCATGATCTGGGACGGCACCGATGACGCGGGACAGCGGGTTGCTTCGGGCACCTATCTGCTGCGTCTGGTGGCGACGGATCGGGTGCAGAGTCGTCAGATAACGTTGATCAAGTAACGCCATCCTGTGGGGGGCGTCCGCGTGGCGCCCCCCGCGCAGAACAGGAGTATATCGCCATGCAGTACTTCAAGAACCGATACTCAGCGGAAGGCCGCACACGAACCATCGTTCTCGCCATGGTCGCCGCTTGCCTGACCTGCGTGTTGACGACAACGGCCTGGAGCCAGGTGGGCACCTTGTCCTTCGATCCTCCAGTCAGCGAGATCGATTGCCACGAATCCGTGACCATCGACGTGAACGTCGACGCGGAGATAGTCGACCTGCACGGATTCTCACTGGTCTTCGAATTCGATCCCGACGTACTCGAAGTCTTTTCCGTGTCCCCCGGCAGCCTGCTGGACGACGCAGACTGCGGCTATTTCCTGGAATGGGTCAACGAGACCGCCGTGGGCGATTCCATCTGGGTCGACAGCGCGCTGCTCGGTTGTTCGGTCGACGGTCCCGGAACCATCGTCCAGATCGTTCTGGGCGGCCACGGTCCCGGTGTCAGTAATCTGGGCTGTCGCACGGGCCTGTTACGTGATAGTCTGAACATGCCGATCCCGTACGTATGCGGGGAAGCTGAGATCACCAACTTGTGCCCCACCGAAACCACGCGAAGCGTTTGGGGGTACCTCAAATGTATCTTCCACTGATGTCTCGGCGACGGAATGCCGCCGCGACGCGATCGCCGGCATCGTTGCTCCTGGCCCTGACCGCGACGGTCCTGCTGGCGCTGCCGCTCCTGTTGACCGCGGGCACCCAGCCCGCGCTGGCCGACATCCACCTCGCCGTGGCGCCGGCAGAGGCGGTGATCGAACCTGGCGACACCCTCACCGTCGAACTCACGATCACCGAAACCGGATCGGCCTTCAACGCCTACGCCGGCTACGTGGCGTTCGACAAGACCTACCTGACCTTTCTCCAGATGGATCCGATCACCGACCAGGAAGGTCCGCTGATGACCGAGGCCTGTCCCAATCGGTTCCACCAATTTTCCATTGAACCGGACAGCTCCTTCGTCACCATCTTCCACAGCCTGCTCTGCGAGGGAACGACCGTCACGGGGCCCGGTGTGATCTATTATCTGCGTTTCCAGGCCGGACCCCACGATGCCGACACCGAAGTGCGCCTGCTGGAAAATACGACCTTCTACGACGACGGCCTGATCGTGACGCCGCTCCACCTGGCCGACGCGCACATCCAGATCGGTGAAGGGTTGAGCGTACCCGACGCGGACCAGGCAGCGCGGCTCTCGCTTTCCGCAACACCCAATCCCTTCAATCCGGTCACCGTGCTGTCCTTCGTCATTCCCGATGACGGCTGGGTTTCTCTGCGAATCGTCGGCGTGAACGGACACGTGATCAGGAGCGTGATCGGTGAACGCTTACCGGCGGGACGCTACACGCGCGGCTGGGACGGTACCGACGACCAGCACCGGCCCGTTGGTTCGGGAACCTACCTCGCCGTGCTCGAAGCGGACGATTCGGTCTGCACGCGCTCCGTGACCCTCGTGAAGTGACCGCGAACGAAAACCCTCTCGCGGAAACAAAGATAATGCTACTATCGCGAACCGCAGCCGCGACCAACGGAAACGTGTGCGCGGAGCGAACGTGCGGACCAGGCGCCGTCGGGCTGAACGGGGAGTGATCACGAGTGCGGGAAGGGCGCATCAAGTTCACCTGTGATTGGACCGCCGGACCGCCGGTTCTTCGCTCCGCGGTGCGCAAGCTGTGCGACTGGAAGAAACGCCTGCACGGCATGGGCTTCATCGGTGAGTACCGGCAGGGTCCGTTGCGGGACGTGGGCTTCGGAAACATCAGCGTTCGTGACGGCGATGGCTTCATCATCACGGGCGCCGGCACGGGCGGCGTCGCCCATCTCACCGCGGGCCATTGCGTCCGGGTCACCGCCGTTGACCTCGACCGCAACCGGCTCAGCTGCACCGGCCCGCTGAAGGCGTCATCGGAGTCCCTGACCCACGCAGCGGTGTACGAAGCCGATCCCGCTGTTTCGGGCGTCATTCACGTGCACAAGCCTGCGTTGTGGCGGCGATTGCTGGCGACGGGTGCCCCCGCGACTTCCCCGAACGCCCCCTACGGCTCGCCCACCCTCGCCCGCGAGATACTGGATCTCGTTGGCCGGACCGACGTGAAAAAACAGGGAATCATCGTGCTCGAAGGCCACGAGGGAGGCATCGTCACCTTTGGTGGCGATCTCGATCGCGCCGGTGAAGTGCTCCTGACGCATTTTTCGGCGCCGCATTCTTCACAGGCGTAGCGAGTAAAGAAAAATCCGGACGTCAATCTATCTGCACCGCACCCGGAGCGCCCGGCGCACACGGCGCCTCGTCGGCCGGTACGTACCCGTCCGTGAGCGTCTTCATGAAGGCCACGAGCGCCTGTTCCTCCTCGAGGCTCAGCTCGAGATCGCCCAGTTCCTCGGTGTTGACGTTTTCCGGCACCTCGGGCGGCGGCCAGTCTTCCACGTCGCGCGTGTTGTAGAAGTGCGTGATGTCGTACAGCGTCTTGAAGTAGCCGTTGTGGCCGAAGGCCTTCACGAAATCAGGATTCGGCCGCGCGTCCACGTTGCGCAGCGTGGGCACCTTGTGCTTGCCGTGATTGGCGGCCGCGTGGTCGGCGTACTCGGGCATCGTGACCAGGAAGCCCGCGAGACCGGGATCGATCCACGCCTCCCCGTCGGGATTGAACTGTGCTTCCTGGCTGTAGAACGGCAACGCGTCGTAGCGGGGAATACCGAGGTTGTCGTAGGTGAAATCGGTGAACAAGGGGGGCTCGCCGTCGGGACCGGGTTCGCTGATGTGGCATTCGCTGCACAGCCCCTGGTTCTCGAAGATCTCCAGACCGAGCGCTTCTTCGGCAGTGAGCTCCGCGCGACCGGCCAGATAGTGGTCGAACTTGGAGGTGAAAGGACTGACCTCCGCCGAGCGCTGGAAGGCGGCGAGCGCCCGGCCGATACGATCGTAGGCCGCCTGGACGCCGGCGTCGCAGTCCAGCGCGTCCTCGCCCCAGATCTTCACGAAACGATGGGCGTACTCGGCCTGGCTCACCAGTTCGCACAGGCGGGCGGGATCGGGCAGGTTATGTTCCAGGGGGTTGACGAACGGTTGCTGCGCCTGTTCCGCCAGGGGATCGTCCAGGATCCAGCCGGTCGCCCGGCCATCCCAGAACATGCCGCCGATCCAGACATCCTCCTCGGCGTCGTAGTGGAGCGGGGGACTGTCGCCGGCGTACGCGGCCGTGGGAGGCTTGCGGTTGCCCGCACGCTCCTTGACGGCACCGGGATAGGCCACGGCCGTGCGGTTGACCTCGGATTCGGGACCGGTAAAGCCCACTTCAGGCGCGTGACAGGTCGCGCAGGCCATGCCGGGTGGATCGGACAGGGATTCGTCGAAGAAGAGCAGCTTGCCCAGTTGCTCCAGGGGCGTCATCTCGCCACCGTGTGCAAGCCCGACCGAAAACAAGACGAGACAGAGAAACGTGGTGCATGTCCGTCGATTGTTCACACCGACCTCCTGCTTCTTTGATGTCCCGATTCCATGCCTGGTCTTCTGCGTGCCGAATCGCCGTCAGGCAGAAACCAGCGTGCGGCCGGAAGCTCAACCCTCCAGGTGGAATTCCGGCATGCCGAACCAGAAACCCGAACCACTCACGGCGTCGATCTCGGCCTGGATGATGGTCTGGTGGCCCTGTTCGATCTCCAGAAAGCGGGCGAAGAGCGCCTGGCCGTCGTCGTCGAATTGCTCGACCATGCGCTTGTAGAATTCGCTGGTCTCGATCTCCACCTCGAGCACCTTCTTGAGCATCTGCAGTTCGTCGCCGCGATCCTTGGCCGCCAGGCGGTCGTCGAGTTTCGTGACGGCCTCGGCGATGGCCTCGGGCGACGGGATGGCCGTCTCCAGACCCTCCACCTTCACCGCACCGGTCTCGCGCAATTGCGTCAACTTGTGGTGCAGGTAGTCGACGTGGCCCTGTTCCTCTTTGGCCAGAACCCTGAATACGCGCTGTCCGACCGCGTTGGTCGCCTTGTCACACGCCTGCGCGTACGCATCGCGAACCTTTTCCTCGTAACCGATTGCCGCCTTGATGGCGTCTTCGAGCGTCATGGTGGATTGCCTCCGGAACAGATGTACATCCGGCGTGGCTGAGCCACGTCGTGTCGATTTTCACGGTTGATCGGTAGAGGTGCCGCACGGCAACCGGGCGGCCCGCCGCATATGGAACAAAGAGTAGTGTCAGCCGGATACGACGGCAAGTACAACCCGTCGCGTCGTTCGGACAGGGAATGGTGGGATGTGAACCAAACTCCGGGGATTATGTCTCGGACCCGACCGTTACTTGAGCAACACCATCTTCTTGGTCGTGATCTTGCGCCCGGTCTCGAGCTGGTAGTAGTAGACGCCGCTGGCCACCGGCTGCCCGGCGTCGTCGGTACCGTTCCAGGTACATGTGTGCCAGCCGGCCGGTACGTCCTGCGCGAGCAAGGTGTCTATCCGCCTGCCTGCGGCGTCGAAAACACGCACGCTCGCGTCACCAGCGTGTGGGATCCAGAAACGGATCGTGGTCGCGGGATTGAACGGGTTGGGATGATTGGGCATCAGTCGGGACAGCGCGTTGTCGGCCGGCAGTACGGCGTTCGGGTCGTTATTGGTCGCGCCGGGCGTGGGCGTGTCGAAGAAGATCCAGGGTGTGCCGCCGTCGATCACACGGCCCTGGCTGATATCAGGGGATTGTGTGCCGAACGTGTAGGTATCGATGGGCTGATTCCCGTTGTCGATGCGATCGAAAAGGCCGATTTGTTCGCCGGCGGCGCTGAGCTTGAAGTTGGCGTGCAGCGGTCCTTCGCCTTCCTCGTCGTCGCACCACACGATCAGGAACCCACCGGCGGCAATTGTCATGTCCGGCAGTTCCCACTTGGTGGTGTACGCCAGATCGTCGGTCAGATACAGACCGCCCAGCTCGACCGGCGCAGGACTGGCATTGTAGATCTCCAGCCAGTCGTCGAAATCGCCGGCCTCGTCCTGGATATTACTGTCGTTGCTGGCCAGAAACTCGTTGATGGCCAGACCGGATACCGCGCCGAACGACGTGTGCTCGATCCAGTTGTGGAAGATCGGAACACCGCCGCGATCGACATGCGCGAGCATATAGTAGTTCACCTCGTCGACGACCGGATCGGCATCCCAGAACTCGTACAAGGTTGGTGTAGTCGAGTACATCTGGCCCTCGAGTTCCGGGTGGGTCAGGTATGACGCGATCTCCACCATGTTGTCGGGAGTGCCCACGCTGCGATAGACGATGAAACCCTGGTTGTCCATCTCGACTTCGGTGCGCCAGTCGAGGCGCACCTGCGGATCGACCGCGGTGGCGGAAAACGCGGTCAGTTCCACATCGGCCCGATGAAATTCCATGAACGCCGCTTTTTGCGCGATGACGATGGGATGACGGTCCGATATCCAATTACGCAGATCCGCTATGTAGGAAGAAAAAGTCTGTGCATTCCACCACCCCAAACGTTCGCTATTCATCTCCATTTCGGCCACGAGCGAATTCTCGAAATCGGTCAGCCGCTGCTGTAACGGCGCGGGCGCGAGTTGATTGGCCAGCAATTCGTCCATACGCTGCGAGAAACAAAATCGGAACTCGGCATTCTGCATCAGGTTGTGGAACATGCCGAAGTATCGTTCGACATCCAGACTCCAGTCGTGGAAATACGACGGCGGGAAGAACTCGTTGAATTCGGCTTCGTTCGGCGCCGACAGGAAACGGAAGTGATCGGATTCCAGGTTGGCCAGATGGAAACAGGCGTCTTCATCCCAGGTGACGTATTCCCACTTTTCACCTTCAGGCTTGAAGATAACTAGGTTCCAGGAGCATCCATTGTCCGCACTCGCGCCGAGAATATTGATGGACAGCCAGTCGATGTATGATTGCAGATCGAGATTGTCGTCCACCATCTCGAAGAACGCATGGGACGAGTAGTCCTGCGGAGCGTTGACGGCGTTGAGAAACGCGGGCCACAGTGTTCCGTCGCCGTGCTCGGTGGTGCCGTCCTTCACATAGATGTAGTCGGTACCGTCGAATCCGTGTGTATGCTCGAAAAACTCATCGTCGATACGCTCGCGGACAAGTTCGACACCCCAGTACTCCCCGTTGAGATACAGAACCATGGGCGCGAACCGGCTCGCATAGTGACCGAGATCCCGGTACACCGATTCGGTAAATGCCGCATTGGTCAGTCGCGCCGGCCAGCGTCCGTTGCGGAGCAGGATACGCCTGAACGACATCGGTTGGTCGCCGAAGAAATCGTAGATCACTTGATCGTCCGGTCCGCAGTGATCGAAGTAAACACGTAACGATTTCTGCATGAACCGGCGGCTATACCCGCCGTTGATGCGCAGGCCCACATCGCGTGTGATGATCAGATTGTCATCCACATCGTAGAAGTCGAACCTGGCCAGACGTTCCCAGGCCTCACCGTGCTGCAAACAGTTCTCGTGGTTTCCCCAGACGTAGATACCAATTTCCGGATCCCACAGGTTGGCGGGATCGGTAATGATGTTAACAACCGGAACGGTATGATTTGCCAGGTTGAACGGGTAGACGGGTTCGGGAAACGCCGTCACCTCCAACTCGACCATCTGATCATCACGGAATGTTACGGTCTTGACCCGGGTTTCGTTCCAAACGAAAAGGTACTGGAATTCGGTATCGCTGATCCGGACCATGGTAGTATCCGGCTCTACGAGATAGATGGGATTGTTGGCGCTGAAAATAGTGACGATACTGCCTTCGACAATCTCCGGGTCTGGTTGCGAAGTATCCGACACCTGGCGGTGAGAATAGGCCACGTCGACGACAGTATCGTCAGCAATTGCGTTACCCGTCACAGCAAACAGTACCAAGGCCAGATATCGGTACATTCTCGGCAGCACGCAGGCCATACGCGTTTTCCTTCGAAACGGTATAGATAAGGATAGCAGTACGAAAGACAATTTTATCACGTCGGGATGAGTGATACCAGCGGTGTACACGATATTTGGCCGACCACCATCCGGCGAATGCGAGCCCTTAACGATACAACGCCTTGAGCATGCTCCACGGCGTGGCCGACACCAGCGTGCTCAGATCATCACCGAAGACGTACTCGCTGCAGTCTTCCGCGTCGTAATTCCGGGTTTGCAGGGTATAGGCAATGGGTTCGTCCGTGGTGAACCCGATGAAGAAGCCCTCGCCGCCGCTGCTGTACGTGGCAGTGCCCAGCAGTTCGTCGCTTTCGTTGTAGGCGGAAACAGTCGTGCCGCCGGGGAAGAAAACACCAACAGCCGCGTAAGCATTGTCCAGGTCGGCGCGAATGGTCACCACGTCCGACGAAAAGAAGTCGCCCATGGCCCGCACGCTGAAGCCGCCCACCGGATTCCCGGCGATGATCAGGCTGTACTCCTCGCAATCGCCCTCGCACAGCACCGAGTAGGTGACGTGCTGGTCCGTGTAGTTGAACTCGGGCGTGATCTCGGTGCCGGCGATGCTGTCCGAACCGTCGGGCATGGTCTCGAAGTCGATGCTCTCGTAATCGCCGACCGCGGCCTGCCAGGCGGGAAAATCGTTGATGTAGCTCACGGTCTCACCGCGCGCGATGGCCGTGAATACCCAGATGGAAAGTCCGATCACCAGCAGCGGCAGAAATTTCGGGCAACGAAAGACTCTCATGAAGGCTTCCTCCATTGACTGGACGCCCTGGCTCTGATCGGGCAGCGGACGTTGATCATCAGGTCATCTGAATTCGTAATACGTGTTTCGGAACCGTGCACATTGCACACCGCAGGCCGCGATTCTTGCGCGAAGCAACGCATTCTGCCCCGTTGTTCCTCATGACGTACCCGGTGTCGCTCTCGGCACGCGTCGTCGGCGCAACACCTTAGCCACACCGTGTTGTTTCGCGACGGGAAATGTGTATCAAGTTCCGCGCCGTGGAGCGCGGCGCCGGGGGTGTGGTTGCCGTTGGCGATCGCTAGCGGGTTCTGAACCGGGTTTCCGGCTTCAGCGGAGCAGCAGCAGCTTGAGCTTGGACTTCAACGTCGCCAGCAGCAGGCCGGGCGCCGGCCCGGGTTCGGGCAACGGGCCGCGCCACGGCTGCCCGCGACGCAGATAATACTTGCCGAAGGTGGACTGGGTTATACCCCACTTGCGCAGGAACTGCTGGCTACCGGGATTCTTCGTGATCTTCCCGGTGGACTTGGCCTGGAAGTGATACACGCGGCTGTCGCCCAGACCCTGAAAGTGGCGCACGCCGGCCAGCCACAGTTTCTGCGAGAAGTCCGGGTCCGACGACATGCCGGGGCTGAATTCCTCGCTGTAGCCGCCCACCTGCTCCCACAGACGCCGCGACACCACGTTGGGCGGCCAGGTAGCACCGCACCAATCGGGTTTTTCGAGCCGCGCAAACGCCGCCAGCAATTCCTCCTCGCGGAAGTCCTCCACGGTCGTGCCGAAATCATACGGTGCCAGGGCGCACGGGTTGTTGGTGAACGCCGGCTCGATCATGGTGCCGGAAAGAAAGAACCGGTCGTGCCCGAGGGCCTCAATCGCCTCGTACAGAGAGCGATCCCAGCCGGGCAAGGCGTACATGTCGTCGTTCATGTAGACGATGTACCGCGTCCGCGCCATGGTCGCTGCCGCGTTGAGCGACCGGCACACACCGACGTTTCGCAACGAGTAGCTGTGATCGATTTCCTGGCTGTTGACCCACGCCCGCGTACTATCCGCTCCCTCGTTCACGTGCACGACGATCTGGTGTTCGTACGCGGAGTGGCGCCGGACACTGTCGAGGCAGAGCCGCAGGAAGGGCAGATTGTTCCACGACGGCACCAGGATGCTGAACAGCGGATCCGTCGCCGTATCGTAGGGCTGGAATCTGATGGGTTCGGCCTGGGTATCGGTACTCGCTCCGGTCGCGGGCATGTTCACCATCTCGTTTATCGTTTCGCCGATCGGCGCCGTACCATTGCCGTCTGGTCGGAGACGTCGCGTGTGCACCCGGGTGCAGTGCGGCGGGTTGCCACGGTCGTATTCTCGCCCTCACTCTACCTGATCCTCGCGGTTCCACCAGCAGTAATCGTCCGGACAATCGACAGGTTGTATCGCCGTAGCTCCTTTGCTACTTTGACCTGATTCACCGGGGAGGTGGGCAAGAACGTGAACGAGGGCGTGAACGAAGATGTGAACGAGGCCGTAACCGAGGCCGTGGATGCGGGTGTGAATCCGGTCGTGAACGAAGACGCGGTGGCGGGAGTCGAGAGTCGCTCGAACGGTTTCCGGATTCTGCTGACTGCAGTATTGCTGCTGGCGTTCCTGGCGCTCGCCGTCAAGTGCGCGTGGGTCTGCGACGACGCCTTCATCACCATGCGCACCGTCGACAATGTTCTTCACGGCCACGGGCTGACCTGGAACGTGGGCGAACGCGTCCAGGTCTTCACGCATCCGTTGTGGCTCATTCTCCTGTTTTTCGGCTATGCAATCGCCGGCAACGCGTACTGGGTCGTCGTCGGGACCGGGGTGTTGTGCTCTGCCGCCGCGGTGTTTCTGTTGCTGTCACGGATCGCCGTCTCACGCACCGGTGCGGCTCTTGGCGGCGTTGTCGTGCTGCTCTCGAAATTCTTCGTCGATTACGCGACCTCCGGCCTGGAAAACCCGTTGAGCTGCCTGCTGGTGGCGTGGTTCATGGTGGTCTATTTCCGCACCGACCGTAGCGAGCAACGCGACAACGACCACCGCCACCTCGGCATCCTCGCGCTGACCACCGCGCTGGCCGCCCTGACGCGACTGGATAACCTGCTGCTGTTCTTGCCGCCGCTCGTGGCGCGCTGCTGGTCGGCGTCTACCGGGGGGTCATCGCGAGACCGGCCTCGGTGGCGAAGCGTACTGCGCAACGTCCTGCTCGGTTTCTCGCCGCTCATCGCCTGGGAGATCTTCTCGCTCGTCTACTACGGCTTTCCCCTGCCCAACACCGCCTACGCGAAACTGGGCACGGGATTCGGCCTGCTCGAACTGGCGCGCCAGGGCGTGTTCTACCTCGTCGACGCCGCGCTGACCGATCCGCTCCTGGTGTTGACGCTCTTGCTGGCCGGCGTGACCATCGTGGGCTCCTGGCGCACCGGGAACAAACGCCAGCTACCGTTTCTGATCGGACTCGGACTGTATCTGCTCTACATCCTGCGCATGGGCGGCTGTTTCATGAGCGGCCGTTTTCTCGTGGTCCCCTTTTTCCTGGCCGTCGCCCTGCTGGCTCGCCGCCGGCCGAGCCGCCGCTGGTTCGCCTGGGCACTCGGTGGCGTCCTGCTGCTGGGGTTGCTCGTGCCCAACAACCCGCTGATCTGCGCCGTCGACTACCGTAATACCGACACCTACCACGGCATCACCGACGAGCGGGGCCAGTACTTCTGGGCCACCGGTGCGCTGCACCGCCTCGATGGCGACCCTGCGGAACACGACTGGGTCAAAGAGGGTCGGCGCGCCCGGCAAGAGACGATCCTGCACGGCCCCATCTACACGGTCTGGTGGGCCATCGGCTTTTATGGTTTCGAAGCGGGACCGGACGTTCAGATCATCGATCCCTACGCCCTGAGCGATCCGTTTCTGGCGCGCCTGAAAGCCAACCCGACGGCGCTCAAGGGAAGCTGGCGCATCGGCCACTTCGCGCGCGTTTTACCGGACGGCTATGTCGACACGGCGCATAGCGGACACAATCAGCTCAGCGATCCCGTGTACTCCGCGCTGTACAACGACCTTGCGCTGGTCATCTCCGGTCCGCTTTGGAGTCGCGAACGCCTCGCCGCCATCTGGCGACTCAATACGCGGCGCTTTCCCATCGCTGCGCCGTGAGCGAATCGATCACAAATCGAGTCCCGGAAAAGGCCATGTCGCAAGAAGCTGACAACGCGAACTCTCCCGCCTGGCTGCTCACGCTGCTGACATCCGTGGCCGCATTTTTCCTGCTCGTCTGGCACACCACCCATTACCTGCCCTTCATCGCCGACGATGCACTGATCTCGTTGCGCTACGCCGACCGCCTGCTGGCGGGACACGGCCTGACCTGGACCGACGGACAGCCCGTCGAAGGGTACTCGAATCTCCTGTGGGTCCTGCTCGCGGCCGGTGCGGGTAAGCTGGGACTGGACCTGATCACCGCGGTGCGGGTGCTGGGGTATCTGAGCGGCGCCGGCGTGCTGAGCGCGCTGGCGTATGCTTTCCCCGTGACCGCGAACGGAGGCCGGCGGGCGCGAGCTGGCCAGGGACTGCTGCGCCGCTGGTTACCCCTGCTGGTGGCCCAGGGGGGGGTGGTGCTGGCCGCGCCGATCGCCGTCTGGATCGTGGGCGGTCTGGAGTCGATCCTGGTAGCGGCGTTGCTGACCTGGGCGGTGGTCTTGTTGCTGCGCGTCGCCGGCGAGAACGCCTGGCGCGCCCGACGGGCACTGCTCCCCTCGCTGTGGCTGGCGCTGCTGTGCGTGACCCGGCCCGACGGCCCTCTGTTCACCGCCGCTCTCTGTCTGGCGGCGCTGCTGATCACACGCTGGCGGCGCGACGGCTGGGTTTTCGCCCTCAGCCTGCTGGTCCTGCCGCTGCTGTTTTTTCTGGGTCAGCTGATCTTTCGTCTGACCTACTATGGCGAATGGCTGCCCAACACGGCGCTCGTCAAGCTCGTACCCACGGGACAGCGGATCGGCGAAGGCGCCGCCTATCTCGCACGGGGCCTGCTGGCCCTCGCGCCGGTCTCGATCGTGGCTGCGGTTTTTGGTCTTCGCGAACTGGCGCGACGCAATTCACGAGCGGTCGCCGTGCTGCTCGGCGCGCCGGCGTTGCTCTGGTGCGTCTACCTGATCGTCATCGGCGGCGACATCTTTCCCGCCTGGAGGCATCTGGTTCCGCTGGTCGGGTTGATGGCGCTGTCGGTCGGTCGGCTGAGCGTAGAGGTTGCGGACCGGTTAGCTGCAATCGAATCCCGTATTGTGCTGCGGCGTGCGGGAATCGTTGCCGCGGGCCTGATCCTGTTCGCCTTCTACGGTGTACTGCAATTCACCGACGACGAGAACCGGCGCGCCGTCAGCGAACGCTGGGAGTGGGACGGCAAGCAGGTCGGTGAGATGCTTGCCACCGCCTTCGCCGGGCAGCAACCGCTGCTGGCCACTCCGGTCGCCGGTTGCCTGCCCTACTGGTCGGGCCTGCCCACGGTGGACATGCTCGGCCTGAGCGACCACTACCTTCCGCGCCATCCGCCGGTCGACCTGGGCCACGGTCCGCTGGCTCACGAGCTGGGCGACGGCGCCTACGTGCTCGAACGCAATCCTGATCTGGTCATCTTCTGCAGCCCGTACGGACGCTACCGGGCGTGCTATCGCTCGGGCGTGGAGATGCAGGAGCGCGAGGCGTTCTTCCAGCGCTTCACGCCCGTCCGCTTTGCACCGGGAGACGACCCGGCGGTCACCTGTCTGGTCTGGATCAACTGGCAGAGCGAGCGTATCGGCATGCGTCGCCAGGGAAGCGGCTGGACCATACCCGGGTACCTGTTCGAGAGGCCGGGCGAGACCGTGTGCCGACTGGACGGGAGCGGTCAGCCCGTGGTCACCGTGGATCAGGAAAACGGCGCCGGCATGACGAACCTGCTGTTGCCGGCAGGCCGTTACCAGGTGGCTATCGACGCCTCGGCACCACTACGCATCGCGGTTCTGGACTCGCGAGACAAGACGATCCTGGCGGCGGGAACCGCGGCGCCGCGGCAGCCGCTGGCGCTGGACCTGACGCCCGACCCCGAGCTCGCCGCGAGGCAACCCCTCGAGATCGATCTGATCGTCTCGGCCGTGGAAGCCGAGCCGGTAAGCGTGCACAGGGTATGGATCGGAGCGCCGTGACGACCGCATGTGGCGTCCGAGCAGTGCCGACCGTCGCGGCAATAACCACTCCGCCGCGGTGCAAATTCACGTTTGTGGCGACTCTTCACACCTTCGCGAGCCGGCAAGGTCATCAACCAACCCAATACCGATTCCGCAACATATAGTAATGTAACTAGTTACGCCGCACCGTCTAATTCTACCGTCTCGCGCCCCCTGGCACACCGTTTGCGATTTCCCCCTCTCGAAACGTGAAGGTCCCGATCCAGGAATGACCCGTCCAGGAGGAATACCATGAGATTCAGCAAGTATCCGTACCCCATCTCGAGCGCGTTTCTGTTGTTGATTGCGACATTCGCGCTGCTGGTTGCCGGCTGCAGCCAGGAAGAGGACCTCACCGGTCCCGGCACCCAGACACCCGAGGCCGAGATGGCCGCGTCGCTCAGCAAGTCGGCCCAGGCGCCGGCGCTGGTGAACGCGAACCTGAGCCAGATCGAGATGTTCACCAACCCCACGAGCAGCCTGGCCGAGGACGCCGGCATCTACGAGGATGCCGAGGCCGAGGCATGGGCAGGCGAGGGCGTGAGCTTCCCGGACAAGAGCGCCCGCTCCGCGTACAACTTCCGCGCCATGCGTAACCTGACGGTGCAGGGCGTCGGGCTGGCCACCGGTTCAAGCGACCACCTGATGCGCATGGACCAGCTGCCGTGCTTCGATCGCCTGGCCAAGGACGAGGGCGACACGGTCAGCGTCGAGTATTTCGACACGCCCGACAGCTCGGGCCTGAACGCCTTGATCGAGACCGACACGCCGGATGTGCTGCGCTTCGTCTCGCTGCGCGAATACATGCCGGTGCTGGGCCGGGTCGTGCGGCGTGACCAGGAGATCATCATCGACACCAACGGCACCCTCGAGGACGGATCCGACGACGAGTATCACAGCATCTTCCACGAGGAAGAGATGTTCGGCGGCGAGGTGTCCACCGGCACCCTGGCGCCCGTTTCCGGCAGCGGCCCCATGGGGCCCGGCATCCAGGTGCGTGCGCTGCATCACGTCGAGGATCCGCGCTTCCACCCGTTGCAGGAATGGACCGAGGCGGAAATCATCCTGGATCCCGGCGAGATTCCGGTCGAGGGCGACGAGATCCTCTACTCCCTCGAAGCGACGGTGCACTGGCGTAGCGACGCCGAACACCACGCCGTACTCGTGGAGCCGAACGGCGGCGCCATCGAGGACGACACCATCGTCGAGGCGCGCGGCACCTTCACGGCGGCGCCCGCCAACCAGTGGCTCGAAGCGGTCAACGACACCATCCACGTGCAGATGGGCGATCTGGAAACCGAAGACGACGATCTGCTGCACGATGCGCGCCGACGCGCGGTTTTCGACGGCGTCGCCAGCGACGGCGGCAGCCCGCGCAACTACGTGCGCTTCATACCCGATGAGCCGGTTCCCCCCGGCGAGGAACCTTGCGGCGGCGAGGCCATGCAGGATATCTGGTACCCGCAGAACTGGTGGCTGGTGCACATGCTGCGCGAAGCGGACATCGAGTGCGACGGCAGCGGCAGTCTGCACGTGTTGATGGAGATGCGTGACGGCACGAGCTACGAGCGCTGGATCACCTGGGACGGCACCGGCGGCGCCGCGATCACCGAGAACCGCGCCGACGGCACCGCCGTCACCGGCACCTTCGACGAGTCGACCGGCGAGTACTCCTTGCAGACCACCTACCCGGCCGGCCACGATCCGGTCGCGCGCGATCAGCACGGCCAGGTCCAGGAAGGCTCGGTCGAGGCGTGGGAGATCGTCACCTGGGCCGACGCGCACCCGGACACGACCTACTTCTCGTCGGTGGGCGACGAGGCCTCGTTCGACGCCACCGGTTACCGCGTGGACGGCGACCTGCGCGAGGACTACACGCTGAGCGCCCAGGCCGACGGCACCCAGCACGGCACCTGGTCCCGCAACGACGGCGCCACCGCCGAGTACACCCTCGACAAACTCGCCGGCGGCGGCGCGCACCTCGTCTTCGAGGCCGAGAATCCGTCCGAACCCGGCGAACCCAGTGTCGAAGGTGAAGTCTGGTTCGCCCCCGACGGCAGCGGCACCGGCACCGTGACCTATACCCAGTACGGCAATACGGTCACCTACGAGATCGTGTTCGGTCCCGATGGCACGAGCGAGCTGATCGATACTTCGGGAACGGTGATTCCGTTCTAGAGTCGTATGAAAACTCGATCCGATGTGGTGGCCCGGTCCGGTGGATCGGGCCACTTCATGTCTGTGAAGACTGTTTCGCCGCCGTGGGTCGGCAAGTCGGTTCGACGCGGCGCGGCGACAGTGCACGCGGGAACACCCGGCGCTCGATAACTACTCCACCAGAAACCGCGTCGATTGCTTGGTGATGCCCACGATGGTTCCGTCGGACTTCTTGGCGACCACGGCCCAGATGTGGTGCCCGTCGTAGAGCACTTCGTCGCCGGGCAGTTCGAGGTAGGTGGCAGATTCGACCGAACCGACGAGCTCGTAATCGAGATACACCAGATACCTGTCGGCTTCCTTGACCGTCGACCAGGCGAGCACCGTCACCGGCGGCGGCAGCACCGCGGCCGGTGCCGGCCACTTCTGCCGGATGGTGCGCACCATGTTCAACGGCCCGGTGTCCACGGTCTGCCCCGGTCCGACGAGCCGCACGTAGTTGTTCTCCGGATCGTAGAAGGTGTGTTCGTCTCCGGCCCGGAAGGCGGGAAACGCGAAATACCCGCCGGCCGGCAGTTCGGAGAACAGAAAAGTCCCGTTCGCATCGGTCACGGTAGTGCGCCCCGGCATGCCGACGCTGGACTTCTCGTCGGCGAGCCGGTCAGGGAACCGGTCATTGAGCATACCTTTGCCGCCGGCCACCCGCAGCGGCCCGTAGTAACTGAGCCCGACGGTCACGTTCGGCGCCGGTTCGCCGTCGAAAACCATGGTCCCTGTCAGGGCGCTGGTGCCGATTCCTTCGTCCGGGAAGAGTTCGATCACCACGCCGATGATGTTGACGTTGTCGTCGCCGGGGGCCAGCTCGTGGATGTAGGGCACGGGCCAGTAGCCGTCGTGCATGGCAAAAACCGGCAACACCTGGATCAGATCGCCGGAATACGGATCCTGAGCGAAGGGGATATTGGATACCGAGAATAATCCGTCGGCGAGGGTCACGTCGTCCCACACGTTGACCTGACCGAGATAGGCCGCAAACTCGGGATAAAGCGCCAGGAAGGCGCCGGCCAGTGGCTCACCGCTTTCGCCGTCGACGACCGTGCCCTGGATCCGCGGCAAGCCGCCGGGCGGATTGCGGTCCCGAGTGAGCACGTGGAAGAACCGTGTATCGTCGGCCCCGGGCTCGGTTCCCGGTTCGGTCACCAGTCCGGGTACGTCGTGGCCGATCACCAGCCCCATGGGCCACTTCTCGTCCGGCGCCGGCGGCAGGTGGAACGTTCCCGGCAGGTGATAGACGTCGTACTCGGCGCCCGGGAAAACAACGACGGCGTAGTGGCCGGCGGGAATGTCGGTGAAGGTCGTGCTGCCGTTCTCGTCCGTGGCGAGCGGCGGACAGCACGGCACGTTGGCGTCGGCATCCATCAACACGATCTTGACGCCGGCGCGCGGTTCGCCGTCGAGACGGTCGCTCACGACGACGGTGACGGTTTCGGAGCGGTCCTTACCCGCGGCGGCATCGCGCGACAGGGTGTTCGAGAGCAGCGAACCGTGCTCGCAGCCGGAGAGCAGGGTGAGAAAGCCGAGCGCGGCAAACAGAACGGCAAAGCCCACATATTGGCGCACCCGGATCCGGATGGACGCACCGGGCCCGCGGCGCACGTACGCGTGGATCGTAGTGCGTCGATCAGGAATCCGGCAGCATGGATCGGTAGACATCAACAACTCCTCGGTCGAGGACGACGGGTAACGGCACATTCGATTCTAGCACAAACTAGTAAAAACTCGACGAGTCGACTCGTACGCGGGTCATGCCCCACCATCAGCGCACCTGGGGCGAGTGCCGACCAGGATGTTCTCTTGTTGCGAACCTGTCTCAGGCAATAACCGATGACAGTACATCAACCGTAAAACGTTGAAATATTACGTGATTATAGCGATTTATCTACGTCGCCACCGAACAGGTTGGCACGGTTTTCGAATGCGAGTAATCCGCCTCGATCAGTTGCCAGCCTCCACACTGTAGTATAGTTTCAAACGCAGTCGACATCATATCGATATCATGTCGATACGATCCCGAAACGGTTGCCCGGGGCCGGAGAGCTGGCGAGGAGTCCGCACAGTGCAAAAACGCATCTGGATGTTGGTTGTCGTGCTGATGGTGATTGGCGGCGGCGTGCTGCTGGTGACCGGCCGGTGGCGGCAAGACGCCGACCCGGATACGCAGACCACCCCTGTCGTGACCACCGCCGGCCCGCTCACCGGCACGCTGCCCAACATCCTCATCCTGGCCATCGACACCCTGCGTGCCGATTTTCTGCACTGTGGCGGCAAGGCGAACCTGCAGAGTCCGCACATCGACGCACTCGCCGACGACGGCGTCTATTTCACCAACTGCATGGCCACCGCGCCGTGGACCGGGCCTGCCTTTGCGTCGATCTACACCGGCCTGTTGCCCTATCACCACGGCTTTCACGGCCGCCAGTACTACAGTCTCGCGCCCGAGCAGGTGACGATGGCCGAACGGCTCGCCGACGCCGGGTATCACACGGCGGCCTTCGTGACCATCAGCTACCTGACTGCCGCCTTCGGCATGCACCAGGGCTACCAGACCGGCGACAAGTTCACCGACCAGGGTCTGGGCGAGGAAGCGAAACTCGTGACCGCCTCGAGCAAGACCTTCGTCGACCGCTGTGCGGCGCAGGAACAGGCGCCACCGTTTTTCCTCTTTCTCCACTACTACGACGTACACGCCCCCTACACGCCGCCGGCGCCGTATTCCGGCATGTACTACAACGGCGATCCGCGCGCGGGCGACCAGCGCCTGCAGGATATCCTGACCACCGAGGGCTACAACTACCTGTGGCAGCAGCCCGAGCTGTACACCTGGCTCGAGGATGTCACCGATCCGGGCTACGCCGTGGCGCAGTACGGGGCCGGTGTGACCTACGTCGACAGCCATATCGGCCAGGTGGTGGCGTATCTCAAAGAGCGCGGTCTGTACGACGACATGCTCATCATCCTGGTCGCCGATCACGGCGAACATCTCGGCGAACACGGCATCTACTTCGCGCACACCCTCGCCTATCAGGAAACGCTGCACGTGCCGCTGATCATCAAGTGGCCGGGGAACCGCTACGCAGGGATGCGCATCGATGAGCGGGTTTCGGGCGTGGACGTGTTGCCGACCCTGCTTGAGATGATCGGGCTGCCGATTCCCGATGGCCTGGATGGGTGGAGTCTGGTCGACATGGCTGGCGGTGCAGACGCGGACGCCAACACCGACACGCGGCAAGAACGTCCGCTACCAGTGATGGCCGAGGAAGGTGAATACCTGGCGCGCTACTGCAAGGTGATCTACGAAGGTCCCTGGAAGCTGCTGAATTTCTCGTCCGACGGGAACCACTACCCGGCGCTGTACAATCTTGACGACGACCCCGGCGAGTTGCACGATCTGGCGGAGCAGCACCCTGACGTCGTCGAGCGGCTCTCGACACGGCTGTGGTCGACCTTCGACGAGGACAACCCGCTGACGGTACAGCACAGCGCCCCGCCCACGGACCTGAGCGAGGCGGAGAAACAGCGGTTGCGGGCGCTGGGGTATGTGAAATGAACGCGTCGCGAATCAACTAGGTTCGTTATTGCGCGACGATTCGGATCAACGAACCAAAAGCGCCTTGCGCGAGGCCACTCGATCATCCGTGAGTAAGCGAACGATATACGTGTTAGACGGCATCGCGAGCCCTTGCGCGTCATCCCCAAGCCATTCGACGGCGTAGTCGCCGGGATCGTATTTCTGATTCACCAGTGTAGTCACCCTGCGTCCCACAAGATCGTAAATACAGATTTCCACTCTCTGCGGCTTGTTCACCGAGAAGAAAACGGTCGTTCGTGGATTGAACGGATTGGGGCTGATCCGCGTTATCGCCGTCGTTCGAGGAAGCTCTGCTGCATTCAGGGTCGCGGGACCATGCCAGTGTTCACTGCCGTCGCCATCGATCTGCTGTAACCAGTATGAGACTTCCGAATAAGGAGGCTCCGGATCGACGAATTCGAAGCTGGTTCCGCCACTGACAGGATCTTCACTGATGTGCCGCCGACTTCCGTCTGCGTCCTGCCGCCACACGTGGAAACGTGTGCGATCGGCCCGGTACGAGACCTCCCACGTCACGAGTGCCTGTTGTCCGGAGCGTTGGGCAATGAAGGAAGAGAGATAAACGGCTCTCCTGGTATGATTGTGGGCACATCCACCCCCACCAACGCTACCTAACCC
>CAYLIV010000052.1:0-24748 GCA_964384055.1 uncultured Fibrobacteraceae bacterium
AACCAGGGCACAAACCATGAGTTTCCTAAGCATTAGGACACCTCCAAAAAATGCAAAATCGAGCGAGGGTGATAAACCCAAGCGAAGACGGTTGACTACTGTATTGAGCCCTCCTTCCCACTCGTCAAAGTCCATCACTTGACCGCATTAGCTTAGCATAACGTTTCTAGGAGTGCAATATTATTTTTTGGCCTCGAATTTATACTTCACATATCGTTATGCTCTGTCGCCAATATATTTAGAAATGATCCGCAAACCCACGGATAGTGGCCAAAAACCTGCCAAATGAACCATCGGGAAACACACCTGAGAATGTGACGGGAATGTGTGGTGGGCGAAACAGGACTCGAACCTGTGACCCCTTGCTTGTAAGGCAAGTGCTCTAACCAGCTGAGCTATTCGCCCGACCTGAACCTGAACGACCGCCAGAGAAACAGCGGCAACAAGATGCAGTAACCCACCACCAGTAGAACCGGGCCGATGGAGAGGCGACCGGCAGCGAGCATAAGAAAGCCCGCGACCAGCAACAACAACGCGACCCACAGCAGCAGAGACCTTCGCCAGATGCCCATCGTCTGTTCCCCTGTTCGTCTCGCCCGCTTCGGTTCGGGCAGCAGCAAGGCTGCTCGGTGCGGGCCTAGCGGCCTGATCGATGCTGGATGGATGTTGTATGATAATGACCGGGCAACGCGGCGTCAATTATCTCCTCCGCGCCGCCGTTTCCGAAACTGTTCCACCGCCTGTGCATGCTCGTGTGCGGTTCGGGAGAATACGTGGCCACCTAATCCGTCGGCCACAAAAAACAGGGCCTCGCAGGCGGTGTCGGGCGCGGCCGCGGCCAGCAGCGCGGCGACACCCGGCGTACCGATCGGACCAGGCGGCAATCCCTTGTGGCGATACGTATTGAAGCGCGACTCCACCTCGAGATCCCGGTAAAGCAGCCGCTGCCCCTTCTTCCGCAGGGCAAAGGCGACGGTCGGGTCAGCTTCGAGACGCTTGCCGCAGTCGAGCCTGTTGGTGTAGACGGCGGCGATCAGGGGCCGTTCCTCGTCCAGGCGCGCCTCCGCTTCGACGATCGAGGCGAGGGTCAGAATATCGTGTGGATGCAGGCCGAGCCGCCCGACCGACTCGCCGGCGCGTGCCAACGCCGTCTCGAGTCGGCTCAACTGCAGACCGACCATGGTCGCGGCTACCTGTTCTGCCGCCACACCCTCGGCGAAATAGTAGGTATCGGGAGCCAGATATCCCTCGGACCAGTGAAGGCGGCGGCGTTGTTCGGGACCTGCTTCCTGCACGAGCGATCCGTAGTCAAGTAGCCGCTGCTGCTGCCCGAGCAGGTTCCTCTGGCGGGCCACCTGCTGCGCAACCGAATCGGCGACGGCGACGAATCTGCCCGCATCGATCGACAGCGCATCGGCGACCAGGTGCGCTGCCTGTTCCACATCTATACCTTCGGGCAACGTCACCTTCAGTTGCACCATCGGACCGGTCACCAGCAGTTCCAGAAGGTCACGCGGCGCCACGCCGACCGGAATAGCGAACCTTCCCGCGCGCAGGTCCGTTTCCTGGCCGGTCAGCTTCGCTCCCAGCCGGAAAACCAGCGGTGAAGGCAGGAGCTCTTTCCTGGCCAGGGTATCGGACGCGGCGGCGAGGGTCATCCCGGAATGGATCCTCACGTGCATGCGTTGTCCCGGGACGGGCAAAGCCGGTTGCCAGGGGCTCGTCCACTCGTGCCACAGGTACGCGGCCAACCCCAGCGCGACGAGCAGCAACACCGTCAGGCTGCCCGTGAGCCACAACAGGATCAGGCGACGTGCGGTTCTGGTCGGTCGGCTCATGAGGTTGTGTCCTCCTGCCGGCGGCGTTGCCGGCGATCGAGAAACTGCTGGAGAATGATCTCGGCCGCCAGCGCGTCGATCTCGGCTTTATCGTGGCGTCGACCGGACATCTTCAGGTAGCGATCGGCTTCCAGGCTGGTGAAGCGTTCGTCGACGAGAAATACCGGTAGTTCGAAACGTGTTTCGAGCTTGCGGGCGAAGGTGCGTACGCGTCCGGCCATCTCCTCCTCGGCGGCCCGGGCCGTCAGGGGCAAACCGATCACGATCGCGGTGACGTCGCGTTGATCGATGAGCCGCTGCAGGCGGTCGAAGAGCGAGCCGTCGGTCCGCGTCCGGTGCGTCCCCACGGCAAAGGCGATGGTATCGCCCTCGCCACTGACAGCAATGCCGACTCTGCTTGTTCCGTAATCGAGACCCAGGAGGGGAGACATGGTATCGGATCAGTCTTCTTCGGGCACTATCTGCTTGGTCAGTCGAACCTTGAAACGTCCATCGTCGCTGATGCCGAAATCGAGTTCGTCAGTGAATTCCTTCATGATGAGAATGCCGCGTCCACGTTCGCGCAGCAGATCCTCGGGTGGCTGCCAGCCGTTGTAGTCGAAGCCGTCGCCGTGGTCGAAGACGGTCACCTGGATGTGTTCATCCGAAAAGGCGAAGTGGATCTCGACGAACAGATCCTCGGCCAGCTTGTTGCCGTGTTCCATCGCATTGGTACAGGCTTCGATGACCGAGGTTCCGAGTTCATCGATCAACTTCTGCTGGCAACTGAGATCGCCGCCCACCTCCATCAACATGGCGTCGGGCACTCCCAGGTATACCATCTTGCTGGGTATCTTGAGTTCGATTATGGAATCCACCTGCTTACGCCCTGCCGTTGGATGTTCAGGAAAAACTCTTGAGCGCCTCGTCTTCGTCGTCGAACGATTCGAACACAGTGTAAAGCTTCGAAACCATGAAGATGTTCTGGATACGGCTGGATACTTTGAGCAGTTTCAATTCACCGCCGTTTTTCTTGAGCGTGGAATATCCGGAGATCAAAATGCCCAGGCCGGTGCTGTTGACCCATTTGACCTTCTCCAGGTTCACGATGACGTTTTTCACGCCCTCGTGAATCTGGGTCTTGAGGATCTCGGCGAACGCGTCGGCGTCGGGACCTCCCATCAGCTTACCGCTCATTTCGAGGATGGCGATCCCGTCTCGTTTCCGTTCCTTGATCTTCACGCGGCTCTCACCTTGTGGTTACAGGTCGACCAGGTCATGGCGCTACCGGTTGCGAACCGATTTTACTCATGGAGACGAAAATAGACAAGCAGTCGGTACCTGTCTAGTGTTCTATCGCAGCCGGATTGGACCGCCCGGGCACCGGTGCCCGTGACCGGAGTCGGCCGGCGGCAGCGACCGCTGCTATTGAATGAGACAGATCTTGACGGTCCGGCCGCTGTCGTCGCCGTCCAGCGACAGCCGACAGAGATACAGTCCGCTCGGTGACGGGTCGCCGTGGCCGTCCTTGCCGTCCCAGCCGATGGTATTCGGGCCGGCGGGTCGCCGACCGCCGTCCAGTTGCCTCACCAGATCGCCACGCAGGTCGTAGACCCGTACGACGACCCGGGCCGCCCGGGCCAGCTCGCAGGCGAAGGTCGTTTGCGGATTCGCCGGATTGGGCGCGCACCGGAACGCGATATCCTGCCGGGGCGGTTCGCCGACCCGCGGCTTATCGACGCCGTTGCCGCTGACCGGTACGTACAGATATCCGGCGAAGGGATCGTTGCTCGCGATTACCATGGTCGCGGCGAAGGGGCCCGGCCGGTCGACGTAGTGGCTAACCTGCACCCGGACGCTGTCGCCAGCCTGCACGATGAACTGCCGGGGTGTCGCGAGATATCCGGAAACCACGGTGAAATCGATACCCCGGACCTGCAAATCGCTACAACCGATGTTGGCCAGCGACAACGAGGTGTCGGCGTTCGCGTAGAGCGCCACATCGCCGAAGTCGATCACCGTGCTGTCGGTATCGATCTGACAGGTATCACGAACAGCCATGTGCGCCACGCAGGGCCGGGACGGAGTGGCGGGATCATTGCTGTCGATGCTGATCGGGCCTGCAACACCGGGGCTGCACCAACCGGAAGCGTCGAAGCGAAAACGAAAGGCCGCGCTGTCACCGGGTGCGACAGACAACGTCGCCGGCGTCACGTCCAGCCAGCTGTAACTCGCCGGCACCACCGGCCAGGCGAGCAGGTCGGATCCGCCCTGGTTTGTCACGAAGATGCTGTCCACGCGGGCCTGGCCGGTGAGAAGATCGACCGCAACGTAGTCCTCCGATAATTCGATCCGTGGCGGGGCGGGTGCCGGGGGCACGTGCAGGGAAATGGTCGTCGTACTGCTGTTGCGATCCTGATCGTAGACAGCCAGCGTCAAGAGGTACTTGTTGTCGTCGTGGGGAAACATGGTATGCAGCACCGCCGAACCGCCCGGCGGTGGCGAGTCCTCATGAACCACCAGCTGGCTGGTCAAACCCACGATCGGATTCCGCAGCCATATCTCGTAGTACTCGGCGGTACCGGTGTATCCGTCCTCGCCGGGCATGGTCCAGGAGACGGTAACGCTGTCGGGCGTGACTGCGACGACCCGCAGGTCTGCGGGATCGGCCGGGGCCACGGGATCGATGTCGCCGAGCGCACGGTAGAGATTCAGCCGTCGGGCGCCCGCGACCCGTCCGACGCCGGCGGCCGCGAATTCCGCGCTGGTCAGCAGCCGGTCCACGGCACCCAGGGAACTGATCCCGGGATAGCGGCTCTTGATCAGTGCCAGCGCACCGGCCACGTGGGGCGCCGCATAGGAGGTGCCGCCGTTGCCGCAGTGAACCGCCGTCGTATCCAGATGGGAAAGGGCGCAGACGTGAAAGCCGGGGGCCGCGATGTCGACGGTGTTTTCACCCCAGTTGTAGATCAGCGAGCCGTCGCTGGCGAATGCGGTCACGGCGAGGTTCAGCGGCAGGTCGTAGCTGGCGGGATAGATCCGGTTGACGGGCAAGTCGATGTTGTGCTGGGCGTTGCCGGCCGAGTTGACCATGATCACCCCGCGGCTGGTGGCCCGGGTGATGGCCATCTCCAGGTCGGGAAACAGATTCTCCTCGTAGTGAGGAGCGACGTGCCAGCTGTTGTTCATCACATCGGCGCCGTAGGCAGCGGCCGAATCGATGGCGCAGATGTAATCGTTCAGTTCGTAACACCGGAAGGGCAGAATGCGCACGCCCCAGCAGACGCCGGTCATCAGGCTGCTGTTGTCGCCGATCGCCGCGATCACGCTGGCGACCTTCGTGCCGTGATACCACTGCCCGTACTCGACCATGGTAGAATCGACGAACACCGTGTCGAAGGTATCGGAAGTGACGAAGCTGAATCCGGTCATGCAGTTGGCCGCCAGATCCGGATGGTAGATATTGAATCCCCGGTCGGCCATGGCGATGACGATGGTCGTATCGTTGTTCACGTAGTCCCAGGCCCGGACCGCATCGATATCGATGTGCCGATATCCCTCCAGCGAACCATCGTTGGCCAGCGCCCACTGGTTGTCGAAATAGGGATCGTCTGGAACGGCGTCCAGTATCACCGGTCGGCGGCCGCCGACATATCGGACCCGCTGGTCGCCGGCCAGTGATGTCGCGGTCAGCGGACTACCCGCCGGTAAACTGACCCGGACAGCCGGAAAGGTGTGGAATCGGTACCGAACCGCGACCTCGTCACCACGCGCCCGAAGATCGGCCAGCCAGTCGTTCACGACCGCAGTCTCCGCCGACTGGTCGAACATGACGATGAAATCTCGATCGGGATCGGATCGGGCAGGATCTGCAGGAAACCCGGCATCTGCAGGACGTCCGGCATCTGCCGGAAGTTCGGAAAAAACCAGGATGCTGCAGGCGAGACACACGGCGACACCCAGAACTACCAACCCCGATCGCTTCATGCGTCTCCTCGTGGCATCCGTGGCGAACGCCAGTGCCGACCACTCCGTGTGATGATGCACTAGACATACATGAAAACCGGTGCCACCGCAAACCGGGCACGAGGCTGTTCGTCGGCTACGGTTCGGGAGATTCAGGTGGTCCGTCGCAACCCGGGCGACGCGCGATCAGCCGTTACCCACGCGCAACGCCGCGATGGCATCGGCCATATCCGGTGGCAGTTCGGCGACGAATTCGAGCGATTGTCCGGTCGCCGGATGATCGAAGCCCAGGCGCGCCGCGTGCAGCATCTGGCGATCCGCCTGCTTGACCAGCGCCGTCGCGAGTCGATGCTCGCTGGGGCGTACGTTGCGCGCCCGACGGTCGTCGCCGTAGAGCGGATCGCCGACGACGGGATGGCTCGCGCAGGCGAAATGTACACGGATCTGGTGCGTTCGGCCGGTCTTCAGTTCGACGTCGCACAGCTGGCAGAAGCCGAAATCCTCACGAACTCGGTAGTGGGTTTCGGCCGGGCGACCACCCTGCTCGACGACCGCCATCTTCTTGCGGTCTCGATGGTGACGACCGATGTCGCCGCGCAGCACGCCGTCATCCTTCTGCCAGCACCCCCAGCTCAGCACCGAGTAGCTGCGTCGCATGGTGCGCCGGCGCAACTGTTCGGTCAGCGACCGGTGCGCCTGGTCGTTCAGCGCAACCGCCAGCAGACCCGTCGTATCACGATCCAGCCGGTGCACGATGCCCGGACGGAGCAGGTCGCCACCCTGCGCCAGGTGCGCACAGTGATACAGCAGTCCGTTGACCAGCGTGCCGTCGGGATGCCCGGGAGCCGGGTGTACGACCAGGTCGCGCCCTTTGTCGACGACCAGGAGGTGTTCGTCCTCGTAGACGATGTCCAGCGGTATGTCCTGAGGCACCGCCCGGGCGGGTTCCGGCTCCGGCGGGACGAAACGTACGGTGCTGCCCGCCCGTAAACGGAAGCCCTTTGGCCGGGACCGTCCGTCGACGTCCACCAGCCCAGCCTGCAGACTGTTCTGAAGTTGATTGCGGGAAAAATCGGGGCAACGGGTGGTCAGGAAGCTATCGAGCCGCTGGCCGGCTTCGTCGTCCGACACGGTGAAGGTGCGTATGTCGGCGGGCTCATTCATCATCGCCAACCACATGCGGTGGCGGCTGCGCAGCTGTCGTGCCGGGGATCGTCGTGGAGACCGCCTCGTCCCGACGCATCTGTTTCGTTTCCCAGAGAATACACAGGAACAACACCGCACCGCCGATCGTGACACCCATGTCGGCAACGTTGAAGGTATAGAAGCGACTGGAACCGATACCGATATCGATGAAGTCCACCACCAGGCCGTCGTAGAAAACGCGATCGATCAAGTTCCCCAGCGCGCCGCCGAGAATCGCGGCCAGAGCGCCACGCCGTAGCGTCCGCCTCGTTTCGCTCTTGAAATACAAATAGGTGAGAAACACGGTGGCCAGGACACTGATCGCGATCAGCGTCGCCCGGTTGACCGGGAACAACCCCATGGCGGCGCCGGGATTGCGCACGTAGGCCAAGCGCACCCAATCGCCGAGTATCTCTATCCGCGGCCGCAGGCTCTCCAGGTTGGCCAGTACGAGCCGTTTCGAGATAAAATCGACGATCAGGACCAGCGGCATCCAGAGCCATGGCTGCATGAGCTCACGCGGGCTCACAAACCTCCCGCCTCTTCATGCTCCTTGCAATCGATGCACAACTTGGCGTACGGAAGCGCACGCAGACGCGGCAGGGCGATGGCTTTTCCGCACTCTTCACACTTGCCGTAGGAACCGTCTTCGATTCGCGCCAGGGCCTGGTCGATCTGGTAGAGAAAGCGTCCCTCGGTCGAGGCGTGCTTGATCGTCGTCTCGTACTGAAACTCGTCAGAACCCTGGTCGGCCATGTGATTCGAATGCGCTTTTCCGGTTTCGCCCCCCGCCTCGTCGCCGGCGTGCTGGATGATCTTCGCGTGCTTCGCCAGCGACTGCGAGACGCGTTCTTTCTCCTCCTCCAGCTTTTTGCGGAACTTGACGAGTTCGGTCTTTCGCATGTGTATCCTCCTGTCAGGACATCAACGCTTACCAAGAGCGATGGTTATTTCGATGTCATCTATACTGAAGTTGTCCTGGAATGGCAATTCAACATCCGGATCCAACTGTTCAGCCAGGGTTTCGGCAGCGATATGCTCGCCGAATCGGGCCACGACTTCGGCGACGCGCTCGGCGCCGGCAATCCGCAAGCCAATACGGTCCGAAACCGCCAGGCCGCTGGTTTTACGCAGGTTCTGCACCTTGTTGATGATCTCGCGACAGAGCCCCTCCAGCCGCAGGTCTTCGGTCAAGGTCGTGTCGAGGGCGACAGTGAGGCCGCCGGCGCTGGTGGCGACGTACGGATCGATGCCGGTCTCGAGCGCCTGGATCTCCTCGAAACCGAATTCGGTCTGCTCGCCTTCGAGATCGAGGTCGACTCGACCGACGGTCCGCAACTCCATGATTTCGTCGCCGGTCATCGCGCTGATCCGCTTGGCGGCGATCGGTGCGCGCTTACCGAAACGAGGCCCTAGTGCTCGAAAATTCGGCTTGGCACTCAGCTCGGCGACTTCCCGCGGGTCCTCGACCGGGGCGACTGCCTTGACGTTCAGCTCCCTGGCGACGTAGGCCACGAGGCGCTCGTCGTCGACCAGCAGGCCGTGGCGGCCATCGTCCGCGTGCACGAGCAGCCGGCCCAGCGGCTGGCGCGTGCGCAGTTGCGCATCCATCCGTAACGAGCGTCCGAGTCCCACCACGTCCTGGGTGACGGCCATCCGGCGTTCGAGTTCCACATCCTGCAGCGACGGATCGCAGACCGGGAAATCGGTCAGGTGCACCGAGGCGTCGCCATCGTGATGGGCGACCAGATTGCGATAGATCTCCTCGGTGGTAAAGGGGACAAACGGAGCCAGCAAGCGGAGCGAACTCTCGAGGACCGTGTGGAGCGTGGCAAATGCCGTGCGCTTGTCGACGGTCATCTCACCCTGCCAGAAACGGCGGCGGCACAGGCGCACATACCAGTTGCTCAGGTCGTCGATGACGAAATCGCCCAGGGTCTTGCCGGCGCGCGTGAGGTTCAGGTCGTCGAGATCATTTTTCACTGCGGCGCTGACACTGTGCAGCCGGCTGATGATCCAGCGATCGAGCAGGTCGGGCTCGGTCTCGCCGCCTTCGCCGGGGCGATACCCATCCAGGTTGGCGTAGAGCGCAAAGAACTTGTAGGTGTTGTCGAGAGTCGCCAGCAGTTTGCGCTGAGCTTCCTTGATGCCCTCATGGTCGAAACGGGTCGGCATCCAGACCGGGCTGCAGGTGATCATGTACCAGCGCAGCGGGTCGGCGCCGTCGGTGCGCAGGATCTCCATGGGATCGACCGCGTTGCCCACGCTCTTGGACATCTTCTTGCCCTTGCGGTCTAGAATCAGCTCGTTCACGAGACAGCTCTTGTAGCTGCTCTTGCCGAACAGGAAGGTGCTGATCACGAGCATGGTGTAGAACCAGCCGCGGGTCTGGTCGATGCCCTCGCTGATGAAGTCGGCGGGGAACTGGCTCTCGAACAGCTCCTTGTTCTCGAAGGGATAGTGATACTGGGCGAAGGGCATGCTGCCCGAGTCGAACCAGCAATCGATGACCTCGGAGGTGCGCTGCGCGGTGCCGCCGCAATCCGGTCGCCGGCAGGGGAAGCTGAGCTCGTCGACGAAGGGCCGGTGCAGATCGAGCTCGGATTGATCTGAGCCGGTCAGCTCGCTCAGGTCCGCGCGGCAGGTGGGCACGTGCAGTTCGCCGCACTCCCCGCAGATCCAGACGTTCAGGGGTGTACCCCAGAATCGGTTGCGGCTCAGCGACCAGTCGATGTTGCCCGCCAGCCAGTTGCCGAAACGCCGGTGGCCCACCTCGGGCGGCGCCCAGGTGATTGCCTGATTGGCCTCCACGAGCTGGTCACGCATCTCGCTGGTGCGGATGAACCAGCTCGGGGTCGCGTAATAAATCAGCGGATTGCTGCAGCGGTCGTGGAATGGGTACTCGTGTTCGTAGGTCGCCACGCCCAGCAACTTGCCCTCGGCCCGCAGGTGTTCGATGATCTGCGGATCGGCTTTCTTCACGTGCTGCCCCGCCCAGGGCGTCACCTCGGCCGTGAACTCACCGTTGGCGTCGACCGGTTGCAGGAAGGCCAGGCCATCGCGCTTACCGATCTGGAAATCGTCCTCGCCGAAGGCCGGCGCCATGTGAACGATACCGGAACCGCTGTCGAGGGTGACGAAATCCGCCGCGACCACTGCGAAAGCGCGCTGGTCGCCCGGCGACGCAAAGGGCAGCAGCTGCTCGTAACGCAGGCCAAGCAATTCCTTGCCCTTGAAACGCTCGAGCACCTCGGTCTCGACCTCCTCGTCCGACCAGGTCGCCAACACGCTCAGGCGCGCCTCGGCCAGGATCAGCACGTCGTCGCCGTAGCGCACGCGCACATAGTCGAAATCCTCGCCGACTGCCAGTGCGACGTTGGCCGGCAGGGTCCAGGGCGTCGTGGTCCAGGTGACGAAGTGCTCGTCGCCGCCGCTTGTGTCGTCACGGACGACCTTGAGTTTGACGAAGATACTCGGGTCCTTGACCGTGCGATAGCTGTTGGCCATCTCGTGGCTGGACAGGGGTGTGGCGCAGATAGGGCAATAGGGAATGACCTTTTGGCCGCGATAGAGCAGACCCTTGTCGTAGAACTGACGGAGAATCCACCAGACGGTCTCGATATACTCGTTGGTGTAGGTGATGTACGGAGCGTCGAGATCGACCCAGTACCCGACCCGGGTCGTGAACTCGTCCCAGTCCTCTTTGCACGACCAGACACTTTTGCGGCAGGCCTCGTTGAAGGGTACCAACCCGTATTCGCTGATGGCCTGGGCGCCCTGGATGCCGATACTCTTTTCCACCGAGCGCTCGACGGGCAGCCCGTGGGTATCCCAGCCGGCCTTGCGGATCACGCGATGGCCGGTCATGGTCTTGAACCGGCACATGATGTCCTTGCACAGACGCGCCATGACGTGGTGCACGCCTGGCAGCCCGTTCGCCGTCGGCGGGCCCTCGTAGAACACCCAGTCGGGCGCTCCGGCCCGCTGCTCGATGCTGCGGCGGAAGGTGTCGTGGCGCTGCCAGAACCGGCTGATACACTGTTCCGACTCGGCGTCGTGGAACTGGCGCTGCAGAGCAGGATAGAGCTGCGTTTCCTTGGCCATGATCGGCTTGTCCTCTTCCACTGTCACTCGATCGTGGGCACCTTCTGTAAAAATCCTGTTACCAGCGCCTCGAGTTTCGGCTGGGCGCCATTGGCCACACGGATGATCTCTTGCACGTCGGCCGGCTGCAGGGCGTCCGGGAAACAGGCGTCGGTGACGACCGACAGTCCCACAACCCGCATGCCGGCGTGGATGGCCACCAGGCACTCCGGTACGCTCGACATGCCGACCGTATCGGCGCCGATGGTCCGCAAGAACCGGTATTCGGCGCCGGTCTCGAGGTTGGGCCCGGCCACCGCCACGTAGACCACGCGATGGAGGGGCAGCCGCAAATCGAGCGCAACCTCTTCTAATATATCAAGATAACGCCGATCATAGGGTTCCGACATGTCCGGGAAACGTGGTCCGAGCCGGTCGTCATTGGGCCCGATGAGCGGGTTGTCGCCCATGAAATTGATGTGATCGGTCATCACGGTAAGGTCACCCGGCTGCAACTGTGGATTCATTCCCCCCACGGCATTGGACATGATCAGCGATTGGGCGCCGAGCCGGCGCATCACCCTGATCGGCAGGGTGATCTGCTGCATGGAATATCCCTCGTAGAAATGTACCCGGCCTTGCATGGCCGCCACGCGGCGCCCACCGAGTTCGCCCAGCACCAGATTGCCCTGGTGGGTCATGGCCGTGGATTCGACGAAGTGCGGGATCTCCCCGTAAGGAATAGAGGCGACGGTCTTGATCCGGCTGCCCAGTTCGCCGAGCCCTGTCCCCAGGATCAGACCGAATTCCGGCGCCAGATCACAACGACTGCTGATGAAATCCGCTGCCTGCTCGATCTGCGTCCACATGTCGTTCACGTCGAAACCTCCACCAAGCCGTTCAATTCAACCAGTTTACGCCCGTCCGCTCGCTGCGGCCAGACCAACTGGGGACCGGGATTCGTCGTCCGCTGCCTGCCGTCGGAGCGTACAGGTGCCCATTTTGAGAGTGACGAAAAGTAACACGGACCCCTTGACCGTAAAAGGGAAAAAGCGAGAATCGTCGGATTCTCGCTTCATTCCACCTCTTTCGGGTATTTTTCGTGACGCAACAGCGGCGTGCGGCCGCCACGGACGGGGGTTTTCGATGTGTGCCAGATCAGCTGACCGGATGCGCGTCCCGATTGTCCCGGTGTCCGGCGGCAACCGTGGTTTCAACGTCCCGATCGCCTGTCTCGGTGTGCTGATCCTCGATCGCCTGGACAGTCTTTTCGACCTCGCACGCACCGTCGGTCGTCTCGTCGGTAATCGGTTCGCCGTCCGCCGCTGTTGTGTGGCCGCTGCCGAGGGAGGTGTCGACCGTGGCCGTTGGCGACCGCCTGCTCTCGCTGGGCGAGTAATCGCGCCAGACATCGGTCTGGTCGGCTACGCCGCCGCCCGAACGTGCTGGACCCGCACCCACGCCATCGTCGGTCGACCCCGTAGCGAGCTTTGACGCCGGCGGCGCACAGGCCAGTTCGGCCTTGGCGCGTAGCCGGCGGTCGAGATCTTCGAAATCCCGCTGATGGTCCTCGACAAACTGGATCTGCGCCTGCGCCAGACTGCGAAAGCGCGTCAGGTAGGCTTCTTTTTCCGTGTGCAAGTCCATGATTTCACGCCGCATGCGGTCCGCGTCGGCCCGCAGCTGCTCACGGCACCCCTGGGCGGTGAGTTCGGCTTCGCGCACCACGAGCTCGCCCTCCTTGCGGGCGTTGTCCTCGGCATCCTGCCGGATTTTCTCGGCCGTCATCATGGTATCGCGCAACGTCGTCTCGATGTCGCGGTACTCCGTGGTCTTCTCTTCCAGCACCATGATGCGTTCGCGCAGTTCCTTGTTATCGACCAGCACAGCCTCGTATTCATCGGCTGTGGTGGCAAGAAACGCCCGGACTTCGTCCTGGTCGAAGCCGCGTACGGATTTGCGGAATTCCTGCTTGCGAACGTCAAGAGGCGTTACCCTCATGGCTTCCTCCTCGCGGTAACCCGGCGTAAAACAGACCGGGCCCTCAGTGGAAAGTGCGGATGGGTTGCCTGCCGGGTAATTCAGTCAGGCGATTATTCTGGAGAGAATGTGTATCAAAATAAATGCCAGAATCGGCGACAGATCGATGCCGCGCAGGGGGATCAGTGGCCGCAGCAGGCTCAAGACGGGCTCGGTCACCCGGATCACCATCAGCAGCAATTCGTTACGCGGTCGGGGATTGACCCAGCTGATGACGATCCGGGCCAGGATAAGCCAGGAATAAACCTGGAGCAGCGCAAGTAGAAAACGCTGAAGCATCACGCGGAAACCTACCTTTAGACGCGTACGATCGCCAACCTGCGCAAAACCCGGAACCGGATGGGACGAGCATCGCTCGCTAATGCGGCTGTCCCGCGCCGATCCGATCGTACACCAATCGGCTCGTTTGTCTAGCTGATCGAGAGCCGGCCAGCACCGGGTGGAATATGGACGTTTCCGACCGATCCCGTCAAGACGCTTGGCGCCACACGCCTGGATAATGGCGTCGGCTACGCTGCCGGCACGGCTCTAGCCTTGCCGCGGGCCGAAGATCGCGGTCCCGACCCGGATCAGGGTGGCGCCCTCGGCAATGGCGATCTCGAAATCGCTGGTCATACCCATGCTCAGATGGGGCAAGGGCAAGCCGCTCGACGCCGCCGCGGCGTCGCGCAACCGGCGCAGGCCGGCAAAGGTCTCGTGCAGCTGCTGATTGTCCACCCCGTAACTCGCCATGGTCATCAACCCCTGCAACTCGATTCCCGGCACCGCGGCCAGGTGACACGCCGCCGCGTCGACCTCGTCCGGCGGCATGCCGTGCTTCTGGAGCTCGCCGGTGATGTTGACCTCGAGGAGGATCGGTTGCACCAGGTCCAGGGCGGTTGCGCGCGCGGCGATCTTCTCGGCCAGCGCCACCGAATCCACGCCGTGCAGGAGCGCGAAGGCGCCGACGGCCTTGTTGACCTTGTTCTTCTGCAGATGGCCGATGAAGTGCCAGATGGGCTGGTCCGCCGGCAATCCCACCGCTGCCAGACCGTCCGGCAACACCTGCTGGCGAAACAGTGCGTCCTGAATCCGGTTCTCCCCCAGGTCACGGTGTCCGGCGCGGCAGGCGTCGACCACCTGCGGCAGAGGGATCCGTTTGGAGACGGCGATAAGACGGATTTCCCCGGTCGATCGGCCCGCTCGCCGGCAGGCGGTCTCGATCCGCTCGTTCACGGCGGCGAGTCGCGTCTGCACGTCATTCGCTGCGTCGGCCATGATCGACTCCAGAACGTTCGTACCTGGATCCGGGATCGGATCCGGTTACCGCCGGCGAAAGCAGATCACCAGCGCAACATCTGGTTGTGCGGATCGATTTCCATGTGCAGATCCGCGACTTCCGACTTGCCATGATCCTTGACGATCCGGATGCGGATCCGGTCGTCCTGGGGAACGAGATTCAGGATCACCGACAGCCGGTTATCGAAACGTGTTACCATGGTCGGCACGCCTCGTTCGTCCAGTTCCTGGCCCTCGCGATGGGTGTTGCTGCTCGTCCAGATCTCCGCGTTCCACTCGGCGGCGAGTTTCTGCACGCCCTCGATTTCCCAGTCCTCGCACTTCTCGAACCGCGGCGTGCCGTCCATGATCACCATGTCCGGGTCGAAGTTAGCGTTGGCCTTGAGGAATTCGACCGAGTCGTGCAGCTTGTCGAGGGTGAACTGCTTGCGGTTGTAGACCAGGATGTGGCGGTTGCGCTCGACGTCCAGCAGGCGTTGCTGCACATTCTGCAGCTCGAGTTCGCCGGCCAGGGTGTGGAAGAGTTGATCGTAGAATACGCGGACGTGTTCCACCGATTCCTTGGTCGAGATGTGTAATACCTTCCGGTCCTGCAACAAGCTGTCGATGGCCAGCCCGATCAGAAAACCGGTCTTGCCGACACCCGTGCGCGACAGGACACAACCGATGTTGCCCCGGCCGAGTCCACCGCCGATGGCGCGTTCGAAGATACGTACCGGACTGCGTTCGATTACTCCCTTATTCGGCATCTCAACGTCCCTCACTGGTTTTTTTTACTACCCGCGGCGCGTTTCGCCTGGAACTCCTCGACGAGCGCCTCCGCAACCTCGGCCGGTGCGGGAGCATAACGGGTGAATTCCATCGTGAACTCCGCCTTGCCCTGGGTGGCCGAACGCAGGACCGTGGCGTATCCGAACATCTCGGCCAGCGGCACATTGGCGTCCACGCGCACGAAACCTTCGTCCTCCGTGGTACCGACGATGATACCGCGCCGTTGCATCATGGTCTTCATGATTTCGCCCTGAAACTCGGTCGGCCCTTCGACCGAGACGAGCATGAGCGGCTCGAGGGCGATGGGCGCACCCTGCTGGTACGCCTTTTTGAATGCGTTTCGGCACGCGGTTTTGAAGGCCATATCCGACGAATCGACCGCGTGAGCGTCGCCGTCCTCGAGCGCCACGTGCACACCCTGCACCGGGTGTCCGATGTACTGGCCACTGACCAACATCGATCGGAAGCCCTTCTCGCAGGCACCGATGTATTCGCTCGGAATGTGACCGCCAACGACCATATTGTCGAATCGGAACTCGCCGTCATCGGCCGGCGCCACGCGGCCGACCACCTTGGCGTACTGGCCCGAGCCGCCGGTCTGCTTGCGGTGGATGTAGTTGAACGGCACCTCGCGAGTGATCGTCTCGCGATAACTGACCTTGGGTGCGCCGGTCGCCACCGTAGCACCGAATTCGCGCTTGATCCGCTCGACGTACACTTCCAGATGCAGTTCGCCCATGCCCCGGATCAAAGTATCGCCGGTCTCGGCGTCGACCGCGGTCTGGAAGGTCGGATCCTCGCGGGTGAAGCGGTGCAGCGCCTTGGCGAGCTTGGCCTGGGCCTTGCCGTCGTCCGGGGTGATGGCCAGCGAGACCACCGGCTCGGGTACGTGGATACTGGTCAGGCTGATCCGCGGCCCAGAGCTGAAGGTGTCGCCGTTGGCGCAATCGACGCCGAACAACGCCACGATGTCACCGGCGCCGGAATCGGTGATTTCCTCCATCTGGTTGGCGTGCATGCGCACCAGCCGGCCCACCTTGATGCTCTTGCCCGTGCGGCTGTTGACGATCTCGTCACCCTTGCGCAGCGAGCCCTGGTACAGTCGCAGGTAGGTCAGCTGGCCGTAGGGACCTTCCTCGAGCTTGAACACGTGAGCCACCAGATCGTCGTCGGGCGAATTGCTCAGCGGAAATTCCTTCTCGGTACCGTCGGACATGATCTCGACGGCCTCGTTACGGACCTCGGTCGGCTCGGGCAAGTAGCGGATCACCGCGTCGAGCAGCAGCTGGACACCCTTGTTCTTGTAGGCGCTGCCCAGGAATACCGGGGTCAGTTCCCGCGACCTGGTGCCCACGCGTACCGCGTCGTTGATCAGTTCCTCGGTCACCCGTTCCTCGAGAATGGCGTCGGTCAGCTCGTCGCTGAACATGCTCACCGCGTCGAGCATCACCTCGCGTCGGGCCTCGGCCTCGATGCGCAGGCGCTCCGGAATCTCCGACCACTCGAGTTCTTCACCGCTGGGTCCGCCGAAGCGGCAGGCCTGCATGCGCACCAGGTCGATCACACCCTCGAGCTTGTCCTCCAGCCCGATCGGGATCTGCATCAGCACGGCGTTGTGCTTGAGCTTCTCGCGCAGCTGGTCGCACACCCGCACCGGATTGGCGCCCGAACGGTCGCACTTGTTGATGAAAGCGATGCGCGGCACGCCGTAGCGGCGCATCTGCCGGTCCACGGTTATGGATTGCGACTGCACGCCGGCGACCGAGCACAGCACCAGTACCGCCCCGTCGAGCACCCGCAGGGCGCGCTCGACCTCGATGGTGAAATCCACATGGCCCGGCGTATCGATGATGTTCACGTGGTAGCCGTCCCAGACGCAATGGGTCGCCGCGGACTGGATGGTGATGCCGCGTTCCTTCTCCAGCTCCATGCTATCCATGGTGGCGCCCACGCCGTCCTTGCCGCGAACTTCGTGGATGGCGCGTATTCGCTTGGTGTAAAATAGGATGCGCTCGGTCAGCGTCGTCTTGCCCGAATCGATGTGGGCGCTGATACCGATATTACGGATCGTACTGAGATCGTCGATCATGGCTCCTGTCCCATACCGGACCTGTCTTGATTCTGGCCAGGTCTCCAACAAACAAGGTGAGAAAAAACCGTGCCGACCACAAGGTCGGCACGGGTTACCCGGAATATCACGGGCCGTTCAGAATATATAGCCCGGCGGCAACAACGCAACCCGGAACTCGCGACGCCGGTTTCGACCGCAACAGCTATGCCGGTCGGCACACCGATCGCGACGCCACTGTCCCGAGCCCACGGATCACGTCGACTGCAGCTCGTGATACCGCTGCTTCATGTCCGCGAGCGTCGTCGCCGGCACCTTGTCCGCCCAACCCGCCTGCCCGAAGGCGACCATGCGCGCCTTGACCACCTCGGCCATGGCCTCGCGAGCCGGCTTGAGGTAGGTCCGCGGATCGAAGACCGCCTTGTCCTCGCTGAAGGCCTTGCGGATGGCGCCGGTGATGGCCAGCCGGTTATCGGTATCCACATTGATCTTGCGCACGCCGTGCTTGATGCCGCGCTGAATCTCCTCGACCGGCACGCCGTAGGTCTCGGGAATCTCGCCGCCGTACCGGTTGATGATGTCCACGAGTTCCCGGGGCACCGAGCTCGAACCGTGCATGACCAGGTGGCAGTTGGGCAGGTTCTGGTGGATCCGTTCGATCACGTCCATGCGCAGCACGTCGCCCGTGGGCTTGGCGCTGAACTTGTAGGCGCCGTGGCTGGTGCCGATGGCCACCGCCAGCGCATCGCAGCCGGTGGCCGCCACGAACTCCATGGCCTGTTCGGGATCGGTCAGGTGCGCCATGGCCTCTTCGCCGGTCATGCCGGCGCCGTGGCCGTCCTCGATTCCACCCAGACAGCCGAGCTCGGCCTCGACGGTCACCCCGAGCGCATGGGCCTTGGCGACCACCTTTCTGGTCACCTCGACGTTGTACTCGTAGCTCGACGGCGTCTTGCCGTCCGCCTCGAGGCTGCCGTCCATCATCACCGAGGTGAAACCCTGGTCGATGGCGCTGAAGCAGGTCGCTGGCGAGTCGCCGTGGTCTTGATGCATGGCGAGGGGAATGTCGGGATTGAGCTCCACAGCAGCGAGCATCAGGTGTCGCAGATACGCGTCGTTGGAATAGGAGCGAGCGCCACGACTGGCCTGGATGATGACCGGACTGTTGGTTTCGGTCGCCGCCATCATGATGGACTGGATCTGCTCCATGTTGTTGACGTTGAACGCCCCGACGCCGTAATCGTTTTCCGCGGCGTGATCGAGTAGCGCGCGCATGGGAACCAAGGGCATGGTAATTCTCCTCGCTGTGAGCCGGTCACCGGACGCGGCTTACCTATCATTCGTCTGCCGTGCCTTCGGTGACTCGTGAACCGTATCTGATCGCTACGAACTGCCATAAACTAGTCAAAAACCGACCGACCGCACGTTACACCTTTCGCGCCTGGCTAATCCGGGGGGCGAAAACCGCCCCCTGCGGTTATACATGGGGAGTCGTCGACCGCCTCCTGGGTTGATTCCCCGGCCGGACCGAGTATCATGGTGCCATAGGATCTAAGACGACGACAGTCCTGATCGTCCCGATAGTCCTGGATTTCGTACTGTGAAGTATTCTTCGGAACACGTGAGGCGAAACATGAACCCTTTCCGCATACTTGTCGCTTGCCTGCCGGCGATGGCGCTACCGCTCATGCTGGCGACGCCGGTACCAGCGGCGGAGCCCGTATCCGTGTTCGTCAGCATTCTACCGCAGCGGTATTTCGTCGAGCGTATCGGCCAGGATCGGGTCTCGGTGCAGGTGCTCGTCGCACCCGGCGCCTCCCCCGCCACCTACGAACCGACGCCGCGCCAGATGAGCCAGCTCGAGCAGGCGCAGGTTTATTTCAGCATCGGCGTGCCCTTCGAGTCGACGCTGCTGCGCAGCCTGGCCGGGCTGCGTTCGCGTCCGCCGATATTTGCCACGAGCGGGTCCGCCATGCCGCCTTCGCAACAACCGGTCCAACGCGACGGGCATGGCGATGGGCATGCTGGCGCGCACGACCACGGTCACCAAAACGATCACCACCACGGCCACCACCACGGCGCAGACGGCATCGATCCCCATACCTGGCTCTCCATCGACCTGGCGCTGGCCCAGGCCGACTCGATCTGCAGCGGGCTGTGCCGGATCGATCCGGAGGGCGCGGCGGAATATCGTACCAATCTCGCCGCGTTACGCGACGACTTGCAGCGGTTGCGGCAACAGAATCGAGAGCTCCTGGCGCCCTATCGGGGCGGTGCCTTCGTCGTCTTTCACCCGGCCTTCGGACATTTCGCCCGTGAGCACGGGCTGATCCAGCTCGCCGTTGAAAGCGACGGCCACGAGCCAGGCGCGCGACACCTCGGCGAACTGATCGAACGGGTGCGACAGCTCGGCGTGAAGCACGTCGTCGTCCAGCCGCAGTTCTCTCGCAAGACCGCGACGACGATAGCCCGCGCCGTGGACGCCGAACTGGTCGAGCTGGATCCACTGGCTGTCGACTACCTGGATAACCTGGCGCGGATCGCCGGAGAGTTGCGGCGTATCCTGGCTGCCGCGGCAACGCACGGCGCCCCGGATGCGCGCGAAGTCCCGGGACCACGAGAGGAGACGCCGTGACCAGCGCGACCGAAGCGGTCATCGAGACCCATGGGCTGGCCTTCGGCTATGGCCGGCGCACCTTGCTCTCGGATGTCGAGCTGGCCGTTCCCGAGCGCGATTTCGTCTGCCTGGTCGGACCCAACGGCAGCGGCAAGACGACCCTGCTGAAACTGCTGCTCGGCCTGTTGCAGCCGACCCGCGGTGCGGTACGGATTTTTGGCGAAGCGCCCGCGGCCGCGCGCTCGCGCATCGGTTACGTCCCCCAGCATCCGCAACTCGATCCGCTGTTTCCCATCAGCGTGACCGAGGTGGCATTGATGGGACGGCTCGGCGGCGGCTCGTTCTTCGGCCCTGTCCGCGGCCGCGACCGGGAGCTCGCGCAAACGGCGTTGGCCGACGTCGGTCTCGGCGATCTGGGCGATCGCCACTTCGCCTCGCTCAGCGTGGGTCAGCAACAGCGGGCACTGATCGCCCGCGCGCTCGCCTGCGCCCCCCAGCTGCTGCTGCTCGACGAACCCACCGCGAGTCTCGACGCCCGGGTCGAGGAAGAATTCTACGAGCTGCTGCAACGGCTGAACGAATCGCTGACCATCGTGCTCGTCTCTCACGACCTGGGTTTCGTATCGCGCTACGTCAAGACCGTGGTCTGCGTCAAGGGCCGGGTCATGGTACACCCGACGAGCGAGGTCAACGGCCAGATCATCAGCGAGCTCTACGGTTCGGACGTGCGCATGGTACGTCACGACCATCGCTGCAACCACGAAGGGGAACACCTGTGGCCACCATCCTAGGCGCCGCGGGCTCGCCCGGGCTGCTTGGCTCGTTTGGCATGCTTGGCTCGATTGGCATGCTAGGCTTGCTGGATTTTCTGGACGCCCTGGCGCGGCATCCCTTCCTGCAGTATGCCCTGCTGGCAGGCCTGCTGGTCAGCATTCCCTGCGGCGTGGTGGGCAGCTTCGTGGTCATCCGGCGCATCAGCTACATCGCGGGCGCCATCGCCCACTGCGTGCTGGCCGGACTCGGCCTCGTGCACTACCTGCAGGTGGTCCACGGTTTCACGGCCCTGTCGCCTCTGGCCGGTGCGGTGATCGTGGCGCTCTTGGCGAGTCTCGTCGTGGGCTGGGTCAGCCTGCACTGGCAGCAACGCGAAGACACGGTCATCGGCGCGGTGTGGGCCATCGGCATGGCGGCCGGCGTGCTCCTGATCGCCGCCACCCCGGGCTACGCCACCGATCTGATGAGTTACCTCTTCGGCAACATCCTGATGGTCACGCCGAACGATCTGCTGCTGATCGGTGGTCTCGATGCGCTCGTCCTGATCGTGGTCGTGCTGTTCCAGCAGCAGCTGCTCGCCATCTGTTTCGACTGGGAGTTCGCCCGGCTGCGCGGCGTGAAGGTCGAGGCTTTCTACTTCCTGCTCCTGGGGCTGACCGCCTTGACGGTGGTGCTGCTGGTGTCGGTCGTCGGCATCGTTCTGGTGATCACCCTGCTCACCCTGCCGGCTGCCCTGGCCAACGTCTTCGCCCGCCGCCTGTGGCAGATGATGATCCTGGCCGCGGTGTTCTGCATGCTGCTGACCACCGGTGGCCTCGCCATCAGCTACGGGCCGGACCTGCCCGCGGGCGCCACGACGATCCTGCTGACCGGCGCGGTGTATTTTTTGGTGATGGCCGGCCGGGAATTCGGACGGCGATGGTGGCGGCGCCGGGAACGGCAGTAGTACGGCCGGCGCCGGGAAGATCGCCCATGTCCCCCGAGGGGCACGCGGGCGCCCACGGGAAGCTGTCGGCGATCCATTTGAAGACGTGGAAAAATCCTGTGCGCCGGGGCAACGATCGTCGACGACGTACCGAGTTGCGCCGGCGCAACGAAGCAAACAGCTACGGCATGATCACGAAGGCCACAACCAACCGAAGGTGCCGCCGGTCACGAGACCATAGACCAATCCATCGAAGGTGTTCTTGAGCGTCGTGCTCCAGCGGCGCTTGTACCAGATCGAGTTCTGCCAGATGGCGACGGCGTAGCCCATGAAGGCGACGCAACCGACAACCCGGGAAACAGCTCGATACTCCGCGCCCACACCCAGGGCGAGATGCCCCACGTACGCGGCGAAGATCCCGACCACGATGCTGTAGAGGAACCACAGCACGAGGCTCTTGCCCATGCCCGGCCGCCCGCTGGGCAGCACGGTCATGAAGGCCACCGGCCCGCGCTCGGTCTTGGCGATGTACTCGGGCGAGCTCATCTCCTTGGTGCTGCTCGCGTTGGGCATGATGTACTCGCCTGGCGGAATGGCGAAACCGCGCAGGGCGTCCATGACGCCGTCCTCGTCCGGCAACTTGACGAAATCGGTACGGTGGTACTTCAGCACCATGTGGATGATGGAACTGACGATGAAAACAAACACCGCCGACAGCAGGATCGGCAGCCAGAGCGAGACGAGGGTGATGGTTGTTGCTTCCGGCATCGGAACCTCCTCGAGTGAGAATGGAACGAACAGCAAACGGGGATGTCGCGTCGAGCATCGAGTGAAGATGTGTTCGTCGACACGCACGGCAGTTATCGATAGAGGTGATTATTCAGACCATATCTAGGGGAGAATCCGAAAACTGTCAAGGCAGTGCCGGAACGGCGGCAGCCGTTCAGATTGGTGGAGGCGGCGGGAATCGAACCCGCGTCCGTAACCGGTACCCTGCCGACGTCTACATGCTTAGTCGCCCGTTGATCTCACTCGCCGGGAGGCCGGGCAACCTGCCGCCCAACGAGCCAGTCCCACAAATATCTCGTCCTTCCGCCAGGGACCTGCTTCCGGACCAGACACCAGAAAACGGCGCCCCCTTGGATCAGGCCGGTGCCCCCCCGATCCGGAGACGGGCTGCTATTTAAGCAGCCAGTGCGAAGTTGTCTTCGTCACTTATTGGTTTTTCCACCGTTTTACGAGATGGATGGAATCTCGACATGCAGTCAACAGTCCCCCGACCACGTCGAAGCCAAGTCGCCCCCACTCGGTTGGAGTCACTGACGTGCACACAATATATCGGTTTTATTCGAGTTGTGTCAATCAATCCGGCCGCGGTGAACGGTGATCTGCATTACCGAGGATGCCCGCCGGTAGGAGGGCCCGTGCCGTTGGTCGACACGGTGCTCATCATGCGCGGACATACCATACGCCCGACACGGCACGGCATACGGGCTTCCGCTCGCCGGTAAAATCCGTGCGCAGGTATTCCGGTGCTGACGCGTTATGCAGGATGAAACGATTTTCATCCGCGCCGCCCCACCCGGTGCCTGAACCACGGAAAGGTGAACGATGACGACAGCACAGCACTTCACGACGAACGCGAGCAGTCGGACCATTGGCTGTGCCGCCCTTGGTTTGGCGCTCTGCTTCTGGCTCCAACCGAGCCTGGCCGTCGAGCCGCGTACGCCGCAGCGACCCGATTTCAGCGGCGTCTGGCAGCTGGACGAGAACTCACGCGACCAGGCTGCCGAACGCATCGCCAAGGTCATGGCGGAAATGCGGGCCTCCCGCGGTCGCGGCGGGCCGGGCGGCGGTGGCACGGGTGGCGGCCGCGGTGGCATGGGCGGAGGCCGCGGCGGCATGGGCGGAGGCCGCGGCGGCATGGGCGGCGGCCGCGGTGGCATGGGTGGCGGTAAAGGCGGTATGGGCGGATCCGGCGGCAGTATGGGCGGTCGCGGCGAAACTTCGACCGTGACCGGTCAACACCCGCTGCAACACATTGTCGCCGGCATGGAAACCCTGGCCATCGCCCACGCCGACGGCGTGCTCGAGGTCATCGACGCGCGCGATCGGCAGGAAACGTTGCCGGTCAACGGCACGCCGGTCGTGCGTCAGACCAGGCGGGGCGAGATCGTCGGCCGTGCTTCGTGGCACGAGCGGAGCATCGTCGCCCGGCTGGAGATCAAGGATCAGATGTCGGTACGCAAGATATACGACCTTGCGACGGACGATACCCAGTTGATCGTGGCGGTGCGTATCGAGCTGACGCGCACCGGCGAGAAGATCGACCTACGACTGGTATATAACGCGGTATCCTGACGGATCCGATCGGCCGGTCGCGCTGGGCACCGGCACGCGAATATTCATGGCGACATCCAGAACAAAAAAGTGGGACGGCTTGTAGCCGTCCCACCCTTATGTCAGCTCGCCAATGGCGTGCCTTCATGATCCACAGAGGATCGTCTAGTAGGCAACACCCTGGTCGATCATCGTGTCGGCGACCTTCAGGAAGCCGGCGATGTTCGCGCCGTTGACATAGTTGCCCGGCGTGCCGAACTCGTCCGCGGCGGAGACGCAGGCCTCGTGGATCGACTTCATGATCCACTGCAGCTTGTTGTCGACCTCTTCGCGGGTCCAGCTCAGGCGCATGCTGTTCTGGCTCATCTCGAGGCCGGAAACGGCGACGCCGCCGGCGTTGGCAGCCTTGCCCGGTCCGTACAGGATCTTGGCGTCGATGAACTTGTTCACGCCTTCGGGAATCGTGGGCATGTTGGCGCCCTCGGAGACCACGTAAACACCGTTCTTCAGCAGGTTGTCGGCGTCGACGGAGTTGATCTCGTTCTGCGTGGCGCTCGGGAAGGCGCAGTCGGCCTTGTGATCCCACAGCGGGTTGTGGTCCAGGCTCGAGTCCACGGGCGTGTAGGTCGCGCCGAACTTGTCGGCGTATTCCTTGATGCGGCCGCGCTTGACGTTCTTCAGCTCCATGATGAAGGCGAGCTTGTCGCGGTCGATGCCGGCTTCGTCGTAGACGTAGCCCGAGCTGTCGGACGCGGTGAGCACCTTGGCGCCCAGGTCGAGCAGCTTCTCGGTCGTGTACTGGAACACGTTACCGGAGCCGGAAACCAGGGCGGTCTTGCCCTCGAGGGTCTCGTTGCGGGTCTCGAGCATGTTGGCCGCGAAGT